>NZ_JACLCU010000002.1:92856-765218 GCF_014218905.1 Chryseobacterium sp. C3 | reverse complement strand
TTTTTATATTATATTTACCCCTTTTTTTTAAAACCCCCCCGTTGCCCCCTCCTGTGTGTGCTTTTTTGGGGGTGGGGGGGGGGGCGACCCCCCCCCCGAAACCCTAAAATAGCGAGTGCGGAAAGCGGGAAACAGCTTCTGAAAAATTATTTAATATGGTATTTTTCTGATTTGAAGCTTAATTTCTTTAATCCCTGCTGAATTTCAGGTGCATTCATGAATAATTTCCACAAAAATCCGGTTCTGTAATTTTCTATCATCGGCGCAATCGTTCCCTGATCGATCGCGAGATATCTTGGCGTTGTCCAGTTATTATAATGAATAGACGTTGCATCATAAGGTCCGGCTGAGCCAATAAATTCAGGTTTTTGGGTGTAAATAAATCTTAAAAAATCCATTGATTCTTTTGGAGAATACGGAAAGCTGCTCAATGCCGCAGTAGGAGTAATTACCCCATGGTCGTTTTGCGGAAAATGTGCATCATATCCTGCGCTTCCGTCCTCATTTCTTGAATAACTGGCTGTTAATCCCCAATAATTGGGTCCATATCCTTTCCAGTTTTTGGGATTTTCAACGCAATATTTGTAATCAATTAAAACCTGATTTTTATTTAAATCAAAATAGTTTTTGATTAATTTATCGGATAAATTTGTCGGATCCAGACCGATATAGGAATAATGTGCCCAAAATAAAGGTCCTCCGTATTCTGCTGCGCCATTGTGCTTTACGTACATCGGTAAACCATATTTTTCTTTATCTGAAAGGTAGGTTCCGTTTCTTGTCCAGCCTTTGTAATAGGTTTCGGCATCGATCGGATAAGTAGGTGACGAAGCGGCTAAAATATATGTAATTAAACATTCGTTGTAGCCTTCCAACGGGAAGTTCATTTCCCACTGATAATCGGGCGACCAATGCCAGTAAAGGACTTTCTGTCCACCTTTTGTGTACCAGTTCCATTGGATGCCTTTCCAAAGCTCGTCACATTTTTTGGCTAAAGCTTTTTCTTCAGTATTTCCGTTTTTAAAATACTCTCGAACCATTAAAATTCCTGAAGTTAAGAAAGCGGTTTCTACCAGATCTCCCCCATTGTCTTTTTTTCCAAACGGCACTGTTTTACCAGTTTCACCATTGATCCAGTGTGACCATGCTCCTTTATGACGATCTGCTTTTGCAAGAAAATCCATCATGGTACTCAATCTTTTTACCGCATCTTTTCTTGGAATAAATCCTCTTTCTACACCCACTAAAATTGTTGCCAATCCAAATCCTGATCCTCCTGTCGTCACAACATGTTTATCATTATCCGGATAGATATTATCTTCGTGATAGCGTTCTCTTCCCAACATTGAATTGGGCTCTGCATAATCCCAAAAATACTTTAAAGCATCTTTTTGCACCTTATCCATTAACTGCTCGTCTGTGATATTGCTTTTTACAATCTGAACTTTTGATGCTTCCTGCATGGAAGTCTGTGAGTTCTTACACGAAACCGAGAGTGATGATATAGTGATGACTGAAAGTATTATCCTTTTCATAATTTAATTTTGTTTAAAATCCATACTGTGTAGAATGGAATCCTAATTTTATTAATCCCTGCTTAACATCGGGCGCATTCATAAATAACTGCCATAAAAACTGGCTTTTATAATTTTCTACCATTGGTGCAATCGTTCCCTGATCTATTGCAAGATATCTTGGTGTAACCCAATTATAATGAACAGAATAGGCATCATAAGGTCCCGCTACACCTACATATTTATTATAATTTTCATTATAAAGGAATCTTAGCATATTTATACTTTCCGTTGGTGTGTAAGGCATACTCGATAATGCTGCTGTAGGAGAAATAATTCCTAAATCGTTATTTGGCTGATGTGCAGCGTAATCGTCTCCTCCTGTACTCGGATTTCTGGAATAACTTGCTGTAAGTCCCCAACTTTTTGAATTATAACCCTGCCATCCTTTTGGATTGGCAACGCAATACTGATACATTATTTTAGCATGATTGGTTGTGGCATCGCCATAATTTACATATTCATCGGACAAGCCTCTCGGATCCAGTCCTAAAAATGAATAATGCGACCAAAACATCGGACCTACCGTGCCATTTGCGCCGTTATGATTGACTACAACAGGTAATCCAAACTGAGATCCTGTATTTTTTATACTTCCGCTTCTGGCCCATCCCTGCTGATAAACAGATTTATCGATTGAGTAATTTGGAGATGCCGCAGCCATGATATAGGTAATTAACGTTTCATCAAAACCTCTTAACGGCATATTCATCTGCCAATCGTAATTGGGAGACCAATGCCATGTAAGCATATTGGGAGCTGCGGGATTTTGTGTATACCAGTTCCATTCAATTCCTTTCCATAGCGCATCAGCTTTCTGAGAAATTGCCAGTTCTGAAGCATCTGAAGAATTTTTAAAATATTCTCTCACACAGATCAGTCCCTGTGCAAGAAATGAAGTTTCAACCAAATCTCCTCCATTATCTTTCTGACTGAAAGGTACAACCTGACCGTTGGTTCCATTGATCCAATGCGGCCATGCTCCATGAAAACGATTGGCATTCTGAAGGAAATTAAGAGAAGTTGTTAATCTCGAAACCGCTTCAGCTCTGGAAATATATCCGTTTTTAATACCCACTAAAATAGTCATGAGTCCAAAACCCGAACCCCCAGTTGTCACAATATTTGCATCCTGAGAAGGATTATCGGTATGATATCGTTCTCTTGCCAATTTTGATCCTGATTCGGCGTAATCCCAAAAATACTTTAAAGCATCTTTTTGTACCATTTCGATGAGTTGGGCATCGGTGTAGTTGTTGGTGGGAGTTTCCTGACTCTGTTGGTTGCTGTTACTTATAGTATCTTCAGAAGAACAACTGCCACATAAATATATGGCAGTTGTTAATATTATAAAATTTTTAATTCTCATGAGGCTTAGTATCCAGGATTCTGAACAAGCACCCCATTACTTTGATTGATTGCGTTTTGTGGTATTGGGAATACATCGTTTTTCCCGGCAACAAATCCGTAGCTTGCCAGAGCACTGGAAGCTTGTCCTGTTCTTACAAGATCAACAAATCGGTCTCCCTCCATCGCTAATTCTACTCTTCTCTCTTTCCATATTGCAGTACGTAATGCAGATTGTGTAGTTGCTGTTGTACCAGGTAACATGGCTCTCGTTCTCACTTTATTTAAATTCGTGATTGCGGTTGCAGAATTTCCTAATTCATTTGCTGCTTCTGCATTAATTAGCAATACTTCAGCAAATCTTAAAATCCTTATATTTTGTCTGGAGCCATATCCACAAGAAGTATTATTTAAACTTTTAGGAACATACGCTTTCTGATTAAATGTTTTTACTGATAAAGGATCTCCAACCGCAATAACATCTCCTTCAGGCGTTGTTTCTCCATCTCTTAAGATGGTAAGCTCTTTTCTGATATCTCCGGTTTCAAATGCTGCTTCCAAAGATGGAGAAGGCGTGAAGAAACCCCATCCAAACTGTCCTCTTACACCCTGAACTTCTGCATATTGACTGCCTCCTAATGAAGAACATTCACAGTCTACTTCAAATACAGATTCCGGACCGAATTCTCCTGCTATTCTGAATAGATGGTTGAAATCCGGATCTAATGAATATCCCATTGCAATTACCTGATTAGAACTATCGTATGCCTTCTGATAATCTTTTTTATACAGATAAACTTTTGATAACAATCCTAACGCTGCACCTTTGGTAACTCTTCCCTGATCCGCAGCAGAATAAGTCTGAGGTAAAACTTCTGAAGCTGCAATTAAATCTGAAATGATGAAATTATAAACTTCTTCTTTGGATTTCCTAGGGATATTGTAATTTAAATCTGAAGGAATACCATCAAAAATAGGAACCCCTCCATAAATTCTTACCAGATTAAAATAGAAATATGCTCTCAGCATTTTAGCTTCTGCAAGAAGTCTTTTTTTCAATGTCTCGTTCATGGTAATCTTTGGAATGTTACTGATTACCTGATTACATCTTGCAACCGCATTCCATTGACCTGTCCAGTATCCTTCTACTCCGCCATCGGAAGCAGTGTAGGTAAATTGGTCATAAGCAAGCATAAAGGATGCATCTCCAGGATTAGACCCCTTCAGTACGTCATCCGCAGGAACCCCAAAAACATATTGCGAAGGAAATGCAGAGTTTTCCCAGCTTCTTAGAAAGCTGTAAATAGCAGTCGTTGCAGAGACAGCATCAGCTTCTGTTGTAAAGAAGTTGTCTGCTTCATTTTTAGTTTCAGGTTTTATATCTAAATAATCATTTCCGCAAGATGATGCAAGAAATAGACTTAATAACAGTATTGATACTTTTTTCATTTTTTTAATTTTAGAACGTTAAATTAACCCCCATTGTATAGATCGAAGATAATGGATAAATGTTTTGATCTACACCCAACTGAACACGGTCTGAGGTATTCAATATTTCTGGTGAAAAACCGTTGTATTTAAATGATGTCCATGGGTTTTGAGCAGAAACATATAGTCTTAGTTTCTGAATCTTTGTATTTGTAAACAGATCAGATGGCAATGTATATCCAATCTGAATGTTTCTGATTCTGAAGAAACTTCCATTTTCTACATAGAAACTGTTTGGCTTAATAATATTCTGATCATTGGTAACCATAGGATATGTATTAGAAGTACCTTCACCTCTCCATCTGTTATTATAGAAATCCAGATCCCAGCTTTCGTTACCGTAACGTTGTTCTCTGTTGTAGTTATAAATTTCATTTCCTGCAACACCTTGGAAATCAACTGAAAAATCAATATTGTATCCTGATAAATTAATTCCGAACCCATAAGTAAAGTCAGGAATTGGACTTCCTAAGTATGTTTTATCTGAATTGTCAATAACTCCGTCACCGTTAATATCTGCGAACTGAAATCCTCCGACAGCAGCTCCAACCTGCTTAGGCGCAGCATTTACCTGTGCCTGATTCTGGAAGATTCCTGCTACTTGGAATCCGTAATATGAACCTACCGGAACACCTTTTTCTAATCTTGTGATGGTACTTCCGAATAAATAAGGTCCTGTTTCGTTATATGAATTGTTATAAACAGAAGTGATTTCATTTTTAAGAGTAGTTAAATTTCCATATACTCCGAATTTAATTTTATCGGTAAGGTTTGCTTCGTAGTTAACGGAGAATTCAAGTCCTTTATTATTAAATGAAAATGCATTGGTAACCAATTTATTCTGTGCTCCGGAAATAGAAGGCTGCTGAATTCCATACACCACATCTTTAGAATCTTTGTTGTAATAGGTAGCTTCTACTTTAAGTTTATTTTTCAGGAATGCCATCTCCAATCCGAAATCTGTTCCTTCAATAGTTTCCCAACCGATTGATGTATCAATAATATCTGTCGTTGTTTCACCCGGATAAGCAACTCCTCCAAAGTAAGCATTCAGACCGGTTTGTGTGGTTAAAACGTAGTTAAGACCTCTTACAGGATTTCCTAAACTTCCCCAGCTTCCTCTTACTTTTAATAAATCAAAAATATTCTGATTGCTCATGAAGTTTTCTTTTGAGATAACCCATCCTGCACTTACAGCAGGAAACCAGTGTGTTCTGTCATCCGAACTGTATCCCGTAGTTCCATCATTTCTAATGGATGCATTGATGAGATATTTCCCTTTGTAATCGTAATTTACCCTTCCGAAATAAGACTGCACTCTGTCTCTGAAACCAACTTCCCAAGAAGCTCCGTCTGCGTAATTATTTCCACCGCCGCTTGTTGTTGGGATACTTCCTGAAAAATACAAAGACTGCTCTGTACCGTTATACACGATATCTCTTCCAAAAGTATTAAGATTAAGCCCGTAATCCTCATTTCTGGTCATACCAGCCAAAATTTCAAGGTTATGACTTCCTAACTGCTTTCTCCATGTTAAAGTATTATCTAAAACATACGATCTCAGCATCTGGTTTGTTCTTAATAGGCTTGAACGTGAAGTACTTGCAGGAATGTAGTTGATAACCGGACTGTAGGAATAGGATTTTACATCAGAATTATCCTGAGTATAGCTTAATCTATACGTAAAATCGTCCCAGAATTTATATTCTCCCCAAAGATTTATTAAGTATCTGTTACCATTATCCTTTCCTCTGAAAAGATCTAAAGTCGCTCTTGGGTTCGCCAATGAAACAAGCGTCTGATAGCCGTAGGTTCCATCTGCGTTCATTGGGCTGTAAACAGGTGGAGAAAGATATGCTGTTAACGTAGGATTGTTTGCATTATCTCTTCGTGTTGTACTCCATGTTGAGTTGGTACCTACCGTTAAATGATCTGTTAATTTATACGTTAAATTAATCTTTGAAGTAAATCTGCGGAACTCGTCTCCACTGTTGATTCCTTTACCTGCAGCTAAATTTCCCTGATCTGTTAAATAACCTAAACTTAAAAAGTAATTTAATTTATCTGATTTTCCTGAGGCAGAAATATCATTGGAGTTGATCATGGCATCTCTGAAAATCTCATCAAACCAGTTTGTGCTCGTAGGAAACATAGAAGAATTAATAAATCCTGTTGTAGAACCCTGATTTTTTAATTTTTCATTATAGAGTTCCACATACTGATCTTTATTAACCATTTTAGGTATGTTGGAAACTCTCTTTAATCCGATATAAGAATTGAAATTAAAAACATTTCTTCCTTTACCTGATTTTGTTTTAATAATCACCGCACCTTTTGAAGCTTTGGCTCCGTAAATAGCTAATGATGAAGGATCTTTTAAAACACTCATCGACTCGATGTCCAGCGGATTCAGAAAAGAAATATCTTCTGTTATACTTCCGTCAACAATAAATACTGTTGTTCCGTTTAAAGTTCCGATTCCTCTGATATCAACCCTTGGAGAAGCTCCAGGAGCAGCGCCGTTGGTAATCTGAACCCCCGCTACTTTTCCCTGAACGGAACTAAGTGCATTTGGATTAGGCTGATTTTCTAATTGCTTTGAAGATATTGTAGCAATACTCCCCGTTACATTCTCCTTTTTCTGAGAACCATATCCAATCATCA
Organism: Chryseobacterium sp. C3; assembly: GCF_014218905.1. Taxonomy (NCBI): domain Bacteria; kingdom Pseudomonadati; phylum Bacteroidota; class Flavobacteriia; order Flavobacteriales; family Weeksellaceae; genus Chryseobacterium; species Chryseobacterium sp. C3. Next base: position 758,145 of record NZ_JACLCU010000002.1, on the reverse strand, counting down.
CTACTTCCTCGATCTTCTGCTCCTTCGGAACAGTATCTTTTGGAGTAGTTTGCGCATTGACATTCATACCGAAGTATAAAACCGCAATGAGACATGAATACTTTAAATCACTTTGTTTCATATAGTTTAATTTTATTCGTACAATCAGTTCTGAGATCGGAAGCCTTACTTCCGACTGTCTTTTTACAGGAAAATAATATATTCTCAATAAAAGACATTAGTCAAAATTATAAAAATATCTTCAACAATGTTAATTATACTTAAATTTTTTATCATTCTGTTAATATTTGATATTTACAGAAAGACATTTAATAATTGATTATAATTACTAAATTGCTCAATATAAATTCAATTATTAAATATTTCTCAATTTTAAAGGAATAATATTCAATTAAAAATTTTCGTCTTATTTACTTATAATAAATATCTTAACAACTATAACTCCACAAATTCAGATTTTATTTTGTTATATCATCAATTTAACAATATGAGTAATAAAATTTGTTAAACTAATTCTACTGTCATAAATTTGGTTCAGTATTTGACAATCATTAACGTTTAATCAATATCAATGAAAAAATATATCATCGCGGCAGCTCTTCTGATAGGAACCGGAGCAGTTATCAATACAACCATGCAGTCCTGCACGACTCTCGCTACGTCTGATCTTGGATTATCGATTATTAAAAGACTTCTTTTAAACGGAATCGATAAAGGAGTTAATGTATACAGCAACAGAGATGCTTTTCTGCAGAACAATATGGTGGATAAAGCTCTTCCGAAGCAGCTTAGAGACATCAACTCAATGCTGGAAAAAATTGCACCTTCTCTGGTTGCAAAAGAGAGAGCTTATATTGCGGATGCGGCAGTTTACACCGTAAATATTTCAAAACCAATCCTTGTGAATGCTGTTAACAGCCTTAATGCAAATGATGTCACAAGAATTATTCAGGGAGAAAAGGGAACGGCAACTTTAATTCTGAAAGAAAAAACTTCTCAGCAGCTTATTGCCGCAATTACTCCAAAAGTGGAAGAACAGCTTAATCAATACGGCATTGTGAAAAGCATCAACACCGCTTTATCAGGCAGCAATTTATTGGGCAGTCTTTTAGGAGGCAATAAAACTTCTGTAAATTCAGGAGGATTAAGTCAATTGGCTTCCGAGCAGCTTGTGAATGGGATTTTTAACATCATCGAAGATTATGAGATCCAAAATTCCAAGTCGCTTCTGGGACCGCTTGGGAAATAGAAAAATTTTGACTATATTTATATAGATTTTTAAAAAGCAGATGGATATATTACAAGGAAATCAACACGCAAACCCTGAAGATTTTTATAACTCTTTGAGGGAAAAACTGGAAGGTCATCACGATTTTCCGGAAGATTATTTATTTAAATTTATTATTCCTACCGATCAGGCAAAACTTACAGAGATTTATAAGGTTTTCGACGGAATCAAATTTACACTGGGAAACCGAGAAAGTAAAAACGGAAAATACACAGCCTGCAATATTAACGCATTCGTTTTAGATGCAGATCAGGTGGTAACCATTTATCAGGAAGTCGCAAAAATAGAAGGCGTCATTCTTTTATAAAAACAAAAAGTCAGCTTTACGGCTGACTTTTTTAGTTTAAATTATCAATGAATTTATTTATTTCTCAATAAAATACTTTACGTTTTCAATCGGTCTTCCGAGCATCGCTACCGAACCTTTAATAATAATCGGTCTCTGGATCAGGGACGGATTTTCAGCCAGAACTTTGATCCATTCTTCTTCAGATAAATTTTTGTCTGCGAAATTTTCCAGATACAATTTATCTGTTTTCCTGATGATATGAAAAACACTCTGATTCAGTTTTTTTAAAACCGTTTTAATTTCCAGCTCACTCAGCGGATCTTCAACAATGTTGATGATCTCAAACGGAACTCCGTTTTCATCGAGGTATTCTAAAACCGCATTCGATTTTGAACAATTCCCATTATGTAAAACCTTCACCAACATGATTATTTATATTTAAAAATTAACTGTTTCTTTAGCAAATTTAGAAAGAAATAAAACGATTACTGCTTTAATGTATAATAAAAGTTTGTTAAAACAAACCGTTTAGTTCCGCTTCGATTTTCTCTAAAATAAATCCGAAATCTTCAGGCTTTTCTACAAAATCAAGATCATCCACTTCAATAATCAAAAGTTTGCCTTCCGTATAATTGGAGATCCATTTTTCGTATTTCTGATTCAGTTTTGAAAGATATTCGATGCTAATGGATGCTTCATATTCTCTTCCTCTTTTGTAAATTTTCTTTACCAGATTCGGAACGTCAGATTTAAGGTAAATTAATAAATCCGGCGCAGAAACGAAAGATTTCATCAGATTGAAAACAGATTCGTAGTTTTTAAAATCACGATCCGAAAGAAGATTCATATCGTTCAGGTTTTCTGCAAAAATATGTGCATCTTCATAAATCGTACGATCCTGAATAATATTTTTCCCGCTCTCTCTGATCTCTTTCACCTGCCTGAATCTGCTTCCTAAAAAATAGATCTGAAGCGCAAAACTCCACTTGCTCATATCCGCGTAAAAATCCTCCAGATAAGGATTGTGATCTACATCTTCAAACTGGGCATCCCAACCGTAATGCTTAGAAAGCATCGTCGTTAACGTCGTTTTTCCTGCTCCAATATTTCCTGTAACTGCAATGTGCATATTTTCCCTAGTATATTTTTAATTTAATAAAGATCTAAATTCCGGCAGCCTGAATCTGGGAAGTATCTTCAAGAAGCTTCTGAAGGGAACTTTCCGCAGGATTTTTGCTTTCAATTTCCTGATTTTTCTTTTCCAACTTTCCTTCAGGACTATCGGGTTCCGCCACTTTTTCTATTGATTTTTCTTCTTCCTGCTCCGCTGCTTTCTGTTTAGGATCAGGCTCTGTTTGTGGTTTGGGCTCCCTGCTTTTTTCAAGGCTGTAAAGGTAAAGTTTATTAGCTTTTATTTCAAAATATGACAGTGTATTTTTATCCACAATCTGCGCATCCGGATCTTCGAAAATCTTCACCATTTCTTTTTCCGGAATATACTTTAAAATAGAATTATTGGTGATCACCAGTATAAATTCATTCTCTCGTCTGAAACGTTTTCCGTTTTCCAGAGGCGCTTCAAAGAGCTTTTCAAACTTTAATGAATATACGCGGATGTATTTTCTCGTTAAAATATACACCTTACTTTCATACACCAAAAGATCCGTCAAATCATCAATTGCGGCATCGAAAGGATAAGAATTAATAGTCGTTTCGTTTCTGAAATTATACTGAATAAGGCGTTTTGTACTCTCATCCAACAACCAGAGCTGTTGAAGATCTTCCGCATACGCCATTTTAATAAACCCAAATTTCTGCTTAAAATCGACCTTTTGGATTTCGTTAAGATTCTGATCTACAAATTTCATTTCCTGAGCATTTTCAGAAAACAAAGGCACGCTTAACGGATTTTGTACCGTCTGCACTTTATAAGGAACCGTAAGCATCATCTTTCCGATCTGCTTTCCTAAGGAATCGTATTTGGTAAAGCTGAAATCTTTGTTTTTATAGATGTACAGATTTCCGTAATCGTCGGCAAGCATATCTTTTGCTTCCTTCAGTTTCAGCGTGTCTAAAGGAAGAACTTTCTGCGCGGATAACGAACAGAAAACCAATGCAAATATGAAGGATAATAATTTCAAATTCTTTTACTAAGATAGCGCTCCGGAAAGGAACGCTACCAATTTACTGCTTTTATTTATTTCAACAGAAATTGCGGTTCATTTTAACTTATTTAATCGCAACTTCGTAAATTTTCGACCAGTTTTTTCCTGTAATCAGCATATGATCTCCTTTAAAGGCGATTCCGTTAAGAACATGTTCACTGTTATTCTGAGTATATTCTTCCGTGATCTTTGTAAAATCAAATTTCCCTACAGTTTCACCGGTTTGAGGATTGATCTTTAAAATATAAGGCTGATGCCAGATATTGGCATAAATAAATCCGTTGTAATATTCCAGCTCGTTGATCTGATTGTAAATTTCTTTATTTCCGCCCACAGAAACCGTTTTCACCACTTTGGAAGGATTATTTACATCCAGAAAATACAGTTTATTCGAACCGGTGTCTGCGATAAGATTTTTCCCGTCATAGGTCATTCCCCAACCTTCTCCGAATTCATTTGGCAAAGGAAATTCCGAGATTTTCTTTAACGTATTTTTATCGTAAACAAATCCGATCTTATTTTGATAGGTCAACTGATAAATTTTATCTCCGGCAATGGCAATTCCTTCGGAAAAAATATCGGCGGGCTGTTTTTCAGTCTGCGCCGGAGTTGTACTTCCCAAAGTATATTTTATTAATTGTGAAGCTTTTTCCAGCCCATCACTTTCATAAATCGTATTTTCTTCTATGAGAAAACCTTCCACAAAATTATTCGGATCATGAGGATATTCTGCTACAATTTCAAAAGGAATATTGGCTTCAGGATTTTTGGTAAAAACGTTGAGGGTGGCATCCTGATTTAAAATCTCCCCGCCCTTCGTTTTAATATTGAAGGTCACCTCATTATCGCCATACGCAAAAAACTTCGGATCAATGGTTAAATCTGAGGTTTCCTTATCCCCGAAACTTATGGAAATGCTTTCCGCATTGTCGGTAACTTCTTCCGGAAGATTCAGTTTATCACCAAAATGATATCCCTTCTGCTCCATCGAATTGTTATAATCAGCTAAAGAATCAAGGATTTTTTTATCGTTTTTACAGGACATCAACAGCAAAGCTGCTGCAAAACCTGCGATCAGACTTTTCTTCACTTCAAGTTTTTATTTAATTAGAAAACAAAAGATTCGACAATTATTTGATCGCTACTTCGTAAATTTTAGACCAGTTTTTACCGGTTATCAGCATATTGTCTCCTTTGAAGGCAATTCCGTTCAGTACGTCGTCGATTCCTTTGGTATTCTGCTTGGCAATTTCAGTAAAATCAAACGTTCCCACTACTTCTCCGTTCGCAGGATTAATTTTCAGAATGATCGGTTTCTGCCAAACATTGGCGTAAATAAATCCGTTATGGAATTCCAGCTCATTCAACTGATCGTAAGCCTGAGAACTTCCCGCAACGGCAATGTATTTTACCATTTTTGAAGGATTGTTCGGATCTAGGAAATACAATAATTTACTTCCATCTGAAGCAATCAGGTTTTTACCGTCGTACGTTAATCCCCAACCTTCACCCAAAACATTCGGATATGCAAATTCTTTGATTAATTTTAAAGAGCTTTTATCGTAAATATATCCTTTTTTGCTCTGCCATGTTAACTGATAGACTTTATCGCCAACAATGGTGCTTCCTTCAGAAAAGTCTTCCTGTGGCTGTTTGGTTGAAGCCAAAGGCGTTGTAGTTCCTAACGTATATTTTAAAATCTGCGAAGAACCGTTCTGTCCGTCGCTTTCATAAATCGTGTTGCCTTCAATCTGGAAACCCTGCACGAAATTTTTCGGATCGTGAGGATATTCGGCGATGATTTCGTAATTGATTTTCTGTTCAGGATTTTTGGCAAAAACATTAATGGTTGCGTCCTGCGTTAATGTTTCGCCGCCTTTTGTTTTGATATTAAAAGTAACAGCATTGTCACCTAACGTAAAGAATTTAGGATCTATCGTAAGACCGGATGTTTCTTTATCTCCGAAACTGATCGAAATGGTTTCTGCATCTTCGGTTACCTCTTTCGGCAAATCCAGTTTATCTCCGAAATGGTATCCTTTTTCCATCATCGAGTTGTTGTAATCTGCCAAAGAATCCAGTACTTTTTTATCATCTTTACATGAAGCCAACAACAAAATCGCTGCAAAACCTGCTATTATATTTTTTTTCATTGATTTCTAAAATAATTTCCCCAAAATTAGCAAAATTTATTCCTCTGAACTAATTTCATGAAGATCTTGACCAAATTGTAATATGTAACCGTTGTTATCATAGATCGCAAATTCCCTCATTTCCCAGTCGAACGTTTCTATTTCGTAGCAGATTTTTACTTTATTGTGCAGCTCTTCCCATAATTCATCTGCATTATTTACCGTAAAATAAAATGAACCTGTAAACCCTATTCCGTTGAATTTCTCATGCTGATTCGGTTTAGTAAGCATGATCTCTACCTCATCTTTCTGCAAATAAGCCCATTGCCAGTAGTCGTTTCTTTCCTGTAATGTAAAACCAAGAATCTGCGTATAAAAGGCGATTGTTTCATCGAATTGTTCCGTCCATAAAACAGGACGAAGGGAATTGAATTTTGCCATCATTTATATTTTAATTCCACGAATTGAGATCAGTTTTCCAGATATGGTTTCAAACTTTCCTTCAAAATTCCGTTCCAGCCCTCAGTAAAAGATTCTCTTGAAAAATGTTCGCCTAAATCGTTAAAATAATCAATATCGTCGTGAATAAGCTTTATTAAAGTTCCGTTTTCATCGGGTTTTAATTCCCAGGTTACAGTTGTTTTTTTATCGGAAAATTCGGGATAAGCCCAAGAATATTTCAGCTTTTCATTGGGAACAATTTCTAAAATTTCTCCCTGATGATGATACTTTTTCTCTTCCCCCGGTTCATAAAAGTTGAATATTTTGCCGGTTTGCAGTTCAAAATCAAAAATATCGAAATACCACGACTGCATTTCAGTTTTATCGGTTAATGCTCTCCAGACTTTATAAACCGGAGCATTTATTTTCTGCTCTACAATAATTGGATGACTCATATTTCTGTTTTTTAATGTTTGAATGCAAAAATGATGAAAGAAAGTAAGACTATTTGTATTTATAAAACCTCAGAGGTTTATAGTATTTAAACTTTCTGAAATTATTTTTTTAACAAACTTTCGATAAGCTTACTTTGATTTTCTATTATTTTTGCCATTTGCTCCTGATTTTCTAAAATTTTAGTAATCAATTCAGGTGAATCATAACTAATTGTATTATTTGTTGATTCAATAACAAAAATAGGACTATTCGAATTGCTTTCAAACGTTGAATTTGAAAAATCTATACTTGGCATTTGTTCCTGAATCAAATCAAAGAAATCCACTTCAAAAATTTCTGCAATTTTCTGTAGGTTTTGCAAAGTGGGTTTAGCTTGTCCTGTTTCCCATTTATTATAAGCAGGCTGGGAAATATCAAGCTGATGTGCGATATCCATTTGCGACCAGCCTTTCTGTTCTCTTAGCTTTCGAAGCTTTGTTTCTAAACTCATACATTCAAGATTTAAATGCTAAAGTAATGTTTTTTAAAATTATAACCAACGGTTATCGATTTTATAACTGCCGGTTGTTGTACAGAAAGGGAAAAGATTATATCTTGGCAACGTGATTTAAAAACAATTACTTTTTTAAAAATATTTATTAACTTTAAAAATTCAATTACATGAAAAAGAAAATTTTGATTGGTGCTTTAGCTTTAGCATCTGTGTTTACATTAGCTTCTGCAACGGATGGAAACAGTTCATCCTCCGAAACGGAAAGAAGATTTTGGGGAAGCCAAATTGTAGGAGTAGCAAGTTGTCAGCAAACCACACCATTTCCTGATGGCAGTCCTCGTTTTATAAAAACATGGATTGTAGAATATAATATTTTTTGGATAGGAGTTTCTACTTATGAATCGGAGCCAATTTATGCAGCACATTGTGATATGCCTTAAGAATACTTATATGAAGTTTTTATGTATATGGAAAAGAGCAATGCTCTTTTCCTTTTCCCTTCTAATGTGCTTTTGTAATGCACAGAACATCATCCGATTTTCTGATGGTAAACAAATTGATTCTGTATTTATTGTAAATTCCTCACATAAAGTTTTACTCAATAAAAATAATTTTCAAAAGTATCAGTATAAATCTAATGATAAAATATTGTATGAAAACAAGATATATGATTTTACCTTAGAAAAAGACACTATGATCTTATTTGATAAGGTTCAGGAAATTGAAGCTGTTAATATTGTAAATAATAGTAGAGAAGAAATATCTGTAAAGAATAAAAAGAAGTCGAGGTATGTTTGCTCTATATTTTCTAATATAAAGAAAGCTGTTTTTATTCCAAACCATTTTAACAAAAAATCCTATTTGAAATCCATCACCGTTTTCCCAAGAAAAATATTATTAGAAAATGGTATATTAGAAATATTCATTTATGAAAATAAAAACGGTTTTCCTAAAGATGATGCCGAACTTTTAAAGTTTGAAAAAAATATTAGTGATATAGAGACCGGATCTTTTGAAATTGTATTACCAAAGGCGATTGTATATCCTGAAAACGGATTTTTTATTCTTTTTTACATACGAGATAAAGAAATTACTTTGGCTAAAAAGGTTATAAATTTGAATTGTAATTCGGAAACTAAAGAATTTATGAAGTCAGATTATACCCAGAAATGGACTTTCATCAATTTCCCCTCACTTCAATATAAATTAAAAATCCTGCAATAATTAAAACACGGTTCCTTTTTTTAATATATTCAAAAGAAAAAAATCCCAACCCGCGTCAGAATTTTTAATATTTTTTTATAATCCAGCCATTTCAAAGAATTTAGATAATTTAATGTTTTGGGCTTCACATATTCTCATAACAGTAATTAAACTTATTTGATATTTTTCGTCTTCCCGGATTCTTCTTACAGTTTTTTCATCAATGTTGTTTTCATTAGCAAATTGACTGTTGTTGTTCATAGGAATAACCCACTTATCCCTTATAAACTCAACGATCTTTCTATTTGCTGTTTCCATGAAAACAAATAAAAGCGTTATTCTGTAAAATAATTCGGATTGAAATCCGAATCGTAATAACTTTTTGTTACATTTGCAAAATAGTCTAGATCTGGCTAACCAAAAAACAATAAAAACACAAAATAGTATTCGTATGAAAAAGATAATTATAGACTTTGAATCTCGTTTTTGGTGCGGTGAAAAGAAACATTCTCCACTTCCGCTCATGGAAGTATTTTTCCAGTTTCATGATCTGGTAACTGCCAAAGAACGGCTCAATCTCATTATGCAATACGCAGCAAAGCCCAAAAAGCAGATTCTGGAAGAACCTTCCCTTATCTTTTATTTTCATCAGTCGCTTCGGTCGTTTATTCGGGCAGGATATTGCCTTAGAAGCAAAAGCGAAAAATGGTTAATTCATCCGCTTTCGGAAGACAAAAATCCGATGTTACAAGGATCGTTGTCGATAAAAGAATATCACAATCCGGTAAAAGTTTTCCGGAAAGCTTTTAAAAAATATCGTGTTGAGGAATTCGAAGAGTTTCTCTCGGAAATCGTATATTTCTCTCTAGGAACTTTCAATAGTGCACCGGAGCGTAATTTGGCAGATCCATATTTGTACCTCATCAAAATGCTGGATGCAACATGGCTGATTCTGGAACGCGAAAACAATAAAAAGCTGTTAGAATCAAATTAAAACATGAGTAAATTTATTGTTTCAAGTTGTCTGATACTTAATAATTTCTGCTTTTTTATCAAAATCAAACATTTCCAGATGATATTCATGAAGAATTTCAACATCACCTCCAGTAGAATCATCAACTTTACTGTCGTCTGCCAAATAAATTTTACCGCCATCAAAGACGATATCATAGAAAGGATCATCCGCTTCATCCGGATTTGAAAAAGCTAAAGCTAAATCTTATAATCCTATTGAATTAGAATAAAAATAGGCTGACCTTTATTGGTTAGCCTATTTTATTTTTATCTATCCAAGTGTTTTGGCTGACGGGTGTACCCTTTTAAAAAATCTCTGCTTCAAGAGCTTAATTTTTAATAAAAAAAGCTAAAATTTTTGCCAAAACATCTAAAAATTTCACTGAAAGACTTAAAACTTTAGTAAAAACACCTAAACAGAATGCAATAAGACTTAAACGGAACGTAAAAAGACTTAATGAGATATTCAATTCACCTTAACGTTTAAGATTTTAGTAAATTAAGCTTTAAAAATGCTCTTACAACACAATATTATTCTTAGGAACAATGGCAGGAGGAAGATTGGTTTCGTCCAGCATATCTCTCATGTCAATTTCAATGGTTCGGCTGATCTGCGTGATCGGAACATCATTTGCACTTCCCTCAAAAGGATTTACGGAAGCCTCTCCCACATTATCCAGCGTATGAAAACACCACGTTACCAAAAGCGAGAAAGGAATATTAAACCATATTGTAAAACCTTCAAAAGAAGTTCCTTCTCCTAATTTATCAAATTCTTTCAGAAGTCCGAAGGGAACAAAAATGATAAAAAGCAACAAAAGATAGGTGGTTATAGACGAAAAATTTCTCGGATAAGGAAAGTTTTTAATTCTCTCCGCTTTTCCCTGATTGTCTGTAAATTTCACCAACTGCTGATTGATCTGCGTCCACTGAAAATCATTAATTTCGCCATTTGCATACGCTTCAGACAGTTCTTTACTCTGAAATGCCATTAGTTGTGTCGCTCTGTTCTTTTTGCTTAAAATATACTTCAGTTCATCATCCGAAAGATAGTTTTTCAGTTCATCATCCAGTTTTGAAATTCTTTCTGAAACTTCATATTTTCTGGCATATTCGTCAAACTGAGGCGTATTCATATTTTCCCAGGCTCTCGGCTCACGAAGCTGAAAACGAAGAGCGGTAAGCCATGCATAATGACGCTCGAACATCGTTTTTACTTTTTCAGGATTTTTCCCGCGCAAAGAATCTCTCAGAATATATCCGAAACTCCGGCTGTCGTTAATAATGGCTCCATAAATTTGTCTGGCTTCCCAAAGACGACTGTAACTTGCATTGTTTTTGAATCCTACGATGAATGCCACTGCTGTTCCCATGATGGCAATCGGCTGCCACGGAAAGGAAATAAACTTCCACCCCAAAAAGTACATCGTGGTAGGAATTGCCGATAAAACAGCTAAAATAATGATGCTTCTCTTGGTCCAGAGTATAAATTCTATGGCTCCAAATCTTTTTCCTGCGTGCATAAGTGTTTTATTTTTAGTTTAAATGTTTAAAATGAATTTCTGAATTTAAATATACAATTGATTTTTAGTTTTTGGTGAACGGAATGTTGTTGTAAAATCCGATCTGGATCTGTCCGCGGTTTCTGTTTTCCTGAATCTGGTTCATGTATCCCGCTTCAATTCGCATATTTTTATTAATGACATATCCTAAAGCGCCGTAGACTCTGTTTCTGTCGAAAACCGGACTGTCGAAATGAAGAAAAATTTCATTGTAAGCCGATGCATAAATTGTTTTGGGCAGCATTTCTTTGTTATTGATCGGAATATTAAATCCTAAAAAATAACGGAACCTCATCCTGAAATCATCTTCCAGAAAACGCTCTTCCAGACGGTAACGATGCTGAATATTAAAACGTCCGAATTTCTGCCTTGTAATATACTGCTGGAAAATCCGGTGCTCTATATTTTCTGTTTTTTCTCCTTTTACGTAAGGCTGACTCAGAATAAAACCGTATCCTAACAAAACATTGTTATTGTTTTCGGTAAGATCATAGCCGATTCCGGTGCGGATTAACAGTTGTTCCAAGTCTCCTATTCCGTCGAAATTTCTATACTGGATTTCGTTGTGGAAATTCAGTTTTTTGCTGATTTTATTATTCCCGAAATACATATACCAAGCTCCCAAATCGCTTTTCTGAGCCTGTGAAAAAGTTGCTCCCAACGTAAAAATTCCCAAAACAGCTTTTTTTAAAATATTTCTCATATAATTATATTACTATTATCTATCGTTTTCAATAAATTTAATATTTTAAATCAATAATAACAAACTGCATATTTTATGCTGCCCAAACTTTTTATTTACCCGTAAAAGTCACAAAAGATGACTAAACTTTTATTTAAAGTTGATCATTATAAATGTAAAAGTTCACAATAGTTTTTAAAAATCTTTGATTTTTATTCTTTTGAGCGCTTTGATTATCAATGAAATTCGCTTTAACATTGTCTTTTGTGCCTTTTATGGTTAATTCTGAAATTAGTTTAAAATGAAAAAATGTCGATAATTATAAAATGAGCCTGTAGAAGTTATGTTGATTTTACGAATAGAATAGGAGATAAAAAAACTGACAGAAATTCGTCAGTTTTAAGGTTCTATTATCATTCTAAGGATGCTGCTGCATTTTTGCAGGATCGTCGTAATTTACCATCCAGTTGATCCCGAATTGATCGGCAAACATTCCGAAGTAAGCACCCCAAAATGTATCGGACATGGGCATGGTAACCTTTCCGCCTTCGGAAAGTCCCGCGAATAATTTGTCCGCTTCTTCTCTGGATTCTGCATTAATAGAAATTGAAAAGTTATTTCCCATTACCAGATGAGCAGCGTGATCGCAACCTGCATCACTTCCCATTAAAATCGTTTCTTTAGAAATCGGAAGCGAAACGTGCATAATCTTGTCTCTGTCTTCTTCTTTTGTTTCCTGACCTTCCATTGGAGGCATTTCTCCGAATGTTCCTATGTAAGGATATTCTCCGCCGAAAACAGATTTGTAAAAATCGAATGCTTGTCTGCAATTTCCGTTAAAAGTTAAGTAAACATTTACTGTTGCCATAGATGTGTCTTTTTTATAGTTTAGTTTTAATTTTTAACTTGTCTAAGCTTTTTTACCACAAAAGATTTTGACACTTTAGTTTTTTTAAGTTTATTGATTGTCCGTTTATTAACCTAAAGCTTCGACAGGCTCAGCTTGACATCGCTAGAAATCAAGTATTTAGTATTAGAGATGTCACACTGAGCTTGTCGAAGTGCCTGTTATAGATGATTGATTTTCATATCATTGCATAGTAATAGGTTGTTTAACGGATATTCAATTAAGTTTTATAGTTAAATGGAAAAAAGAGCACGTAAGTTAAAAAAATCAAAGATTTTTTTCTTTGCAGACTTTTGAAATACTTTAAATCCAATAAAGTCTTTTGTCTCTTTTGATTAATTTGTCTAAGCTTTTTTACCACAAAAGATTTTGACACTTTAGTTTTTTAAGTTTAATAGTCAAATGGAAAAAAGAGCACGTAAATTAAAAAAATCAAAGATTTTTTCTCTTTGCAGACTTTTGAAATACTTTAAATACAATAAAGTCTTTTGTCCCTTTTGCGGTTAAATTTAAAATGAGTTTAAAATGATTTTTAAACCTGATAAAAAGAACAATTTAGTTATTAAAAACCTTTGATTCTGCCCTTTTATGAGGTTATAAAAAGAGTAAAACCTTACCTGTGCTGATCGATTAGGATCATATTTCCGTCCGGATCTTTCAGGTAAATATGTTCAGGACCGGAAGTATTTTCATCGGCTTCCTTCTGTAATTCCAAACCCTGTTCTTTTAATCTTTTCTGGATTTCCCGAACATCGTCGAAAGATTCAAGATTCTGCGCATTCTGATCCCAACCCGGATTGAAAGTAAGCATATTCCCATCGAACATTGCCTGAAAAAGACCAATAATATGGTCGCCGCTTTTCATGATAAGATAGTTGTGATCGATATTTCCAGCCATTTGGCTGAATCCTAATTTTTCATAAAAATCTTTAGACTTCTGAAGATCTTTTACACTGAGACTGATTGAAAAAGCACCTAAATTCATACTTGTTTATTGTTTAATGCCAATTTGTATCCTGCCAAAACCAATCCCCATACTGCAATTCCCAAAACCCAGAACCAGAAAGGAGTCGGAAGCATCACCATGTTGTAAATGGTAAAAAAAGTGAAAATAACTCCACAGATTATTGCAGAAGTTGGTTTTCCGTTGTTGGCAACTTTAGTGGAAATAAATCCTGCAAGCAAAGCTCCCAAAGCGTAACCGAGAATCACGATAAATTTTCCCATAAACGGTAAATTTTCCACATACGCTCTGAATCCTTCAATATCATCCGGTCTTAAACCTGAAGGAAACGGATACAGCGCATGACCGAGTCTTTCCATCAGCCAGACTCCGATGGATCCGGCGATCATTCCTGCAATTACCGCTAAAATTCTTCTTAACATACTAATTATTGGTTGCTAATTCTTGTTTTAAAATCAAGCGTTCCGTCGTAGCTCTTCCAGTCGCCGATCAGTTCGATATACTGGGATTCAACTTTTTCAGCATCTTTATTCCATTTAAAAGTATAGATGAATTTTCCTTTTAAAATGCCGGAATGTTTTCCTTTGTTTTCTTCCGCCAGTTCGTATTCCCCGAAAACGGTTCCTCTTTTTTTGGCATCCTTATATTTGGTAATGATGAATTTGCCTTCGAATTTAGCATACGTTTTATCAACAAGAGTATATCCTGAAACAAAATATTCCTGGTCGTTTTTTTTATTCTGTTCAGAAATGTTGATTTTCAGTTTTATTTCCTGATTTTTATTTCCGATGGTTCCTGTGTACGCTTTGCTGTTATTCAGCCAGACATTGGAAATATCGGGCATCTGTGCAAAAATGAAATTGGAACAAAATACAAAAAGTAATAAAAGTTTTTTCATATTGTTTATGTTTTTTTAAACGCCGAATTGTGCAAGATGATGGTTGAGATGTTTTGCAAACATATTATTCCATTCCTGTGCTTTCAGTTTTCCGAAAGAAAAAGATTCTTTCCCGTCAAAAGCAGAAGCTCCCAATTGCTGTGTTTTCTGGATAAAACCGATGAGCCTTTTTTTCTCTTCTTCAAAGTTTTTATGATCCGAAATAATAAATTGCGGTGCAGTCGGCCCGTTCTGAGGATACGCTTTCTCTCCCACCACTTTAGATTTCACGAACGATTTAAGGATGAATTTTGCAATAGCTCCCGGCTTTTTATGCTTTTCCAGTTCGTAAACCATTTCGTAAGACACGTTACAATGCGCCAACATCTGATCTACTGACATTTTCCCCCACAATCCTTTGGTTTCCGGCGTAAGATTGTTAATCCTATCAATGTAATTCTGAGCATCTTTAGCATCAAAAACGTTTTCCATAGCTTATTTAATTGTTAAAAAAACAAATATATCAGTTTTTTACTTACACTCTTTAAAACTAAGTACAGAATGATTAGTAAATTCTTCCTTAGATTCTATTTTTTAATTTTATTTAGAACAATTTTCGAAAACCGATCGGCTCCAAAACCAAAAAACCTTTTAGAAAAAAATTCTTCCAATTGAACGCTTTCATATTTCGAAACTAAAAAATCCGCCAGAATATTTTCTTCCTCTTCAGAACCATTCCATTCTGTTCGCGAATTTACTGAACTTAAAAAACTTCGTTTATTTGTAAGAAACATCTTTTCAGCATATTGATTTATTATTGAAGTGGGAACATCAGTATTGATAACATCAAGCATTTTTTTATAGTTCTTCTCATAATCCATAATAGCAAAGTAAAGCCCTGTATTTTCCGGATAGCTATAAAAAGAACCTCTTAAACCTGACAAAATTCTGTTTCTTAATTTTTTTAAAGCCTCAGTATCTTCATCATTTTCTGCAATAAAGATATAGTTTTCAATAGACGGGTCTTCCCAAAACTTCATTCTTTTTATATATGCCAGATCTTTGATGCTGTTTCTTTTCTGATAAATTTTTTCAAGAAGATTATAATAAGGAAGATTATATTTATCATTTGTATTTATTTTGATAATTGCTTTACAAACTTTTTCTGCCTTATCTTCATCAATCTTTAAAATTTCTTCAATCACTTTTAGATTGTAGCTGTTCTCATAACGATCCACAGGAAAGTATTGTTGCAGTTCTTCAAAAAAATTATTTTCGGCAACAATTTCCAACAGATCTTCTCTAAGAGAAACTTTTAAATTAAACTTATTTTTAATCCAAAACAAAATTTCCTGCCTTATCAATTCGGCAATGTGCAGTTTTTGAAGACTATCACCGGAATGATACATTTCTTTAATGAAATAATAAAAATGAAAAGGTATAGAATCTTTGCCTTTCAGAAAGACATTCCAGTTTTTGGTTGCAATTTCTTTCCAATATTCAAAATCTTTTATAGAATTGAGATGAGCGACGAATCTTTCTCTTAGCTTTTCATGAAAAGTATCAAACCTCGTGCTTGAGAAGGAAACCTTCATCTGATATTTGGTGAGTTCATCATTTATAACCATAAATTTATCAATACTTTCCTGCTTATCACTATTCTGAAAAAGATACTGTTCTACAGGTTCTAAAGCTTTTGTAAGAAGATCAACTATTTTTTTTACATCCTGTGCTGTAAGATTTCTTTTTTTACCGGCAACAGAATTGGTGGTATTTTTTATGATTTCAGAAATTTCCTCATTGGAAAAAGACTTTTTCTTTTCTCCGAATTCCATCATAAACAGAACTTCTGCTTCTTTATTCTTCTTAAAAAACAACAGCAGCCAGTTTTTCAGTTCTTCTGCATTCAGATTTTCCATAGCTATTTCAGCTTCAGAAATCTTTTTCTTTGCCGATTTGTTTGAATTTATTTTTCCTGATTGATTTTCTGACATGAACAGTCCCATTGCCAAAAGATGCAGACAAAAATCTTTGCTTTCGCAATCACATGAAGATTCTGTAATTTCGGATTTAGAATTTAATACAATTCTTACGTCATAAGATTCATTTTCATCATCAACAAAACAAATGAAATGATTCTTTTTCTCTTCTTCCAATTCTCTTATCAATAGTTTTTTTGCCTTGTTGATCTTTTGTTTTGAGAACCGGCTTTCTAAATCCAATATCGTATACATTATTCTTCTTTTTTCAAAGATAAAAAAAAGCCACTTCATAAAAAGTGGCTTCTGGTATATTTTAATTTATCTCTGAACAGCTTTCTTCATCGCATCGGGACGAAGAATTCTGTATCGTACTTCCATATCTTTCGGAATGTAGAAAACTAATGGCAGTTTGCTGTTGTATCGTACAGTTTCCGGCTGAAGATAAACAAATTTTTTAGTAAGTTTCTGATCCGGACAAGCCATTAAAGTTCCTCCTGTTTCTCCTTTGGATTCTACTTCGTAATAGTTATAACCCCATCCCTGAAGATCCTGCGTATTGACTTTTCCTATTAAAAAATGTTTGTTACAGTCAAGCATTTTTTCTGTTCCTACAAAAAATTCCACTTTAAGGTCATTTTCATTCTTAGCAACCGGAAGCTGTACATACACCTGCTTAAAACCTTCTTTTGCTTTTGGGAACATTTCGATCTGTAACTTCTCGAATTTTTCTGTTTTCTTTTGTGCAAAGGTATTCACTGCTGCAAAGAGCATCAATCCTGAAATAATTGTTTTTGAAAATCTCATAAGTTTTGTATTTATTTTATAAATTTATTCCGGTTAAAAACCGTTCCAAATTAAACAAATGTTTAACTTTAGTAATCATTATCATTAAAAATCACCGCAAATCTTAGGATTTGCGGTGATTTTATTATTTAGTTGCTTTTAATTTCAACGACATCTCCCTTCGTATGCGCATTCATATGCGGTGCGTAATAATTCTGAATCGTGGTAATTCCGTTCGAGAATCTTCCGGATGCATTGGCAACGTAATCGTATTCGAAAACATATTTCCCTTTCGGCATCTGTTCAATATAGAAATTCGTGGATGCATCTTTGGTCGACTGATAATATCCTAAATTATTCTTCCATTGATAGCCAGAAAGTACATCCAAAGGTTCAAATCCTGCTGCTCTCATGTCTTTGATGTGGATGAATTCCATCGGTCGGTCGGTATTTAAAATCATTCGTACCGTCACTTTATCGCCTACTTTCAATGGAGTTTCAGGAGTGATTTTCTGCAATTCTTCCCCATTCACCGTTTTTATTTTTCTGTACAGCTCTTTGGTGACGGACAGGTAATTCTCGGAAGATTTGATCTTATCCAGATCTTCGTAATATTGCCAGAACAAACCTCCCTGAACAATTCCTGCTCCCGGTTTTGTGACGGTAACGGTGGCTAAATTTTTATCTAAAACATCCGATTTCACGGTAGATTTCACATAACCTGTTGCCTGAGTCTGTGGCTGAAGTTCTTTTCCGCCCCAAACAATCGTTGCTTTATCGCTTTCCGCATTCGTCCATGATTTTCCTGAATTTAAAATCGTAAAAATAACTTCTGAAGTTCCTCTTGAGTTCCCCCACGAATTCACTTCTTTTTGGGTGATCAGCCAGATTTTAAGGTCTTCAATGAATTTCTGATCGTTGGGTTTTAATTTGTTAAATGCTTCCAATGCTCCTGCATGATTCACCACTTTCGAGCTGAACCAACCCCAGTCATCAAGATTCTGTTTCCAGTAAACACCCTGCGTTTTTGAATCTACGGAAGTTTCTTTCAGGTAATTTAAAAGTTTATCCGAAACTTCTTTTAATCCATAATCATTCATCAGTAAAGCGGCACGATGCAGTCCGAAGAAGGTAAAATCTGTAATTTTTATCGTTTTTACTTTCTGTTTTACCAAGGATTTTAAAGTGGCTCCTTTTCCTTTTAACGGATACTGTTTTTCCCAGTAATTTCGGGTGTCGAGATAGTCTAAAGTCCAGTTATTGATTACATTTTCTTTTCCCGCACTGAGCGAAGTCGAAGTGTATTTTTCAATTTCATTATCTACGTATTTAATCAGGTTGGAAACCATTTCATTCTGTTCAGAACTTTGGTAATCTTTCACGTTTTCTTTTAGCCAAAAATTGATTTTTCCTAAATTTTTCAAGATATACAATGAAGTTGAATATGAACTCGGATAACCTTTATACCACGAAAACCCTCCATCCGGATTCTGGAGTTTCTCTAAATCTTCCCAGTCGTGACTGATGGAATTTTTCATTGTATTTGCATCAAACAACAAAGCTAATTTCTGCATCTGCTCTCCTTCATTCTTACTTTCCAAAACCCACGGTGTTTCTTCCAAAAGCAACTGTTTCAGTTCCTGATTTTTTTCAAGATTGGAATTCAATAATCCTTTATTCTGGTATTCTTCGAAAACTGTTTTCAGCTTCGGATTGGCTTTAAAGATTTCTGATGCCAAAACATCCGCAAACCATTTGTTAAAGATGACATCTGCAGAATTATTCTGATCATTTTTCAGGCTCGGAAGCGCAAACATGATTTCCCAGATGGGGTTGGTCGTGAGTTCCAGTGTATTGGAGACATTGGAAATCGTGGTTGAAGTTGCATTTTTAAGGTTTTCCAGTTCAAAAGTTTTGGTTTCGCCTTCTTTTACAAAAACCGGAACCGCGTCTGTTACGAGCATTCTGTTGGGTAGAACCGCAATGGCTTTCTGTTCTCCATCGGAATATTGTCCTGCTTTTGCCACCACTTTTAAAATAATGGATGAAACATTATCCGGAACTTTTATTTTCCATGTCAAAGCGGAGTTTCCGTTTTCATTCAGATCAAAGTTCTGAATGCTTGAATTTAAACCAAACTGAGTCGAAATATCTTCATTGGTAAACGTATCCAGAATCTGTAAGCTTGCCGAACCGCTTAATTTTTTGCTCGTTAAGTTCGATAGTTTGGACTGTAGATTCAGTTCATCACCTTCTCTTAAAAATCTTGGGTAGTTTGGCGTTACCGAAAATTCTTTCTGCGTTACGACTTCTTTTTCCAGTGTTCCTGCTTTTGCGTCTTTAGTATGCGCCAAAAACATCAGTTTCCATTTTGTCAGTGCTTCCGGAGAAGTGAATTCAAAGCTTACATTGCCTTCTGAATCGGTTCTCAAATCCGGATAGAAAAATGCGGTTTCGTTTAGGTTTTGGCGAACGGGAACCAATGATAATGCTTCTTTTTGAGCTGCAAGAGGATCTATTACATCCGTATATTCTTTCTTTTCCTGCTCAGTTAATTGTCTGCCCGAATTTAGAATGTCTATTGCCGCATCATCCATTCTTACACTTAATAATTTCATTCTTGGAGACATTTCAGATTTAGGAGCTCTAGCTGGCTCTGGAACAACATTATTTTGTACAGATATTCCTGCAACTGCACCTTGTAAAGAATATATGAAACTTCTATCGAACCAATTAAATTGAGGAACCTCTATATTATTTTCCTTGAAATATTGAATACTTTTCTGATAATATTTTTGTCGCAGATACACTCTCACATCGTATGATACTGTACTTATAAACGGTGCATATAAAGTGTACCAGTCATATCGATTAACAGCAAATTTATCAAGAGACATATCATACATATTCGCTAAAACTTCTGCGTTGATTTTCTCTTTCTCATTTCCTGAAATTTTTACAGACCATTTTTCTTTTGAATTCGGCTGAATTTTATCTCTGAAAGTAAGGGTTTCAATCGTTAAAGACTTGTCAGTATCATCTACATCCAGATTTACAGATTCTGTCTGAACGTCATTAAAGGCAACTACCTGAAACTGTATATTCAAAATTCGTACATCTTTATCTTTTGGAATAGCTGCTGTATATTCCAGCATTCCGTTTTTGAAAGGCAAAACTTCAGAAATCGTTTTTCCGGAACCATTCTGTACAAAAATATTCAGAAGAGCGTTCGGAACCGAAGAATAAACCGTAAATACTGCTTTTTCTCCTCTTTTCAGTTCTTTTTTGGACTGCACAACCGTCAGGAAAGTTTTTTGATCGGGTTTAAGCAATTTTTTATCCCAAACACTGAAATTCTGCAACGTTTTTATCGTGTCTTTTCCTTCAATATTATACAGTTCCAACCGATAATCTCCTGCTTCCAGTTTTCCTAAATCAAGATTGGTTGATGATTTTTGATCGTTAGTTATTGGCTGTTGTGTTTTCTCAAAAATTACGGTTGATTTCCGGTTTTTAGGCTCATCCTTTTTATCGTAAAAATCATGCGGAAATCTGCTGATGAATTCTTCTTTTGAGAATTTTGGTAAATCCTGAACTTCAGATTTGAAATTATGTCTGAAAATTCTGTCCGGAGAAACCAGTTTTGATAATTTTACCTGATACGATTTTTTAAGAAGCTGTTCATTGTAATTTTTTGTTTCAACATTCAGTTTTACATTTTCATCAGAAAAAACATTCTTTATTTCTTCAGCCTGAATATAGTGAGAAACGGAAGCTACTTTCAACTGGGTATCTGCAGTCTGTGTCTCGCTGTTGATATCTGTAACAGAGGCATTAATTTCATAATTATCAATCTGAATTCCTTCTACATTTTCATCCTTTTTAGGATCAATTTTAATGATAAATTCTCCTTTTTCATTGGTTTTTGCTTCTCCCAAAACTGAGTTTTCATTATCATCATCATTTTGCGGATACCATGAAAAATATCTCCAGCGGATATTTCGTTTTTTAATTTCATAATTAACCGTCGTATTGCTTAAAGCAACTCCCGAAAACATCATGGCTTTCCCTTTCAGCTCTATCGTTTGTCCGTATTTGTACTCATCTTTTACAGGATCGAACGTCACTTCAAATTTTGGCCTTTTATATTCCTCCACTCTGAAATTTTTATACCCGTCATTTCCATCTGTTCTCAGATAAAAAGTTCCGTTCAGTTTCCCTTTCGGAAGCACAAAACTTCCGTGATAAGAACCGAATTCATTGGTGGTAAATGTCTGTGAAGAAACTTCCTGTCCGTTGGTGTCGGTTAATGTAATTTTCTGTTTTAATCCGGCAACTACAGATTCTATATCTTTATCACGCTGTGTATTAATGACTTTAAAATAAACCGTCTGTCCCGGTCTGTAAATTGCCCGGTCTGTGAAAATCTGTACCTTGCTTTGTTTTGTTTCTATGTTCAGATCACTATTGTAACCCCTTTCTCCATAGACTTCCATGATCTGCACATCATTGGTTTTTGGCTGTCGGATCAGGAATGTTCTGTAATAATCATTGTTTTTTGTCGCAGGAAATCTGAAAATACCGTTATTATCTGTTTTACCGTTTATTTTGGTTAAATTATTATTGGAAACAAATTCATAAAACGTAAGATTTTCGTTAATTACGGGTTGTCCGTTTTCATTGTTCACTAATTTCAATTGATTGGATAACTGATCTCTGTCTGTTTTTGACTGATAAATAATTCTGTTATCCGAAACCAGAAAATAAAAGTCTTTTTCCGCTTCGGTTTCGTTGTCGCTGATTCCGGCAACGTTGTATTCGGCAAGATAAATTCCCGGCGGAAGAGATTGTATTTCTAAGGACGTTTTATGATTCTTAAAATCTTTCGGATCATCCAGTTTATAAGCTTCTTTCCTAACCAGATTTTTTTTAATCTTATTAAATTTAGTAGAATACGAGTTTTTGGCGTACTGCAAAAAAGTAGTGAGATCCTCTTTTACTTCGTAAATTGTAATAGAAAAAGCGGAAACATTTTTATATTCTGCCACAAAATGAATCGGCTTTTTGCTTTGGGTCTGCTGCTCATATTTAATATTCAGAAACGGATTTAAGATCTGATTTTCTTTATTTTTAATATTATCAATAAAAGGAGATTTGGGATACATCGTTTTTGCCTGATCCGCAATTGCAAGAGCTTCTTTTTCCTTTTTTCGGGAAAGTAACTGCTCTATGATATCTTCCATGATCAGAACTTTATAATCGCCTTCCGTTTCGGTCTTCAAAAGGTTTTGAAGCTGAGTCAGACGATCTTTACACAGTGTGAGATTACAGTTATTCTGCAATTTTTTATGCATGAAATACAATTTGGAATTGCCTGAATTCTGCGCTATCAGATCATCATAGATCGCGTTAATCTTTATCTGATTTTCCGTAAGTTCATTTTTGGTAAAGAGATCATTATCAGAAAGAAATTCGATCTTTTTAGTCGAATACCAATCCCATAAAGCCGGGAAATAAGAAATATAATCGTTGTATGAAAAAGCTTTCTCATATTTTATAAGAGAAATTTTTCTCATTTTATCTTTTTGCAGATCAAGTTCCTGATATTTTTTATTCAGATAATTTTTAAAATCAAGCTTGCTCCATGTCTCGATCTGCGAGAGATCCAGAGAATTGATATTGGTACGCTGTTCGATCTCCCAGGAATGTTGGTTGTAATAATCGAGGAAAAAACCATTCAGCAGAACTTCAAATAATATCCTGTCATCGTCTTTCAATTGTTTTTCTACCTCACTCAGTTTTTTGAAAAGCCTGCTTACGGAATCGTTCTTTTCATCGTCCTGTGTTTGGTTTACAATGCTGAATTCTGCCTTTAAAGACTGAATAAGCTGTAAAATATTGTTATCTTTCATCGCCTGTTTCTGTATTTCTGAAATGATGGGAAGATTAGATTTATACGCTCCTTTCTGAGAATTTGCTGATATTTTTTTCCATTGCTCATCATAATATTTCTGGGCAAAAATCCCCGAAAAATTCAGCAGGAGAAGCAAAAGCATAAAAATCTTGGAAAATCTTTTCATATATGTTATTTTTGATAAATGAATTTCTTAAAAGTACTGAAAAAATCCGTTATAGACAGTCAGTTTTACGTATCCTTAACGGGAACTCTTTTTGCAGTATTTTTCATGTTGGAGCAAAACACGTTCCGCTATCCGACGGTTTTCCTCCTTTTTATAACGTATTTCAGCGGTTATCTGTACACCAAATACCAGAAAACAAAGCATTTTTTTAAAATTCTGATTCTGAATGCTGTTGCAGGAGTTATCTGCTCGTTGTTAATTATTCATAACCACAACGAAATACGGTTGTTGAAATGGTTTGTAATCGTTGTTTTAGGTTTATTATACAACAGTTTTTTTCTTGATGTTTATATCCGGAAAATTCCTTTGCTGAAGGTATTTTATGTAGGATTGGTTTGGGGACTGATGAATTGCTGGCTTACGTTGCCGGAATTCAGCATCCCGATCTTCCTGATCAGTTTTTTCTTCATTACGGCATTGGTTTTACCTTTCGACATTCGGGATATGAATGTTGATACCGTGAAAACATTTCCCACGATGATCGGCATTCAGAACACAAAATATCTGGCGTATCTGCTTATTTTTATCAGCAATATTTTATCTGTTTTTTATCTTGATTTCAATTATGCTCTTGCTTTTTTTCTTTCAAGCATCATTACGTATATTTTCATCTATTTCTCTGAAAACGAAAGAGATGATCTGTATTTTTCCTTCGGGGTAGAAACTTGTTCGGCACTTCCCTTTTTATTTTTAGGAATAATGAAGTATTTTTGACGAATGATTATCAAGAAGCTTTCCCTGTACAATTTTAAGAACCACACCGAGAAAAAATTCGAATTTTCTCCGCAAATCAACTGTTTTGTAGGGAATAACGGCGTGGGAAAAACCAATATTCTGGATGCGCTTCATTATCTTTCCGTAGGCAAAAGTTTTTTGGGAAATACAGATCTCAACAACATTAAAAATGACGAAAATTTCTTCACGATAGATGCTGAAATTCAGAATGATGACAGTGAGGATAACATCAAAGTACTTCAGCCTAAAGAAGCAAAAAAAGTCATTAAGAAAAACGATAAGAGCTACGACAGAATGGCGGATCACATCGGCTATTTACCCAGTGTGATGATTTCGCCGTATGATTCAAATTTAATTTCAGATTCGGGAGAAAGCAGAAGAAAATTTCTGGATTCGATGATCTCACAAACGGATTCTGAGTATCTTTTTGATTTAATTCAGTACCAGAAAACCATTCAGCAGAGAAATGCTTTGCTGAAATATTTTGCCAAAAACAGAGTCTGGGATAAAGATTCACTGGAAATCTATGATGATCCGATCATTAAATTCGGAACAAAAATCTTTACTAAAAGAAAAACATTCGTTGAAAAATTAAATCCGATCGTTCAGAATTTCTACAGGATTATTTCCGGAGGAAAAGAAGCGGTTTCTGTACTATATGAGTCTCATTTGCTTGAAAATTCCTTTGAAAATCTGCTGAAAGAAAGTCTTGAAAGAGACAGAATGCTGACTTATACTTCAAAAGGAATTCATAAAGATGATCTGCTTTTTGAAATGGATGCTGTCTTAATTAAGAAAATCGGTTCTCAGGGACAGCAGAAATCCTTTTTAATTTCTTTGAAACTGGCGCAAATGAGCCTTATAAAAGAGTTAACAAAAAAAACGCCAATTCTCTTGCTGGATGATATTTTTGATAAACTGGACGACAGCCGTGTTTCTCAATTGATAGAACTGGTGAATCAGGAAAATTTCGGACAGATTTTTATTACCGATACGCATCGGGAACGCACGGAAAATGTAGTAAAAAAGATTAATGAGGAAAGTATCATTTTTGAGATTTGAGCCATGAAAAATATACTGTTTTTATTTTTTGCTTTTTGTTCTTGTTTTCATTCAGGTCAAAAGAAGAAAAATCCGAAAGACCTGCTTGATGCTTTTGCTTTTTCAGAAGGCGAAATCAATAAAAATTACCATCCGGTTTCATTCGGTCAGAGAATAAAAAACTACCCTTTTAATAAAGCAAGTAAAATCAAAATCGTTTCTTATAACTTAAATTTTAAAAAGAGTTCAGGATATATACCGCCACCACCGCCGCCAAAAACAAAAGAAGATTCTGTACAATTGAACGAATTTTATCATCTTCCCAAGTCCATAGATTTCAGAGAGATTATAGAAAATCAATCTGAAAAAGAAATTGAAGAATCTAAAACTCTGAATTTAGAAGAAATATCAAAACTCAGTCATATCATTTTTAACACCTGTAATAAACATGTTATCACCATGTTTTCTCAGTCAGGATGCTTTTTCCCAAGAAATGCAATTGTTTTTTATGATGAAAACGACAGAATATTCGAAATAATTGAAATTTGCTTTGAATGCGGAAATATCGAAAGCTATCCTTCAAAATTTTTCAACTGGAAAAAAGCCTGTGAATTTATATATTCTGAATTAGAAAAATTTTTCCAAAGCAAAGGTTTGCAAACACAATACATCAGTAAATAATGAAGAAGAAAAAACGTGAATTCCAGTCCTCGGAACTTGTAAAATCTTTTGCCAAAATTCATGGTTTTGAGCATAAACTTTTAGCTTTTGAGATTAAAGATTTTCTTTCGGATTATCTTGATGAAAGCCTTTTCAACGAAATTAAAAGCGTAAATATTGAAAATAAATGTGTTTTCATAAAGATCAGTTCACCTTTATTAAAGCACGATTTTCAGATGCGTAAAAGCTTTTTCCTGAGAAAATTTCAGGATAAATTCGGTGTGGAGAAGTTTGATGATCTTCAGATATTGTAAAAATTAGATTTTACTCTTTGGCAGATTTCGTATTGCTCATGAGTTCGTCTGCTTTTTTATCAAGACCGGATCGTATCGGAAAGAAAAACTTCAGCGGATGTTTTAAAAAATACCTGAAAATTCCTTTATACAATTCTCCAACCTGTCCGAAATTCAGTTTTCTGGATCTGAAAGCCAAAAACATAGACAAACTGAAACTTACCAGAAAGTTGAAAAAACCGATCAGGAAAACCGTTACCAGAGAAATGAAGAAGGTATAAGAATCGATTGTGAAATCTTTCCCGTACAACCCCAAAGCTAAATTTCCTGCGGCAAAAGTGATGTGGCGAATATCAAGATCCAGTCCTAAGAATAATCCTACCGGAGCTGTTGCCCCAAGAAATACCCCGAACCAGAAGTTAGAAACAATTCCGGGCCAGTTTTTAGCGTAATATTTGGATAATCCTTTAGCGAAATTTTTACCGAATAAACGACTGATGGAAATACTTTTTGCTATTCTTTCCGGAATCTGATAGAAAACCGAATTGTTTCCGATATTCCCTGAAATAATTCCTGAAATGAAAAGATAAAATCCTGCAATACAGGCGTGAAGAATAGCTTTGGATTTAAAGGGATCTAAATCTTTCAGCAATTTATCTGATCTTTCTATGGCTAAATTTTGTGAGAAAAATACATCCAGTCCGTAAATAATGAGCAAAGCAATCGGAAAGGAAAGCAAAACGTTCCCCACAAAAGCAATAAACTGGCTTCTGAATAATTTGGAAACCAAATGCGCAAATTCTGTACTGCTGCTTTTGATATTTCCTTCTTCTGCCAAAACTTTCGTCATCGTTGCCGCTGTCATTGCAGGCTGTTTCGTTGCTAAGGTGAAACCCATGAGATAGATCATCACGAATCCCATCGCATAGTTCATGGAATACAAAAAGGCATGGGAAAAATCGCTTCCGGGAATGTATCCGTACAGCATTTTCAGTACGCACAATGCACCAACAATAATTCCTCCTCCACTCGCTTTGTAGAACATCGTCATGTACTCTTTCCGGCTCGAAGTGATGTAGTGGGTTCCTGTTTCGGCAGTGTGATTCGTGATCAGGTGCGAAATCAACCTTGTACTGTCGTTGATGAGTTCAGAAATGTTATTTCTGTGAGATTTATAGCTTAAAATATTAAAAACCAACTGTTTGGAATTCAACAAAATATCTTTTTCTTCATCGATAACCAAAAGCTGAATGATGTCAAAAATTCGCTGTACCTGTTGACGGATTTTAAGCAGCGACTGATTAATTTTCCCCGAAATTCCGTACTTGGAGGAGTTTTTAAAGGCAATATTTACAAATTCCAGACATTGCTCGATGTAAATTTTAATCTGCTTATAACGGCTGTTTTTGGAACTGAGCTGAAGCTGATTGTCTTTTTCGAAATCTGCAGCCAGTTCTTCCAGCTCATTTTGCAATGCCAGAAAAGGATTATCGAAATTTTTGTATTGAGGGGCCATTCTTACGACTTCAACTTCCATCGCAGAACCGGTAACGCGCCATGAAAGGATGTTCATGGAGAACAGCATTTCTTTCTTCACTTCCGGACTGATGATAAAATCTGAAATCCCTAAAAGTCTGAAGAGTTCATCCAGTTCATTTTCGGGAAGATTATGAAAGAAACCCAGATCTTTTTTCGGAGTAAGGCTTACATTATCAATCATATACCAGATCGTATTTTCGTTAACGACCGGTGGAAGCACTTTATTCAGAATTCTCTTTTTAAGCTCCGGAATAAAGGCGTTTTCCGATAAAATATTGGCTTCTGTAAGCGATAAATTGAACGCTTTTCCTTTAAAAATATTTTGAAGATAATATTTAAAATTCTCAAGAATTTCAGGATTTTCTCTGAAAAAACGGAGAACCTCTGCAAAGTCTGACTTTTTTGCACTGTCTAAAATTTCGGCAAACGGATCGAGCGAAAGCGTTTCATTCTTAAAAGAAAAATATTTTTTAAGAACCGACTCAAAGTTTGTGCTGGAATTAAAGAGTTTCATTGGTGCAAAGATACTATTTCAAACGCACATTCCTCATCTGTCTCATAATCCAGTTGTGCTTCTTTCTGAGATAAGGAGATGGATTTTTAGGATCGTATTTTTTAGGATTGGGTAAAACGGCTGCAATCCACGCTGCTTCCGAGGTGTTGAGATCTTTGGAAGATTTCCCGAAATAGTATTCCGAAGCGGCTTCTATCCCGAAAACTCCCTGTCCCATTTCTATGGAATTCAGATATCTTTCAAGAATGATGTCTTTGTTCCAGACTTTTTCGATGATAAAAGTATACACCGCTTCCAGTCCTTTTCTGATCCAGCTTCTGCCCTGCCAAAGAAAAATATTTTTTGCAGTCTGCTGAGAAATGGTGCTTCCTCCTTTTAATCTTTTGCCTTTTTCGTTGTTTTTCATGGCTTTTTCAATCGCCTGATAATCAAAACCATCATGATCGAAAAATTTCTGATCTTCAGAGGCAATTACAGCTTTTTTTACGTTACTTCCCATTTCATCATAGGAAATATAATCTCTCTGCAACCTTCCGTATTCGAAGAGTCCTCCAATCTGGGTTAGCGTGATGGGAGGATTGAAAAATCTTCCCCAAACAATAAAAACAACGTTAAGAATAAGAAGAACGAATATAATCTGTTTAATTTTTTTCCACATAATTTTTTAAAAAGAAAGTCAAAAATAAGGAAATACTCCGAGTTATCGCAATTCTTTCATATAAGTAAGCTGATAATCGGGTAAAAGTTCCGGATGAAAAATTTTAATATAATCTTTTAATACCAAATCTGCACGTACCACGCCGCTTTCAAAGAAATCGTTTGCCTGCCCTTTTTCCTTGCCCGTAATTACATAGATTTTTCCTTTATTGAATACCTCAAGTTTGCTGTAAAAAGGATTCATGCCTAACATTTCTTTTTTGGAGATATGATTTCCTGCATTAATCCAGTATTGTACTTTGCCTGATTTTGCAAATACTTCTTCAAAGCTCATGGTTACGGCTTTCTGATCTGTATTGTATTTAAGAATATATTCTGCATTGGCATCGGAAATAAAATTGGCGGCAGAAGTTTTTCCTCCCGGAAGATACCAAACATCTCCATACATTTCGTTCGCCAAAACAGTTGGCTTTTCTTTTGCGGTAAGCGCCAGTTTTTTCAGATCACTGTAATTTTTTTCAACTTCATCAAATTTTGCATCTGCTTCTTTTTCTTTTCCGAAAAGTTTTCCGAAAAGCTTGATATAGGCTGTTTTTTCCAGAGGTTTCTGCTCCAGATATTCATCCAGAAAAATGACCTGAATTCCGTTGTTTTTCAGCAATTGGTACGTATTGTCAAAACTTGCGATATGATTGGTAAAAATAGCATCTGGTTTCAGGGAAATAATTTTTTCCACGTCATATTTCTGCTCGCTTCCCAAATTCTGAATTTTTCCCTGTTTAATTAAATTCTGAATTTTTTCTGAATAAATATATTCCGGATTTGATACGCCGATAATGAAATTTTCTGCATTCAGCTCTGAAATATAACCCGCCATACTTGCATTCAGCAGGATAATTTTTTTAAACGGAATCTGATTTTTCTTGAAATCATAGGTGAAATTTCCGGATTTGATGTGTATTCCTCCATTCTCTTCTTTGTACTGCACCAAATTTGAAACTGAAACAGCTTCCGAAGGTGAATTTTTTGTCTCTCTTTTACAAGAGGTTAGCGCGAAAAACGCGATTAATAGTAAAATTCTCGGTTTCATCTTTCAAAGAAAAGAAAAAAGTGCTATATTTGCAAACCTTTAAACGATAAGGAAACAACGGGCTCGTGGCGCAACTGAATAGCGCATCTGATTACGGCTCAGAAGGTTACAGGTTTGAATCCTGTCGAGCTCACAAAACCGGCATTAGAAGTTTACTTCTTGCCGGTTTTTTATTCCCGCTTATCTTACTTGACTCTCTAACTCTTTTCTTTAAATTAAACCATAAAGGTATAATTTTCTGATCGCGTTTAATTGGAATGAAATATTGTCATGACTGAAGTTCAGCAATTGACTCCTCCTCATGCGGAAGTTTTTCCCTGTTGTTTTCACGTTCCAGAATGAGCCATGCTGCATCGAGTGTTTTGATGAGGTAAAAATACGGATCTACGATATTGCGCTCCGGTACATTATTGAAGGTTCCGAGCGAGAAATACACGACTTCCGAAAGAAACTCTTCGAATTCCACAAGACGGTATTTTTTAAAGGCTTTCCTGAAAACTTTTGCCGGATCGCAATATTCTTTTTCCGACAATGAACCCTGCAACATCGGGTTTTTATGTTCCGAAAGTTCATGAACCAGCCATTTTCCTCGATCTTTTCTAAGGGAATATGCTGCGCGAATAAACGACCGGAGCGACTGGTGAAAATAAAAGATAACGGAAGGATCTTCCTGAATCCGTGTTTTGCGCTGTGCGGCGTATTGCATGATGAGATTTAAATGTTTTTTGGCGGTTACTAAATCATGAAACTGGAAAAATACTTCCATGAGCGGAAGTGCGGAATGTTTCTTCCGACCGCACCAAAAGCGGGATTCAAAGTCTATGCTTTTCTTTTTCATACGAAGAAAGTTTTGTGTTTTTATTGCTTTTTGGAGTTGCTTATATAACTTATTTTACAAATGTAATAATATTTCATTATTGCGCACAGAAAACCGCACTGTTTTTTTTCTCTTTCTTTTAATTTGTTA
Organism: Chryseobacterium sp. C3; assembly: GCF_014218905.1. NCBI lineage: Bacteria > Pseudomonadati > Bacteroidota > Flavobacteriia > Flavobacteriales > Weeksellaceae > Chryseobacterium > Chryseobacterium sp. C3. The sequence goes on along the minus strand of NZ_JACLCU010000002.1, from coordinate 727,271 downwards.
ACATGGACGATGAAAAAGACGTAATCATTTCTATTTGCAAATACATTTACACTAATTGGATTTCAAAAGCGGAATCGCAAAGAGATTTTGCGTCAAAATGCGGCGTAGAAGAAAGTACCATAAGAAGAATTAAAAATATTGCGTTAGGAACATCAAAGACTGATTATAATATGTCCTTAAAAACTTTGATCAGAATTTGCCGAAAAAAAGAGATTACTTTAGAAGAATTTTTTGGAAATATAAATAAATGAAAATCCTGACGAGAGTTGGGATTTTTGTTTGAGAGATTTGTAAATAATTAAGATAGACTTCCAAAGACAGCAAACTTTCCAAACATGATCTCTACACAGATAAAACTCAGCAAAGTTTCTTATTCTTATTCTAAAAATTTCATACATAAAAGATTTTCATGCACTAAAACGATGTAAGAATACTGAAAATCAATTTTTATTTCTAACACAGGTTAAATTACAGTACTTTTTGTCTACAAAGGTAGCATTGTCAATTTTTATCATTAATTTTGTTCCTTCTAATGCAAAAAACGTTAAACACTTTTTTTCTTGTTTCAGTGTTACTCATGTTTATTTATAACGTGAGCGGCATTAGTATTTGCATAGATCACTCGCAACACCAGAGTAGCAAAACTTTTGATATTAAAAATTCAAAAGACAATCAGCAGGCAAAAATTTCTAAGGAAGATCATTGCCAGTGTGCACTTCATTTTCAGATGAATCATAGCTTACTGCCAGATTTAACCTCGCTGGATTTTTCAGTTTACCAGACGAATAAAAGAGAAATTCCACAATCGAAGTCGAAAACCTATCGCTGTCTGCTCGATTATTTTTCATCGAGAGCTCCACCCTGTTTTTCATAACTTTAGCTTTCTTTAAAGTTAAAATTCTTTACCTACAGATTTTTTTAAGTCTGTAACGCCTTTTTGCGAATATTTGGGTTTAACAAGATCCTGAATATTCTTATTCTAACTAGGTATTTTTTAATACTACTTTACTAATTTTTATGTCATTCAATTCTCATCAAACCGGAATAATACATTGTATTTCCTGTAAGCCTTTTCATTGGGCAACCTTCAGCTTCTTTTTATCATCAATTGCAGTTCATGCACAGAAAGCAAAAGGAGATACGGTCTCAACAACCATTCAAACCGTAGAGATTGTAGGAAGAAAATCAAAAGCTTACACTTCAGATTATTCATTTGCAGCCACAAAGATCGCAATGAAAAATAAAGATCTTCCTCTTACACTCAATACCGTTACCAAAGAGCTCATCAGCGACAGACAAGCCTTCAGACTGGGCGATGTCCTTAAAAATGTAGCAGGTGTTTCCAATGCAAGTTTTTATAATCAGTACAGCATCCGCGGAATCAGCCAGAATGAAGAAGGGCAGATCATTAATGGTATGAGAACCAGGCAATACTATTTTCTTCAGCCCATGACGCCGCATATTGAGCGTGTAGAAGTTTTTAAAGGTCCGGCAAGCATCACGATGTCGAGTGTAGATCCGGGTGGAACGATTAATATGGTAACCAAAAAACCATTAACCAGCCCTCGCTATGAAATGAGCCTCTCCGGCGGAAGCTTTGATACCTATCGTCTTTCCGCGGATCTTACAGGTCCTTTGAATAAAAGCAGAACACTCTTGTACCGCTTCAACGGAGCGCACCAGAATGCCAGATCTTTTCGTGACAATGTGAAGAACAACGGACTTTTAATCGCGCCTTCAATTTCCTTTGTTCCGAATGATAAAACGTCTGTAAATGTAGAGATGATCTACAGCGAAATGAACGGTAATCTCGACCGCGGACAGCCTATTTTCGGAGCTGTTGCAGGAAAAACAAATCTGAACAGTACACCAATTAGTCTAAATTTAGGCGCACCGGGAGATTATTTCAAAACCAAAGACCTAACTTTAATGGGAAGCTTATCTCATCACTTCAATAAAAGCATCAGTTTCAATGCTTCGTATATGAAACAACGTTGGGATGAAGACACCCACGAAACAAGGACAACCAATTCTTTTGTTCCCGACATTAACAATAAGCCGATTTCCAGTCTGGCAATGATGCAGTATCTTGAAAGAATCCAGCACTGGTCTGTGGATAATATCAATGCTTATTTCAATTTTACATATAAAACCGGAGCATTTGAACATCAGACTCTTGTGGGATACGACAGCCACATCTGGGAGAAAAAAAGTGGTGGAAAGCAGGATGCGGCAAGAGGTTTTCTGCTGAAAGACGGAACTGTTGCTTCATCGTATAATGCAGCTAATGCCGCGTTGTATGAAACGATAATTTACAACGGAATTACCCTTCCGAAACCGAACGTAAACCCTTTTGACCTTACGCCCGGAGCGGTAAATCATCAGGGGAAAGATTACGCAGTTTTAAATATCATCAATCCTTTATCCACGGCTTTAACGACCACTCACGCGGCGTACATTCAACATTTGGTAACATGGAAAAAGCTGAAGCTTTTAGCCGGATTAAGGCAGGAATGGTTTCAGGATATTACCAATTACAAAAAACAGGAAGAAAGCTCATTCAGAAATCAGAAAATGCTTTACAGAGTGGGTCTTACCTACAGCATCACTAAGAATACCAATATCTACGGAACCTATCTTACGGGTTATCAGCCGCAATCTAACACGATCTCACTGATGCCGCAAACGGCAAATTTCACCGGTGCAGTTTCTGCTTCATTATACAAGCCTTTATTGTCGGATTTAAAAGAATTTGGAGTAAAAACAAAACTTTTCAAAAAGATTGATGCCCATTTTTCAGTGTACGAAATCAATCAGAAAAATATTCTGGTGAACGCAAATAATCCCGCAGAACCCGACCAACTGATACAGCGCGGCGCAGACAGAAGCCGTGGTTTTGAAGCTGAATTTACAGGATATCTTCTTCCGCAATGGCACATTTATGCAGGTTACAGCTATATTGATGCTAAAGTTAAAGATGACTCCAATCCTGCTCTTATTGGTCTGGCTAAAGAAAATACGTCGAAAAATTCTGTCAATCTCTGGACGAGATACAATTTCACGAATATTCAGGCTTTAAAAGACTTCGGAATTGGCGCAGGAATGCTTTATCAAAGTAAAAAAATACCGTGGTTCACAAGAAGTTTTGAACTTCCGGCTTATACCACACTGGATGTTGCACTGTATTATTCTGTACCGCAAACCAGACTTCAACTGGCACTTAATGTTAACAATATTACCAATACAACTTATTGGGTAGGAGTTCAGAATTACCTGAGACTTTTTCCCGGAGCTCCAAGAAATTATCTATTTACAGCAACTTTTAAAATTTAAACAATGGCTTTTTCACACCTGAAATTAATAGTAAGAAAAACCAGACAGGATTTATTTAAAAGCAGACAAAACCTGCTCATTGTGGTTACCGTTCTCCTGTTTTGTTTTCTAAGCATAGGAATAGGATTTACAAAATATGGCGAAAACTATTCTAAAGTAAAAGAATACCGCAAAGAAACACGTGAAAACTGGGAACACAGACCCGATAAACATCCTCACAGAATGGCACATTACGGCTATCTGGTTTTCAGGATCGGGCATCCGCTGAGCATTTTTGATAATGGTCTGGATGACTATCTGGGAAATGTTATTTTCCTTGAAGCACACAAACAGAATACCGCCAATCTTTCTGAAGCCGGAAGTTCGGGAATACTTGTCCGTTTCGGAGCTTTCAGTTCGGCATTTATTCTTCAGGCAATAGTTCCTTTAATTATATTATTTCTCGGTTTCGGGCTCATTGTTCGTGAAAGAGAGGATGCCACACTGAAAATCCTGACTGTTCAGGGGGCTTCTCCAAAAGCTATTTTATGGGGAAAGATTCTCGGGCTTTGGCAGTTTTCTCTGGTATTTTTAATTCCGGTGATTCCTGTGGTTTTACTGATGGGAATCTGGACTGAAGATTCTGATTTTTCAGATATTTTATCAAGAACAGGGGTAATTTTTCCGGCGTACATGATCTATTATTTCTTTTTCAGTACGTTAACTGTTTTAATTTCTGCCCAAAGCAAAGCTTCTTCATCAGCTTTAATCAGTTTAATCGGTTCCTGGCTCGTTCTGGTAATTTTCCTGCCGAAAGGAATTCAGTTTGCAGCACAGAATCTTTATCCTACCCCATCCAGAATTGCGTTTGAGACTCAGGTGGAAGAAGATGTTTTGAAAATCGGCGACAGTCATAATCCCGACGACCCGCATTTTAAACATATTAAAGATTCTTTATTAGCAAAATACAATGTAAAAACCACCGACGAACTTCCTGTTAATTACGGTGGAATTGTGATGAAAGAAGGTGAAAGAATAAGCGCAAAACTTTATGTTGACCATTTGAAAAAACTTCAGAACCAATATCAGCAGCAGCAGAAACTGAATGAGATTTTTGGTTTCATCAATCCTGTAATGGCAATTAAAAACCTTTCTATGACGACTTCCGGAACAGATTATTTTGCGTACCGGCAATTTCAGAATCAGGCAGAAAGCTATCGTTACAAACTTGCACAGCAGATGAATGATCTTCAGATTGAACACATCAGTAACATCAAACCGAAGGAAGGCGAAAAACCAGCCGCTGTAGGACACGAAAACTGGCAGAAATTCCCCGATTTTCAGTATGAATTTACCTCACTGAAAGAAAGTTTAAGCCATCAGTTTCTTTCTCTTACAGCGATTATTTTCTGGCTTTTAGCCTGTGTTTTAATGATTGAGCTAAGTGCTAAAAATTTAAAATTAATCTAATGAATCATTATTTATATAAACAGTTTTACCGAAACAAAGCCTACCTTATTTCTTTATTGATTCTGCTTTTTGCAGGTTTGAGTTCTTTGTACACCGGTAAAAAATTTCTCGACAGGAATGAAGATATTATCGCAAAAAGTGCAGCATATCAAAAAAACAGCATTGATAAAAATGTGGCATTACACAGCGACGATATCGGTCTTTTGCTGTACTACGTAAAGTTTAATCTGGTGAATGAAATGCCCAAATTAGCTGCTTTAAATATTGGCTTAAGAGATTTAAACCCTTCTATTCAGGGGGTCACGATAAGAAATCTGGAGGAGCAAAAAAACAACTCAGATTTTTTTAATCCCGCCAATGCGGCAGTGGGAAATTTCGATTTTTCTTTTGTTCTGGTTTTTCTTTTTCCGCTGGTCATTATTGCGTTCTGCTACAATCTTATTTCCGAAGATCAGGAAAAAGGAACCTGGAAACTGCTTTCGGTACAAAGTCAAAATCTGAGAAAACTTATTGATGCTAAATTATTAATCCGTCTAATGGCGGTAAGTTCGGTTTACTTTTTATTGTTGATTGTTGCTGTGGTCTATATTCATATTCCGGTAGATTCAGCTTTTATTATTTTCACTTTAGCGGGTTTACTCTATCTGACTTTCTGGTTTGCACTTTGCAGATGGATCATCGGCTACCAGAAATCGTCTTCGTGGAATGCTTTGGCTTTGGTAATTTTCTGGATGGGAATGAATTTTATTGTTCCGATGACAGGAAATATGCTGATTCAGAAACTTATTCCGGTAAAAGAAGGTTTGCAGGCGCAAATTGAACAGCGTGAAGGCTATCATAATAAATGGGACGAAGCAAAAATTCCTACGATGCAGAAATTCCACAATATCTATCCGCAGTTCAGGCAATATACCGTTGCCGAAAACAGCAGCTTTTCCTACACTTGGTATTACGCAATGCAGCATATGGCAGATGTGGAATCTGAAAAATCTTCCAGACAATATCAGGAAAAAAAGCTTTACAGAAACAAGGCAGCAGTTTATTTGGGCTATCTTTTACCCAATATCCAGACGCAGCTTGTACAAAGCGAAGTTGCAAAAACAGGAATGGAAAACCAACTGAATTACGCCGAAGGTCTGAAAAAATTTCACGAAAAACAGAGGCTGTATTTCTATCCGTCCATCTTTAAAAAGGTAAACGGAAACACCATCGACTGGACGAAGCAAACCGTAAAAACCTATACAGATGAAGGGAAAATAAATCTTGCAGGTGTATTTCTTCCCTATTTTATTATTATATCTTTATTGTTAATTCTTTCACACATCAAATTCAGAAAGCTATGTTAAAAACCATTAATCTCCATAAAAAATACAACGATTTTACAGCTTTAAAATCTCTTGATCTCGAAATTCAGGAAGGTGAAATCTTCGCTCTTCTCGGGCAGAACGGCGCAGGGAAAAGCACCACCATTAATATCCTCTTAGGTTTAATTAAAGCCACTTCGGGAGATGCTTTTATCCATAATATATCCGTAAAAGACCATCCTGAAAAGATTAAAAAATACCTGGCTTACATCCCGGAAACAGTATTGCTTTATCCCAATCTTACAGGAATTGAAAACCTTGATTTTTTCTCGAAGATTGCCGGATTTAATTATGATAAAAATGAACTTTCCGCTTTGCTGAAACGTACCGGATTGCAGGAAACTGCCCACGAAAAACCTTTGGGCGGTTATTCGAAAGGAATGCGGCAGAAAGTAGGAATTGCCATTGCACTCGCCAAAAACGCCAAAGTTCTTCTTCTGGACGAACCTACGAGCGGACTGGACCCGATTGCCACCGCAGAATTTACCGAAATTGTAAGGCAGTTAGGAAACGAAGGCAGAACCATTTTAATGGCAACCCACGATATTTTCAATGCGGTAAGTGTTGCTACCAATATCGGGATCATGAAGCAGGGCGAACTGGTACAGCATCTTCCTTCAAAAGCTTTTTCGGCGGAGGAATTGCAGGAATTGTACCTGAAAACAATTTAGAAAATTAAAAGCCTGATTACATTTAACACTTTCATACAATAATGGAAGTGTTTTTTTGTAAATTTTATTACCGAATTGCCTTCTATCTTTAATCAAAACAACCTCAGTTCGGGATAAGAAATAAATTAAATAATTGATTTATAGTATCATATTAATCTGTCACAAAAAAACAAAAGATTTTTTTACTTATTGAAAGTTGGTAAACTAAACAAAAGCACTTCGTTTATTTAAAAAAGACAAAAATATTTTTGATTGTCCGTTTATTAACCTAAAGCTTCGACAGGCTCAGCTTGACATCGCTAGAAATCAAGCGTTTAGTATTAGAGGTGTCACACTGAGCTTGTCGAAGTGCCTGTTATAAATAATGGATTTTCATATCAGTGCACAGTAATAGGTTGTTTAACGGATATTTAATAAAATATTCCTTTTATAAATTTTTCGCCTTTCTATATCTTAAAAGCTGAATCCTTGTTTGAGTCTCTTTTTTTAATAGTGTGTTTAAGATAACTTATCCCGAACTCAGGTTAAAACAAATTCGGATCATGGCTGAACTTCAGCGATTGATTCCTCTTTATGCGGAAGTTTTTCCCTGTTGTTTTTACGTTCCAGAATGAGCCATGCTGCATCAAGTATTTTGATGAGGTGCAAATACGGATCTACGATATTGCGCTCCGGTGCATTGTTGAACTTTCCGAGCGAGAAATACACGATTTCCGAAAGAAACTCTTCGAATTCCTCAAGACGATATTTTTTAAAGGCTTTTTTGAAAACTTTTGTCGGATCGCGGTATTCTTTTTCCGACAACGAACCCTTCAACATCGGATTTTTGTGTTCCGAAAGTTCATGAACCAGCCATTTTCCTCGATCTTTTCTAAGGGAATATGCTGCGCGAATAAACGACCGGAGCGACTGGTGAAAATAAAAGACAACGGAAGGATCTTCCGGAATCCGAATTTTGCGCTGTGCGGCGTATTGCATGATGAGATTTAGGCGTTCTTTGGCGGTTGCCCAATCATGAAACTGGAAAGATACTTCCATCAGCGAAAGTGCAGAATGTTTCTTCCGACCCACCAAAAGCGGGATTCAAAGTCTATGCTGTTCTTTTTCATACGAAGAAAGTTTTGTGTTTTTATTGTTTTTTGGGGTTGCTCTTTTGCTTTACGTTGTTGCAAAATTGATTTTACAAATATAAATAAAAAATCAAAAAGGATACTTATAAGTATCCTAAATTTTAACTTCAAACATAGAATTTTACAGCTAATGAATGAAATTGATCTTATTAGCTGTAAAAAAGCACTCGGGTACAGAATTTCTGAATTAAGAAAGAAAATTATAAATCCCGAAACCAATAAACCTATTTCACAGGAAGAACTGGGTTTAAGGACTGGTCATGCGAAAAAGACAATCGGAGAATTAGAGCGAGGCAATACGAATCCACGCTATGATACTTTGCTTATTATATGCAGGGAACTTAATGTGACCATTCAAGAACTTTTTGATTTTGATATGAAGAAATATATCAAACTTGCTAATAAATCCTGACTCTCGTCAGGATTTATTAATTGTATTTATAAATTATCTTCCTTTAAGACCTAACCTATATTTATATAAAAAGGGAAATCTATATTCATCACCTCTTCCATAATTCTCTTTTTTAATTATCCCGTTAGTAATTAAAAGTTCTTCCAATTTTTTTGGATTAATATCTTTCATTTCTTCTCTATCTTTATATTCTTCTAATACTTCTTTGAAAAGTCTATAAAATTTATCTTTTCTGATAGTTATAAATTGAAATTCTTTATGATTGTCTATATATTCAAATAAATACTCGATTGGCTTATTACCAATTTGATTTTGAACTATATCTTTGAAATGACGGTCAACTGCTTCCTTTCTTACATCTCGGTCAGTATAATATTTTTGAAACAAGATTGGCTTAAGGCCTTCTTCTTGATAATATTTTTTTTCTTTCCATTTATCTATTGAGAATTTTAAAAGATCAATAAATGGTCTTAGACTTATAGTATCATCACCATTTCTCAAATTTTTATAAAACCAATCATAACTTTCACCCATCCTGCTACTACCCTCAGTATCAACTTCCTTACCAAAAAAAGTAGTAGCCAGTGGTCTTAATAAATACTCTTCTAATGCTGTCTGTTCAAGCTTATTATATTTCTGTCTATTTTTTTTAATAATTTCGTAATGATAATCATTATATAAGTACATCATTACCCAAAAGTAATCTGACATACCATTAGAAAAAACAATTTTGAAAAAATAAGAAAACATCTCTTCTTGAGACCATTCGATATTTATAGCTTGATTTTCTATGTCGTTAACATTAGTAAGACCATACAGACCATTAAATAAATCCCTTCGTATAAAAACTTTTCCAAATATTCTACTATATTTTTTATTACGCCAAAAATCGATAAGAGACGGTATCCAATCATTCCATAAGGACGGATGAACAATTTCGTCTAATTGATCATAAAGTATAACCAAGAATTTTTTACTCGTAACTTTACTATCTAATAAAAATTTATCTAATTCATTAAATTCTTTTTCAATTAAAATAATATAATCTGTGTCATTTATTTTATCACTTAAAATTTTTAAAGTAGTTTCATCATCTCGAATATCAAAGCTTTTAACAGAGCTTTTAAAACTTAAATCCAGAACATTTAATTCTTTAAGAATTATTTGCCATGTGTAAATAAGCCAAAATCTATAGTAAAAGCCTATGTTAGTATTCTGATTAAAACGATTTACTTTGAATATTCGATCTTTTTTATCAATAGTGTAAATAAATGAAAAGTCATCTTCAATATTTGCAATTGATTGAAGTTTCTTGACGATGAGTTTACTTTGTAGTGCATTATAAATATATGATTTACCAGTGCCTTTACTACCTAAAATAAATGGTTTGTCAATATTAAAAATGTCGTTCATACAATTTCTGTAAAAAAATTGTTGATTTTCAAATTGCTTCTCTATTGACATGTTTTCAGCATATAGACTTGTTGCATCTATTTTTCGAGAAGTTTCACGTAAAATTTTTTCTTTCACATCTTGTATGTACCCCAGTTTTTCTTGTTCACTTAATCTATCAATTTCTTCTTTATTTTTAGCTTTAATGGGTTTATTTTCATCATAACTATGAGCGGAATTTATATCTTTTTTAGTATAATTTATATCGTTACTAAAAATATCAATACTATTAATTATACTTTTATGAGGTATTCTAGAATTAAGATATTCAAATAATTCTTTGAAATCTTTAATCTCATTCTGTTTTATAATATCAATAAAATCAAAAACATTTTCTGACGTACTGCCTAGCAATTCTAAATTTTGGTTTCTTGATATTGGAAAGCAGCTAAAACTTAATTCTGACTCTGGAGCTATTTCTTCAATTATATTTTGTACATCATCTTCAAAAGATTTAAATAATTGCTTTTTCAAACTTAACGATTCTGGTAGTATAGAATTAATTAAGCATGGCTCCAACTTTTCATTCTCAATTAAATTCTCTATAAAGAAATAGAGCCCCGGTAATGATTGAGCATCATTTCTAAAAAAACCTAACACCATTGTAGATAATTTAAATGCCGCGATTCCTAACATATCACTAAAACCTGTTCTTGAATCAATAAGAATTACATCTGGATTTAAAGAATCGTTCAAGTCTTCTAAAATATCCTTGAATTTGTTAATGATGTATTTTTCATTTGTAAAATCAATTCGAGAAAGCCCCTCAATATAATGATTTAGATCACTTTTAAAGTAATCTAAATCATTTATTGTTGTACTAAGATTACCAGCTGGCATTATATGTATAGAACCTGTTCCTGAAAATTGTGTATCAACCTTCCATGTATAATTTTCTAATTTATTTTTATCACTAAAACCATTCTCTTTATCAAAAAAATACTCTACAAATCCTTGCCTTTGATTCGTCTCACGAGGATTAGTTAGAAAAAAGTTAGTAAAACCCGGAGCTTCAAAATCACAATCAACAATAACTACTTTTTTGCCTTCATTTATTGCAAGATGAGTAGCGAAAGAAGCTAATGTAGTAGATCTCCCCATACCTCCTTTATAACTGTAGAAAGTTATTACAGGACAGGTTGTCACTAGATTTGGATCCTCTTTATTAAGCAAAGAAGTGAAACGTCTTCGACCATTTTCCAAATGAATTATCTCTGACTGACTAAATATATCTTTGTAAAATTCATCATTTTCTAAAGAATCATGAGAGAGAAAATTGACTTCAGTATCAGAAAAAATTTCAGTTATCTTTTTTTTAATTTCTAACTCATCAATGAAATCCTTGATTAGTATGTAAACATATAAATTCTCGTTTGTCCGTAAGTAAATCTTAAAATCAAAATTTTCATTGGATAAGTTTTCCAAATATAATTTTATCTCATTACATTTATTTAGAATTGATATCATAATTAATATTGTTCTTGTATTTTTAAATAAATGGGTTTTACAGTATCTTCAAAATGTTGTTTGAGCTCAGTGATAGCAATAACGTCACAATCATAGCGTACTATTACATCCCATTTCTTACTAATATTTGACCATTTAAAATCTTTTTTTGGAAAGCCATAACCTATTCTCGTCCATAAATCATTTATGTTATGAGTCTTTAATTTCATTGATTCCAAATCATCAATAGTTAGTTTTCCTCTAAAATGATTCTGCTCTAAAATATAATATTTAAATATACATTCTAAGATATAACCGCTAAGATAATATATGTTTGTAATTACTTGTGGTTGCTTATCTTTTTGTGTATCTTCAATTTTTTCAAGTAAGTAGGAACAGGTAGTATAATGTCTTTGTGCCGCTCTTTTAAATGTTTTTGAAGTCCATGTATCAGGAATAATCATTAGTTTTTTATTTTAACAAATATAAAAAAATACAATGTACAATACTATTATGTTACCAATTTTATAATTAATATGGATATGAGTTAGAAGTTTAATTCTAAATTGTTAAGAAAAAAATATATAAAAAACTAAAATATATCGTAACAACTAAAAATATTTTATCTAAAAGCATAAAATGGCGATAACATTCTATGCTTTTAAATAAATAATAAAATGAAAATAAAAAAATCCCGGTTTGACCGGGATTTTTTTATTTCAAATTCAAACTTACTTTATCTCCACAGGAACCGAGATTTTATCCCAATCCATTGAGAATCCGTTTTTATTTATTTTGTAAACCAGAGTTTCCTGTTTTGCAGGCAGTGCTTTTGTTTTTACGTCTACACGCAAAGCATCTTTTGCCTGTTCGTATTTGTAGGCGCCCCACTGTTTTGCCTCCTTGTTGAAGATGGCAGTCCATGTTCCGCTTTCTTTAGGAATTAAGAAAAAGCTGTACTTTCCGGCAGGAAGTTTTTTACCCTGAACGGTAATATCTTTATCCGTTTCAAAAGTGGTGGCTTCATTGGCTCCCGCACGCCAAACCTGATCATACGGTTCCAAACCTCCCCAAATGGTGCGCCCTTTAACAGAAGGACTGCTGTAAGCGATCGTAATATTGGCATCCTTAATCTTTCCGGTTGCTGTTGCAGGAGGACTTGCCGGTTTTTTGGTGTCCTGTGCAAAAGCGTTTACCGAAAGCGTCATGGCAGCCACAAGAACGGTAGCCGATTTAAAAATTGTTTTCATAATACTATTATTTGTCTGTTTATTTTTATGATTAAAATTGCTTCAACTTAATAGCTATAATTATCGCAAAGGCGCAAAATATATTAAATACAATCTTGTCTTAAGGCGCAAAGATTTTATCTACGATAAAATGAAGCATCAATCCTTATTGAAAATCTTCGATTTTCTTGCGCCTTAAAGATTTGAGACGAATAAAAATCTTGCGTCTTTGCGTTTTCCAAAAGGCGCTCTAAATAAAATTTTAACATTAAGAAATTATACATTTAAATACGCTCTTATTATCCGTTTACGAATTTACTGCTTTCGGTTTATAAAACATTAACCCGATTGCAGAAAATACAATCACCGCCGCTGCGCCGATTACATTAAGCCAGAGAAAGGAAACAACATCGAACTGATAAACGGCAATCACCGCAATTTCAGATAAAATAGCTGCAATAAATACATTCGCCCCGTTGATTTTTTTAAAGTAAAAAGCAACAAGGAAAATCCCCAGTATCGGTCCGTAGAAAAGGGAACCCAATACATTCACCGCTTCAATAAGAGAACCCATCTGTGTGGCAAACATCGCCACGCCGATGGAGAAAATCCCCCAGGCTAACGTATGCAGTCGGCTGTACTTCAGTTCGGTTTCGTCATCCGGAATTTCTTTTTTAAAGATCAGATGAACATCTTTCAAGGAACAGGCAGCAAGGGAATTCAGCGCCGCCGAAATAGAACCCCAACTGGCAAGGAAAATAACGGCAAACAGCAACCCGATCATTCCTACAGGCAGTGTATTTTTCACGAAATACAGGAAAATATAATTCGTATCCGTTTTCTCTGCATTAAAGTTTGACTGATTGATGGCTTCTTCTACCCTTCCGTGAAGTGCTTTTACCTGAGACTGCGTATTTTTAAAATCCTGAATTTTTGTTTCAAGCTGTGAAGAATTGTTTTGTTTTAATTGCAAAATTTCCTTCGATTCTGCATTAAATTTTGTCTGCAAATCCTGATGTTCTTTTTCAAAAACCGCTGCCTGTTCGGGTTTCATTTCCTTTAAATGCTGATAAGAACGTTCGTTAAAATAAATCGGAGCCGGTTTCAGAGAAAAGAAAGCAAAAAGCAAAGCGCCAATTAAAAGAATTGCAAACTGCATCGGAATTTTAACCAATCCGTTCAGCAACAAGCCCATTTTTGCATTCGTATTGTCTTTCGCCGTAATATATCTCCCAACCTGACTCTGATCTGTCCCGAAGTAAGACAATGCCAGAAAAAAACCGCCAATTAATCCGCTCCAGATGTTGTATTTGTCTTTCCAGTCGAATTCTGTGGTAATGACATTCAGCTTTCCGGATTTCCCCGCCAGATAAAGCGCATCTTTAAAACCAATTCCATTCGGCATATTATCAATAAGTAAATACCCTGCAAAAGCCATGGTTCCCAGAATAATGAGAAACTGTAGTTTTTGGGTGTGCGCAATGGCTTTTGCTCCGCCAACATAGGTATAAATCAATAGAATTCCACCTGTTAAAATATTCGTCAGGTAAATATTCCAGTTTAAAACGCTGGATAAGATGATACTCGGCGCATAAATGCTGATTCCTGTAGACAAACCTCTCGAAAAAAGAAAAAGCAGTGAAGTGAGTACCCTTGTTTTCTTATCAAAACGGTTTTCTAAATATTCGTAAGCCGTATACACATTTAACCGCTGAAAAATCGGGATAAAAGTAATACAGATCACAATCATCGCCAATGGCAAACCAAAGTAATACTGCACGAAACGCATCCCGTCTGTATACGCCTGTCCCGGCGCCGAAAGAAATGTAATGGCACTTGCCTGAGTCGCCATAATTCCAATCAGCACAATGTACCATGGCATTTTATTGTCTGCTTTCAGGTAAGATTCGTTGCTTTTCTGTCCACGCCCGATAAATACGCCGTACACAACCACTGCAACCAGTGTACAAATAAGAACTGTCCAATCTATCGTACTCATGCCCAGAATTTAGTAAACCAATAATAAAAAGCAATCTGCACTACCAAAGCGAGTGCCAGTAAAATGTACCATGTATTCCAATTTTTAAGTGGCTTGTTCATCAGTTTTTCTGTGCAGATAAAAAGTTTAAAAATAAACGTGCCGCCCCAACATTTCCCGCAGGCAACTGCCTGAAAAATGCCAACGGCGTATAAATAAAGTTCCCCTTTCCGTATGGGGCATATAAAGTAGATCCCTGCAAAGGCTCTTCACTGGTATCGTGCATTTCAAAAAGAGGTTCATAAGCAGAATCCCACTGATCCGGAAAATACGCGCCACGTTCCTGTACCCAATCCTTGAAATCATTTTGAGTAATTTTATTCGGAAAATTCAGTAATTTATGATTCGGATTTAAAAATGTAACCTCTGCATTTTCTTCAGTAACACGTTTACTTGTGGCAATACGAAAATTGTAGATTCCCAATTGATCCACGGTTGTATCCTGACTGGTGTTGTACTGCATTACCAGATTTCCTCCGGCTTTTACATAAGACCATAAAAAAGGCATCCAGCGACCCAGTTTTTTCTCTGTGTTGTTGGCACGAATCCCCAATATGATGGCATCATACTGCGAAAGTTTATTTTGGCTGCCGTTTCCGCTGTAAAAATCTTCGTCTTTCAGAACATCTACCTGAATTCCCGCAATTCTCAAAAATTCAGGGATAAAATCTCCCGCACCTTCTATATATCCTACTTTTTTAACCTTTGCCTGAATGTCACCTTTCATTACGGTTACCGTTGCAGGTGCAAAATACTGTAAAGAAGGCAAATGCGGATACTGAATTAATACCTGCTTTTTATTGTAAGTAGCTCCATCTGCAACAAAATTAGCATCCAATTGTAAACGAGATGCATTTATTTTGCTGAGTTTACTTTTGGGAATTACATAATCGATGGTTGTTTCTTTTCCATTGAATGAATTTACATCTGTACTGCCTAATTGTTCTCCGTTGTACATCAGATTAATTTTACCATTGCTGAACGATTTATCTGAATTAACTTTAACATTCAAGCTCAAATGTAGATCTTCATTTTCTTTTGCTAAATAAAGAGGTTGTGTAAATTTCAGTTCCAGAGCAGGAACAATGCGCAAAGGTTCTACCACATCACCTTTTACGGGATCTAATTTTTTGAACGATAAAGGAAGCTTAACCTGAAACTTTTCCGAGCCGATTTTTAAATCCACCCAGACATTCAGTGGAGATTCTGCTTCCGGCAAACCGATTAACGTATCATTCGGAACTGAAAAAGTTGCCGCGTTCGTGGCAGGTTTTGCCAACCAGTAAGGTTCCGTAAGTGCTGCATCTGATGGGATCTGAATATCATGCTGAATGGTAATTAAAGAGTCTTTTGAAAGGTTTCTGTTAAAACTTTCAGATTGATTTAGCCATTTTACATTTTCTAAAACAACGGGATTTACAGCTCTTGAAATGAGATTTAATTTAAATTGATAGTGATTTCCGGCAACCGCTTCAGCCTGATTGGTCACTACTTCCCCCATAAATCCGGCGCAGCTTAAAATAATCTGGTCAAGAGATTTAATTTTATCTTTTTTCAGCTCTGCATCTTTCAGCACCATAATCTTTTTTCGTAAAGCAAGCAAAGCAGGTAAGCTGAGATCCGGGTTGTTGAAATTAAAATTTGAAATAATCTGATCCAATGCTTGATCAATATCAGCATTTCCCTGTGAAGTCCATGTTTTAACAATTCCATCAAAAATTGTCGATTTTGCAGGATCTCCGATAACGTGAGAAAAATATTCAGTTTTTATTCCGGCTACAGACTGTGTTCCCGCACCCTGACTTTTATGTAAACTTCTACTGAGTCCTGCCAATTCACCATAGCCCATTCCGAGTTGCGCATCGTATTGTCCAACGGTAATTTTCAGTTGATTTTCAGCGGTCGTATTGACTGCACCAAACCGGAATGTATTCCACAACACACGTTTTGGCTGCCATACATTGACATACTTTAGCTGATCCGGAAAAGCGGTTTTATCACCTGCCAGTTTAAAGGCTTTTTCGGCAACCACAGCCGAAGCCGCGTGTTGTCCGTGTCCTGCCGCAGCGGTAGGCGGAAAACGACAAATAATGACATCCGGACGGAATGTACGGATTCCCCAAACAACATCTGCTGTAATGCTGTCTGCATTCCATTGTTTAAAAGTATCGGTGGTATTTTTAGAGAATCCGAAATCAATCGCGCGGGTAAAAAACTGTTGAGCACCGTCTAATTTTCTAGCCTCTAAAAGTTCATGCGTTCTGACTAATCCCAATGCAGCACCCTGTTCTGTTCCCAATAAATTCTGCCCTCCATCGCCTCTGGTTAAAGACAAATAGGCTGTTTCTACATTTTGATCGTTAACCAGCCATGAAAGTAATCCTGTGTTCTCATCATCGGGATGAGCGGCAAGGTATAACACTTTTGGCAGGTGTTTAAGGGTTTTCAGTTCGCGGTAAATCTCAGATGATTTTGATGGCCGAAACTGCTGAGCCGGACAAAAGGCCGCATAAAAGACAAGGATAAAAACAAGGGTTACTTTTCTGAACATTTGAATTTGCTTTGCAGGGCAAATATAAGTAAATCGTTTTTGGTTTTGAGGATAAAGATATTTTGCTGACCTCTTTGTATGAAAATAAAAAACCGAAGCGGAATCCACCAGCTTCGATTTTTTATACTGTTTAAACTTTTTATTTAAAGCTGATCACTATAAATGAAAAAGGTTACCATAGTTTTTAAAAATCTTTGATTTTTATTCTTTTGAGCGCTTTGATCACTATAGAAATTCGCTTTAACATTGTCTTTTTTGCCTTTTGTGGTTAATTCTGAAATAGTTTAAATAAGTTTACGCTTAAAAAAGGAATCATTTTTTACAAAACTTTTTTACTCCAGACCAAATTCATCCGAAATCAAACTCTCCGAGTTTCCGCCTACCATTACTTTAAAGGCTCCTTCTTCTACGATAAAGTTTCCGGAATTATCATAGAAACCGAGTTCTTTTTCAGTTAAATTAAAGGTGATCTTTTTACTTTCACCAGATTTCAGTTCTATAATCTGGAAGCCTTTTAGTTCTTTTACAGGTCTTGCAACGGAAGCAGATTCGTCCTGAAGATACAACTGAGCCACTTCCTTTCCATCGTATTTCCCTGTATTTTTAAGGGTAAAAGTTACCTGAATGTTTTCTCCTTTTGAAAACAACTTTTTATTGATTTTTAAATCGGAATATTCAAATTTTGTGTAACTCAACCCAAATCCGAACGGATAAAGCGGTGTTTTTTCTACATCAGAATAATGGCTCCAGAATACATTTTTATCTTTATCAAAAGGTCTTCCTGTATTAAGATGGTTGTAATAAACAGGAATCTGACCTACGTTTCTCGGGAATGTCATCGGCAATTTTCCACTTGGATTGTAATCTCCGTAAAGAACCTGCGAAACAGCGTTTCCTGCCTGTGTTCCCAAATGCCACGCTTCTACAATGGCAGGTATATTTTCTGAAGCCCAATTGATGGTTAAAGGTCTTCCGTTGTTTAAAACGAGTACGATATTGGGATTTACTTTAAAAATTTCTTTTAAAAATTCTTCCTGAAGTCCGGGTAAATCTATGTTTGTTCGGCTTCTTGCCTCTCCGGACGAAAATCCGTGTTCTCCTAAAACCATCACAACAACATCGGCATTTTTTGCAGCATTTTTTGCTTCTTCCAGCCCTTTTCTGTCCGTGGTATTGTAATTCACTTCGGTAAGGAAAGTAGGTTCGGAGGTTGTTAATTTTGGTCCTTCCACAAAATTAAGCTGATTGCCTTTGTAGGCTTTCATACCTTCCAGAACAGAAACTGCGGTATTGTTGTCTGCTGCAATTCTCCAGCTTCCGAGAGGGGAATTTTTACTTTCTGCCAAAGAACCCAGAAGGAGGATTTTTTGTCCTGATTTTTTAAGCGGAAGAAGATTTTTTTCGTTTTTAAGAAGAACAATGGATTTTTTTGCCATATCCAGAACGGCTTCATGGTTTGCCGTGCTTCCAACTGTTTCCTTTTCGCGCTTTTCATCGAGAAAACGATAAGGATCATCGAAGAGTCCCAGTTCAAATTTAACGCGAAGAATTCTTCTTACGGCATCATCTACAAAGCTTTCTTTAACTTTTCCCTGTTTCACCAGATCAATGAGGTACGGCAGATAAATTCCGCTTTCCATATCCATATCGGTTCCTGCTTCTACAGCAGATTTTGCTGCTGCTTTTTCGTCTTTTGAGAATCCCCATGAAATCATCTCACGGATAGAAGCCCAGTCTGATACCACAAAACCGGAAAAATTCCATTTGTTTTTCAGCACATCTCTCAGAAGATATCTGTCGGCTGTTGCAGGAGTTCCATTGATGGTATTGAATGAATTCATCACACTTCTTATTCCCGCGTCTACTGCGGATTTGAAAGGCGGCAACACCTGATTGAATAAAGTATTGTTTCCGATTTCCACGGCATTATATTCCAGTCCGGCTTCTACAAAACCGTACGCTGCAAAATGTTTTGCGGTGGCCGCAATTCTTAACGGAGATCTGAAGGTGTTATCTCCCTGAAAACCTTTTACGCGTACTGCTGCAATTTTCCCTCCTAAAAAAGGGTCTTCTCCGGCTCCTTCCATCACTCTTCCCCATCTTGCATCTCTGGAAATATCCATCATAGGACCGAATGTCCAGTTGATTCCGGATGCGGCAGCTTCTGAGGCAGCAACTTCCGCAGATTTTTCGATGGCTTTGAGATCCCAGCTTGCCGCTTCTGCCAAAGGAATCGGCGAAATCGTTTTGTATCCGTGAATAACATCAAAACCAATAATTAGCGGAATGCCGAGTCTTGTCTGTTCCACAGCGATCTTCTGAACTGCTTTTACTTCTTTTACTCCGCGAACGGTAAGCATAGATCCTACCAGTCCTTTTTTTATATTTTCATATTTTTCTTCAGCATTTCCTCCGACGGGAGCAGGTCCCGTAACATCCCAGAAACCGTTGTACTGATTCATCTGCCCTACTTTTTCTTCCAGTGTCATTTTAGACATCAGAACATCGATCTTCTTTTCTGTTTCGGGGTTGAGTTTTTGCTGTGCGCTGACTGTGTTCACTGTAATGATGCTTATTATGGAGATAATTACTATTTGGGTTATTTTCATTTTATTTTTGATTATTCTTTGTTGACTATGATTTTTAATTTTAACGTAAGATCCTGAGATAAAAACTCAAATATTTTTTAACGGTAAAAAATTAATAATCACAATTTATGAATGTCCGTTTTTAAAATTCAATCAATATAAAAGAAATATCTGGTGTTTTTAAAATTTTTCAGTTAAAGTTCTGACTCTATGAATTTTTCGGTTTATTTCTCGGTTGAAAAACTGGAAGCGGGTAATTCAGACTTATTAAATAAATCTGGAACCGCGGTGTTGCTCCAGTCATATCTTACATGAACAGGGCTTTTCACTTCTTTGGATTCTAAAATAATGGTATTCCCTTTTATCACTGCGGCTGCCGGAGAAAATTTTCCATCTGTTCCTGCAATTTCAAAAAGTGTTGATTCTTTATCTTTAAAATGCAATCCGTCTGCAAAATCAAAAGACAGAATAGCTTTATTTCCTTTATATTCTACGTTTTTAAGTTTAGGACTTTCTACAAGACCATTATTTTTGCCGTATACATTTTTCAGAATAAGGTTTGCCATTCTAATCCCGACCGGCTTTTTATTTTTCGGATGAATGTCGTCTGTTCTGTCGAGATCTGAGGTAATGACAAGACCTGAATTTTTAACGGTTTCTGAAACTATTCTCTGGGAATTCTGAATTTTAACGGTAGTATCGCCCCAACCTGTATATTTGGCAATCTGAATGATGTAAAAAGGAAATTCTTCTCCTCTTGCCTGTCTCCAGGATTGTATCATGGAAGAAAGCAGGTCTGTATATCCTTCGGCATTTCCTGTATTGGTTTCACCCTGATACCAGAGTGCGCCTTTTATTTTATACGGATTCAGAGGGAAAATCATTGCATTGTACGCTCCGCTCATCTGCGTAGGATAATATTCTGAACTTCCCAGCTTTTTATAATTGTCTGCTAACCGGGGATTTTGGCGGAATACCTGTTCCGGAGCCCATAATTCTGCTGCACTTCCTCCCCATGCGGAAGAAATAATTCCTACCGGAACACCGTTGAGGTTTTCCTGTATTTTTTGGGCAAAGAAATAGCCTATTGCACTGAAGTTTTTCATGGTCTCGGGATTGCAGGAAACCCAGCTTCCAAAGAAATTATTCTGTGGATAGGGTGATGAGAGTTTCGGAAGGGTAAAAAATCTTATGTCCGGAAAATTGGCTTTGGCAGTTTCTGCATCGGCATCTTTCATTCCCCAAGCCGGTGTATATTCCATATTAGATTGTCCGGAAATCAGCCATACTTCACCCAGCATTACGTTTTTAAGCTTTACTTCGTTGTAGCCTTTCAGGGTAATGGTGTAAGGTCCGCCTTCTTTTCCTGTGGGTATGGTGAATTTGAAAACAGCATCATTGCCTGTCACGGTTTTGTATTCTTTATCGAGAAAATCTGCTTTCAAAGTGATTTCTTCTTTTGGATTGGCATTTCCCCAAATAACGATTTCTGCATTACGCTGCAACACCATATTGTCTGTAAAAATTGCCGGAAGATTAATGTTGGCAAAAAGCAAGTTTGTTAAAAATAAAGAGAAAAGACTTATGATAGATTTCATGTGAGATAGATTAAAGCTTAATTAAGGTAAGTATTTCTGTAAAAAAGGAATTAACTGGTTTGCCATTATCTGGTCGTCTTCTTTACCTGGATGATATCCGCATCCTTTCGGAGTCATTGGCTTAAATTCAAATATTTCGATTGGCTGATGTTTTTTATCATTCCTGAAAGAATTTTTCACGGCATTTAAACATTCTACGAGAAGTTTATTATTCTCGCCTGAAACCATCGGACTGTTTAATAAAACAACTCTGGTGTCCGGATATTTTTTGTAAATATTCTGAACGAATTCCACATAATTTCCGATGAATTTTTCTTTATTGAACGGCAGACGTTCTTTTTTACCATCGCCATTCGACAAGTCATTTGTTCCCAGACATATACTTACCAGATCAGGCTGATAATCGTTGCCGAAAAGTTCCGGCTCGGAAGTTCTCAGATAAAGATAAGGATAAACATCGGGCAGAATATTTTCTTCCGATTTCTCTGTGTTCCAGTTTCTATACATCCCATATCCTGAAACAGAACTTAAAAGATAATCTGCTCCCAAAGTTCTGGCTGCTACAGGACCATAAGCAAAATACGCATTATGCTGATCAAACCACTGTCCTTTTCCGCATGGGAGCCCACTTTCATCATTTCCGAATCCGCAGGTAATAGAATCTCCTATGAATTCAATTTTTTTTCCAGGTTTCGGCTGAAAAGAGACAGCATCGATTCCGCTGCCGTCAAAATAGACTTCTCCCATTGCTGCTTCCGTTGCCTTTACGATTTTGATGGTGTGTACTTTCAGATTTTTGCCTGAAACATTGTAAGTAAATTTTTTAATCTCGTTATTGTCTATTTTAAATCTACCGATATATTTACCGTCCAGTTCAATGGAAACATAGTTGTAATAGCCTTGGAAAGGGATATTTTTCAATCCGAAACTTACAGAATTTCCGGTAAACTGAAATTCGGTATAAGATCCGGGACCAATAAGTTTACCTTCGTTAAAAGAAGACTGAAGCACTCTTCCGTGCCAGTAAAATTTCTGAAGATAGTTTCCTCTGCCGTCAAACTGTTTAAGATATTCTCTTGTTCTTATTCCGGATTCGTTAAGATCGGATAATTTCCAGTTTCCTTCGGAAGAAGCGGTAGGAAGAAGCATGGAGCAGGTTTCTTTTTTGTCGGAAACCGACCATGTAATCCAGCTCAGCTTATTTTTATTCATCCAGCTAAAATAGCTCTGCCATTCAGGATAATTAAATTTTCCGTCTCCGGTAGCTTCCATTCCGGCAGATTCTGAAATGAAAACCGGAATGCCCGATTTTATGGCTTCATCGGTTCTGTCGCGCAGCCATTTTCCATGAGTTCCTGCATAGAAATGCACGGTGTACATGATATTTTTTTTGTCTTTTAAGGGATTTTTCTGAACCAGATCTATTCTTTGATCCCATTCCGGACAGCCTACGAGAATAATATTGTCGGCATCATTTTTTCTGATGGTCTTTACAATTTCTTCTGCGTAACTTTTAACTTCTTCCCAGGATTGTTTTTCAGGCTCGTTGAAAACTTCATAGATCACGTTCGGGTATTTGCCGTATTTTTTGGATATTGTATTAAAGAATTCTTTCGCTTCTTTTGTATGAATTTTATGAGCATGCCAATCGATAATTACATAGATGCCTTCTTTAATGGCAGCATCAATTACCGTTTCTATACTTTTGAGATTTTCCTTAGGATTTTGCAGATAAGCACCTTCAGGATCAATTCCCATGGAAGCACGGACAACGTTTACGTTCCAGTCGTCTTTCAGCCACTTTACGGTTTTCGGGGTATAAAATCGGGGATGAAAATTGCTCCAGCCGAAACTGGTTCCCACTAACCTCACGGGTTTGCCTTTTGCATCGGAAAGCTGGGTTCCCACAAGCTGAAGATTTCCGATTTCTTTTACAGGATTTCCTGCAAATGTAAATATGGAAATTAAAATGAATAGAAGTGTAATGCGTGAAGATTTCATTTTACCTTTTTTATTGTTATTTGTGTTCAAATAATTTCAAATTTATCCAACATAAGACACTGGTAAATTGTTTGTTAAAATCATTTAAACTGCAAATAGTCCTGTTTAATTGTTATCTTACTAATGGATTATGCATTATTATTTGTACAGATTCATTTTTCCTGCTTCTTTTTCAAATAGTGTTTTTTTATCTTTATAGAATTTTAAAAAATCTTTTTCCGAAGGATGTCCTTTGAAAGGCAGATAATATTCTACTTCATTATTTCCCGGTTTGAAACCTGCATTTCTCCAGAACAGGACGTATGAAAATGTGTGTTTATCAAAAACAGGTTTCAGCACTTTCGTAAACCACTCAGAATCCGGAATCTGGTTATATCCTATTTCGCCGATGGCTGAAATTTTATTATGTTTTTCTGCTGCCTGATTCATTGCTGAAATAAGAATATCCAGTTTTTCTGCAAACTTTTTTCCCTCATCTACAGAACCTCTCTGATAAGCGTCAAAAGACATCATATCTACATAGGTGTCTCCCGGATAACGTTTCAGGAATTCTTCGGAGGTGGTATATTCTACGCTGGTATTGTAAACAGAGATAAGATTATGCAGTTTTTTTTCATTTTTCAAATAATCTAAAGAAAATCTGTACAGCTCTTTATATTCTTCGTCTGAAGCAGATTTTACGCCCCACCAGAACCATGTTCCGGTGTGTTCATGAAAGGGTCTCCACAGAATAGGAATCGGGGTTCCTTTATCGTCTTTTAAATCCGCTAAAAAATCGGCAACTTTATCAAGATAAGATAGAAAAACGGAATGTTTATCTCCGACTTTCAGAATACTTTTTATGGAGGTATTGGAAAAATCCCATGCATTGCCGCCTGTAATGGGATTGTTGGAGTGCCAACTTATGGTAATAATTCCGCCACGGCGATAGCCTTCTTTTATGAATTCTTTCATTTTACCGAATGGTACACCATCAAGATTCTCTGCTTTTCCCAGCTCCAGATCTCCAAGTTCCCAGCCGTACACAGCGGGATGATCTTTTACCACTTCTTTAACATCACTTCTTCCCTGTTGGTATTTCCAGTAAACACCATACGCCAAATCGTCCTGATGTCCTATGAAATAGCCTTTTTTCTGTGCTTTTGCCAGATTTTGATAGAGATTCTGTGTTTCCTGTGTGGCTTTCTCGTCAGATAGTCTGAACTGGGCATTTGCAAAAGACAAAGCCGAAAGAAAAGCTAACGAGAAAAATTTTGTAGGAAAAATTTTCATAGTAAAGAAATGTAAATAAAGATTAATGATAAAAATTAATTTTTAATCATCCTGTGTTTAAAGCTGTTTTGAAATGTATAGGTAATCACAAAAGAAATATTAAGATCCTGAAGCAAAAAATCTATCCGGATTAAACAGTGAAATCATCTTTTAGGCTGCTGTAATTAATTTAAAAACAGCAAGATGTTTCTTTTCTTTTGTGATTACATTTTATTGACCTTTATAAGTATTGAAGCATGTGTTCGATAATTATTTGTGGTCGTTTTGGTCTTATGCTCTGTTGTAATCGTCTTCGATTCTTACAATATCGTCTTCCCCAAAGTAGGTTCCGTACTGAACTTCAACAAAAACAACGGGCTCGGAAGTTTTATTTTCTATTCTGTGGTGTGCTCCAAGAGGAATCTGTGCAACCTGCCCTACTGTGTAATCTCTGATGTCTTCATCAATGGTAATGGTTCCGACTCCTGAAACAATTGTCCAGACTTCTGCTCTTTTATGATGATACTGCAAAGATAGTCTTCCACCGGGATTCACCTGTATTCTTTTTACTTTATGAGTTTCTGAGTCATCCAGTACCCAATATTCTCCCCAAGGTCTTACGTCATGTTCCATACTAATGTTTATTTAATTTTAAATTTTTATTTGTTGAATTTTACCTGAATATCGTCTACATACATAGTTCCTGTAGCTTCCGAAAGAGCCAGCATAATTCTGTATTTTCTAGAACCTGCGGGAACAGCAAGGGTTTTTGAAAACTTTTGCCAGTCTTTGGCGTCCGAAACAAAAAATACAGGCTGATCGTCTCCTGTTTTTGCAGTTCCGTCTTTGGTGAATTCTACGATCATTACTCCTTTATTCCAGTCGTTTTTTCCGGGTTTCAGGTCTTTTGTTTTTGCAAATGCAGAAATATCCAGTGTTTTGCTTCCATCGGGGATATCTGCAATCTGATCTATTCCGAACCAGACAGGATTTGAAGAAGACAGCTTTAAGCTTTTCTGTCCTTTTACTTTTTCTTCGGAGGTGGTTTCAGCGGTTCCCCTCCAGTTTTCGAGTCCGTTTTCAAAGTCCGTATTACTGAGGGTTACAATTTCCAGCGGAGTAGAATCGGTAATCACTTTCACTTCATATTTTTTGGTTTCCTGCTCCTGAATTTTATTAAGATCTTCCTGTGTAAGCGGTGTAATTTTAATATCATCAAAATAGAAACTTCCTGTACATTCGGATAAA
Organism: Chryseobacterium sp. C3; assembly: GCF_014218905.1. Taxonomy (NCBI): domain Bacteria; kingdom Pseudomonadati; phylum Bacteroidota; class Flavobacteriia; order Flavobacteriales; family Weeksellaceae; genus Chryseobacterium; species Chryseobacterium sp. C3. The sequence goes on along the minus strand of NZ_JACLCU010000002.1, from coordinate 701,510 downwards.
GCAATCATAAGTCTTCCGGAACGGTCTTTATTTAGCGGAATTACTTTTTTATATTCCTTCCATGGAGTTGTTCCTTCCAAAGCGGCAATATTTTCTCCTTTACCGTTAATTTCGGCAATTACCACTGCTTTGTTCCAGTCGCTTTTTCCTTTTTCCACGCCGTCTGCTTTCAGCCATGCAGAAACTTCGATCGCCGCTGTATTTTTAGGAATACTGAAGGTCTGATCGATTCCTTTCCACTGCGGAGCGGTATATTCTGTAATTCCGCCTCCTTTACTTCCTGTATGTTTGGTGTACGGATTAATTGTAATCGCACTTTCATTGTTCCAGCTTTGGGCATCCATTTCAAAACCTCCGTTGCTGATGAGGTTTTTCTGACCGCTAAGTGCTAATGAAGCTAAAATAAAAATGCTTAAAATATTTTTTTTCATTCAGATTCTTTTTTCTGTTAATTATATAAAATTCCGGCTATGGTTGTCTGAAGAGCCATCTGCGGTTTAAGGGTAAAGTTTTTAAAATCTGTGGCATAAGGTGTTGCCGGAGTGGGAACGTAATATGTATTTCCCGCATTACTCCAGAAGCAAACATATGAAATTTTCACGTTATTGGATGTAATGGCAGGATGCACCAGTGTCGTAAAGTGGGTAGACGTTCTGGCTGTACTGTTCTGGCTGGAGTATCCGGTTTCGGTTAATGCCGCAATTTTATTTTTCTGGATGGCAAGATCAGATATTACTTTTAGTTTACTGTTGGCGGTATTTGCTCCTGCTGTTGTCTGTGCTGTAAAATCATAATAATTGTCCATTCCTAAAACATCTACGTACTGGTCTCCCGGATATCTCGAAAGGTAGGCTGCAGAAGTTGTGTAGGAAGCATCCGGTGCAAAAGCATACAGTACATTATGAACATTCATGGTGTTTCTGAGATAGTTTACAGTAAACTGCCAAAGCTGTTTATATTCGTCTGCCGTGCAGTAAGCTGCTCCCCACCAGAACCAGTCTCCGTCGAATTCATGAAAAGGCCTGAAGATCACAGGAATTTCTTCGCCGCCGCTTCCTTTAAGATTTTTAAATACAGAAGCCACTTTCTGGAGTTTGGTAAGATACCAGTTGTGGTTGGCTCCACCGGGAAGAATACTTTTAAAAGCGTTCTGCTTTTGAGAAGCCGTCATTTCCGAGGTGTAGAAAGTAGTTTCGTTGTAAGGTTCTCTCAAATGCCAGCAAAATGTTACCGCCATCCCTTTCTGGTAGGCTTCTTTTGCTGCTGCCACAATTTTCTGCTCCTGCTGATAATACCAATTGGAAGCATTTGCCTGATAATTTTTGTCGGTAATGAACATGAGATCCAAACCGATAAGTGCAGGATCGGATCCTGTAGCTTTTTTTACGTCAGACATGGAAGTATTATCCTGATAATAGGTGTAAAACGCATCCTGATGACCTACGAGAATTTTGGTTCCGGCATTATTTTTTAAATTATAAAATAACAACTGGGTCTTTTGGGTAGCACTTGCATCTGAGGTATTATTCACGAGTTTATTTATGGATTCTGAAGGCTGAGAGGTGCTATTCTCAACGGGATCGTTTTCTGAAGACTGACAGGAAAGAATTCCTACGAAGAAAGATATCAGAAAAAATTTACTTTGAATTTTCATTTTAAAATGTTTTTGAAAGTTAATATTATTGTGATTTGAATGTTTCTTTTTATTACTTCCTGAGTTTTTTCCTTCCTGTCATTACCTGTTAAAAAAAGAATAATTTATCTGAGATATTTTTTGAATTATTTAAATATGCAGAAAATTAATTAAGACAAAATCAACTTAATTTTCTACGCTAAAAAGACGTTTTTAAATTAAATCTTCATTTAACTTCGGAGTTAAAAGTTTATCAATATTTTAAAAACAGATCGATTTATTTTAGGTAATAAAATTATATCAAACAGCTTCGGATATTTTAAATTATTCTCTTTATTTCAGGCATTCTTCTTCTAAGGTTTATATCTTACTCTTTAATGATTTTCTGAGAATCTGTTCCGTTTAAGGTAATAATATAGGTTCCTTTGGCAAATTCTGAAAAATCAACTCCTTTATCCAGATCTTTCGTACTTCTGAAAATTTCTTTTCCTGTAAGATCATTAATTTTCACAGATTTTATTTTTTCAGGATTACTGAAATACAGGGTATTCTTTACAGGATTAGGATAGATTTTAATTGGGTTTTTAGCCGCTTCAGAATCAGAAACAGATAATGTTGTATTGGCACTTGTTACAACTACATTCGTGTTGGTTCCGTTCATATAGCTCCATGATGTAGTAGCCATTGTGGCTTCCCAACCGTAATATTCTCCGTTTGAAAGATTAGCGGTAGATGTTGTTCCCGCAGGTATAGCAAGATTTGCAACTCCTGAAACAGGTATTGTTGTTGTAGCCGATGCAGGATTAATAATTACTGATACAACATCACTGATCCAATTTCCGGAAGAGCTGTACTTTGAAAGTCCTACCTTCACGATACGGTCTGTAGTTGCAGTATATTTGTAAGGTATGCTTTGTGTGGAACCAGCCGATACAGAGGCCGGAAGTGCTCCGTTGAAGCTTACATTATCTATAACGGTATTGGATGATATAATATTGGTTTGCGGCTGGCTTCCTGCGATCCATCCTCCGGAAGAATCCTGAAGGGTAAGCGCCCAAAGATAATTGATTCCTGAAGGTAAATCTGTGCTTATTGTCTGGTTTGCAGGAACTGTAACTGTAATCGTCTTTGAAACAGGAGAAGAAGTAGCAGGAAGATTATCTAAAATAGTTCCTGTCTGCCAAGTATTCCAATCCGGAGTTACTCCGTCTGACTGGGATTTTATCAGGGATACTATAATTTTACACGGTGTGGCAGACGTGTAGTTTAAGGTAAAGGAAGGAGAACTTCCTACAGTAACGTTTACCGGTAAAGCCGATGTAAGATAGAGGGATTGCGCATTGGCAAAAACTCCAAAAGCGATCATCCCTAAAATTTTAAATTTCTGAGAAATAATTTTTGTATTCATTTTATTGTTTTAAAAATATATTACTTTACTCTTTTAATGATTTCTAAACAGGCTCTTCCGTTATGATAGGGACATTTCCAGAATCCTGCTTTATCTTTTTCTATGGGAAGATACTTTTCGTTGATTCCCCAGATCCATTCTCCGTTTTTTTTATCAATGATGTATCTTTCTGTGAATTCCACATTTTTTCTAAAAGCATCAAGGTATTTTTTGTTCTGGGTTAGCTGATAAGCATTCAGAAAACCAATCCACAATTCCGCCTGTGGCCACCAGTGTTTTTCTGAAATAAGATAATCGGATTCCGGCTCATATTCATACCATAATCCTCCGTCTTCATCCAGTCCTTCAAATGTTGCATCCGCCATTTTCACTGCATAGTTTCTGTACAGCGCGATCAGGTTTTCGTCTTCTGCAGCTTCTGCACACCATTGCAGCAGCCATGCCGCTTCGATATCGTGTCCATAGGAAATCACATCTTTCTTTTCGTTCCAATTTTCATCAAAAAACAGCCTGAGATGCCATGATTCTTTATTGATGAAATATTGGTCTATCGTTTCCAGCAACTGAATAATATTCTGCTTCAAATCTTCATCTTTCCATACGAGATAAAGGTTGGCAAATGCTTCTACGATATGAAGATGCGTATTCATGGTCTTTTTTTCGTTAGCATCTTTTTCGCTGAGACGCATATCTTCAATTTCTTTCCAGTCTTGGGTGTAGGCTTCGAAGTAGCCTTTATTCACTTTATCAAAAGAATGATTCTGAATGCTGTGATAGAGCGTTATTGCCAGATCCAGTGCCTCTTTATCATTTGAAACTTTATAAAATTCACTAAGACCATAGATAACAAATGAAATGGCATAGATCTGATTTTTGGAATCTTTTACTGTTCCATCTGCATTAATACTCCAATAAATTCCTTTTTGCTCCGGATTGTAAAATTTGGTTTTAATCTCTTCAAAAGCTCTTTTTGCCATATTGAGATCTTCGGGATTCTGAGTAACAGAAAATGCTGCAGAAAAAGTCCAGAGAATTCTTCCGTACATTACGGAACCTTTTTCCGCAGCAGCATTTTTTTGTTCGTTAAAATCAATCTCACCTATAAAACCTCCGTTTTTTTCGTCAATTGTATTCTTTCTCCAATAATTCAGAATATTATGGAGCTCACTTTGCATTGTATTCAATAAAAACTCTGTCTGCATTTTGAGATTAAATCTTATTATCTTTATTGTTGAGATTTTTTTACAGTACTGATGATCTGTTATTTGGAAACCAGATTATTATCTACGATCTCAATAATTGTTTTTACCGATTCTGATGAGATAAGTCTGTCTTCTGCCGTGTTCATGCAGTAATCTGTCAACTGTTCCACTGAAGAAACCGCTACGTGCATTCTGGTGTCTGAAGATGCATAATAGATGAAAACTTTACCATCTTCATCGGCAATCCATCCGTTGGAAAACAACACGTTGGAAACATCTCCTACTCTCTCCTCATTTTCAGGAGCCATAAAATATCCGGCAGGTTTATAGATTACTTTTCCAAGATCGTTTAGATCCGTCATAAACAGATATAAAACATAGCGCAATCCGGCAGCCGTGTTGCGTACTCCATGAGCAAGATGCAGCCAGCCTTTATCTGTTTTAATAGGAGCCGGCCCCAAACCGTTTTTCAGCTCGTAAACTGTATGATAGGTTTTTCCGTAGATGATTTCTTCATTTTCCACCACAGGATTCGTCATATCTGAAACATAGCCAAGCCCGATTCCTCCTCCTGCTCCAACATCTATAAATCCGTCTTGGGGACGTGTGTAAAGAGCATATTTTCCGTTTACAAATTCAGGGTGCAATACCACATTTCTCTGCTGTCCTGTATTGGAAATTAAATCCGGAAGCCTTTCCCAGTCTACTAAATTTTTTGTTCTTACAATACCCGCATTTGCAATTGCCATAGAAGTATCTCCTTTCGGTGCGTTGGGATCTTTTCTTTCTGTACAGAAAATTCCGTAGATATATCCGTCTTCATGATGGATTAAACGCATATCGTAAACGTTTGTATCGGGATTTCCTTCAATCTGAGGAATCACAACGGGTTTTTCCCAGAAACGGAAATTATCAATACCATTCGGAGATTCTGCAATTGCAAAGAAAGATTTTCTATTGTAGCCTTCTACTCTTACAGAAAGAATATATTTATCGTTCCACTTCATTGCACCGGCGTTAAAAGCGGCATTGATCCCGAAACGTTCCATAAAAAATGGATTTCTTTCGGCATCCATATCAAAACGCCATTCTAACGGAGTATGAGCCGCTGTAACGACAGGATTTTTATATCTTGTAAAAATTCCGTTTCCGGCATGATTTTCCGGAGAATTTTTTTGAGTAACCAGCTTTTCAAATTCTTCTGACACTTCATTAAATCTTGTATTGAATAAATCACTCATCTTGCTATATTATTTTATATTTTGTTTGTAATAGAAATTATATTTCATCTGGTTTCAGATGTTTTTATATGATTTGTATGTATTTAGTTTTCTTTTCTTCTCTGCTCCAGTTCTTCTGTAATTGATGAAAGTTTTTCTTCCGTTAAAGGATACACAAAAATGAAAAGCATAGAAATGATGGCTCCTGCCGCCGGAAGAATGCTCAGCATCAATCTGATTCCGGTCTGTGCATTTTCTGTCTGTACAACATTTGCCTGAAACCCAAAGTAAGCCAAAAGCCATCCTGTTGCTGCTCCACCGAATGCCCAACCCAATTTCTGGGACATTGATGATGCCGAGAATACAAGTCCTGTTGCTCTTCTTCCCTGTTTCCATTCCGAGTAGTCTGCGGTATCGGCATACATCGACCATAAAAGAGGGAAAATGCATCCTGCACAAATGCTTATGAAAAATTGAAGCAGTAAAATCATCGTGATGTTATCTTTCGTAAGGAAATAAAACAGGATACTGAGAACTGCTGCTGATAACATTGCGGCAAAGAATGTTTTTTTCTTTCCGAATTTATTGGCTAAAGGGGTCGCCAAAACCACTCCCACAATGTTGGCAGCCTGTCCTAAAACCAGATAAATGGTAAGATAGGACATCCCTGTTCCCATACCGAAAATGGAAAATGTTTCATGATCTGTTTTTTCCAGAAAATATTTGAAATAGTAAATTGCTCCGCCGTCTCGAATGGTATTGAAAAGCAATGTGGCAACTCCGGCTCCCAAAAGAATCCACCATGGTTTATTTTTCCAAAGATCATTAAGATCTTCTTTTAAGGTAGACTGGTCTTTTTTTATAGGTTTAATACGTTCTTTGGTTCCTGCAAAACATCCCCAAAACAACAGCGTCGTCATTACTCCGAATACAACAATGGTATAAAACCAGCCTTTCGAAGAAGTTAAAGTTCCGTCTCCAAAGTATTTTACCAGAGGTTCTATCATCCAAAGCGCAATAAGACTGCCTGCGAAAGCAAAAACCATTCTGTAGGAAGCCAGTGTAGTTCTTTCTTTACCGTCTGAAGACATCACGCCAAGTAATGATGCATAAGGGACGTTGATGAGTGAATACACCATCATCATTAAGGAATATGTGATGTATGCATAGATCAATTTTCCGTTGTGTGCAAAATCTGGGGTATAAAAGGTTAATACACCGATAATGGCAAAAGGAATGGCAACCCATAATAAAAAAGGACGGAATTTTCCCCATTTTGTATCGATCCTGTCTGAATAAATTCCCACAAAAGGATCGAAAAAGGAATCCCATACTTTGGTTACCAGAAACATGGTTCCTACCGCCGCTGCCGCAAGACCAAACACATCGGTATAGAAAAAAAGCAGATACATGCTGAAGATTTTCCAGAACATAGAAGATGCAGCATCTCCAAATCCGTAAGCCACTTTTTCTTTTATATTTATCTTTTCGTTATTCATTAATTTTCTTTTAATGATTAAATTTTACAATTGATTTTAAAATAATTTACGATGGGTATCGTTTATTATTTATACACATTTGTTTTCTGTATATCTTTCAGGAACAATGTGTTGCCGAGATTGTAAAAATCTCTGAAATCCTGTTCATTCGGATGTCCTTTGTAAGGTACATAATAGTGCATTTTTTTCTCTTCCGTCAATCCGTGATTTCTCCATGCCAGAACGTAAGAAATTTTGTAGTTTCCGATGGCTTCCGTTAAAGTTTTTGTCCAGAAACGATTGTACGGAATCTGCTCATATCCTGTTTCAGCAAGAGCCGGAATTTTATGATGTTCTTTCGCAATTTCGTCCATAATGGCAAACTGCTTTTGAGAACGTTCTACAAAACCTGTATTGTGTACCGGATTATCAAGCTCATAGATATCAAAACTAATCATATCCACATATTCATCGCCGGGATAAAATTCCAGAAATTCTTCTTTGGTATTAAAGTCTGAAGTATTGTAGATCCAGATAAGATTATTTCTTCCTTTTGTTTTGGTAAGATAATCGTAGGTCATTTTCCAAAGCTGTTTGAATTCTTCAGAGGTACAGTTATTTTTCCCCCACCAGAACCAACTTCCTGTAAGTTCATGATAAGGTCTCCAAAGTATAGGAACCTGTTTTTTATCTTTCCCCTTTACAGAAGCCAGATAATCTGAGATCAGATCCAGCCAGTTGAGAAACATCTGATGTTTTTCGCCTCCGGGTAAAATGGCTTTTACGCCTCCTTTTGTATTATCCCAGGCTGTTTTTCCGGTTAACGGATTATTGGCGTGCCAACTTACGGTATTTATTCCGCCCATGTTGTAGACATCCTCCATCATCTTTTTCATCTGGGCAAAACTGAAAATATCAATGGGGCCTTTTCCGCCGGATTCTATATTCATAACGTCCCATCCGAAAACTGCGGGATAATCTCCTGCTGTTTCTTTTACATCGCTTCTTCCATCCTGCATTCTCCAGTTTACTCCATACCCCAAATCATCCTGATGTCCGAACATCACTCCTTTATCCATAAGCTGCCAAAGATTTTTGTACAGGTTTTGGGTTTCCGGTGTGGCATTCTTGTTTGACAGTGAAGAAGTATCCTGCGCCGCAAAAAGACCGGCACAGAATACGTTAGAAACTATAATAAAATTTTTTAAGGAATTCATTTATTTAATTGTAGAGGAAATTTATCCTGCTATTTTAATTATCTTTTACGGATTAGTATTGTATTTTCTTATGATGTTCCATGTGGATTGATCTGAGATGAAAACTCCATTCAGTCCCTGTTCTTCCATCGGTGGATCTCCCATGTAATCATCGCCTTTTTTCCAGAAAGTCTGCCCGGGAATTGGTTTTGCAATTCCGTTGAACGCCCAGAAAGAGCATCCGGCAAAACTTCCTTTCAGATTTCTGTTCTCATTCCACAATTTCAGAACACTTTCGTAGTATTTGTCTCTTAAGTTTGTACTGCTGCTGATATTGAAAGAATGCCCGTCTCTCGGAAATCCGAATTCTTCAAGAACCAGCGGTTTGCGGAGTTCGTCTGCAATTTTGAGATGATATTTTATATAGTCTGAGGTTTTATGGTTCACTTCTTCGAAATCTTTTTCCATGGTCTCATTTGCAAACCAGCCCCAGTTTTTCGGCCAAATATGAATGGTGAGATAATCTATGTTTTTATCTGCATGGTTTTCTTTATACAGATCCATATCTTCCGTTCCCTGTACTCCTTCACTTCCGGTAGTTACCAGATGATTTTTATCCAGCGTTTTAATGAACGAAGCACTTTCTGTAATAAATTTTTTATACTCTCCGTTAGCTGCGGGTCTCATCGGGCGTGGTTCATTGGCAATTTCCCAAGCCATTAGTGTTTTATCTTTAGTATATCTTTTTCCATTCACAGAGTTTCTTCTTGTAACAATTTTTTTGACCTGTTCAAAATACTGATTTTTACATTCTTCGCAGCTATAAAACTTTGCGGTAAAGTCTCTCTGATCATCCCAGTTCAATTTTTCTGCTGTTTTTTGCTGATCAATTTTATTGTTCCAAAGTAAATATTGCAGCCATCCGCCGCTCCATTCCCAGTTATTGGAAAGAAAAAGGATTACTTTCATGTTTCTTTTTCCGGCTTCATCCATAAGAATGTCGAGTCCTTTTAATTTGTCTTCATCAAATTTTCCGGCTTCATATTGATATGCGGGCTCTACTCTATTTGCTCCGTTTAATTTTCCGGAACCTTCCACTGCGGCAAGAACACGAATATTTTCAATATTTTGAGATTTTAAAAAATCCAGTTCTTTCTTTAATCTACCGATACCCTTTTCTTCATTTTTTTCCAGCCCAAGATAAGAAGCATACCAAAAGTTGGTTCCTACAAAATAATATTCCTTTTTTTTAAGGATGAAATGACCTTCTTTTACGGTGACGAATTTTTGGGCATTCAGTTTCCCCAACACGCAAAAAAGTAAGATCAATGATATTTTGTATTGTAATTTCATAGTAAAGAAAATGCATCAGTCTGTTAACATTTGCTTAATGCCAAATTTATTTATGTATCTTGGCGGGATGTAATATTATTTTGTCATTTTTACATATAAATTACGCAAATAAACGGTAAAAAACTGAAAATCAACACTCATACAAAAGATACAAAATGAGCAAACATTCCGAAATTCTTAGAGAAATAGCTACTATTTCACCCGATGAAACCTTTTTGGTGTTCGACCGCATAAAAAATACATTCGATTTTCCTCTCCATTATCACCCGGAAATTGAGATCAATTTTATTCTTAAGGGAAAAGGCAATAAAAGAATAGTAGGCGATCATATTGGAGAAATAGATCATATCGAACTGGTGATGATTGGTCCCTACCTTCCTCATTACTGGGATAATTACAGGTGCAAATCGAAAAAAATTCATGAAATAACGGTACAGTTTAATCAGGATTTCTTTGATGAATCTTTAATGAAAAGACGAATTATGAAACCAATTGACGATCTTATTAAAAATTCTATCCGGGGAATTCTTTTTTCTACAGAAACCGCCGAAAAGTTAAAAGATAATTTTCTGAATTTATCTAAACTAAAAGGTTTTGAAGCTTTTATGGAAATGATGCACATCCTGCATGAACTTGCTATCGCAGAGAATACAACCATTCTCTCATCTTACAGTATAGAACTGGAAACCTTTACCGATGACGACAGCATGAAGCTTATCTACGATTATGTGCATAAAAATTTCGACAAGAAAATAACCCTCGAGGAAGTTGCTGCTATTTCTAATATGAGTATTGTAACCTTCAACAGATTTATAAAAAAGAGAACAGGAAAAACATTCATCAACTACCTGAACGAAGTAAGAGTGGGCTACGCCGCAAGATGGCTGATTGAAAAAAAACTAACGGTATCTGAAGTTGCCTTTGAGTCGGGCTTTAATAATATTGCCAATTTCAATAAAATTTTTAAATCTATAAAAAAATGTACACCTTCGGAATTTAAAAATCAGTTTAACGGTATTAAAAGAGTTCAATAATTCGATAAAATGATTGATTTGTTCTTTTTTTAAGAGGTTGGTGATGTTTTCTGTTAATATTTTATTAAATCTTAATTACGAAAAAGACTATTTTAGACATATAATTCTAATTTATTTCTCAGATAATGTAGAAAAAACACCTAAATATGACTATAAACAACCATAACATGACGCCTATTAAAAACAAAATAAAAAACTGAAAATCAATTAATTAAAATAATAAAACAGGGCATTTAGTATAACAACAGGTAAAATAATACTGAATTATGACAAAATAACATTAATCGCAATTAGCTTCAAAATTTAGCTTTGTCATCAATGTGAACAAAATGTTAATTGAAACTAAACATTAATTTCTTTTCCGTAGCAATTATGAGAAAAATAAACACCCCCTTACTAAGCCCGGTTCTACAGAATAAAGCCGCCTTATTTTTTGCATTAGCCTTTCTTCCTGTAAGTTGGGTGCATGCTCAAAAAACAAAGAGCGATACTCTAAAAGAGACAAAAATTGATGAAGTTGTAATGATAGGTTATGGCGCTCAGAAAAAAACGGATATAAACTCTGCCGTATCTTCTATTAAATCTAAAGATATTCAGGATCTGAAGCAGGTTTCCGTAGACCAGATGCTTCAGGGAAAAGTTGCGGGAGTTTCCGTAACGAACGGTAACGGACAGCCGGGAGCGGCTGCTTCTGTACGAGTGCGCGGAACGACTTCCATCAGTTCCAGTAACGAACCATTGTATATTATTGATGGGGTCCCCATTTCCGGAGATGCAACCAACAGTTCTACTACGGGAAGACCGATTGCAGGTAACGATACTTCTGCTACGGGAGGTTCGGGAAACGCCGCAGTTTCTCCGCTTACCTTTCTTAACCCTAATGATATAGAATCAATAGATGTACTTAAAGATGCTTCTGCAACGGCAATCTATGGTTCGAGAGGAGCAAACGGTGTTATTATCATTACTACGAAATCGGGCAAAAAAGGAGCGGGAAAGATAAGTTATGAAGGGTATACATCGGTTTCCAGTATTTATAAATATCTGGATGTGATGAATCTTCAGCAGTACGCAAGATATCAGAATCAATTGTCTGATCTGTTTAATCTTCAGCCAAGACCTGAGTTTGCCCATCCTGAATTGCTGGGTAACGGGACAAACTGGCAAAAAGCAATTTACAAGACTGCTTTTTCTCAAAGCCATCAGCTTTCGTTTTCCGGCGGTAAAGATAATACCACATTTTATATTTCCGCGAACTATCTTAACCAGGAAGGTAATATTATCAATACCGGACTCAAAAGATATACGTTCCGTACGAATGTAGATTCTCAGGTAAATAACTGGCTGAAAGTGGGTACGAATATTACAGGCGGGGTAAGTAATGAAAACTTTACGGTAAACCAAAGTTATAACGGGCTTATCTCCAATACGCTTTTACAGGCTCCGGATATGCCAATTTATAATTTCGACGGAAGCTACGCTTCTCCTCCTGCTGGACAAAATGTTAATTATTTCAATCCTGTTGCCGAAGCTCTTACCAATACTAATAAATTAATCCGTAAAAATTTCCTTGGAAACCTTTATGCTGAAGCTAAAATTACGAAAGGACTGAAATACAGAATGGAACTATCTGCGAATACGGAGTTTTCTGAGAACACAGAATTTCATCCTTCTTACGACAGAGGTTCTCAATTTAATCTGATCGCAGATTTGTATGTGAGAAATCAGGACTGGTATTCTGTAAACTTTAAAAATTTATTAACGTACGATTTTTCTTTAGGGAAGAATAAATTTACGATACTTGCGGGTCAGGAAGCACAGGATGTACATTATAAAGGTTTCAGCTCCATAGGACAGGGGTTTAAATCGAACGATGTTTACGGATTAAATCTTGCGGACGATGTTACAACAACTTCATTCAAAGGAAGCAATTCTCTTTCTTCACTTTTCGGAAGAATTATTTATGATTTCGACGGAAGATACAGCCTTACTGCTTCCATAAGAGCAGACCGTTCTTCGAAGTTTGATCCTGAAGCGGATAACGGCAAAAAACAGTTGGGATATTTTCCGGCAGTTTCAGCTTCTTGGAGAGTAACAAAAGAAAAATTCATGGAATGGATTCCTTCAAACATCATCAGTAACATCAGATTCCGTGGTGGTTACGGAGAAACAGGAAACCAGAATATTCCGAATAACAGATATACTTCCCTGCTTACTATTTACAACCTTGTAGGTAATCTTTCTAATAAAAACCTGAAGTGGGAATCTATGCAGCAGACGAACATCGGGGTAGATCTTACTTTACTGAAGAGACTTAATATAGCCTTAGACTGGTATAATAAAAAATCGAAAGATTTCCTTTTTCAGGCGCCACTTCCTAGTTACGTAACCGGAGGAGCAAATTATTACGGAGGTATTGATGCCATGTACTCGAACATCGGCTCTATGGTGAACAGAGGTATTGATCTTAATATTTCTTACGAAACAAAAGGGGAAAAATTCAACTGGACATCAAATCTTGTTGTTTCCAGATACAGAAACAAATTATTGAGTCTTGCGGACGGTTTGTCGGATATTAATACTCAGGTAAACCTGAACGGTTATCTGCCAATGGTGGCAACCAATACTTTAATCGGCGAACCGGTAGGCGTTTTCTGGGGATATAAAACCAATGACCTTTATCGTACGGCAGACCAGCTTAATAATGCACCGACTCAATTCGGAACTGCACCGAAACTGGGAGACGTTCGTTACGTGGATGTAAATGGAGATGGTAAAATCAATGAGTCTGATATGACGATCATCGGAAATCCGCACCCGGATTTTACATTCGGATTTACCAATACTTTCAGATATAAAAATGTGGATCTTTCTGTTTTTGTACAGGGTTCTGTAGGTAATGACATTTTGAATCTTACGAAAAGAAACGGTACAATGAATTCCCAGTTATATCAAAATCAACTGGTGGGTGCGCTTGATTACTGGACACCAGATAATCCAAATGCAAGTTTGCCAAGACCGGTTGCAGACAATAACAGTACGAATCTTCTTATTTCTGACCGTTTTGTGGAAAAAGGAGATTACCTGAGAATACAGAATGTAACTTTAGGATACACCGTTTCCCCTACTTTTGCTTCTCAGCTTAAACTTACAAGATTCAGAATCTACGTAAGCGCACAGAACCTGTTTACGATTACAAAATACAGCGGATACGATCCTGAAATAGGATCTTTCAACCAAAATGTCTTACTGACAGGAGTTGACAACGGAAGATATCCTTCTCCCCGAACATTTAATTTTGGAGTTAATTTAGATTTTTAATTAATTATTTATGAAAGCTTTACAATATTTTAAACATACAGGTTTAGCCGTTTCATTTTTGGGGCTTGGCCTTCTGTCTTCTTGCAGCAGAGAATTTACAGACCGTCCTTCCGAGGACTCCATCAGTCTGGAGAATTATTATCAGAACAACGAACAGGTACAGGGAGCAACAGACGGAATGTACTACAAAACATGGTTTCAGTTTAATAATAAGTTTTTCTACGCCATTTCGGAAGTAGGTTCCGGAAATATGTATACCAATTCTTCGGATGTGAACGCCATGCGTAATTTTTCCATAAACTCTTCCGATGCGGAAATGTTCAATGGATGGCAGTCGTTGTGGGCGAATGTAGCACAGGCTAATAATCTCATCAATAATTTACAGAAAAGAGCCGGTGCAGGAGTTTCTCAGGCGGTTATTAATCAGGCTTTAGGAGAAGCTTATTTTATCCGCGCCACAGCTTACTTTTATTTAGTAAGATTATGGGGACCTGTTCCTATAATTATTGATAATGAAGCTGTTGCAGCTAATCCTAAAGTAAATACCAATTTCACAGACGATGTTTACGAGCTGATTCGCAGAGATTATTCTAAAGCGATAGAATTATTGCCTGCCAAAATAAGAGGCGGAGACTATTCTTCGAATGCGAAGGTTTCTAAAGGTTCTGCGAAAGCTTTTCTTGCAAAAGTATATTTGTACAATAAAAATTATACCATGGCAAGACAACTTGCTGAAGAGGTGATTAACAGCGGAGAATTTAAATTATTAGGAGGAACATCGCAATATTCTATTACCAGTAAATCTTTTGGGGATCTGTTCACTTATCCTAATAACAACAATGAAGAATCTATATTCGCATTGCAGTGGAAAGGCGATATTAATTATGGATCTGCCAATAACTGCAACACACAATTTGGGATCAGCAACGGAACGTATTCTACCTCCAATGCGTCTTACGGCGGTGTTTTTGCGCCTTCTCAGGATATTTTAACGTTATATGATACGAATGATATAAGAAAAGCCAATACCATCATGTTTCCCGGATATACGTATACGGATATAAAAGTTAAAAACGGACAGAATTTTCAGACTGGTTTCACTGTTCCGCCAGCAGACCAGATCGGAGGTCAGGGTGCAGGTGCAGCCATTAAAAAATATTGCATCGGAATTGTAAATGGAAATTCCACAGGTCCTGTAGACAGTTGGGCAATGATGAACAACAATACCTACATTATGAGATTTGCAGAGCTTCTGCTGATTGATGCCGAAGCGATTTTAGCAGGTGGAAGTTCTACTTCAGACGGCAATGCCTTAAAGGTTTACAATGCTGTAAGAAACAGAGCCGGTCTGTCGAATGTTACTTCTTTCACTTTTGATGATTTGTTTAAAGAACGAAGAAGAGAGCTTGCTTTCGAAGGCGATTACTGGTTTGATCTCGGAAGGATTGACCGCAGTAAAGCCATTGCGATTATGTCTGCTCAAAACCGTGGAAATATGTTTACTGCCGAATATTTTACACCTTCTTCCAGCAGCTTCACCCTGCCTTATCCTGCAAATGATGTGGCTAAAAATCCGAAGCTTTTGGATAGCCCGGTACATTATCAATTTTAAAATTTACAGAAAATGAAAAATAAAATATTTTATACGAAATTATTGGCATGGCTCATTCCTATCATCGGTTTGCTTTCTGTACAGTCCTGTAACAACGAGGATGATGATATGAAGGGGACAACTCCTGTTATCGAACTGGTTTCTGCATCGGTAGATGCCAACAACAAGCCTGTAGATCCTTTGGTAAGCACCCATATCGGTTATCCGTCTAATACTTATGTTATTAAAGGTTCCGGTTTTGCCAGTCTCAGACATATCTATTTTAATGATTATGAGTCTACCTTTAATCCTAATCTGGTTACAGACAATGCGATCATTATTACCATCAATATCAATACCCCTTATGTTAACGGAAGTAATAAATTAAAATTAGTGACCGCAACCGGAACTGTTGAGTATGATTTTGTCATTGCTCCACCGTCTCCGATTTTTAACGGATTCCAAAGCATCAACGCTGCCGACGGAACCAATATTACTCTTAAAGGGAACTATTTCGTTAATCCGACAGTGAAAGTAGGCAATACGGATGCAGCTATTGTTTCTTACGATCTTACCCATATTGTTGCAACTCTTCCCGCAGGATCGCAGGGTAAAAAGGTGTCTGTAACTACTTTATCAGGAACTGTTACGTACAACTCTCAGATAGGTACTTCTGTTTATGATGATGCTTTCTTTGGCGGTATTTCTAATGCTACATGGGCAGGAGATACTTATGATACGGCATACAATACAGATCCCGCAAACGTTAAACAGGGAGAAAAAGCAATAAAATGGGATGTAAAAGCATGGTCTGCATTCCAGATCGATAACAGTCCATCTATACCGTCCACTGCAAAAGGAATTCGGTTTTATATAAAATCTACCTCTGCAATAAATAGTGGATTACGTCTTATTTTAAATTACAGTTGGGGAACTACTCCATCTATAAGTGTAGGAACAGAATATCAATATTTTGAAATTCCGTGGGCGTCTTTCGGGTTATCTTCAGCACCTTCTACAATGAATGTTGTATTCAATAATAACACCGGAAATACAAATACGATATACATGGATGATATCGGTTATTACTACTAAAACAAGTTGTTATTGCTCTTGAGAGCATAGGATATTTTAACAATATTTTTTTTATACAGTTTATCTTTAGACGTACATGGTAAATCATGTACGTCTTTTTTTCAGCCAAATTTATTTTTACACCGACTTTCTTTCTGCCATCCAGCCTCACCATATATGTCTACAAAGCATATTTTAACTTGTGCCATTCCTTCAGAAACTAAAGAAATAACACAGGTAGCATCCTGTTTGTTTCGTGTGATATACCAACGAGCATCACCATGAGCCAAACCCCATGAGGGAACTCTGCAAACTAATAAATCTGCCTCTTCTCTGCTGTTTACGACTGCAACCCTTACCTGTGCTTCTCCTAATGAAGCTGTCTGATATATCCTTGCCATATTTAACCGTTTTTTTATGTTTTATGTTATGTACGAAATAACATTACGAAGGTTTCGCGTATTTCATTCTTTTAAGTAATTGGGTTGTGTGATAGCCGTCGAGAGAGGAACCGGCAACTGTTCCTGCCTTTTCAATATCCAAGATTCCTGTTTCTTCCCAGATCTCTTCAGGGAAATATAAGTCTGTAATTTCGCCGACAATTAAGTGTGTACCGTTGCTTTTTACAGAAACAATTTCTTTCAGGATTAATCCCATTTGTATATTCGACTCTTTCACAAAAGGTGCTGAAAAATTATTTCTGTATTCAGCAGTTAGTCCGGAAGCATCAAATTCTGACTGTTCACGCTTGTATCTTGCCGATGTCTGGTGTGCTTTTTCAAAAATATCTTTATTTACATGATTAATGGTGTAATAACCTGTCTGTTGTATATTTTCCAGCGTATGTCTTTCAACGGAATCCGGTCGGGAAATAAACCCCATTAAAGGAGGATTCGCGCCAATGTGCATTACAGAATTAAAGACAGCCAGATTGGTTTGCCCATCCTTATTTGCGGTTCCAATTAAATTAAGACTTTTGAAGCCGCTTAAAGAATTAACGAGTGCCGTTCTTTTCCTTTCTTCTGTTTCGGCTATCTGCTGATTGGTAAAATGAATTAACATTAAGTATTGTGATTTAAATTTTTAATTAAAATGTATTTAAAACAGAATTTAATTCTGCTGATATTGAATGATTTTTAGAGAAATGATATTACGCTTATAAAACTGTTTTGAGAAAGTCTGTCAATTACATTATCAATTTTAAAGCATAAATTTTACAGACAATGATTCATTGTCACAGTGCAGTTCTCTTTCTAAACATCTGAAAAAAGACATTCACAAAAATAACGATCGCTGTGATGATTGCCGCAATATAAACGGTCTGGTTGGCATGCTGATTGGCTACCGCAATAGCAATTAATGCCCAGACTGCCACCAAAGCAAAAGCTCCCATCTTCTGTTTCCAAACCATATACAAATGAATAATGGCTGCAACGGCAAACATAATCACCGTCCACACAGTTTCTGAAATTCCAAAGCCGGACCACTGTATTTTTTTAAGATAAGCTGCTATATCGGCAATTAAAGCTACAGAAATCCAGCCCGAATAAATATAAAAAGGCAAACGAAGGAAAATTGTTGTCTTAAGATCTTTAGATTCTAAAATACTACGGTTATTTCCTATAATTTTAAGCAGAGATATGAATAAAACCACCATAATTGGAATCGTAAGAAAAGTATATTCATACAGCCACGTAAATATCCAAAGGCTGTTTGCCGCGCAGGAAACGGTAAACCACCAACCGACATTTAAAATAGTCTTTTCTTTGGTATCGGTATTTTTCGTAAACGGGCCGTAATATATAACAAACCCTAAAAGCCCGAGATAAATCAGTCCCCAAATGGAAAAGGCGTATCCTGCAGGAGTAAACAGGTTCTGATATCTGGCTGAAATAGTAGCCATTGTTTCATTATTAAAAATTCCGGTGTTGGAAAGATAGTTTACCACAATGGTTGCCACCAAAGCAACTGCATTTAAAATCTGAAATAGCTTTGCCATAATTTATTTTCAGTTAAATTAATCAAATTTACATCAAGCCGAGAAATTCTGCCAACAAAAAAAGTATGAATTTTAAACTCTGTGAAGATTTGAGCTGAATCTTGTTTTAGCCTAGCTGAACTTTTACGAAAAAAAAGAAAAATAACACTCCCTGTTTGAAGTTTTACTTTTAAGTCTGTTTAAACTTTTATTTAACCGCAAAAATAACAAAAGATCTGTTAAATTTTTTATTTAAAGTTGATCATTATAAATGAAAAAGAACTCAATAGTTTTTAAAAATCTTTGATTTTTATTCTTTTGAGCGCTTTGATTATCTTGGAAATTCGCTTTAACATCATCTTTTGTCCCTTTTGCGCTTAATTCTGAAATTAGTTTAAACAAGTTTTTTGTTTTATTTTGGGCTTAATTTTTGACATCAGTTCGAAAAGTGTATATGAAAGTAGACTTTTTTGTGGTAGATTTAATTAAAATTTAGGTTGAACATTCTTCGATCATATTCGTATCGTAAACATCATATTTCATGTATTCAGTTCTTGAAAAATTTATCCGGAGCAAAGGCGAAATCTCTTCCGAAAAGATAGAGATCATAACTTCGTGTTTTCAGCCGGTGAACACAAAACGAAACGAAATACTTCTCCAATATGATGAGGTATGCAAATGGTATTACTTCATCAATAAAGGATGCATCCGTCTGTTTACAACCACCAAAGACGGAACAGACAGTTCAAGATATTTTGCTTTTGAAGGAAATTTTGCGACTGCTTTGCCCAGTTTTATCGATCAGAAACCGGCACAGGAATATCTTCAGACCATAGAAAAATCGGAGCTGCTCCGCATTTCGAGGAAAGATTTTTATCTTCTCGTAGAAAATGTACCCGAATTTGCCAAAATCTATACCGAAATTCTGGAACTCGGATTCATCATTGCCCAAAAGAGGATTTATGGATTTCAGGGTTTTGATGCTTTGGAAAGAGTAAAATGGCTGATCGAATATCAGCCGCAGCTTTTGCTTCGGGTATCCAACAGGATGGTTGCTTCTTATCTGGGAATTTCTCCTTCTACCTTAAGCAGAATAAAATCGAAACTGTAAAAACGTTGCTCTATGTCAACGTTTTTAATTTTTTGGGTGTCTAACTTTGCAAGACATCGAAGTAATTTAAAATATAGAAAAATGAAATCATTAATTTTTAGCATTCTTTTCGCTCTTTTGTCGATAGGAGCTTCTGCACAGAAAAATAATTTTCAGCTATCCACTCACATTCTGGATGTTTCAAAAGGAATTCCTGCTCCGGGAGTTAAAATTAAGCTGGAAAAGTACAATGAGCAATCGAAAACATGGTCTTTTGTGGATGAGAAAAGTACAGATACAAACGGCAGAATTCCTGATTTTCTTCCGGCAGAAAAAGAAAATCTGGGCATTTTCAAATTAACGTACTACACGAAAGATTATTTCAAAAAAGACAATACCGAAAGCTTTTATCCTTTTGTTGAGGTCGTGTTTGAAATTAAGGATAAAAATCATTATCATGTTCCCATCACGCTTTCTCCTTATGGATATTCCACATACAGAGGAAGTTAAAACAAAACAGTATTTTGAAAACAGGCTTTAGCATTAATCTTGACTAAAGCCTGTTTACTTCTATTAATTAAAATTGACGAATGCCCATTCCTGTTTATAATCCTACACTGAACTCACGTTAAGATGCATTCGTAATTTGGGCTGCCTGTACAGATATTCATTTGCCAGTTGTACGCCGCCATCTTTCAAACCAATGAACTGATTTTCTTCTGCGTTATATTCTTTTCCGAAATGGGCGTTTTCATGCTTAAGATAGAGATCAATATCAGAAAATTTCCGGTCGGTTATATACAGACGCAAAGTATCATTAATTGTTGTAATGTAATGAAAATCGCTGCTTTCATTTAGTTCGATCACCAGATGCGGCCAGTTTTTAATGGTCTGTGAATGCAGCAGAATTCCGTAATACGATGCATGATAATCAAATACATTTTTCAGGGCGTTATTCTGCATAATGTATTCTTCAAAATCTGTCAGACGCAATTGAGGACCCGCACTGAAAATTCCGAATAAAAAAGCGGTAATCCACGAATTGTCAATTTTAAAATATTTAATGCTTTCCTCCGTACTCAGATCCGGATGAGGAAGAAGGTAATAAACAGGAAAATTTCTGAACTGCATTAATCCTGTAATATAATTCAGCAGCAAATCCGGAACAGCAGGAGCCTGCGTTACTAAAGCAGGCAGATAACTGTATTGGTTTTGTTCCTTTAGCAGATGATGTATTTCCAGATCGTTCTTCCATTTTTTCAGCTCCTGAAGAACCTTATTGTCATTCATAATCATTAATCTGCCGAGTTGCCATGCCGCAGAATAGGTCATGTCGTACATCTTCGTATCTTCATTCAAAAGATTAAGATAATCGTGATGATCCGGAACATCCGTCCATCCCCTTTCCTGTATCCAACCATAAAGATCGAATGAATAATTCCAGTTGGTAAAAGGTCCCTGATACCATGAAACGATTTTTCCTCCTGCTTTCAGTTGATGTTCAAGCGGTATTTTTGCAAGATCAATTAATTTTCTTACCGCTTCATGCTCCACATTCATGGTCATTTTAAAAGGCTGAAGCTGTAATTCATACAGATAACCTTTTAAGTTTTTACCGTTGTATCTTAAATATTCAAGGATGTAATTATTCTGCTCTTTTTTCCTGTTTTCAGTTTCTTCAAAATCGCGGACGGATTTTGGTTTCGGCAGTTTTTCCCATTCTTGTTTACGAGCTTTTAAATAGGCTTCATTCTCGGATATTAACCGGGCAAGTTCAGGATTGGCTGCTTTTTTCAATTCTTCCAAAGTTAAAACTTCCGAATCGGCTAAGCCTTTCTGAAACGTATTGAAATCAGGATGTTCTTTCAGCCTATTGATATTAATCTGATAAAGATCTGCACTGATGCTTTCAAAAGACCATTCTGCTAAAACAACGCAGGATTTTGTCTTTTCATATCCATTTGCTCCGCTGAAATTATTTAACTGATATTTTTCTTTTTCCTGATTGTTTACTTCAGCAGAATAATAACAGACGAATACTTTATATTTGGTATCCGGTTCTACCCTTCTGTGAGAGATTACAATGGAAGTTTCTTCAGGAAGATTCAGCTTTTTCAGTTCTTCATGTTCCTGAACTCTTACGTGCGCGAGCTGCGAAACAAAATCCATAGACGGAAAAATTTCGCGGCTTCCTTTTAAAAGATTAAGAATTTTTAGTGGTTTGGGTTCCGCAATGTCTTCCAGTGAATCATTAAGATGGTTGGTATCGCTTTCCAGTATTTCAAAATCTCCGGAAGCCAGTTCTTCTTCTTTCAGCAAAACCAAAAAAATGTAGGGAATTCTGTTTCCTTTATATTGACAGTCAAATTCCCAAGGCAGAGTACTTCTCCTGAACTGTACATGCGGAAAAGCTCCTGCAAAATCGCCTGTATGTTCATTGGGAGGATACATTGCCAGTATTTCATTCTGAGGAATAGCAGCGTTGTAACCTTCTACATAAAAAACAATCTCCTGTTGCTGAACTGTGGTGAGATTATTCTGAAGATCAGTCTTAATCTGGTATTTTCCTGATCCTACTGTGGGGATATGCGACGGAGCAATGCCTGTTTTTTCTTCTGCCATTTTAAGCGATTTGATAGGTTCCTAAAGATTTTCCTTTGTATTTGTAAACTTCCGTGGTATTTTCCAGATCGGAATAGTCGATTTCCTCTTCATTTAAAATTCCTAAAACAGTCATCATGCTTTTATCCGGCTGTGCAGAATTTTGATTGTGTTTTGCTTCCGATGATGTAAAATCATCCCGATAGGTTTTGGCACAGGTATCGTATAAAGATGTGGTAACAGGATTAATTCCGGATTCTGTTTTAGAAAACTCCAAACGAATGCCTTTGCATATTTCTTTCAGCAATTTTGAACCGGATAATATTTCTTCCTGATCCGGAATTGTATTTGTGTGATTCCAAATGGACTTGGGAAGCGATTTCAGCACCGGAGAAACCTGAAAGGAGGAAAAGTGCGAAACGGCTCCTGTAACCGATAACCGGAGTTTGCTGTCTAACGGAGCAGAATCTTTGTAAACAGGATAGATATTCTCCTTTTTTACACTTTCGGCAGTCAGTTGATCTCCATTGATTTCTGTAAACGGAATTTCGGAAAAGATTTCTAACGCAAATGTTTTCGGATTAACCACAATAGATTCTGTTCCGTCCTTTCTCTTTATTTTTTTTATGATTCCTGATGCAATATTGCAGACCAGAATTTTTGCAGGTTCGGGTAAAAAGCCGGCAATGAATTCTTCTCTGGTTAATGCAGTATTAATAGATTTCTGATGGTTGCCGAATTTAACTTCCAGTTCATAACCCGCCACTTTAAAAGTCGCCAATCCTCTGAAATCCGGTCCTTCCAGTTGTAATCTGGCACTCAGATTAAATGTCTGATTGATGCTAAAAAGCCATACATCCACCACTATTTTAGCATAGATCTGAACATATACTTCTGCTTTGTAATAAAAAGGCTTCCATGAAATAATGAAATCAGCACTGAAGAGAAGTCCTATTTCTGCATACACCACGCGACCGTTCAGGATAAGATTCAAACCTCCTGCAAGACCTGCCATAATGCAGCTTGGTGTTAAAGCAAAATAGGCTTTACCGTAAAAATTAACAGGTCCCAGATTAAAGCTGAATCCTAAACGCGGTGTATTATTGGGATAGTGAACGGGAACTTTAAAATTGGGATGATACCCTCCCAGAGTAAATACGAAGTCTCCTGCAGTTTCTCCTTTCAGCCACATTCCTAAAGCAAAACCGCCTGTTAATTTCAGTTGAGGCAACAATATATAGTTGTTCTCCGTGAGTTGTCCCTGTGCGAGAAAGGTTCCTTCTTCCAGATCTGCGCGCATGGAAAATGCGAATTCAAAATAATAAACTCCCTCCAGCTTCATGGTAGATAAGCCCAAAAGATGTAAAGACGTTTTATTTCCGAAAGCTACTGCAAGTATTCCTGTAGTAAAAATCATTTTGTAGGAATCAAATTTAATTCCTGCAATAATTATATAACTGTTTTCGCGAACAGGCAAATAACGGTTTAAATCGCCAAAAATCTTTTTAATAGAATCTCCCTGTTTTAAACCTCCCTGATGAACGATTTTAATGAGGGGAAAATCCGGAATCTCGGTAATCTGAGGCATTACAAAGTCTCGGTTTAATCCAAATCCCAAAGCAAATCCGTGGATGTAAAAAGCAGGATCTAAAGGTATGGGAATGCCCAAATATCCGAATGCGAATAATGAAGAATAGTTTGGCGTTTTGATGTAAGATCCAATGGCTATTATTTCAATTTTACCCAATCTGAAGGTTAATAAACCATTGTATTCTTCCGTTCCGTGGTGTATTTCTCTTAAAAATGCTCCTGCGATAGAAAGTGAAGGGGAATCATAGATTATGGCAAGTCCCTGCAAAGTAAACTGAAGCTCCTTCCATAATTTTTCCAGACTGAAGTTCTGAAAAACCGTAAAAGGAACTTTAATTCCCAAGCCTACCAACTGCAAACCAAATGGCCCGACATTGAAATCTGCTGATACCGCAATCTGTATGAGATTTTTTTCGATGGAGGGTTTTATCTCATTAATTTTTACCAACGGATGCTGTTTCTCTTTTTCCTGCTGAGTATTTCCTGAAGCCCCGGAATTTTGTTTTTTTGCGGGTTCTGAAGCCGGGAGCGAAGGAACTTTTATGCCTTTAAGATCAAAACCGGGAAAGGTAATTTTCTGTTCTTCGTTTCCTGTTTTTAAAATCAATCCTGCATTGAATCCCACGTTGAGAAACAACTTATCATTGTTTATCCAGATTTTCTGACTGATGAAATTTTTCTTTGAAAGGCTGATTAATTTCTCCCGATCAGGCGTTAATGAACTTTCCTTCTGCGAAAGATACACGAGTTCAAGATCTGAAATTGCATATTCTTTAAGATACTCTCCCACTAAAGGCATTTTTGAAAAACTGATGGCTTGGTTAATGGCTACTGAAAACAGTTTAAACTCTTTAGAAAATACACCTTTAAGCTTTAGGTATGGATATTTTGCTTCCAGTTGAAAAGCGGTAAGGCTTTCTGTATCGTCTGAGATTTTATAGATCCCGAAATTAAGTTTTTCCGGTACAAAAGGAATGATAATGTCTTTTACATCGCCTTCGTCTTCCAGAAGTCCGGAAATATTTTTTGAAACATCCGGCAACTGACCAACCAAAGAAGTTACGGAAACGTCATCACCAATTTTCGTTCTGTTTCCTGTAATTTTAAAATCAATCTTTTTTATTGAGACATCAAGCTCAAGCTGAATATCAGCTTTTGATAATGACGGTTTTTCCATGATGTAAAGCTGTTTGATGGTTTTCGCGGATCATATTATAAAGATTCAGTTTTTTCTTAAAATCATTATCTTATTTTCATGATATAAGCTAATTTTACGTGCTGTGGATTCGGGACTTCCACCGGCGTTGGAGTTTCATGACCGATCGCAAATTCTGTGGCTATATTTTCGTCTGTACACCAACTGTTTTCTCTGTAAATAGTCTGATTTCTGGAAGTAGCTTTCGTTCCTAAAAAATCAAAATTATTTCCGCCTGTTCCGGCTTCTACTTTATAATATTTTGTGGTAACGGTACTCCAAACCCGCGGAATATTTTTTTCGCTTAGTGTAATGGTATTAGACCTGTTGTAAACCTGACTGTTTTTCTGGCCGATTCCGGAGTTCCCGAGAATAAAGCTTCCTCTAAGATCCGGAGTGTTATTAAAGCCGTCGCAAAAAGCCCAGCCTTCGGGAAGCGTGGTTCCGTAAAATGCAACGATGGCTCCTACCGGTAAAGAAACCAGTTCGTTATTGGTATATAAAGAGTTGTTGACATCGGTTCTGCCGGAAGTGATCTTCACCAGTTCTTTTGATCCTTTCATAATTTTAAGCTCCTCATTAAGTAATTCTATCTGGTTTTTCAGCTTAATGAGATCTGCTGTTAAAGTACTGATGACTGTATTCTGAGAATCCAAAGCATTAATGGTTGCTTTTCCGGAAGTAAGCTTTTCAATGTCTGCTTCATTCGCTTTAAAGTCTTTGATGTTTAAATTTTCTGCCATGATTTTAATGCTTTAGAGTGAGTAAAAGATTTTGCCTGTTTTGATGTGGAATTTCATCTTTCCGTTTCTGTAGCCAGGAATATTTTTGTATTCGAGATAGAAAGGATATGCACCGGACGGATTTGCAGGGGCAGATTGTTTTGCTTTTAATCCCGATATTTCCATAATAATGGATGTTCCTTTTTTCAGCAGGTATTCTTTCTGAAAACACAGGAAGTCGTTGTCTGTAGATTTGGGTTTTGCAGGTATGGTCGTGAAGGTCTGGTGTTCCAGCAATTTGGTATTGTTGGTTTGTTTTGCATCATTTTCGAGGATGGTAAAAAAGTTGCCTGTAATCCTGAAACCGCTGTTTTCCGACAGCTTAAGATCCAGCTCGGTGGTGTTGCTTATTGCCAGTCTTATGGTCTGTGCTTCGTTTGCTGTGCCATTGTACAACGTATCGTTGCCCAGAATAAATACTTCAAAAGGGCTTTCGTTTTCTCCTCTTATATCCATTATTTCAAAAACTTTATCGATGATGAGAGGCTGAGATTTTGTATAGGTTTTAGAGAATTCATCTTTGGTAAGTGTTATATTATACATTTCAAGCTGCACTAAAATTCTTTCCTGATCTAAGCGGTTCACGATGGAAAGGTCATTCAATACTGCGGTTAAATTTGTATTTTCAGTGTTCTGATTTTTAAAGCCAAAGGAAATGTGCAGATCGTCTGATTCTTCGGTATTGTTTGCTTGTACAGCAGAATATTGAAAAAAGCCTTTTTTCACTTTAAGTTTTGCCGCACTGTTATCCTGTCTTTCTATCGTCATCTCTCCCGGAAGAAGTTCGAAGGATAAAGGTTTCGGATCATTTTCTATGACCAGTTTATCAAAAGCGGAATTGTTGCTGAGAGCAAAGCTTACAGTATCAATTAAAGTGGATTTTGAGAGTAAGGTAAGGTGTTTTCCGATAGATATGTTAACGAGGTTTTCTATTTCATCTTTGGAAACATCATGATATACCGACAGATCTGCAATGCGAAGCTGATCTCCGTCTTTATTGCCTCCTACAATGATGTTCTGATCTTCTGCAGCATCGTTAAATGAAATTACGGCTTTTTTCAGCACCAAGAAATTATCGTCCGTAAGATAAAGCTCTATACTTCCTGAAGAATTATAATAAACGGAGGCATTAAACCAGTGGTTTTCCCGGATTCTGAAGTCTTCATCGTTTATTCTGACGTTACTTTTAAAAGAGACAGCGTTTCTGTTATTAGATTTGATGACGCTCAGTATTTTATCTCCGATGGTGATGAGATTAAGAGCCTCGCTGCTGTTTTTTTTATGATAGTTAAAAAAGAAATTAACTAAAGTTCCTTCTTTACCGATGCTTTTTTTAAAGGTTAATTCTAAAAGGGTTTTATCTTTAAAATTGAGATAAGAACCTTTATACTCATCAAAATCAACATTTAAAGCACTATTTTGTAAACCAGACTGAACCTGGGTTTTGTAATTATTAACAATGTCATTATTCACTAAATTATCCAGTGGAAAATAATATAACAGTTTTGCCATGATGTTTAGAATTTAGTAGATTTTATAGACAGCCATCCTTCTTTTAAAACAAGATGGGGAATGTTTCCGGAGTTGGTATTAAAGTCCCCGATCTCCAGAATGGCTTTGGAAGTATTCTCAATCAGCTTCAGCAATAATTTTTCATCGTCATCGGGATCTTCTTTTATTTTAATCTTTTCCCATTCTTCCCGGTTTACAAAATGGATCTGGTCTTCCGGATAAAAGGGATATTCCTGAATGATTTTTTTATTGATGAGGCTTTGCTTAAAGCGTTCTCTGATGATTGCTGAAGCGTTTTCTGTGGTGAAAATGTACAGTCTGCCCAACAATTCTCTGAGTGTGATGATTTTATTGGAGGTTTTCATTGACAGAAGTTCTGCCAGTTCTTTTTCGGGATCGTTTAATTCAGAATTGTCTTTTTCTTTCAGTGTTTTTGTTTTTTCAGTGTCTAAATAATAAATTTCTTCGCCCAGCAGATTGTTTTCCTGCTTCATCACATATTTTTCCCGAATGATAAATTCTTTGAGGGCTGTATATTTTTTATTTTTAAACTGATTAAAATCTAAAGCGATCTGCATGGATTTAACGTTTTCGCTTCTGCCGATTTTACCGGTTACCCCATCGTTAATAAATTCATTTCTTATGCTGTATTTTTCTGTATTATTTCGTATCTGAAATTCATTTTTATCGATAAAATAGATATCTTCCTCCGGAAAAAACGGCTTCAATTCATTAATTAAAATATGTTCTTCTTTTAATTCTGAAAGCAGTGTCTGTAAGTAGGTTTCGGATTCAAAATTCTGAGAAAAATCGATGGCTAAATTTTGGGTCATCCGTTTTTTTAAGGGTGGATTTGCAGAAGATAAAGGTTGTTTTTTATTCTTTTTTTCCAGTTCGATCCACGACCACTGATAGCGATTATCTTTCGCAAGGGATAGCTGAAGGTTTTCTTTGGGCGTTACAACAGGCGCTGTTAATAACGTAAGTTCAATTCTTCTCAAAGCATTTTTAATGGCATTGTACGGCAGTCTTATGCGCTTTTCTGGTAAAATTCCTGTTTTAATGTTCAGGTTTCCTTTAGGATGAATCAGAAGATATCTTTGGCAGGCATTCAGCGTATCATTAAGTGCCAGAAAGCTTTCTTTGTCCTGATTTTTATAACTTATTGAAGAGCTGTACATGGTTTTACCTTCAATTTCGTTCCATTTTTCTCTTCCGTCGATTGGGTTTTCTTTCAGAAAATCTTTCAGAGAATAGTAAAAACGGCTTATTTTCTTTTCTGCATCATTATTAAAATAAATTTTGCTTTCCAAAGCTTTCAAACCCAGTCTTTCGTTTTGTTCTTTATTTTCCAGATGGTAATGCCAGTAAGCCAGAACGCCGTCGTTATACTGGTTTAAATCTCCAATGGACATCGGGATTTTCACTTTATCGTATTTTCTCTGGCTGTTGTAGGTATTAATGGTGATGTTTTCTGAATAACTGATGTCATGCAACGCTTCTCCTCTGGTGAATAAATTGATGTTCACTAAAGTAATCGCAACAGGCACGGAAGAGATGGTTTCCAACAGAGACGGATTGGCATAATCTTCGGGTGAAATATGCTCCATTGTTCTCTGCAGTTCCTTTATAAACTGATCTTTTTTGTTGGTTTTGCCAATTCTTTCGATAATCCAGTGTATAATTCTTCTGAGATGAGGATTTCTAACAACTGTTGTATAGTCTGTGTTTTCCTGAGCCAAACCGGCATCAAAAGGGGAAGATTCCCAAGCTCCTTCTGTGTCTACTGCCCCTAAATGTTTTCCGTGCGCATCGAAAAATTCTATCCGCTGATTAAGATACACCGGAACCATCCATCCGAGGACAGGAGATTTTTTTCCTTCTGTTGCTGTTCTGGTAAATCTTGTGCTTACGGCAGAAGGCTGAAGATATCTTGGCGGCAGTGCAACCCAGTTATCTTTATTTTCGATTTTCTGCACGTGGGTGGTGATTATTTTTTCCGGCTCGATGATTCTGTTTCTTCCGAAAGAATCTACAATTCTCAGTCTGCTCATTTTAAAGGCTCCGTTTCTGAACGGATTGAATATGGATAATCTGTTTGGTGTTAAAAGATCGAGACTGTTTCCATATTCTTTGCATAAATCTTCTATGCTTTTTGCCATCTCTTTATGATCTGTAAATCCGTTGGGAATGAGGGGTAAGACGGACAAGCCATTGCTTCTCTGAAGCATTAAATTATTGAAATCTGAAAGGGTAAGTTCAAACAAGGAAGTTTCTTCCAGTTTCTGAAGAAATATTTTTATTTTTTCTATTAATTCCGCGTTGTCTTTTTCATCAATACGAAGAAGGTTTTTGCCCAGTTTTTCTTTTACATATTCTTTAACCTCATCGCTTACAAAAGAATGCCCGTAGTAGATATTAGGATTCGGCATATACGCAATATCATGCAAAGGATAGGCTTTTATTAAGTCTGCATTAAGCTCATCCAAAATGTAGGAGTCCTGTAAAAAATTTTCTGTAAAATTAGTATCGGAAGCCAGATAATGGCCTTCTTTTTTAGGCAGAAATAAACTTTCCCATTCTACTTTATAGGTATGCCACTGATTGGTGCTGATTTCCTGAGAACTGACCAGATTGAGCACATTCTGACGGCTTTCTTTCTTTTCCGACTGTATTTCTTCCGGAGCAGAAGGATTGCTGAAAAGATTGAAAATGCTGTTTTTTTTCGGAGACGAAATAATAACGCTTGGCGGCAGCGGTTCGTAATAATCGGTTCTGTTTTTTTTGGACAGAATCATTCTTGTTTTATACCGCTGATGCAGGAGATTCCGGAGTTCTTTTTCATTTATGGTTTCTCCGGTCTGTTTTGCTTTCAGTAGAAATTTAATGAGGGCATAATCGCGGTATCTTGTGTAATGTTCTGATATTTTTCCGGAAAATAAATCTTTTGCATTCAGAGCTTTGTCTTTTGTATTTCCCAGCTTTTCTTTTAAGATGCTGATCTGTGAAATTAACAGTTTAAGATCTTCTTTAAGCTTATTGATGTTTTTATCTTTGCTTAAAAATAAAGCATTTAAATACGTAGACCAGTGCAGGTACAGACTTTCAATTTTAGCCTGTAATCTGAAGGTATCCAGCTCATAGCTGTTTTGTATTTTGTTGAGATTTTCCAGCTCATCTTCCAAGACTTCGGTATAAGAAATATTGAGGAGATCCGGTAAAGAAACGCCTTCCCAAACCGCAAGAATTTCATCGGATTTTGCAGACTCCTGAAAGGTTTTCAGCTTATCTTTTATCTTTTCATACTGTAAAGCCACATTTCCGCTGAACTCAAAATCCAAAAGACTGCTGTCTACATCATATTCCTGAACAGCATCCTCCTGATCAGAAATAACAATATTCAGAACATATTTTGTTGTTCCGGATGTTTTATTAAACTGTTGCTCGTGCTGTTTATTCCTCAGTCTGGAAATCCAGTCCAGATTAAGCTCCTTCAGTTCATCAAAATTAATGATTGAAGCAATCTGTTCTTCCTGTTTCTGAAGATCCTGCCTGGAAAGATCAGGGTTATTGGTATTGATGATTAATGCAGAAAGTGTCTCGGGCAAAGTATTGGCAACAGCAACATCAAAGGATTCTTCATTTTCTGTGGCTTCCCCGGATTTTAACTGAAAATTACCTGCAACGATATATTCTTCGGCTGCGTTTTGTCCGTAATGATCTACCCATCCGATAACCTGATATATTTCGTTTTCTGTTCCGTCTTCATCATAAAATCCAAATACACTTCTGCAGTTGGGATAATGAATATCGAATGAAAAACTTCCCCATCCCAAAGCACTGAGATTTTTTAAATAATTCGTCTGAGCGTTGGTCTGATAGATCCAGTCGTTCAGTTTATATTTTCTTCCCACATATGCAAACTGAAAAGTATCTGTTGCTTCTTCCGCGTAGGTACAGGTATTGTTTTTATTCAGTTTAGGATCGTTAACGTTCCATATATAATCGCTTTCCACAACCCATTCCTCACCATCACGCTGTCTTTTTATATACCAACGATTGGGAGCTTTTGGCAGATTTCCTTTATCATTAAATTTTTTAAAGAATGAAGGAAGAATAAAATGAAGATGAACTCCCTTATCCAGATAAATGGAATTATCCCATGAAAAAGGCCTTGGAATAATCGAGTTTGTTTCGAGGGGAACATTGGGATTTTCAAAGACATGACGCTCTGTATTCATCCACGGAATATTTTCAAAACGGATATCCTGACCAATAACCTGTTCAGGCGAATTGAGATATAAAGCATTTATCCGGAAAGGAAGTATATTGGGCATAATTATTTTACAGAGTCTTCTAACTGTTTAAAGATATCATCCGTAGATCCCAAAGTCATCATTTTCTTCACCACGTTGCGGTCTGTATTCCAGATAGAAAAATTAACTGAATTGATGGACATTGTATTAAATTCTGAGAAGAACGCCTTACTGTCTATACTTATGGACAGTGCATATTCCCATTTTGCTTTTTTGTCATCCTTCAGCTTGGTTCCACTTTCATCGCATTCCTCGATTACAGGTGGTTTGCTTAAATCTGCTTCTGTATTAATATAATATGCCTTTTTATATAAATAAGCAGTTTTCAGATAAAAATGAATCTTATTGATGTCGAATTCATTATCCGAGCTATTCTGTTTTAGCTGATCTGTAACCTGTTTTGTAGCTTCTACAGAATCACCTCCAAATATTTTTTCAAAATCACTTTTTAAATCCTTGTAAGTTACATAATCATCCGATGAAACTTTTGTAGGGACAAGCAGATATTCTTTAGCGGTAATCTTTCCATTCGCAGTCTCCTGATACGTACTTTGAACAACTAAGGCTAAATCTCTTTTTAAAAAAGTCAGGGATATTCCCAATTGAAATTGACTCATGATATAATTTTTTTTAAAATTCCTACTCGTGTGGCTTTTCAGAATACGCCCCGTTTTGTAATGGTTTCTGGTCTCCATGATTATTGTTTTATTTTTACACCTGATTGAGAATCGGGTTATGTAAATTTAATAAAAGAAAGCACTCGGCATCATTTTCTCTATCATAAATTTCTGATTTTTAAATCATTAATAAATAGTCAGAGTTTTTCATTCATCCTCTCCGTCATTTGTCGCGTTTAGTAACCAAAATTATAGGAAAATAATCCTATTCATTTCAGTAGAAATACTGGTTTTTTTATCAATTAAATTTTTAAAATCTACCTAAAAAATAATTACTGTAAATAAAAATCACGTCGCTTTATGAAGCGACGTGATGATATGAAATTTATAAATTGCTGAGCTCTGTTGTATTTGAAAGAATTATATCAACCTGTCAAAATGAATAGGGAGATCATAAATTCTCTTTCCAGTTGCATGGAAAATTGCGTTTGTGATGGCAGGAGGCATTCCTACTCCACCGATTTCACCTACTCCTTTTACGCCCAAATCATTCACAAATGAATCATTTTCTTCCACAAATACCACTTCCAGATCGTGAATATCTGCATGGACAGGAATATGATATTCACCCAGATTGGCATTCATATATTTTCCCAACTCATGATCGAGTATGGTTTCTTCGTGCAAAGCTTTGCTGATTCCCCAGATCATGCCTCCCAAAACCTGGCTTTCTGCTGTTTTAGGATTGATAATTTTCCCAGCTGCAACGGCTGTAACCGCTCTTTTTACTTCAATAATTCCCAACTCTTCATCCACTTCTACCTCAACGAAAACCGCACTGTGAACGGCTCTGGCTTTTTTTCCGTATTTTAAAGGATTAGGCATTGCAGAATTTGTGGTTCGAATTGCTTCTCCGCCATTTTTTTTGAAAATTTCTTTGACATCCAACTGTATTTCAGGCTGATCTTTTACGGTGATAAAACCATTTTTGAATATAACATCTTTAAAATTTACATTTTTTAAAACGGAATCTTTCAAATCTTTAGCTCTTTCGAAAAGTTTTTTGTTTAAAGCCTGACAGGCATTCTGTACCGCAGGTCCCACTGTTGCCGTAGTAAACGACCCTCCCTGAATCGGAGCAAACGGCATCTTACTGTCGGCATACGAAAACGTAATATCTTCCATGGAAAGTCCAAGTTCATCTGCCGCAATCTGCGTCATGATCGTCTTCGTTCCGGTTCCTATGTCGGTAACGGCACTTTTTATTTCAACTTTTCCATCTGGTGTCATAATCGCTTCCGCACGTCCTAAAATCCGATTGGCATCCCAAATTCCGGTAGCCATTCCATAGCCGACCAGCTTACTTCCGCGCTTCATGCTTCGGGGTTCAGGATTTTTCTTATTCCAGCCAAATTTTTCCGCTCCTTCCAGATAACATTTTCTAAGTTCTTTGCTCGAATATTCCTTATCACTGCTTTTATCAATTTCTGAATAATTGATAAGCCTTAATTCCAGCGGGTCTATATTTAATTGATAAGCGATTTCATCCATTGTTACTTCCACAGCGTGCATTCCGGTACTTCCGCCGGGTGCTCTCATATCAAGCGGACTGTAAACGTCTAATGGAACAATTTCATGTTCCAGCAATGTATTTTCTGCGGGGTACAGCATATTGGCCCAGTTCACCACAATTTCCACATAATCTTCAAACCGCGAAGTTTCCCCGATTGCTTTGTGATAAATTGCATTGACTTTACCTTCTTTATCCGCACCGAATTTTGTATGCTGCAACGTCGGAGGTCTGTGTCCGATCATGTACATCTGCGCGCGATCCAAGGTAACGCGAACATTACGTTTTAAAGCCAGCGAAGCCATTACCGCCATAAAAAGCTGATGCTGCGGACGCAGCCCCGAACCAAAACCACCGCCTACAAACGGTGAGATGACCTGTACATTTTTCATTTTAAGTCCGAAAACATTCGCAACATACATTTGGGAATTAATCGTTCCTTGTGTTTTATCGTAAATAGTGAGTTTATCTTTTCCTTCGTAGATCACGGTGGATGCATACATTTCCATAGGATTGTGATGCTCGGTTCCGTGGCTGAAATGGCTGTCGGTTTTTACAAACGAATTTTCATATTCTTTTTTGAAATCTCCGGTAGGCTTTGGCGGAGGCGGTTTCAGCAGCGAAGCCAGTCCTTTTTTAGGATCTCTGGCTTTTTCAAGATTTTTCTTCAGATCCGTTTCAAAATTTTCGTCTTCTTCATAAACCACTTTTATTTTTGCTGCCGCATAACGTGCCATTTCAAATGTTTCTGCAACCACCAAAGCAATCGGTTGTCCGTTATATCGGATTATATTATCTTTAAGAGGTTTAAAAACAGTTCCGGGAGGTGCATCCATATCGGCATACTGAAAATCAAACCAGGCAGTTGAAGGTTTATTTTCATGGGTGAACACCTCAATAACTCCTTCTAATTTTTTTATTTCTGATGTATCGATGTTCTTGATTTTACCTTTTGTAATCGAACTGTTCACAATGTACCCATACAATAAGTCAGGAGCATCATATTCTGCTGCATATTTTGCTTGACCTGTTACTTTCAGATGACCTTCAAGACGATTTATTGATTGTCCAACAGACGGTGTATTTTTCATAAAATTTTCTTTAGCATTCATAATAATTTATAAAGAAGGTTTTGCACCCGGTCTCTGAGACGCCGGATCAAGAGCCATCATACAGTTTCTGACGATTGCTTTTTTGGCAAGATTAATTTTAAAACTGTTATGCTCAAAACCTACTGCTCCTTCCAAGATAATTTCAGCCGCAGCCGCAAAATTTTCCGGATTTGCTTCTTTATCTGTTAAAAAATCTTCAGCTTCTTTTACGCGCCACGGTTTGTGCGAAACACCACCTAAAGCAATTCTTCCTTCTTTAATTATTCCGTTTTCCAGTTTCAAACCAGTAGCAACAGAAACTAATGCAAACGAATAAGAACTCCGGTCTCTTAATTTCAGGTAAGAATAATTTTTTGAAAATCCTTTTTCGGGCACTTCAATTCCTGTGATAATTTCTCCTTTTTTCAGGTTATTATCAATCTCCGGAGTATCTTCCGGAAGTCTGTGAAAATCTGAAAATTTCAATGTTCGATCTCCATCCGTTCCCGATATATGAACAACTGCCTCTAAAGCTGCCAGAGCAACACACATATCCGAAGGAAAAACAGCAATACAGTTTTCGCTGTGTCCTAAAATTGCGTGAATTCGGTTGTATCCTTTCATCGCAGAACATCCGGAACCCGGAACTCTTTTATTGCAGGGAGTATTAATGTCGTAAAAATAATAACATCGGGTTCGCTGTAATAAATTTCCGCCATTGGTCGCCATATTTCTGATCTGTGCCGAAGCTCCCGCCAAAATAGCTTTAGAAAGAAGCGGATATTTTTCTTCAATAATTGGATGATACGCTGTATCTGCATTCGTCATTAAAGCACCAATACGAATTCCTCCGTTATCAGATTCAGTAATCTCAGCTATTCCGTCAATGGGATTAATATCTACCAAAGTATCTGCTTCAGTAACAAAATATTTCATCAGATCGATGATATTAGTACCTCCGGCAATGATTTTATTGTCTTCATTTGCATAAGTCAATGAAACCGCTTGATCAACGCTATTGGCTTTTGTATAGGAAAAGTTATTCATAAGTACCTTGTTTTACTGCCATTACAGCGTTAATAATTCCTCTGTTGGCTCCGCATCGGCAAAGATTTCCGCTCATCATTTCCTGAATTTCCTCCCGCGTATTTGCCTTATTTTCATTCAGCAGTCCTATGGCACTACAAATTTGTCCAGGAGTACAGTATCCGCATTGAAAAGCATCGTGATCGATAAAAGCTTTCTGAACGGGATGCAGGTTTTCACCGTCGGCAATCCCTTCTATGGTTGTAATTTCAGCATCATTTTTCATAACACAGAGACTGAGGCAGCTTAATACTCTTTTGCCATCAATCAGAACCGTACATGCGCCGCACTGCCCATGATCACAGCCTTTTTTTGTTCCGGTAAAATGCAGATTTTCTCGAAGAGCATCAAGAAGTGATACCCATGGAAGTACATCCAGATGATGTTCCTTTCCATTTATTTTTAATGTAACAGATTGTTTTCCAGTGTTCGCCATAAATCGGTAGTTTGGTTATGGGTAGTGATACAAAAAAAGAACCGTTATTATCGAAAATATCCGTTCCGTGGTATATTAAAGCCTGAAATTGATTTAAATATATTCAATCTAAATAAGGGAAACAGATCATGAAAGGATAAAAAAATATTCTGCACCGTTCAGATACAGAATATTGATATGATTCTAAAATAGAAAACAGCAGTCTATTTGTGTGACAATGCCATTAAAATTTTATCGGGAGTAATCGGCAAATCTCTCATTCGTATACCAATGGCATTATAAATTGCATTGGCTATCGCAGGGGCTGTACCAATAATTCCAACTTCTCCGAGACCTTTCGCGCCGGAAGGGTTAATATTCGGATCGGGTTTATGAATAAAGTCGACTTCAATAATCGGAGCATCCGCATTAACGGCAAAATGATATCCCGCAAGATCATTACCGATTAACGTTCCTAATTTTGCATCGATCTGGTTTTCTTCCATCAGCGTCATTCCGATCCCGCCAACTGCGGCTCCCGACATCTGATTGGCTGCTGCCTGACTGTTGATGATCTTTCCTCCGTCTGCTACGACAGCCAGTTTTTCAATTTTCACTTTTCCGGTTCGCTTATTAACTCGGACTTTGCAAAAATGTGCCGCTGATGAACAGAAGGCAAATTTCTCACGCTCGCTTCCCGGTTTTGAAGCTACTTCAAGACGAATTTCAGTCAGATTATTCTTTTCAAACAGTTCTTCATAAGAAACAGAAACAGTTGAATTATTTTTTAAACTGATACTTTTATCTGAAAGAAGAATATTTTCCAGAACAGCTCCTTTAAAGCTTCCATTAACTGAGGATGCATATTCCGCCAGTTTTTGCTTCAACTGATTGCTCGCATCGTACACCGCACCACTTACCGATGAAAGCCCTGTACTTCCACCCTGACTTGGCGCAGGAGGAAGCGCAGAATTTCCCAATTCTATATTGATTTTATTTTTTGAAATTCCGGTAATTTCGTGGGCAATGTTCTGCATTCCGGTTCCGGTTCCCGTCCCGATGTCTGTCATCGCGGTCTGTACAACGAGACTTCCGTCTTTACTCATGATAATTGCTGCTTTGGCTTCTGCTCTTCCTGCATTCCACATTCCGACAGCCATTCCGTAGCCGATGTACCAGTCGCCTTCAATAACGGTAGACGGAGTTGCTTTTCTGGCATTCCATCCGATCATTTTAGCACCTTTGTCTATACATTCATCCAGAAAATGGGTAGACCACGGCAAATTTGAATCAGGATGATTTTGCAGTGAAATATTCTTTAACCTCAACGCTACAGGATCCATTTTCAGCTGGTAGGAAAGTTCATCAATGGCGGATTCCAGAGCGAATACTCCGGTACAGTCTCCCGGACCGCGCATCCAAGTTGGTGTACTTAAATTTAACGGAACATTAGCTGCTTCCGTTTTTAAATTGGGAAACTTGTAAATTAATCTTGTCACACGGGTAATACCGTCGTTAAAATTTTCATAGACTGAAGTTTCGTTCTTTGCCTGATGCAATATTCCTGAAAGATTTCCTGACGGATCTGATGCCAATTTTATTCTCTGCCATGAAGCCGGCCTGTAACCTGTTGCCGCAAACATCTGTGGTCTGGTAAGCATCAGTTTTACAGGACGTCCAACCTGTTTTGCTCCCATTACCGAAGCTAAAACGTGTGGCCAGATTCTAAGTCCGGAGCCGAAACCGCCTCCTACAAATTCACTGAATACCTGTATATTT
Source organism: Chryseobacterium sp. C3 (assembly GCF_014218905.1). NCBI lineage: Bacteria > Pseudomonadati > Bacteroidota > Flavobacteriia > Flavobacteriales > Weeksellaceae > Chryseobacterium > Chryseobacterium sp. C3. The sequence goes on along the minus strand of NZ_JACLCU010000002.1, from coordinate 663,378 downwards.
TTTTCAGGGATGGAAAATAACCTTGCAAATGTTCTCTGAACATTATTTACCCCTTGGTTTTTATCGTAAAGCTTCAACGTATCATTGCCTGTCCAATGAGCAATCGTGGCGTGCATTTCCATGGGATTATGCACATCTGCCTTAATATTGTATTGCTGATCTATTTTGAATGGTAAATTTTGCCAGCTATCATAGTTTCCTCTTTCTTTTCCTTCAGCTTTTAAAACAACTTTTTCTTTCGCAGAATTAAAATCGACTTCAAAACTGTCTTTCTGATATTCTGTTTCTACCAATGACGCGGCAAAAGTTGCGTCTTCCAGTGTTTCTGCAAGCACCATCGCAACAGGCTGTCCTTTGAAAAATATTTTATCCGTATGAAAAATCGGTAAACCGAATCTCGACTGTTTAATTTTTTCTTCAGTATCCATACCCGGAACCGAAGGTTTGTGCAGATGGGTAATGATATCAATAACGCCTTCCACTTCTTTGGCTTTATCAACCAAAATCGACTGTATTTTTCCGGAAGGAACCGTACTGTTCACCAATACGGCGTAGCACATATTTTTAACCTCGTATTCGGCTGCGTATTTACCGCTTCCGGTAACTTTTTCCACTCCTTCAACACGTCCTTCAGGTCTTTTGGATTTGATGTTCAGTAATTCGAGTAATCCCATAATTGTTACTTTTTAATATATCCCGATCTTATTGATTTACACAATTTTGTAATGCTGTAACGATAGCTCCCTGAAGCATCGGTATCTTATACCCGTTCTCAGACAATGGCTTCAGATCTTTGGTCGCCAGTTTAGCAGCTTCCTCAAAGATTTCTACCGTAGCTTTTTTTCCGTTCAGAAATTTTTCTGCCTCCAACCATCTCCAAGGTTTATGCGCCACACCTCCTGAAGCTAAGCGGGCATTTTTTATCGTTTTCTCGTCAAGATCAAGCGCTGCTGCTACTGAAATCAAGGCAAAAGCGTATGAAGTCCTGTCTCTTACTTTTACATAAGCAGAATGCTTCCCGAAAGCATTATCAGGAATTTCTATATTGGTTATTATCGCATCCTGCGGAAGATTGTTATCAAGCCACGGCGTATTTTCCGGCAGTTTATGAAAGTCTTTAAATGGTATTTTAATTTCTTTCTGATCTTTTGTCTGAGCGGTAACGGTGGCATCCAATGCAGCCAGAGCCACACAAAAATCTGAAGGATGAACCGCAACACACTGATTATTATATCCAGCAACGGCACTCATTCGGTTGGCACCATCAATTGCACTGCAACCGCTGTTGGGTTTTCTTTTATTGCATGGCGTTGTAACATCGTAAAAATAAGGACATCTGGTTCGCTGCAACAGATTTCCCGCTGAACTTGCCATATTTCTAATCTGTGGTGAAGCCCCAGCTAAAATAGCTTTTGAAATGAGAGGAAATTTTTCCGTCACTTCTTTGTTGTTTGCTACTTTACTGTTACTCGCCATTGCGCCAATCTGCAAACTGTTATTCTGATGATTTACTGCATCGGATAATGCCGTGGTAACATCAATCAGCTTCTCCGGCTGGGCAATGTTTTTCTTCATCAGATCTACCAGATTCGTTCCGCCTGCAATATACTGACTGACTGCTGATTTCATGGTGGAAGCTTCAGCAGCAGATTTTACTTTTTCAAAATTAAATGGTCTCATTGGGCTGCAACTTTTTGGATGGACTGAACAATACCGTTATACGCTCCGCAACGGCAAAGATTACCGCTCATATATTCTTTAATCTCTTCTACAGAACCTGTATGACCTTCATTAACGCAGGCAACAGCAGACATAATCTGTCCCGGCGTGCAATATCCGCACTGGAAACCGTCACATTCTATAAATGCCTTCTGCATCGGATGAAGTTCATCTCCGTTTGCGAGACCTTCGATGGTTGTGATCTCTTTTCCCTGAGCCATTGCCGCCAAAGTAAGGCAACTCAGTGCTCTTTCCCCATTGATATGGATGGTACAGGCGCCACATTGTCCGTGATCGCAGCCTTTTTTAGATCCTGTAAGATTAAGCTGTTCCCTGAAAAGGTCTAAAAGTGTGGTTCGGGTATCCACATAAAGGGTATGACTTTTTTTATTGATGGAAAGCGTAAGTCTGGATACGTTTTTCTTGGGAACAAGATACTGTTTCACATCCTGATAAAATGCTTTTACCGAAGACGGAATAGCCATAAAACCAGCCAGTAATCCTGAAACTTTGAGGAAGCTCCTCCTGCTGTATTGTCCTTTTAATTCCATAAGTTATTTTTTAATCAATATAATTGTATACGGATAGGTTTTAACAAATATCATCAATTAAAATAAGAAATTGATGATATACATTACAGTTTTATATACCAATATTACAGTTTTTGAGTGTAGCCCGAAAAAAAACAGATAATATTTATGTAAATTTGAATATATAATAACTTTTTAATGATTTCATCTCAACAAAAATCATACATAAGTTGAAAAAACAATGAGTAATCCATAAAAATGTTTTCGGATGAAAGAGATCAATGATATTGTAAAAGCATATAAAAAGGCGCATTTAAATGGGTTAAAGGCTGCTTTGGCAACAGTGGTAAAGGTAGAAGGTTCTTCATACAGACAAGCAGGAGCGAGAATGCTGGTTACAGAAGACGGACAGCTTACAGGCGCCATCAGCGGAGGATGTTTAGAGGGTGATGCTTTGAGAAAAGCGCTGCTTGCCATTCATCAAAAAAACAATAAGCTCATTACGTATGATACCAGTAATCCGGATGATCTGGAATTTGGCGTTCAGCTAGGATGTAACGGAATTGTGCATATTCTTTTTGAATATATTGATGAAAATTCTCCTCAAAATCCAATCTCCCTTTTAGAGAAAACAACTGAAAAAAGAGATGAATCTGTTATTATCACCATATTTTCATTGGAAAAAAGAAATAAACAGACCGGAACTGTAGGATTGATAAAAAAGGAAAATACAATAATATCGGACTCAGGTTGTATTTCAGAAAGTGAAGTGAATCGTTTTTCTTCAGAAGTTTTAGAAAAAAAACAAAATATACTCACTCAGATTTCGTCAAATGAAATCCTGTTGCAATATGTTCCGCCACAGACCACGCTGATTATTGCAGGAGCCGGAAACGATGTTAAACCTTTGGTAGAAACAGCTTCTATTTTAGGATGGAAAACAGTAATTGCAGACGGAAGAGCAACACACGCCCTGAAAAAGAGATTTCCTCTTGCAGATGAGGTATTGCTCGCAACACCCGAAGAAATCATGAAAACAATAGAAGTTGATGAAGCAACGGTTTTCGTGATGATGACGCACAATTATAATTATGATCTCGCTTTGCTGAAGCTCATTATCCATCAACCGATACAATATATAGGATTACTGGGTCCTAAAACCAGATTCAACAGAATGATGGATGATCTTAAAAATTCAGGAATTACGGTCGGCGAAAAAGAATTAAATAAACTTTTTGGTCCGGTTGGAATAGATATTGGTGCAGAGACTTCGGAAGAAATTGCCATTTCCGTAATTGCAGAGATCAAAGCGGTCTTAAGCGGAAAAAAAGGTTCCTCATTAAGGGATAAACCAGAAAAAATGCATACTGATATTCTCAGTATATAAGGAAATTATGATAACAGATCAATTCGGAAGAACCCATAATTATCTTCGGATATCTTTAACGGACAATTGCAATCTGCGCTGCTTTTACTGTATGCCGGAAGAAAATTATGATTTCACACCGCATGCTAAACTGATGCAGGCGGATGAAATTGATACCATCGCAAAAATATTCGTTGAGCACGGCGTTACTAAGATCAGACTTACCGGAGGTGAGCCGTTCGTGAGAAAAGATGCTTCAAAGATCATCAGAAATCTGGGAAAACTTCCTGTACAATTGACGTGTACTACCAACGGAATCCGAATTGATGATATGCTTTCCGAAATTATTCAGTCGGATTTTCAGAGCATCAACATCAGCCTTGATACTTTACAGAAGGAAAAATTCCTGAAAATTACCCGCCGCGATTATTTTGACCGCGTCCTCAGAAATATTGATCTTTTACTACAGCATAACATCAAAACCAAGATTAATGTTGTTGCCATGAAAGATATTAATGATGATGAAATTTCAGATTTTATCGCTTTTACAAAAGATCATCCTGTAGAAGTGCGGTTTATTGAGTTTATGCCTTTCAGCGGAAACAGATGGAGCAGCAATCAGGTCATGACACAAAAAGACATTCTGAATATCATCAGGGAAAAATATGATTTTAATCCGCTTCCTGTCGGTTTTCATGACACGGCAAAGCCATACAGCATTGATGGGCATAAAGGAAGCTTTTCGATAATAAGCACAATGAGCGAACCGTTTTGCAGTGGCTGCAACAGAATCAGGCTTACCGCAGACGGAAAATTAAAGAACTGCCTGTTTTCAAAAAAAGAAACCGATCTTCTTACGCCTTTACGAAATGGTGAAGATATTTTACCGATTATAGAATCTGCGATCTGGTCTAAAGCAAAAACGCAGGGCGGACAACTGAATGAACAATTTGAAAAAATAAACACATCAATCATTCAGAACAGAAGTATGATCAATATTGGCGGGTGATGAAAAATACAGGAATTATATTACTGGCAGCCGGAAATTCTTCCAGAATGGGATCTCCGAAACAGCTTTTGGTGTATCAGGGAAAAACATTTTTAGAAAAAATAACTGATACTGCTTTAGAAGTATTTGATCCGAATCAAATCGTTTTGGTTCTCGGAGCCCGTCATCATGAAATTTCTTCTGTCATTAAAAATAAAAATATACACATCGTTATCAATGAAAACTGGGAATCAGGAATGGCTTCCTCCATACAATCAGGAATGAAAACACTGTCCGTTCTGTTTCCGGAAATGGAAAGATGTTTCATTTCGGTATGCGATCAGCCTTATCTTACGAGTGATTTATTTTCAAAAATGCTTCATTTGCAGGAAACTTCAGAAAAGGAAATTGTTGTTACAAAATATGCCGATACATTGGGCGTTCCTGCTTTATTTTCTAAAAAATATTTTAAACCGTTAATGGAACTTACCGGTGAACAGGGCGCCAAAAAGATCATTCAGCAGAATATAAACGATGTGGAATCTTTTGAGTTTGAAAAAGGTGCTGTTGATATTGATACTCCATCAGATTATAATCATTTAAAAAAACCAACCATGATAAGCGTAGAAGAAGCAAAAAAAATAATCGAACAAAATATTCCGGAAAGAAAAACCCGGACTCTTCCTTTGAAAGAAGCCTTCGGACATACAACCGCAGAAGATATTTATTCAAAATATAACATCCCGAATTTTTCCCAGTCCTCAATGGACGGCTACGCAATCCGTTTTGAAGATAAAGATCTAAAGCTGAAAATTTCAGGCGAAATGCAGGCGGGATCTACAGAGCAGTTTCATCTCGAAAAAGGGAATGCCTGCCGTATTTTTACGGGAGCTCCCCTTCCCATCGGCGCAGATACCATCGTTATGCAGGAAAAAGCTTTGACAGAAAACGGATATCTTACCGTAAATGATAACGACCTCGAAAAAGGGTTACATGTACGAAATGCAGGAAGCGATGCGAAAAAAGACACTGTGGCAATGCGTTCAGGAAGTTATCTTTCGGCTGCTGCCATAGGATATCTTGCCGGAATCGGATGTACGGAAATCAACGTTTTTGCTCCTCCATCGGTTTCGTTAATTCTTACGGGTAACGAATTGTTACAACCCGGAGAAAATTTAGCTTTTGGTCAGGTTTACGAATCCAATTCCTATCAGTTGGAAAGTGTTTTAAAACAGTGTGGAATTACTGCCGTTAAAAGTTTTTGGGTAAAAGATGATCCTTCTGAGGTTGAAAAAACGCTGGATCTCGCTATTTCCAAAACAGATATTGTGATTTTGGTGGGCGGCGTAAGTGTCGGCGATTACGATTTTGTAATTGATGCCACAAAACAATGCGGCGTTGAACAGAAATTTCATAAAATCCGGCAGAAACCCGGAAAGCCTTTCTATTTCGGAACGAAGGGAGAAAAACTTGTTTTCGGGTTACCCGGAAATCCGTCATCGGCATTAACCTGTTTTTATTTATATATTGCGCCATTACTTTCAGAAATGATGAAACGTCCGGCGATTACGGAGAAAACGAATGCAACTTCAACTTCTTCGTATGGAAAAAAAACCGGTCTTACCCATTTCCTGAAAGCAACCTATGAAAACGGAAAAGTAACGCCGCTTCATGCGCAGGAATCGTATCGTCTCCAGTCTTTTGCAGAAGCCAATTGTCTGATGATTTTACCTGAAGATTCGGAAGGCTGTAAAAAAGGTGAAGAGGTTGAAATTATAGTGTTAAAATAAAGATCAAATAATGAATGTAGAATTTTTTTATCTGATTTTATTCATCATCGCAGCTTTATATGCAGCAGTCGGACACGGCGGCGCAAGCGGTTATCTGGCGTTAATGGCTTTGTACGGGATAGCTCCCAAAGAAATGAAACCTACCGCTTTGGTGCTTAATCTGTTCGTCTCACTTACTTCTTTTATACAATATTATCGGGGAGGACATTTTAAATTCAGGATCTTTATTCCGATTGCTTTAGCTTCAATTCCTCTGGCTTTCGTGGGTGGAATGATTCATATTGAAGACACTTTGTACAAAAGAATTTTAGGTATTTTACTGCTGTTTCCTGTTTTTCGTTTTTTCTTTTTTAAAAGTCCGGATGACAGTGAACTGAAAGATCCCCAAATCTATTTATCCTTACTTTTCGGAGGAGTGATTGGTTTATTATCGGGAATGATCGGCATTGGGGGAGGAATTTTGTTATCTCCGGTTCTTATTTTACTGAAATGGACCAACCAGAAACAGACCGCCGCAATCAGCGCTGCTTTTATTTTTGTTAATTCCATAGCTGGTTTGGGAGGAATGTTCACCAAAGAGATAGCCTTTACCAGCGATATGTGGATGTACATCATCTGTGCGTTTGCAGGAGGATTGCTTGGTGCTTATCTCGCTTCAAAAAAACTGAACCAAAACGGTCTGAAATATGTACTTGCTGTTGTACTTTTGATGGCTTCCTACAAATTAATATCAAGCACTATTTAAAGATCATTAAATGAGAAATTTAATTTTACTTCTTACAGTTTGCTGCGCTTCCGTTGCTTTTGCCCAATCTGCAAAAAGCATTGAGATTATCGCTCCCGATAACCAGAAAACAATTGTAACATCCGCCGAACTTTTGAAATATCCACAACATACAATAGACAGCATACAGATTACCAATCATTTAAAAGAATATAAATCTACCCTTAAAAATATAAAAGGTGTTTTGCTGAAAGATGTTCTTTCTAAAATTTCATTTAAAGAAAAATCACCAAAAGTTTTAAGCGAATACTACATTACCTGCATTGCAGAAGACGGCTATAAAGTAGTTTTTTCGTGGAACGAAATTTTTAACACGACTGTTGGTGATAATATTTTAATAATTCCGGAAATCGAAAACAGACCAAAGGATGGCATTTCTACCCTCTCTCCTACTGATTTTGCGACCGGAAGACGATATGTAAAAATGCTGAAAACCATTCAGCTAAAAAAAGTAAATGAATGAGTACTGTAAAAATAATAAGCTTCGGCAGACTGAAAGAGATTTTAGGTCCGGATTTTGAAGCGGAAGCGGAAAATACCGATGATCTGATCAATAAGCTGAATGAAAAATTTCCCCAGTTGAAGGATCTAAAACTGAGAATTGCAGTGAATCAGAAGATTATTTCAGAGAATACAGCTTTACAAAATAACGATGTGGCAGCTTTAATGCCGCCTTATTCAGGAGGATAAATTATGTTGAATTCAGAACGCTACGACAGACAGATTAAATTACAGGGTTTCGGCATCGAAGCTCAGGATAAACTTGCTTCAGCGAAAGTTTTGGTGATTGGAGCAGGAGGTTTGGGTTGTCCTGTTCTCCAATATCTCACCGCAGCCGGAATCGGGAATATCGGAATTGTAGATGATGACCGTGTTTCGCTGAGCAATCTGCACCGGCAGATTCTCTACAATTCGGATGACATTGGAAAACTTAAAACCGAAGCTGCTTTAGGAAGGCTGAATGCAATGAATCCTGAAGTACAGTTCAGTATTGTTTCTAAGCGAATAATTCCCCAAAATGCAGTTACAATTGTTTCCGAATATGATGTAGTAGTAGACTGTACCGACAATTTCGCAACACGCTACTTGCTTGATGATGTTTGCCGGATTTTAGAAAAACCTCTGATTTTTGGGGCAATTTATCAGTATGAAGGTCAGATTGCTGTTTTTAACGTCAGAAATAAAGAAGGTTTTACAACGCATTATCGAAATCTTTTCCCTGAACCTCCAAATCCAGGAGAAGTTCCTGACTGTAACGAGGCGGGAGTTTTGGGCGTTTTACCCGGAGTTATCGGAACTTTACAGGCGACTGAAGCCATTAAATTAATGACAGGAATCGGGGAACCGCTGATCAATAAATTAATGACAATCGATATCCTGAATTATCAGACTGCTGTTTTTGAAATTCCTTCGTTAAATTTGACGGATAAAAATATTCCTTACAGTATTGAAGAATTTGAGAACATGAACTATCAGCTTCACTGCGGAATTGAATTTGCCGGAATTAAAAATATTTCTCCTTCAGAATTTAAAGAAGCCGTAAAACTTCCCGATACGGTTGTTATTGATGTTCGCGAACCGGAAGAACAACCAAAACTGGATGTTCCGTATATTTCAATTCCATTATCTCAACTAAAAGAAAATGTGAAGCAGATACAAATCCGATATATCATTGTGGTCTGTCAATCCGGTAAGAGAAGTCTGTCCGGAGCGAAAATTTTACAGGAAATTTTAGGACGGGAATACATCATCAGTCACCTGGAAGGCGGAATCAATCATTTAAATAAAGAAACTCATGAGTAAGATTAAAAATATATTTCAAAACAGTCCTGTTTCACCTTTATTCATCGCGGAAAGCATTACCAAACATTCCGCAAAAACGGAAATTGGAGCGCATCAGATTTTTCTGGGACAGATTCGCGCAGATGAAATTGACGGTAAAACGGTAAAAGCGATAGAATATACAGCTTACGAAGATTTAGCCTTATCTCAAATGGCAGCGATACGGGAAGAAATTTTTGCAAAATACAATCTTACCTGCATGCATATTTATCACAGTTTAGGTATTGTGAATACAGGAGAAATATGCCTTTTTGTGTTTACCTCATCAAAACACCGCAAAGAAGCAACTTTAGCCTGTAACGAAGTGGTGGAACGTATAAAAAACGAACTCCCGATCTGGGGCAGAGAAATTTTTGAGGATGAAACGCATCAATGGAAAACAAACCAATAAACCATGGTAGATATTACTTTTAAAACCTTTACGCTGCGAAAAGCGATTGCAGCGGCAACGATAAAAACCTCAGCAATTTCAACGGTAGAAGCCGTGAAAAACGGAACGGTTCCGAAAGGCAATGTTCTTGAATTTGCAAGAGCTTCCGCCTTACTGGCGATTAAAAAGACCAGCGATGTTATTCCGGACTGTCATCCTTTACCTGTAGAATTTGCCGCGATTAATTATGAAATGAGTGGTTTGGATATTAACATCACCGTTGAAGTTCATACCATTTATAAGACCGGCGTTGAAGTTGAAGCCATGCATGGAGCTTCTGTAGCAGCTTTGGTTATTTACGATATGCTGAAACCGATTGATAAAAATGTAGAGATTGCCAATATCCGGCTTTTGGAAAAGCAGGGCGGAAAAAGCAGTCAGAAAAATATTGAAACGGAAAATCTTACTGCCGCAGTAGTTGTCTGCAGTGACTCTGTTTCTCAGGGACTTAAAGATGATACTTCCGGAAAACTTTTGGTAGAATCTCTTAACAATCAGGGAATCAGTAATCTTGATTATTCAGTGGTTCCTGATGATGTTTCTGCCATTCAGGAAAAGATAGAATTCTTTAAAAATAGAGGCTGTCATCTTCTTGTTTTTACAGGCGGAACGGGTCTTTCGGATCGTGATGTAACGCCGGAAGCGGTTTTACCATTCATTACCAAAGAAATTCCGGGAATTATGGAAACGGCAAGAAACTACGGACAGGATCGTGTGAAAACATCCATGCTTTCCAGAGGAATCGCCGGATTTTCTGATGATATGCTGATTTTAACGTTTCCGGGATCTTCCGGTGCGGTAAAAGAATATGTGCAGGCATTGTTTCCGCAGGTTTTACATGTATTTTCCGTAAAAAAGGGAGACGGACATTCATGATGTTGAGTTTCATTTCTATGTAGCTAAAAGTAAATTGTTAAAAAACTCCATGGAGTTTTATCTGTGTAGACAACATATTCGGAAGATGTTTGGCGTTCCGTAGGAACGCTATCTTTAAGACATTCACCGTATTATAGATATCAATCCTACGGATTGATTGATGGATGTATTCTTATTTCTACACAGATTCTGCTCCTAAAGGAACAATTCTTTCACTTTAAACAACCCTATGTAATAGTTACAAATGAAATTTAATTCTAACTTAAGTTCAATATAAAAAGATTAAAAATTAATTGATAGTCAAAATGTTGTATTTTATCAATTATGTTAGGCTTCGGCTCGATGTAAAGATTCCAAATTAAAATTAACCACCCGAAATCAAGTATGAGTTTTGGCTAAAGCCAATTTTCTTTCTTACTCATTAAAATGGGCTAAAGCCCATTCCTATTGACATTTGCGTTGTTCTTTCAAACTCACGCTAATTATCTATTTCTCAGGAGAAGAACTGTTTTCTCTATTTTTTCCACAGCGGTTTCAATCTCCGAAAGAGTGGTATATCTTCCTATGCTGAATCGTATTGAAGCCAGTGCATCCCGATCACTCATTCCCATCGCCTGAAGCACGTGAGAAGGTTTTGTGGTAACGGCATTGCAGGCAGAACCGCTTGAAACGCAGATGTTTCCTAAGGAAAGAATAAGATCTTCGGAATAAATACCTTCAAAACAGATATTGGTGGTATTGAAAATCCTTGCGGAATGATCTCCATTGATGCTTGTCTGAGGAATTTTCAGCAGCTTATTTTCAAGATGATCTCTTAGCATTTTAATTTTTTGAGCATCCTGTTCCATCTCCATAAGTGCGATCTCAGCTGCTTTTCCTAATCCGATAATTCCCGGAACATTTAAAGTACCGCTTCTTAGGTTATGCTGTTGTCCTCCCCCCTGAATTTGTGGCTGTACTTTATTTTTAATCGCGGAAGCAATATAAAGCGCACCTATTCCTTTAGGCCCGTAAAATTTATGGGCGGAAAAAGCCATCAGATCGGTATTCAATTCCTTTACGTTCACAGGTATTTTTCCAACAGCCTGTGTCGCATCACAGAAAACACAGCAGCCTTTTCGATGCGCGATTTCTGCGATTTCCTTTATGGGATGGATGACTCCTGTCTCGTTATTCACCAACATGATACAGACCATCAACGTTTTTTCGGTAATCAATGATTCCAATTCAGCAAGATTAATATTTCCCAAGTAATCTACATTGAGATAATCGACCTGAAATCCATCTTTTTCGAGTTGCGCACAGGTATCTAAAACGGCTTTATGCTCTGTGGCAACTGTTATAATGTGATTTTTACCATGATCTTTTCTAAGTCCTTTTAAAGCAAGATTTACAGATTCCGTCGCTCCGGATGTGAAGATAATTTCTTTAGAATCGGCACCGATAAGTTCTGCAACATCTTCTGCTGCATTTTCAATGGCTTCTCTTACGGTAAGTCCGAAAATATGGGAACTTCCTGAATTTGCATAAAAGTCATTGAAGTAAGGCAGCATCGCATCCACTACCCTTTTATCAACCGGAGTTGTAGCGTTATAATCAAGGTAAATAAAATCATTATCCATCATAACATTTTAATTCATTTATAAAAATAGTGAACTTTTTCAGGTTAGTTTTAAATTTAATCCAGAAGTTTGTGTATCGCCAAATATTTGTAGGGTTTAAAGCAATCTTTTTGCCGAAAAACATTCAGTATATTTGCAGTATGCTTTCCAAGAATGATTTTCCAAAATTAAACCGACTCGTCCTTGCCGGAGGAAAAAGTCTGAGGATGGGAAATCCTAAAGACAAAATCAACTGGCATGGCAAAGAACAGCGGTATCATGTGGCAGATCTTTTAGCTCCATTCTGTGATGAAGTATTTATTTCCTGCAGACAGGATCAGCTTGAAAATTTTAACAGAGATTATAAAGCGCTTCCCGATACTTTTTTAAATATGGGACCTTTTGGAGGATTGCTTTCCGCATTCCATTTTCAGAGGGATAAAGCATGGCTGATTATTGCCTGTGATTTACCTCTTTTAGAGAAAAATTCGATAGATTTTCTCATACAATTCAGAGATCCTGAAAAAATGGCAACAGGTTATGAAAGCCCTTCTGACGGATTACCGGAACCGTTAATTGCCATCTGGGAACCCAAAAGCTATCCTTTGCTTCTTCAGTTGCTTTCAACAGGAAACTCTTCATTAAGAAAGGCTTTGATTAACAGTGATGTAAAAATAATGAAAGCTGAAAATCCGGATTTTTTAATGAATGTAAATACGCCCGAAGATTTGGAAAAAGCAAAAGAAATTTTGAGAATTTAGTTTCATATCCAATTATTTTTACTCCAAACTTGTTCCGGATGCGGCAATAATATGCTCGTCGATCTTTTTAAAAATATCCGGATCGTGTTTTCGGATTTTGATTCGGACATATTTGGAAGCGGGCATATTGGCGCCATTCACTACATTATTGATAGATACCAACACATTGGTTTCCGGGAAATAAGTCATAGTGCTTTTCTGAGGAATAGGATATTTTACCACAATAAAAAGCGGTGCTATTCTCTCTTTGCCGTCATCATAATTGAAAAGATCTACATGATCTCCTTCTTTCAGACCAGCTTTTTCAATGTCTTTTTCGTTCATCATCACCACTCTCCTTTCATTGAAAATTCCACGGTAGCGGTCATTTAAACCATAAACTACTGTATTGAACTGGTCGTGTGTTCTGGTGGTTCCCATCAGATATTCATCATCGGCAAGCGAATTATCGGGTACGGATGTTATATTGAAGGCTGCTTTTCCCGGATGGAATTCACTGTTGAAAACTCCGTCTCTCGCTGAATTCGGAAGATAAAAACCGGCTTTCTGCACTACTCTTTCGTTGTAATTTTCAAATCCTGGAATGCATTGCTCCACATCATCACGAATGGCATCATAACTGTTGATGAATTTATCCCAATTGACTACGGAACGCTCTCCTAAAACCGCTTTTGCCATTCTGCAGGCAACGTGGGTCTCATTGATCAGATGTTCTGAAATCGGGTCCAGAATTCCTTTGGAAGCCTGTATCACGCCCATTGAATTTTCGGTACTTATATGCTGAATTTCTCCGTTTACAATATCTTTTTCACTTCTGGAAATCACCGGTAAGATCAGCGCTTCTTTGCCATGAATCAGGTGATTTCTGTTCAGTTTTACAGAAACCATCACCGACATTTCGAGATTGCGCATTGCTTCTGCTGTAAAACTGGTATCGGGTGCTGCGGAAAGAAAATTCCCTCCCATACAGAACATAAATTTCACTTTTCCCTCGTGCATTGCTTTTAAAGCTTTTACCACATCATAACCTCCTTTTCGGGGTACTTTAAAACCATAATATTCCTCCAGTCTGTCCAGTTGTTCTTTGGTGGGATGATGGTTGATAAGCAATGTTCTGTTTCCCTGTACATTGCTGTGACCGCGTACAGGACAAGCTCCGCCGCCTTGAATTCCGATGCTTCCTTTCATCAGTAAAAGGTTCACAATATTGTAGATCATTTCCACGCCGTTGTGCTGCTGCGTAATTCCCATTCCCCAACAAATAATCACGCGTTTTTTTGAAGCAATCATCTGTGCTGCTTCTTTCAGACTTTCAACAGGAATTCCGCACTGTTCAGATAAAAAATTGAGATCATATCGTTTTAATTCTTCAGTTAATGCTTCAAAACCTGCAGTTTTGTTGGCTATGAAATCATGATCCAATACTTTTCCCGGATTTTTAGCTTCCTCTTCTAAAACCAAAATCTGAAGGGATTTTAAGAGCGCCATATCTCCGTTGATTTTTACAGGAAGATGCAGATCTGCAAGTTCAAAAGGCTTATTCAGTAAAGAACGGACATTCTGAGGATCTTTAAATCCTTTCAGACCTGCTTCCGGAAGCGGATTGATGCCTATGATTTTTGCTCCGTTTTTCTTGCCTTTTGTAAGGGCAGAAAGCATTCTCGGCGAATTGGTTCCCGGGTTCTGTCCTATAATAATTATTAAATCAGTATCATAAAAATCTTCCAGTTTTACGGTTCCTTTTCCGATACCGATACTTCTGGAAAGTGCATATCCTGAAGTTTCGTGGCACATATTGGAACAGTCCGGAAAATTATTGGTTCCGAATTCCCGCGCAAAAAGCTGATAAACCCAGGTTGCTTCATTGCTGGTTCTTCCTGATGTATAAAATATGGCTTCATCGGGAGAATCCAGAGCATTTAATTTTTCGGAAATTTTTACAAAAGCATCATCCCAACTTATCGGCTGATAATGGGTTGCTCCTTCCGGAAGATACATCGGTTCTGCAATTCTTCCCAACTGGCTGATTTCAAAATCCGTCATTTTGGCTAAATCGTATACCGAATTCTCTTTAAAAAATTCTGCTCCTATTTTTTTTGAGGTCGCTTCTTCAGCCAAAGCTTTTGCTCCGTTTTCGCAGTATTCCCCCAATTTGGAACGTTCGTCATCCGGATCGGGCCATGCGCAACTGGGACAGTCAAATCCGTCAAACTGATTCATGCTGAAAAGTGCTCTTCCTCCACGAAGAACTGAAGCATTGAGAACCAACTGTTCCAGTGAATGAATCACTGCGGGAACTCCTGCTGCCCAATTTTTCGGGGGCTTTACCTTTAGATTTCCCAGTGTATAAGGAGATTCTGCTGAAGGAAATCTGCTGTTGTCTTCTTTTTTATTGAATTCATTTTTACTTTCCATGACTTCTACATTTAAAAAATGAAAGAATTAACATTTTATATTCGGATTGGGATAATTGTCGCTTTGATCTTCCAAGGTATTATCGATGCAGACAAAATCTTTTTCTACTAAAATTTTCACCAGACCGGATTGTCCGTCAAATCCTACCCTGTCGGTGGAAATCCATTCAGCGATCATGGTTTCAGGCATTTTTAAAACCATGGTATTATCGATGAAAGCCGATGAGAGTTCTGCGTCTTCTGTTTTTTCAATAGAGTAGATAAAAGGACGGTCTATAAATTGTGTGGTGCTTGAAATTTTTCCGTTTTTTCCGAGTTCTGCTACTTCAGACTGAGTGAGACGAAATCTTACGGAGTTGTCTTTTATTCTTATTTTCATAATAGATTTTCAATTTTAAAATGGCTTCCGGAATGGTAGATATTAAACCGGTTGTTTCGCAAAAAGCCTAATAAAGTAATATCAAATTCTTTGGCAAGTTCTATTGCCAGACTTGAAGGTGCTCCTATTGCGGCAACAGTTGCAATTCCTGCCATTGCGGCTTTCTGAATGAGTTCAAAGCTGGCTCTTCCGCTCAGAACCAAAATTTTATTGTCCAGTGGAAGAAGATTGGCAGACAGCGCATATCCTATAAGTTTATCTAAAGCGTTATGTCTTCCCACATCTTCACGTATAGCAAGAAGGTTTCCTTGTAAATCAAATAAACCTGAAGCGTGTATGCCTCCTGTTGCACTGAAATTATTCTGAAACGACTGCAGTTTTTCGGATAATTGATAGATCGTATCCAGAGAGACTTCTGTGTTTTGTCTTTTTTGATCTTTAAAAATGCTCACTGTTTTTATAGATTCTATGGATCCTTTTCCACAAACTCCGCAACTGGAAGTTGTATAGAAGTTTCTGTCGGCTTTCATAAGTTCGGGAACAAAACCTTCATTTAATTCTACAATAATAATATTTCCGCTGTTTCTGGAACATTCTTCCTTTGGAGAATAAATGGCTTTAACCTGATTATTACTGTTTATAATTCCTTCTGTAAATAAAAAACCAACCGCCAGTTCTTCATCATTTCCGGGGGTTCTCATGGTAACCGATATATTTTTAGATTCTTTTTTATCTGCTGAATAATAGGAAACTCTTATTTCTAAAGGTTCTTCTACAGAGACATCATCCGTATAATGAAAACTGATGTTGTCCTTAACTTTAACGATTTCTATCTGCTTTACCGATTTATCTGATAACAGATGGGCTTTCATAATATAATGGTAATTGGTAAATAAAGGTACAAATTTTATTCCTGAAATAAGCGGCAGACGAAAATTCAATTGCTTTTAAAGATTTTGAAAGTAATATTTTTCTCAGACTGATTCGAAATGATGTAAGCTCATTTCAGTTATTTATTATGAATTTAGATTTATTTTAAGCTTAAGATAATTTACAGATTCTAATTTAAGTTTTTGAAATACAATACTTCAAACCTCAACATTATATTCTGAATTCAGCAAAATAAAAATGACAACATCTCTATGAATGCTGTCATTGTCTTTATTTTCTGAATTGTTTTCGCGGATATTTTTATTTCCAGTCTCCGTGGAAAGCCAACATCTGTTCTGTTGTAGCCTGAAAATGTCCTTCTGTGAATGAATCCTGCAAACGCATCAGACTTCCTTTCTGTGCAGCAAAAAATACGGTCTTTTTATCAGTTACGATTTTAAAGAGCGATTCATATTTTCCGTCTCTCAGATAAATGTATCCGAATTCTACAGTCGTGTAATCTAATTTTTCAAAATCTTCTCCCCGCTCCAGTTCGCCTACCGCGGTATTCGCAAAGGTTTCTTTTACTTCATTCATCTGTTCAGCGGAGATTTTTTCTGCTTTTTCCATATTTATTTTTTTAAGTTTGTGTTTAAACTCATTAAAAACTTAACTAAAAACCTGTTTAAACTAATTTTTAATGAAAATACTAAAATTTCTTTTTAAACGAAAAAATAAAACCTCGCATATGCAAGGTTTATTTTATATATAATTCTAAGAAATTTATGCATGACCTGTTGCGAGGTACGACATCAGCCAGCCTGCACAACCGATCGCCAATCTCAAGATTAGTTTTTTAAATATTGTTTTGGACATGGATTTTCCCTGTTCAAGATATTCGTCTGTTCTTTCATTGGCTGTTCCTACTTTTTTTGATAATTTGGTTCCCGCTACCGCACTAAGAGAAAAAACGTAAAGAATTGCAGCCCACGCAGCACTTGCGAATCCTATGAACATCAAAATAGTTCCTATAATTCCTAATGTATCCATTGTACTAGTTTTTTGAAAGTTTTTTGAGATACAGTTGATAACTCATGAATGCAAAAGCTGCTGAACCTGCCAAACCTAAAAACCCGATCAAAGCCATTGTTTTCGGATTGATTCCTGAATATTTCCCAGCCTCTATATCCGGAGCAATAATCCACATCGCAATCGATAAAACAATCACCAGTAAACTGACAGCTCTTACAGCATTTTTTTTCATAAAGGCAATAACAATCATGACAAATGCCAAAACGGTTACTGCAATACCCAGAATTCCGGCTGTATCTACCTTCCATTTCGGGGGTACTTTTTCCAGAATCTCAAGGCTTTCTTTTACCTGAGGATCATCTATTTTTGTAATATCGATTCCCTGTTTTTTCAGATCATCAATCTGTTGCTGGGCTTTATCTACAATACTGTAGTCATCGCTTCCAATTCTGCTCTCGATATTTTTGAATAGTAAGCCGGAACAAGTACCGCCTACCAAAAATGCAAGAACCATAAATATTAAAGTTAATACTCTCATAAACTGTTTAAATTAAATATGTTATTCGATTTTTTTTAATTATTCAACTACTTCTATACTGATAATTTTGCCGTTTTGCCAATGTGTTGTCGCTGTTCCGCTGCCTCCCAAAATATTTTGAATATGGAAGACATACGTTTTTCCGTCCTCTGTAAAATAAGAAAGTTCTGCTTTGTTGCTCATGATATTACTTGCCATAATATATCCATCCTGTGTTGCAATGGAATGAACATTTTTTCCTTCTTCAACATAAGTCGCAAAACCTTCCAGAAGACCAATGGGTTTTTCTGTGGTATAAGCATCTATAATTCCGTATACTGCGTCAGGAATAGAAGATTTATCTTTAGTTACAGCCGGATTTATCACAGTATATTCTGTATCAGCAGGGGTGTTGATTACGATTTTATCAATTACTGTATTTTCATCTACAAGAAAATAGGCATCTTCAAATCCTGTATCTATATCATGACCGAAATACATAAGATCATCGGCGGCTTTAATCTCTTTATCTTTGCTGAATACTTTCAGGAAAATCATTTCATCCTTCGGATTTTTAACTTCCAGATAAATATATTTTTTTCCTTTTGGGGCAATTTTAATCATTTTCTCCTTCTCAGAACGCAAAACTTTCATTTCTTCAAACTTCAGAATGGTAATGGGATTGTTTTCTATTTTAAATTCTTTGCCTATTTCTATTTTTACAGGTTCCTGTCCGCAGGAATTTAAAAGTAATGCAGCCGAAAGAATCGGAATCAAAAAAAATGATCTTTTTTTCATGGTTTGTTTAGTTAAATTATAAAATTATTCTTCTTTTTTTGAATATTTTATTTTTTTTAAATTCAAAATGCAATAATAAACGAAAGCAAAATAGCAATTCCGACAAATGAACATTTGTAAGGTTTACCGGTAAATTCGTAAGATTTACGAGCAAATCTGTAGTCAGTTTTATACATGAAGATGATCCAGCAGTGCCAGAAATTCCTCTTTCTTTCTCACCGAAAGTGGTATGGCTGCGTTATTTTTCATCATTACCGTATTACCGCCATCCGATTTTACATAATGATCAAAATAAGACATATTAATAAGATGGGACTGATGGGTTCTGAAGAAATTAAAAGGCGTTAAAATATTTTCATATTCTTTTAAATTGGTAGAAACAACTAATTTCGGTGCGTTGATGAAATGAAACGTGGTATAATTTTTCTCGGACTGGCAATTGACAATATCCTGAATATTAACCGAGTAAATTTTATCCGTTGTCTTCAATCTAAGTTTCTGAATATTTTTAGGACGTTCAGGATTAGAAAACAAATAACTGAATTTGATGTCGAAAAGTTCTTTCCTTACTGATTCTTCGGCTTTTTTTACTGCTTCTATCAAATCCTCTGTTTTCAATGGCTTCAAGAGATAATCAACTGCTGAAAAACGGAATGCTTTTACGGCAGAATTCTCACAGTCTGTTATAAATATGAGTTTGAATGTATTGGGACTTAATTTTTCAAGCAGATCAAAACTGCTTCCGTCAGAAAAAAGGGTATCCAGAAAAACGATATCGGGAGAAAACTGCTCTATCACTTTTATACCGGATTCTACAGAATGCGCCTCTCCTACTAAAGTAAGATTCGGGCAGTTATTTTTTATCAGAGTACAGTGTTTTTTCCTTACCTCCGGATTATCATCAATGACGATGACTTTTAGCATGATTATTAATTTTCACAAATATAGAATATTTCCAATTTCTCACAATAAAAACTTAAATAATCCGGAAGTGCTTTAAAAGGGCATGTTTATTGTAAAGTATGAAGGACACCAAATAAAAAATTTAAATATGAACAACGAAAAAAATGTAGCCGTACTTAACGATTTACTGAACATTACCAATGACAGAATTGAAGGATTTTCAAAAGTGGAAGACAAAGTATGGGACACTCATTCTGCGTTAAGAAATGATTATGACCAGATGGTTTCTGAATCGCAAACTATGAAAAATGATCTGATAAGACACATCAATGAGCATGGTGGTGAAGCAGATAATACAACAAGTACAGCAGGAGCTTTCCACAGAGCATGGATTGATGTAAAAAACGCTTTTTCAGCAGATAAGGATGAGTCTACTCTGGAAAATGTGGTTTTTGGAGAGAAAGCAGCCATCGATGCTTATCAGGATGCTTTGGACAGCGGAGATCTTGCTCCAGAATGTTCAAGACTGGTTTCGGATCAGCTTCATCATCTGAAATCTTCTTATTCAAAATTTGAAAATCTTGAAGCAAGAAATTAGTAAAATAAATTATTACCATCCCAATAAAGAGAGTTTTTCAGCTCTCTTTTTGTGATTATATAAAACAGTTACAGTTACCCATGAATAATATCGACAGTATTGCCCTTATTGGAGGCGGACCGGCTGCTTTGTTTGTTTTAAAACATCTCATCGCAGAAAAAGTTTATCCTAAAGAACTTTATATCTTCGAAAAAAGTGAAAATCTGGGATCCGGAATGCCTTACAGCCATTATGGAGCTAATTTTGAGCACGTTGCCAATGTTTCCGCCAATGAACTTCCGGAATTACCACAATCTTTTACAGATTTTGTAATGAAAAAAGATTTAAAAGATTATCCTGATTTTGCAAACAAAGCCGGCGAAAGCATCAACGAATATCAAGTGATTCCAAGGCTGCTTTTAGGAAATTATCTCGAAGATCAGTTTCATCATCTGCTGAAAACTGCAGGTAAACATGGCGTTTCGATAAAAGTTTTTAAAAATACAAAAGTTGTAGATATTGACAGGAAGAATGATGATTTTTTTAATGTAATTACAGATTCGGGTGAAGCTTATAAAGTCTCTAAGGTAATTATCTGCACGGGACATCAATGGTCTTCGGAAAATGAAATCCGCAGCAAAGGATGGTATGATTCTCCTTATCCTCCTTCTAAATTCAATATTGCATCCAATCATTCGGTTGCTATTCGAGGGACATCTCTTACCGCGGTAGATGCAGTGAAAACTCTGGCAAGACTTAACGGAAAATACGTTGAAGAAAATGGCGGTCTGAAGTATCTTATTAATGAAGAAAACAAAAACTTTTCTATTACTTTATTTTCGAAAAGAGGATTTCTTCCAGCTTTAAGGTTTCATTCGGAAGGAAGTCCGTATTCTGAAGGATGGATCATGTCTCATGACGAAATCTATGAGTATAAACAGAAAAATAATGGTTTTGTGGATCTGGATTATGTATTTGAGCTGAATTTTAAGCAGCCGCTGAGAAAAAAGAATGAAGGTTTTTATCAGGAGATAAAAGATCTCACGATTGAAGAGTTTGTTAATAAAATGCTTGAGTTAAGAGAAAGACTGGATAGTTTTCAGCTTTTCAGGGCAGAGTTTGCCGAAGCGGAAAAATCGATAGAAAGACATCAGACCATTGCGTGGAAAGAAACTTTGTCTGCATTCAGCTATGCGATTAATTATCCTGCAAAACATTTTTCGGCAGAGGATATGATGAGGCTCAGAAAGACTCTTCTTCCTCTTATTTCCGTTATTATTGCTTCTCTTCCGCAGTCTTCGTACAAAGAACTTATTGCTCTTTATGATGCAGGAATTTTGCATCTGGTGAGTGTAAATGAAAACAGCCGTATCGAATCTCATGAGGAAGAAGGAATTATTTATCATTATACGGATGAAGCGGGAGCAGAAAAATCAGATCACTATAAACTGTATATTGATGCCATCGGTCAGCAACCGATACAATTCAATGATATTCCTTTTGAAGGTCTGAAAAACGGAAGATTAATCAGTTCGGGCTATATTAAATTTAAAGATCCGGAAAAAGGTAAAAGTGAATTTGAAAGGGACAGCAGCCATATCATGAAAACAGAGCCGGACAATTATTATCTTCGGGTAGACGGACTGAATATTAATGATCATTTTCAGGCACTGGATTATTACGGAAAAGCAACAGAGGATCTTTACATTATGGCTGTTCCGTATATCGCAGGATTAAATCCCGACTATTCCGGACTGGATTTTTGTGATACCGCAGGAAAAAGAATTGTACAGTCTTTAGTATAAATAAAACCATAAATTATGCATTCGTCAAAATTCTGTAAACCGGACGAATGCATTTTTTCTGAATTCTTAAAGATGGATAAACAATTTAGAATTGTTTTTCTGTTCATTTTATTATTATCCTGCTTTTTGATAAGGAATGGTAAACCAAAATGTACTTCCCTCTCCCAGCTTACTTTCAACGCCTATTTTTCCCGAATGTTTTTTAACGATTTCTGAGCAGATATATAACCCGAGACCAAGTCCGGAATAGGATTTACTCATGTATTCAACACGATAATATCGGTCAAAAAGATGAGGAATAACAGATTCTGATATTCCGCTTCCAAAATCGCGCACGGAAATTTTAATGTCTTTTTCCAAACGTTCTATCGAAATATGGATTTCTTCTGATTCTTTGGCGTATTTAACGGCGTTGTTCACAAGGTTTACCACAACCTGCTCAATTCTGTGTTCATCGGCATATATTTCCAGATTTTCATCACCCTGTACAATAAGTTTGTATTTATTTTCCAGCCTTACATGGCTGCAGCTTTTGCTCAGCATTTCATAAAGATTAAAGTATCCGTATTCCAGCATCAGTTGATCCTGTCCCAGTCTGCTCATATTCAATAGGTCGTCAATCAGCATATGCATCTTGCCGATTTCTTTATCCGACTGCTCTATAAGGCGGTTATGAATTTCAGAGAAAGGACGGTCTTTTATCCTGTTCAGCAACTGTATGGAAGCCTTTACAGCAGTTAACGGAGTTTTGAGTTCATGGCTTGCAACGCTTAAAAAATCGTCTTTGCGCTGTTCTGCATGTTTTTTTTCTGTGATGTCGGAAGTCATTCCCACCATTCTGTCCGCTACTCCATTTTCATTGTATCTTGGTCTTCCGTGCGCCTGAATCCAGTGGATAGAGCCATCTTTCCATTTTACGGGATATTCGGCTTTATAAATTCCGTTGGTTCTGATGGCTTCCTGTACCAGACTTTTTATTTTTGGTCTGTATTCCGGAAGCATTGCTTCAAATAGATCGGTATAATTGAATTCTTCTTCCGGCATAAATCCGAAATTATATTTAAACTGATCGTTACACTGCATTTTTCCGGTAGTAAGATCTACTTCTGTAGAACCTAGCTTGCTTGCATCCAGAGCAATTTCAAGCCTTTTCTTTATTTCAATAAGCGAGTGTCTGGATTGTACCTGTTCGGTTACATCACTTGCCACCACAAGAACAGAAACGCTTTTGTTGTTTTCATCGAAAATCGGCTGATAGGCAAAATTGAGATAAAGTTCTTTAAGTACTCCGTTTTTTTCGATCAGCACCTTGCTTTCCTTGCCATAATAGGATTTTCCTTTTTCATGCACTTCCGTAAGAATATCAATAAAAGACTGCCCCATCAGTTCCGGAAGAGCATCCTTCAACGGCATACCGATAATAGAACGATCTTTATTCCAGAGATTCAAGACTTTATCATTCACAATATCCACTTCAAAGTTCTTTCCTTTTAAAGATGCGATCGCAACCGGTGCTTTTTCTACCAGCGTTTTAAATCTTTTTTCATTTTCCGTTAAAGTATAATTAGCTGTTAAAAGTTCTTTTCTTGCCTGTAAAAGATTGCTGTTAACACGGAAAAGTTCTTCATGCTTAGCATTGAGATCTTCATTGGTAGCCAGATATTCTTCATTAAGCGCAGAAAGATCATCAATAAGTTTTTGCTCGGATTTAGATTTTTCTTCTACCATTCTTAATGCTTCCTGCCGTTCTGTAACTTCAAAAGCGGTATGAAGAATATACTCGGTTTTTCCGGATGCATCTAAAATTGCTTTATATTCGAAATCGAAATAGTAGGTTTTAAGAGTTCCCTCTATATTAAGAATCGCAGGATAATCTTTTGCAATGAAGGTTTCTCCGGATCTCCATACATTCTGCAGCATATCAAAAAAAGGCTGTCCTATTAATTCGGGAACTGCATCCAGAATATTTTTTCCAACAACACTTCTGTCTTTCCCCCAGAAATTAATCATGGCTTCATTGGCACTTAATATTTTTATATCGTCACCCTGATATACTGCCGTTGCATTGGGTGAATAGAATAACACAGACAGTAATTTTTCAGGTTCGATATTCTGAGGAGAATTCATAATTCAATTTAATTAATCAAATATAACCATTAAAGACTATTAAAAATCCTGAATGTGAAGTTTTATGAATTTAATAATCGCTTTTAATCGGACCTGCTCATAAAATCGAAGCTAAAAACAATCTGATGCTGCTTATATTTTATCTTGATGTGAACTTGTAAGAGTAAAGTGAATACATCAACAGGAATGGAGCACTAGCGAAAATTCATGCCAATTTTCTACTAAAACATTCTGATTATCTTACATTTAGAAGAATTACGTATTGAAAACAGATATGCTTCCATACAAAAAGCGGCTGCAAAAATTTTGCAGCCTGCTTCCTAACCAAATAATATGAAGATCTATTTACTTTTCTGAAGTATCAGGTTTTATTAGAAATACACAACTTCCGGCTACTACAAACAGCACTCCTGCGAGAATGATTGCCGAGGAAGGATTATTTCCTAAAAAGTTATTGAATACAAAACCAAAAGATAATGTCTGTATGAGCATCGGAATTACAATCATCATATTAATCACCCCCATATAAATTCCTCTTTTGCTGTGCGGAATGGATGGTGAAACCATAGAATACGGCAGTCCCATCATCGAAGCCCACCCGATTCCCAATGCAACCATCGGAAGTAAGATAAAGTATTCATTTTTAATAAAAGGTAAGGTCATAATGCCTAAACCTGTAAGGAACAAACAAAATATATATGTGTTTTTAGAACCGAATTTTTTAGCAAAAGGTACAAGAAGCAAAGCAGAAAGCATCGTCACGATATTGTAAGAACCGTTCATTAATCCGGTCTGTCCTACTGCAACCTCAACCTGATGCAGAATTCCTTTTGCCCAGCTTAAGTCGGAGGATACAACAGAAATTCCTTTTTTAGCACTTTCTATCAATGCATTGGCTTTAGTTTCATCAGCCTCAGAGATTCCGTACAGCGAAGACTTCAGCATCGGCGTGATGAACTGCCAGTAAACAAACAGCGCATACCACTGGAAAAGATATACCAAAGCAAGCTGCCAGAGAACTTTCGGCATTTCTTTTATTGCGACAATAATTTCTATAAAAGGAGTAAAAAATGTACTTTTTTCCTTTGCAATTCTTAATTCTTCAATTTCTTCTTCCGTTGGCGGGATTTCAGGTGTTTTATACACAGACCACGCCACAGAAGCAATGGAACAGAACGATCCCAGAAAGAAGGAATAATACACCCATACAGGAATTCCTCCGCTTGCAGAATTTCCGCCTAAATATTTCTGAAAAACAAATAACGATAGATTGGCAAGGGTAATTCCTGCTCCCACAAACAGACTCTGCATCTGAAAACCAAATGTCTGCTGATCTTCCGGAAGTTTGTCTCCGATGAAAGCGCGGTAAGGTTCCATTGCGGTATTGTTTGCGGCATCCAGAATCCATAAAAGTCCCGCTGCCATCCAGATGGTGGAACTGAAAGGAAATAAAAACAAGGCAATACTGCAGAATAATGCTCCCAACAAAAAGAACGGTTTTCTGCGCCCCCATTTCGGACTCCATGTTTTGTCGCTGATGGCTCCGATCAACGGCTGGATCAGCAATCCGGTAATGGGACCCGCCAGATTGAGGATCGGAAGCTGTTCTGCATGCGCTCCCAAAAACGAATAGATGGGATTAACCGCAGTCTGCTGAAGCCCGAAACTGTACTGAATCCCGAAAAATCCGACGTTCATATTCCAGATCTGCCAGAAACTCAGGCGCGGAATGATTCTTTTTGCGTTCATAAATCTGTGTTTACAAGTTCATAGTTTTTTCCGAGAATAAGATCTGCATTATTTTTGAAACTGCGGATAATATGATGTTCAATTTCCAAAACTTTTTCTACAAAATCACTTTGCTCGTCACGATTGCGTTTCATACGGTTTTCGTGGGTATCTTTGTAATTGCGGTCTATGAAAATTTTAAAATCAAATTCTTCAATTTCGAGAATGTAGGTTCCTTCCACAAGGATAACTTCGTACCCTGAAGTGCCGATTTTTTCACTGCTGATCAGATTTTCGCTGTAGTAAACCAAAGGCTTTTCAATCTCCGAAGATTCTGTTTTAAAATCTTTTATATTCTGAGATAATTTTTCAAGATCTACTTCCTGAATTCCTACATTATCCAGAGATTTTAACCGATTCTCGTGGTTGGTTTTCGGAGGAAGTTTAAAATAATCGTCCATCTGCAAAACCAGACTTTTCACATTCTCCTGCTCCAGAATTTTCTTCAAGGCAAAAGCAGTTACCGATTTTCCGCTTCCGCTTTCTCCTGCAATCCCGATCGCAATTTTCTGCTTTCCATCCAGGGGAAAGTTTTTTTTCAATAATGCTGTTATTTCTTTGGCTGTAGCCAGATATTTTTCTTTTAATTCTATAACGTCGCCGACCATTTTTTACTTTTTTAAGATGAAAAATTTGAAAAACTGTCTTTTAATAAGTCATTAAAAGGTATCCCGATGCCGAAAAGCAAAGCTGTTCTGTTCCCAATGGCAATAGCTGATCTGTGGAATAGTATTCTCTGAAATGCTCTCCTTTTTCATTCATCAGTTCTTCGTACTGCTTCAGGATTTTTTCAGGAATATCTTTTACGCCTTTCTGTTTAAGTCCGAGACAAAGCCAGCCTAAAAATATTGGCCAGGAACCTCCGTTATGGAAATGATAGGGTTCGTTTTTGAAGCTGTAGCTGTAGTTGTTTTCCAGCAGACGCCAATCGTCATCTCCGGAGAAAATCACGGGATAAAAAGCCGGAATCATCCAATGTCTGAATTCCTCTTTTACTCCATTTAAAAATTCGGAAAAAGCGTTTAGATCCAGATCAAAATCCAGTAAGAGAGCGAGTGCATTTCCTGCAAGATCAAAACGTCCGTCATATCCGTTTGCATTCAGCGAAGCATAGAAATAGGGTTTTGCGGTAACTTTCGCATAAGCCGTTTCGTGATATTTAGCTGAATCTGAACCATTTTCATTTTTATAAAAGTTTTCCTGAATCAGATTTTTTGTATTTTCCGCTAAAATTTTCAATGTTTCATCATCATAAACTTCAGCAGCATTTTTTAAAGCCCAATATCTCAGAACGTTATCGTACAAAGTATATCCGGAAGTTACATATTCATCTGCCCAGTTTCCTCCTAACGGACTGTACACTAAACCTCTCTGATTGTATTCCCAGCTTTTAAGACAGGAAAGAGCTTTATAAATTTTTTCTTTCAGACTGTTTTTAAGCTCGTGATTTTGCGTTTTTGTAAGATATTCGCAGGTTGTAACGATCCACCAGGTTGTGGCGTCGGTTCTTCCTACGTGTGTTCCGTAGCTTGCTTTATCATTCACCACATTGGAAGGGATCTGTCCGTTTTCCGCCTGATGTTTAGCGAGTGTAAGAACAGATTTTTCCAGTCCGGCAAGAATCTCTTCATCATTTACTAAAATTCCGGCATATCCCGTCATCATAGAATCCCTCGCCCATACTCTTGCGTAGTTGTCTCTTTGTTGTGCAGATGCCAGAATTCCTTCTTCTGTAATGGCTTTCCTTATAATTTCAATGGCTTCCTGTCTAAACATATTGTATTTTTTTGAAAAAAATGCGGAATGAACTTTCATTCATCCCACATTTAGAGGTAAAAGTATTAAAAGTCAAATTTTACACTTGCGCTGTAGCTGCTTCCCGGAAGCGTTCTTGCTCTTACGATTCCGTTTCCTCCTGCGATAGATCCTTCTTCAGCTTCTGTAACTGCAATGGTGTTGAAGATGTTGTTTGCATTTACGCTAACCGAAAGATTTTTCATCAGTTGGTAAGAAATATAAGGGTTTACAATCGCATAACCAGGCATAATTAATTTGTTTGAATCCTGCGTGTAAGCTTTTGTTGCTCCGATTAAATAGAAACCAACATTTAATTTTTCTACGCTGAAGTTAGGATTTACGGAGTACATCAATTTAGGTGTTCTTCTAGGCGTGTTTCCAACGATGGTAGGATCCAGTGCGTTTTTAATTTCCGCATGGGTATAAGTAAGTCCTGCTTTTATGTCAAAACCTTTTGTAATTCTGTAATATCCGTCCAATTCTACCCCAAGAGACTCGTATTTGTTTTCTGTTTTTCTCTGTGTAGTCGCTTCGTAATTCGCTTCCTTAGTTCCTGCATAGAAAAGCGTTGTATTAAGGAAATATCCTGCTCCTCTCAGTTTGTAACCGGCTTCCACCTGATTTACTTTGTTTACTTTTACAGCATCTAATGCAGGATCATCATTATTGGTATAGTTGTATCCGGAGAATAAAATTCTGTCTGCAGAAGCACTTCCACCCTGGCTCACTCTTGCAAATACTGCATTTTTGCTGTTTAAAGCATAATTAGCACCTACTGAATATCCGAAAATTCCGTATCTGTAGTTTACAGGAACATTGATGTTGTCGTTAGAACCTACCAATTGTTCAGGAATATCGATTAATCCATTTCCGTTCATATCGCGACTTGTATATGTAACGGTTCCTCCAGAGAAAGTTCCTGTCACCTTTCCGATATCATATCTTGCACCTGCATCAATCGTTAACTTATCAGTCGCATTAATTTCGATCTGTGCGTGAGGCGCAGTAATGTCATATTTCGTATTGTAGTTTCTTTTTAAATTTCCCCAGTCTTTCATTCCATAGTTAAGTAAACCCTGATCTGTGATGAAAGCTCCTGAAAGGTTTTTAACATCTACCAATCTTGCATTGCTGTCGCTTACTTCCTGAATGTAGTTGTTCCACATCCAGTCCATATTGATGTTTTGGGTAGCCTTGTACAATCCTGCGTTGAATTTCACATTGCTCCATTTTTTGCTGATGTTAAAATCGTTTACAAAATTATTGAAGTTGTTAAGCTTTACATTGAAAAGTGCGAGTTTCATATAATAAGCATTCATATCAACCGGAGTATTGGTTCCTGAGTACACTGCACTTCCGAAATTGGTAAAGTTAGCTGCAGTAAAGAAATCGCTTCCTTTACTTACACTTGCAGGGAAAGGCGCGATAAACTGTCCGTTGTTTGCGGAATAACGGATTCTGTCTTCAAATTTCCATCCTTCTCCAAGGTCGTAATTGAATTCTGCACCGATGGTTTTTGAAATGGAATGCATTCCGTCTGTAACATCGCTGTCAAAAATATTACCGTCGTTTCCTAATGTTCTGTCGTGTTGAAGATTGATCGTCTGTAACGCACCGTTCAGGATGTTATAATTGGATAGAGAAGACCATTTCGGATCTGCATCTGTTCCTGAAACCGCAACCGGCATCGGCATATACGCGGCAGTTCTGTCATCCAGAAATTTAGCATAAACTCTGAAGCTTCCTTTCTCGAACTTTTTCAGTAATGAAACTCTGAACTGTCCTCCGTTATTGGAATTGAATCCTGTTTTTCTTGGTCCGTCCCCGATTCTGTAGAAACCTCCCAAAGCTAAAAACGTGTTATCTGCGATCTGCGTTCCGTAGTCGAAATCTGTTCTGTAGTTTTTATAGTTTAATCCTAGCTGCTGTGTGATGCTTCCGCCTTCTTTTTCTCCGGTCTTCGTGATGAAGTTGATGATCCCCGCCGGAGAATTGCTTGCAAAAACAGAGGCAGAACCTCCTCTTAACGCTTCCACTCTGGAAACAAAAGAATCGAATCTTGTAAACTGATCCTGTGTTCCGAATGCAATATCTCCGAACTGCATTACCGGTAAACCGTCTTCCTGAATCAATAGATATCTGGAACCTCCTGCTGAAACAGGAACCCCTCTTACGGTAATATTGGAGTTTCCTTCCCCGCCTGAAGATTCTGAACGGATTCCCGGAATGGTACGGAAAATTTCGGCAGTTGTTCTTGGAGCAGCATTTTCTATATCTTTCATTTTTAAGGTAGAAATAGAAGTACTGGTTTTAATAGAAGCTTTAGGGTTGGAGTTACCTGTGATAACTACCTCATCGATTGCTTTACCTCTTGTAATTGTATCATTTTCTGTACTCTGAGAAAACATAAAGGCTGCTGTATTCATCGCGCCGAAAATGAGCAATCTGGTAAAAATTTTTGATTCCATAATTTTTGAGAGTTTTTAATTATGGTCTAAAAGTATTTTTTTTAACATATTCAAAATGTAGTTTTTGGTTTGTGTTAAATTTATATTAATTTCAAACGTTTGCGCAAACGTTTGCGGTGGATAACTTCTAAAAATTTTAACTTTTTATTAACTTTTTAAAACAAAATATTAACATTTTTTAACTTAAATTTAACCTCGAAACATCACTAAATTAACCCAAAAATTGCCTCAATTAACTTAAAAATGAAAAGAGTCACTATAAAAGACCTCGCAGAAATGCTCAATATCAGTGTATCTACAGTATCCAGAGCGCTTAAAGATCACCCCGATATCAGCAATGCCGTAAAGCAAAGAGTAAAGGAGGCTGCAGAAACTTTTAACTATATTCCGAATGATTTTGCGATCAACTTCAGGAAAAAGTCTTCAAAAGTTATCGGGCTTATCATTCCGGAAATGTCGATGTTTTTTATTCCTTCTATTATAAGAGGAATTTCTTCGGTGCTGCATAAGGAAGGGTATCATTTTTTTGTATTGTCCTCTGAAGAATCTGTGGGAATGGAGGAAGAAAACATCATTACCTGCATCAACTCGCGTGTGGACGGAATTCTTATTTCTCTTACAAGGCAGACGAAAGATCTTTCTCACCTGAACAGAATAAAGGAGATAGAAGTTCCTGTAGTAATGTTTGATAAAACGATTTCTCAGAGTTCTTTTGAACAGATTATTTTTGATAATAAACTGAATGTGGAAACTGCCGCTGAAAAGCTTGCCAATAATAAGTGCAAAAAAATTCTTGCCATTTTTGGGGATGAAAATCTGGACATCACTCAAACTAGAAGGGATTTTTTCCTGCAAAAGCTGAAAGAATATCCGCAAATGGAATGCAAGGTTATTTTTTGTGAGTCTGCAGAAAGCGTAAAGGAAAAGCTGAACATTATTCTGGACTATGAACAGTTTGACGGTTATTTCGCGATGAGTGACGAAACGCTTGCCGGACTTCACAGTTCTCTTATCAAAAAGAAGGTACAGACTTCTGATGTAAAAGTAATTGCGATAACCGAAGGCACACTTCCGAAATATCTTGATGAATCTTACGAATGCATCATCAACGACGGGTTCAGTATGGGAACGATGGCGGCTTCCAAGCTGTTGCTGCTTATTAAAAATAACAGGTAATCGCGGATAACAGGATTTTCATAGATTATTTTTGCTAAATTTGCCTCAAAATAAACGTACACGAAATGAAAAAAAACAACTCTACTCCTTCCGGACTTTTCTCTTTTTAAGCCAATAATTTCAATCCCTAAATTTTAAACAGTTTTCGCTAACAAATTATTTAAAGCATCGCTTTTATAATCGGGTAAAGTGATTGATTTTTAAAATATTATGAAATACAAACCCCTATTTTAATAATTATCAATTAATTAACAAATTTAAAATTCACTTTTATAAACAATTAAATTTCAAATATTTAATATAATTCACGCTAAAAAGAATAAATTTTATCTATTGATTCCTTTTAACAGATATTAAAAAAAATTGTTACATTTGTTTTGAGGGAGTAAAAAATACTTTTTCGCGTTTTTATTTGTTAATTTAGAATACCAGATTATATAGCATTAAAAATCAACCCATGAGAAAAATAATTCTACTATTTGTATGTATGTTCGGTATTTCAGTTTCCTCACAGATCAAGGTGTTGAAAAACGAAACTCTGATAGAAATTGGTAAAGATAATGCCGTAGGTTTATATAAAAAAGATGATAAATTTACTTTCAATTATCAGGATCTGAACACCGCCAACCTTAATACTTTCAGATCATTTTCTTTTCAGAATCTTAATAAAGACGTTTCCGGACTTTATGAAATTATTGAAAACGGATTTATCGACATTCCTGTAGGAAATATCATTCTGGAACTTCCGAACGATATTATCGAACTGCATTTTGAGAAAAACTACGGTACTCCTACTGTTCAGTTTATCCAGTATATCAACAAAAACAGAAAATTCGTAGGAAAATCGCAGCTTCTTACAAAAAAACAGATTGATAAGATTTTCGGTAAAACCAACGGAAAATCTGCATTGTATGAGAAGCCGGGACAAAAGAATAATGTTCAGCCGATGAATGCTTCCAATCCGCAACCTGCTGCAGTTCAGCCTACCGCAGAAACTTCAGGCAAGAAGTCGAAAAAATAATCAAACTTTTTAAAATATTGCATCAACTCATTCATCCGGATGAGTTTTTTTATTTTATTTTTGCAAAAAGATCATTACGAAATTATGTCTCTTCAAATAAACAATTTAACCAAAAAATTTGGCGAGCAGACTGCTCTGAACAACATTAACGTTTCCATTGACAGAAATGAAATCATCGGTCTTTTGGGTCCGAACGGAGCCGGAAAATCGACTTTAATGAAATCTATTGTCGGCGCACTGAAAATTGATGAAGGTGAAATAATTTTTAACGGAAAAAACATCACTGAAAACGAAATCGAAAGCAAGAAGAAGATCGGCTTTCTTCCTGAAAACAATCCGCTGTATCTGGAAATGTACGTGAAAGAATATTTACAGTTTGTTGCCAATATTCATAAAATTCCGGCATCAAGAGTAGATGAAGTGATTGAACTCGTAGGAATTACGCCAGAAAAATCTAAAAAAATCGGTCAGCTTTCCAAAGGGTATAAACAGAGAGTTGGTCTTGCACAGGCAATTATTCATCAGCCGGATCTTTTAATTCTGGATGAACCTACGAACGGACTTGATCCGAACCAAATTATCGAGATCCGAAATGTGGTGAAAGAAATCGGACAGCAGAAAACGGTTTTGCTTTCCACACATATCATGCAGGAAGTGGAAGCGCTTTGCTCACGTGTGATCCTTATTCATAAAGGAAATATTCTGCAGGACTGCCCGATTGATGAGTTCAAAGGCAAGTTCGAAAGTCTTGAAGAAGCATTTGCAAACTATACCGCATAAAAAGAAAAAGCTCCAAAATCTGGAGCTTTCCTCTTTTGCACCGAAGATTTTGGCAAAAGATATATAGAATGGTTAAAAGTTTTTAAAGTGGGGCAGAAAAATTTTCTGTACTTTGAATATATATGATGTTGTGTTTTTTTGATTCTTACATTCAGCCAAAATATTTAAGAATTGTTATCGCTTTTTTCTTCAATTACATTAGCCGTTTCTAAGTTTTTCTTCTGAACCTGCTCCAAAAGCTGTAATCCCAAAAGTCCGCTGATTCCTCCATTTGCTGAATCTCCGTTTCCGCCGATCAACACTTCAGGCATAATTCTTACGTTTTGGCTCGCAATATTTTCCATGATCTTTAACTGGGTGAAATTATTTCCGCCCATTGCTTCCACAGATAATTTGTAAGATTCTGCGTTGGATTTACCGATCGCTAAGATTTTTTCCGCTTCAGCATTACCCGTTAATGAAATCTGTTCTGCACTTGCTTTTGCCAGTAATTCGATTTTTTCGGCTTCGGCTTTTGCGAGAAGTCTTGTTTTTTCGGCTTCACCGGTTGCCAGAAGTTTCAGTCTGTCTCCTTCCGCAGTTGCCTGTAATCTTACGGAATTGGCGTCTCCGGTTGCTTTTTTTACGGATGCGTCGGCAATTCTTTCTGCAATTAAAACGCCCTGATCTGCTTTTACAATTTCTTTCTGCATATCTGCAACGGCAGTTTCTTTTTCCAGAGCCTGTCTCGTTTCCTGAGCAAGCATTTCAGTTTCGTAAGTAATTTTCTGTTCTTCTGCTAACTTTCTGTCTGTTAAAGTTTTCATCAGACTTTCAGGAGGAACGATAGCTCCAATCAAAGTATCAACGGCATTTACATTATATTGTTCCAAAACGCTGCTGATGTGGTCTTTTGCAGATTGCTGTCTTTCTTTTCTTGTTCCTAAAAAGGCAATTACATCGCTGTCCTGCGCAGAGTTTCTGAAGTAATTCCCGATCGTTGGTTCCAAAACCTGACTTACAAGATTGATCATATTTCCGAAACGGGCAATTACTTTTGGCGCTTCGTACGTCGGAATATGAATAATCTGTGAAACATCAAGATTGAAAGGGAAACCGTCTTTGCTTCGAACTGTAATGGTGGAAAGATTTTTGTCGAGTTGATGGGATTCGCTTCTTTCGTAAGCCCAGTTTAAGACAAGATTGGTAGTCGGAACAAGTTCCACTTTCATAATATAAGGGTTAATTGGATATTTTCCGGGACCGATAGGTTCTGCCCAAACTCCTTTATGTCCTTTCTCCACAATATTTCCGTGTTTAAAGTCTACGCCGCTTAAATCCTGCCCTTCCTCTCCTACATAACTGATGATTACTCCAACATGACCGATCGGAATTTCCGTCATTTTTACCATCTCAACTTTTGTAAACCAAGGATTTAAAAAGTATGAACCTGCTAAAATCACCTGTTCCTGAAGACCTTTGTAACCACCGCTGTTTAAAAAAGTATCAACATCCTGAAATTTATTATGGTCATTGATGATCTTTCCGGCAATCTGTCCTTCTTCTAACGGGCTTCCTTCCATCGTTGTTATAATTCCCACTGCATTGTCAGGAATCTGGGTCATATCTGTAAGTTCAATTTCAAACAGTAAAGTATTGATTCTGTATGATCCGGGAGCAATGATGGCGGTTTGACGGCCTTTTCTACCTCCGTTTTTTAAGAATGCTTCAGCATCCTGAAAAGAATCGCAGTCGACTTTTCTTCCTAAAATTCTTCCGGTTTCCAGCTCAATCCCGTCTTTGGCAAGAAGTAAGCCGATTTTCCCTGTGGGAATTACTGTGAAAGGCTGAAAATCAATAGAATATTGCCAGATCCATTTTCCGAAATAAACTCCGGGAGCCAAAGTCTGTGCCTGAAAACCGGCTTCTCCATTGGTGGCGATAATTCTTCCTTCGGGAAGTTCCTGCTTACCGACAAGTACGAATTTTTTGGTAACCAAGCCTATTCTGTCCTGTGGAACAATTACTAATCCGAAGAAAATTCTTAAAATAAATTTGTAAAAAATAACGCACAAGAGTGCAATAACGACCGGAATCATCCAGCCATGAAAACTTAATTCCATAGTTTGTTTGTTTTTTTGTGTGATTAAATTTGAAAACAGGAATTGCGCTCTATTTTTTCATAAAAAGAAAAACAGAGTACGAATTATATCATAATTCTTTCGAATAATTTAAGAACGTGCAGGAGGTGAAGTATTGAAAATCGTGAAGATGATTTCTGATACTTTTAAAAGGAAAAACTTAAAGTTAATTAGTTTCATTTTGATAAGAAAGGAACGAGATCCTTTTGATGATACAAATGTAAGAAAGAAAAATATTCAGTTGTTTCAAAAAATTTAAATATTTTTTTGAATATTTATTAATTGACTGATTGTCAATTTAATTATTTTTTTTGATATAATAATTTTTAATCCAGATCGGGTGATTTTTAACGATAAATCGGATCTAAAACTAATCAACCCTTTCTGAATTGGCTTCAAATTTGATTAAATTTTCATCTAATAATAGCTAAAAAATGATCAGAAAAATTTTATTAGGTGCATTTTGCATTGCTCAGTTTTCATTGGTTGAAGCAGCAGCTTTTAATGAAAATCCGGTTTCAAAAATCAGTTATCAGCAGGAAAAAGTTCCGAAATCATTTATTTTTAAAACGAAAAAGTTTAAAATTAAAATTGATAAACAACCGAACGGAAATTATCTTTATCAATCGTGGGCGGCCAACGGAAAGGTGACTTCGAAACCGAGTATGATTATTTCGGACGGAGAATTAATTCCGGACGGAACAGGCGGAAATTATTACTACGAGTTTAATAATAACGGATATACTTATCAGATCTGGAGAAATTATTTAACGAGTTCTGCGAAAAAAGCTCCGTATACTTTAACGGCAACCGACAGAAACGGCAAAACAATTGTTAATCAGGATGGTTACGTGGTTAAAAATTAATTTCAATAATATATTTAGTTCCTGACTTCATCGTCAGGAATTTTTTTGTTTTTTTAAAACAATGGAAAATTGTTTAAATTTTTATGATCCACAAAAGGTTTTACTTTTCTGGTGAAAGATAAAAACCAATAGATAGATAGACAAAGCTGTAGTTTTTATTTTGGGGAGTTATCTATTGAAGATATTGTTGAAATAGTGAATGGATGGCTGATTTCTAGCCCCAATTGAGCCGCATGTCTGAGCTCTTTTTAGAATTTCGGCGGCAGCTTCGCTGCCGCCGAAATTCTAAAAAAGCGAGTAGCGAAAGTGGGAAAAAGCTTCAAAGAAAAAAGATTTAGATTGGAAAGCTAAGTTTGAGATTAAGGTTATCCTATCTGTTTTCCATTTCGTCATTAAAGTTATTTAAAAAAATTGAACTCCTTCGGAGTTCTGCTTTTTCATTTTCTTTTTCTGCTGCACAGATATGATTTCTACAGAATATTTTATGTGTAGAAAAATGGTATTATTTCTAATATTTTGGTAAATTCACTTAAAATAATCAATATCCAATGGCTTTTACCATTAAATCGAATCTGATCGACATCGTTGCAAGGGAAACCTACCCTGCTGAAATCATTATTAAAGACAACAGAATCAGTTCAATACAAAGAATTTCAGAAAAGCAGGATACGTATGTTCTGCCCGGATTTATTGATGCACACGTTCATATTGAAAGCAGTATGCTGGTTCCGTCTGAGTTTGCAAAGATTGCGGTAAAGCACGGAACGGTGGGAACGATTTCAGATCCTCACGAAATTGCCAATGTTTTGGGAGTTTCAGGGGTAGATTATATGATTGAAAATGCTCAGAAAGTACCTTTTCATTTTTATTTCGGGGCTCCTTCGTGCGTTCCTGCGACCCATTTTGAGACGGCAGGTGCGGTGATTGATTCGGGTGATATTGATGGGCTTTTAAGCAAGAAAGAAATTGTATATCTGGCTGAAATGATGAATTTTCCGGGGGTTATTTACAAAGATGAGGAGGTTCTGAAAAAGCTGGAATCTGCGAAAAGACATCACAAACCGATTGACGGTCATGCTCCGGGTTTAATGGGGGAAGAAATGAAATCTTATTTCAGTGCGGGAATTTCTACAGATCATGAGTGTTTTGGGTATCAGGAAGCGCTGGAAAAGCTTGAATTCGGGGTAAAAGTGATGATCCGTGAAGGAAGTGCGGCGAAAAATTTTGATACTTTAATTCCTTTATTAAAAGATTTTCCGGATCAGATGATGTTTTGCTGTGACGATAAGCATCCTGATAATTTGCTGGAATCTCACATCAACGATCATGTAAAACGTGCGCTGAATCTGGGTTATGATTTGTACGATGTACTGCGTGCTTCTTCATACAATGTGGTTAAACATTATAATTTACCGGTCGGATTATTGCAGATTGGCGACAATGCAGATTTTATAGAAATCGATAATCTCACGGATTTTACGATTTTAAAAACGTACATCAACGGAGCATTGGTTTCAGAAAACGGGGAATCGTTTATTGAATCTGTGGAAGCTGCGACAGTGAATAATTTTAGCTGCAGTTTAAAAAGTCCTTCAGATTTTAAGGTAAAAAGCGAAGGGAAAAAAATTCGTGTGATTGAAACACTGGACGGACAACTGATTACAAAAGAAATTCATGCAGAAGTTTTAAATATTGATGGTTTTGCTGAATCTGATCCTGAAAATGATATTCTGAAAATTGCTGTGGTGAACCGTTATCAGGATGCGCCGGTTGCAACAGCTTTCATTAAAAATATAGGCTTAAAAAACGGAGCGATTGCTTCGTGTGTTGCGCATGACTGTCATAATATTGTAGTAGTGGGAACGAATAACGATGACATATGCAAAGCCGTGAATCTGATCATTCAGGCAAAAGGCGGAATTTCTCTTGCCCATGATGAGGAAGAAATGGTTCTGGAACTGCCGATTGCGGGAATTATGACGGATCTTCCTGCGGAAAAAGTAGCAGAAGCTTATATTAGATTAGACTGGCGCGCAAAGGAATTGGGAAGCAGATTACGAGCGCCTTACATGAGTTTGTCTTTCATGGCTCTTCTGGTGATTCCCGAGCTGAAACTTAGCGACAAAGGGCTTTTCAACGGGAAAAGTTTTGAGTTTATGGATGTCTTTATCAAATAAATTTTACTGCAATTTATTTGATAAAAAACACACGATTTATCAATTTCCAATAACTTTTCAAGATGTAGTAAAATTAAAGATTTCAGACTATTCTTTTTTCGTTTTCCAGATCAGCGTAAAATCGGCTTTCTTTAAAGCTTTCTTTGGCAGCTTGATAACCAATGTTAAAGATCTGTTCCAGACGGTCTTTTCTTCTTTCGAATGTTCCGTAGATGGAAAGTTCCTGCGATGAGATAAACCAGTCGCAGTGATCGAATTTAATTCTTTCGATGCGGTAAGAAAGCAGATCGTACGAGCGGGAAACAATGGCTTTAATCGATTTTAAATCATTGATTTTGACGTCTTGTGGGGGAGAAACGAAAACTCCGATCAACTTATCGCAATCGTCTCTGATGATGTCGGCGGGAAAATTATTCAGCACGCCTCCGTCGCAGTACATTTCTTCATCGATGATGTACGGAGTCGTCACTCCGGGAATGGAGCACGAAGCAATAATGGCATCTACGATTTTAAAACTTTTTTCAAAGATTTTTTCGGTTCCTCCTACTAATTCTGTTGCCACAATTCTTATGTCTTTATCGAGATCGCCCAGTTTCATTTCGCCGAAAATAGGATTGAGATAATTTCTGAAAATCACCGAAGAAACCAAGCCGGGCTGGTTGAATGCAAAATGTTTCCAGTTGAAAAAGTAAACCGAATTGAAAAATTCTAAAATTTCCTCGGGCGTTTTACCCACTGCATGAAGGCAGCCTACAATAGAACCTGCACTGCAACACGACAGAACATCGATATTGATATTTTTTTCTGTTAAGAATTTTAAAACTCCGGCGTGTGCGATCCCTTTTGTTCCGCCACCCGATAAAACAAGCCCAACTTTCCCAAAATCCATTGAATAAAATTAAGAAAACAAGTCGAGAAAAACAGATTAATTTTTCTAAATACCGTGATTTTGGATTATTTTAACACAAATAAAATTATGCTTAAATGGATATTGATGATCTGGTCTTATTTAACCAGAAAATTATAATGATTTTTAGTATTAAGTATTTAATGTAAAACTTTTTTAAAAGAGGTTTTCTTCAATAAGAAATAGTTTACCCCACTTTTTTATCATACAACTCAAGAATTTTCAGAAGATCGTCATCTGTTTTCCAGGAATCTATCATAGCGAGAAGATCCGGATAAGCTGCAAATCTTACTTTCAGGCTGTTTTTAAGACTGGGATTGAAAAATCCGGATTCATTGATGATTTTTCGGTTTCTGCCGTCGATTAAGAAATCTGTTCCAACAAATTTTAAGCCGCCGTGAGGAAAAAATCTGTACCAGTTCATATTTTTGCCTTCATACAAAATTTCTACAAAACCATTGTCAAAAACCATTTTCCCGGCAGAAGCATAATATTCATGAGTGGTATTATTTTCATCTGTAATCTTAATGTATTCAACATCTTTTGGTTCCACCCACGTTTCAGCCCCGGAAGAATCCCTCATTTTCATCTTAAGTAACACAGTGGCTACATAATATTTTGTATTGGAAAATTTACCTACATTTCTGATCTTCGTTTTGATGGTATCGCTGGATGTTTTCAGAATGTACTCCACAGGAAAATACCTTTTATCGTCTTTGTTCTGAGAAAATGAAAAGCTAAAGCATACAAAAAGCAGCAAAAAAATGATTTTTTTCATGAATGGTGGTTTAAAAAAGCCCGGCAAATTTCCGGGCATATTATCTAAATTTATTTTTAATTATTAATATATTTTTCAAAAATTCTTGAGAAGTCTTTCTGATTATATTTATCAAAACTGTTGGTGTTCCATGCAAAAATATATTCATTGATGGCTCTCAGTTCCTGACTTTTGGAAACGTTTTCCTGTTTTCCGGAAGCTACTGTGGTGATGGCTTTCTGGATGCTGTCGTTAGAGAAATTCAGCAAAGAATGATTGTGGTGAACTTCCTGCTGAATCGCCAAAAGTGCTTTATACAGATCTTTCAACTGATCGATCTGACCTTTTGCAACGCTGATCATCATTGGAACATTCCCGATATTGAAAGAAATTTCTACATCAAGATCGATGGTTCCCGCCGTCTGCAAAGCAATATTCGAGAAAGGAAACTGATAATATTCGTATCTCTTCAAGACTCTTTTTTTGTCTAACGCACTGGCTCCGTCGATGTGGATCAAAGCTCTGTTGGTAAAGCAGTATTCGTCTCTTTTGGATTTAATTAAAAAGAAAATTTTCTCGTTATCTTCGGAAAGGATATAATCGTCCGAATCTACTTTATCATAATCCTGTGAAGGGATGATTTTACCGATATCTCCCAATCCTAAAGCTTCCGCAGCTAATTTTTTAAACATAGTTTGTTGTATTTGTATTTTATTTCAGGAATAAAATTAAGAAAATAACTGAGATAAAATCAAAAAAAATCATCTTAAAGAATGTTTAAATTTGATTAGATATTCAAAAATTTCATTCATTTGTTGACGCAAAGTTTTTATTTAAAAATTTAATTAACGTGTGTTCGGATAAGTCTTCTTAAACGCAAGGTTAAACAAAAAGATTCAATGATCAGGAATTCAGCTTTTAAGATATACAAAGGCGTAAAACTTATTAAAGTAATACCATTTTTGTCTTTTTTAAATTGAATATCCGTTAAACAACCTATTACTATGCAATGATATGAAAATCAATCATCTATAATAGGCACTTCGACAAGCTCAGTGTGACACCTCTAATACTAAACGCTTGATTTCTAGCGATGTCAAGCTGAGTTTGTCGAAGCTTTAGGTTAATAAACGGACAATCAATTTTTTAAATAAACGAAGTTTAGCTTACAAACTTTCAATAAGTAAAAATTGAAACAGGCTTTTTCAAAAAGAAAAACCACAGACTCCTGATCTGTGGTTTTGATATTGTTGAACTTTGTCAAAGATTTTCAACTTTGACAAAGTGAAAAATTAAATGTGAATTACTTCTCCATAAGCAGCCGCTGCAGCTTCCATAATGGCTTCAGAAACTGTCGGGTGCGGGTGAATAGATTTGATGATCTCGTGACCTGTAGTTTCCAGTTTTCTTGCAACAACCGCTTCTGCAACCATGTCTGTAACCCCTTCTCCGATCATGTGGCAACCTAACCACTCTCCGTATTTAGCATCGAAAATAACTTTAACGAAACCATCCGTATTTCCGTTTGCCGTTGCTTTTCCACTTGCCGAAAGAGGGAATTTTCCTACTTTAATTTCGTAACCTTTTTCTTTAGCCTGTTTTTCTGTAAGACCGACTGAAGCTACTTCTGGGTGACAGTACGTACATCCCGGAATATTGCCATAGTCGATTTTTTCAACGTGCATTCCTTTGATTTTTTCAACGCAGGTAATTCCTTCTGCTGAAGCTACGTGTGCCAAAGCCTGAGTAGGAATGATGTCTCCGATTGCATAATAACCCGGAACAGAAGTTTCGTACCATTCATTGACCAGAACTCTTCCTTTGTCTGTCTGGATTCCCACTTCTTCAAGACCGATGTTCTCGATGTTTGCAGCGATTCCTACAGCAGATAATAAAATATCAGCTTCAAGAACGATGTTTCCTTTTGCTGTTTTTACGGTAGCTTTTACACCTTCTCCGCTTGTATCAACGCTTTCTACGGAAGCATTGGTCATGATCTCGATTCCTGTTTTCTTAAGAGATTTTTCTAAGTGTTTAGAGATTTCCTCATCTTCTACAGGTACGATGTTTGGCATAAATTCTACAACGGTTACTTTTGTCCCCATTGTATTATAGAAATCGGCAAATTCTACCCCGATCGCTCCGGAACCTACAACGATCATAGATTTTGGCTGCTCAGGAAGAGACAATGCCTGTCTGTATCCGATTACTTTTTTACCGTCCTGTGGCAAGTTCGGCAATTCTCTTGAACGCGCTCCTGTTGCGATGATGATGTGCGTTCCTGTATATTCAGTTACTTTTCCTTCTTTATCGGTAACGGAAACTTTTTTACCTTTCTGTACTTTTGCAGTACCCAGAATAACATCGATTTTATTCTTTTTCATCAGGAATTCAATTCCTTTGCTCATTTTCGATGCAACGCCACGGCTTCTCTGAATTACGTTCGGAAACTCAAAGCTAGCTTCCACTTTATTCAATCCATAATCTTCAGCATGATTAATATAATGAAAAACCTGAGCCGACTTCAATAAAGCTTTGGTAGGAATACATCCCCAGTTAAGGCAGATTCCTCCTAAATTTTCTTTTTCAATGATTGCTGTTTTGAAACCTAATTGTGCCGCTCTGATTGCTGTAACGTATCCACCAGGACCACTTCCGATGACAATAATATCGTAATTCATTAGTTTAAAATTTTTATGCGAATTTAAGGAAAAATATCGGATGTATGGCATTCTGACGAAATTGATCCCTTAAGGTTTTGTTTACTATTTTTCATCATCAGAAGCTGTAATCGCTGAAGTTTAAAATTAAAATATAAAATCAGAAAATATTTTAAAATATTCATTAAAGCCGCTATTAGATTAATATTATCAACATAATTTATTAAAACTATTAAAAATGATAGTCAAAAATAAAAATTTATATTAAAATTTTAATACATTTGAAATAATCAAATAAAATTTATATGTATGAAAAAGATTTTTTCGATTTTTGTGATGTGCGGATTTCTCGCCAACGCACAAGTGGGAATCAGTAAAAACCAACCAACCAGTACATTAGATATTAACGGATCTGTGAGTGCGAATTACAGGCAGGTAACAGCAACTACCTATTCTATCGTTACAAACGATCATTACATCACCTATAATGGTACTGCCAATTCTACGTTTACACTGCCGGCAATCGGTTCCGGAGCTTCAAGTTTTACGGGAAGAATTTATAAAATTAAAAATATATCTGCTTTCAATATTACTTTACAGGCTTCA
Source organism: Chryseobacterium sp. C3 (assembly GCF_014218905.1). Lineage (NCBI taxonomy): Bacteria > Pseudomonadati > Bacteroidota > Flavobacteriia > Flavobacteriales > Weeksellaceae > Chryseobacterium > Chryseobacterium sp. C3. The sequence continues at coordinate 620,146 of NZ_JACLCU010000002.1, read as the reverse complement.
GGGGGAAATACGCTAAGAATAGACAATACTCCGGTTTCTACATTTATCATTCCTACTGGAGCGTATGCAGAAGTGGTAAATAACAGCAACACTACTGGCGGAACATGGGATCTTTCTTTTATCACGCTTCCAAAGCCTAATAATGTGGAAATCTACGGAACACAGCTTTCGATACCGCCGCACGCTTCGGGAACCGCTCCGGTTGCCGACTGGACCGGACATTCTAATACAGCATATGATACGGGAACAGGAACTGATGCGTGGTGGGTCATCAGCAAAGCATCTACATCGTTCTCGGTAGGAACAGGTTTTTCCAATGCGAGCAGAATGACTCTGGTTTACGAATATCAGGGAACTCCTTTTAATATTACCAATATGAATCCTTCGCTTACCGCAGGAAACAATTCCAGTTTTCCGGATGTTTTCATTGCTTCTTTTGTAAGCCTTGCCAATAACGGAACTTCTGGTAAAACGAGACTTACGGTTTCTGTTGCGCGCGTGGATTTTATAGGAAACAACGGCTCCAACAACAGTAACTGGACCGGAACATTCCTTTTAAATCTATTGCTTGCAAGAAAGGTTTATTAATAAGCCTGTTTACACCTTTTTTAATCGCAAAAAGTCACCAAAGATGAACTAAACTTTTATTTAAAACTGATCATTATAAATGGAAAAGCTCACAATCGTTTTTAAAAATCTTTGATTTTTATTCCTTAGGTTAGAACATAAAAAAAACAGGCTATCTCTATTGGATAGCCTGTTTTTATTGTATTGGGAAATTACATTTTTCTTAGTAATCTCTTCTGACTCTGGTACTTTTCATTTAAAGCTCTTAACTGATCTTGCTTCATTTTTTTGGTTGCAAGCGGATGATTCATAATGGCTTTTTTCTCAGCTCTATATCTTCTGTCAAGTTCTCTCGATTTGCTGCTGATCAACTCACTTTTTGAAGGATGTGGAGGTGCAGGTGGACGTTTCTGTCCATAAGCATTCATTGATAATCCTACTAACAAAACTGTTGATATAAATAACTTTTTCATAATATTTACTTTTTTTGAATGAACTTATCATGAAATTCATTCCTGTTCGGTTTAAATATTACACATTTCATACCATATTTTTTTTACGCCGGACTACTCAACTTCAATATTGTGTTTCAAAGGAAGATTTTTTGAAGAGTTTCCGACAAAGATTCTGTATGTTCCTTTTTCCACGATCCAGTTCATTTTTTCATCTAAAAACTGGAATTCTTTAACCGGAACTTCAATTGAAATCTGTTTAGATTCTCCCGGTTTCAAATACACTTTCTGAAAACCTTTCAACTCAATAACCGGTCTGGAAACCGAAGCCAGCAGATCTTTTACATACAACTGAACGACTTCGCTTCCTGCTTTCGAACCTGTATTTTTCACAGTCACTTTTGCCACAATTGTATCATTTTCAGAATATTTTGTTTTATTTAACTGTAAATCTGAGATTTCAAAAGTGGTATAACTTAATCCAAAACCAAAAGGATACAACGGTTCGCCGCTCAGATCGTAATAATCATTTCCTCTTCCTGTCGGATGATGGTTGTACGTCAAAGGCAACTGACCTTCTTTGGTTGGAAAAGTGACCGGCAATTTTCCGGAAGGATTTTCTGCTCCGAAAAGGACTTTTGCCACTGCGTTTCCGCCTTCTTCTCCGGGATACCAGACATCCAGAATGGCTCCTACCTTATCTTTCCAATCTGTTGTTTTTATGGCAGAACCACCAACTAAAACAACCGTTGTAGGTTTATTTAATTTTGATATTTCATGGATGAATTTTTCCTGATTTCCGAGAAGACTTAACGAAGAGCGATCCTGAAATTCGCCTTCATGAATTCCGGCTGTAACAATGATGTAATCTGCATTCTGAGCCTGCTTCAAAGCATCATTAAAATCTTTTCGGTAGTCTTGTAAGCCATAGTTCCAGATCAGTTCAATATTGGCTTCTCCCCTGTTTTCGTGAAATTCAACCACAATATCATATTTCTGCCCTTTATTAAATTCTACCTCAACGGTTTTGGTGGAATAACTGAGTTTTTCCCAATGGTCAATTAACAATGAACCATTTAAAAACAACCGGAAACCGTCGTTTCCTCTTAGTCCTAACTGATATTTTCCCGATTTAGGGGCTTCGAGTTTTCCTGTCCACCGAATGCTGTAATTGTCGGGCTGCAGTTTTTCAGGATTGGGCGAATACAAAGTCCATTTGAAATTGATTTGTTCGTCCTGTTTTTCAAATTCAGGTTTTCCTTTTAATTCTGAATCTGAAAAGTAACTTCCTTTTAAACCTTTTTTATTTTCAGAAGACAAAACTTCAGCAGGAACCGTCAGAAAATCTTTCATATTCCAATCGATTCCTTTTGAATAAGTGATTTCGATATTTTTATTTTCAGCTAAATTTTTAATTCCGTCCAAAATGCTGACCTTTTTATTTCCCGGCCCTGAATAACCGCCTAATCTTGCATCAACGGCATCTGTTCCGACGACTAAAATCTTTTTATATTTTTCCGAAATCGGAAGCGTCTGATGATTATTTTGAAGCAAAACAAAAGATTCTGCCGCAGCTTTTTCAGCTAATGGTTTGTGATTGATTTTCTTTAATTCTTCTATATCTTTATTAGAAACGTAAGGATTTTCAAATAAACCGAGTTCAAATTTTGCTTTTAAAACTCTGGAAACTGCATCATCAATTCTTTCCTGAGAAATTCTTCCATCTAAAAACGGAGGAATAAAAAGTTTATAATGTTGATATTCTGTCTGGAAAATCACATCAAGCCCCGCATTGATCGCCTGTGCAGAAGCATCATCGTAATCTTTTGCCGTAAAATGCAGCACATTTGCTCCACCAACTGCACTTGCATCGCTGATGACAAATCCTTTGAAATTCCAGTCTTTTTTTAATTTTTCTGTTAACAGCCAATGATTTGCCGTTGAAGGTCTTCCGTCAAGCAAATTGTAGGAAGTCATTACCGAACGGCTTTTTCCTTGTTGAAAGGCTTTCTGAAAAGGAATCAAATGGGTTTCCTCCAGATATCTTTTACTCCAATGAATGGGGTATGAATCTCTTCCGCCTTCTCCAACGTTGGCTAAAAAGTGTTTCGGAGTGGTAATAATTCCCTGATTTTCAAAGGAACTGACGAAATTCACGCCCATCACGGAAGTCAGAAACGGATCTTCACCGTATGTTTCCTCTGTTCTACCCCATCGCACATCGCTTGCTACATTGACAACCGGCGTCAGAATCTGGCGGATTCCTCTCAGTTTAGATTCTTTGGCAATCGCTGTAGAAACTTCTTTCATCAACTCAGGATTGAAGGTTGCCGATAAACCAATTGCCTGTGGAAAGGCGGTCGCACCTTCACGCATTAATCCGTGCAAAGCCTCATCGAAAGGAATAACTGGGATTCCAAGTCGTGATTCTTCCACAAAATATTTTTGAATGGCATTGATTTTTTTCGCAAGTCTTTCTGCATCTTCATTGGCGTTGTATTTCAGCATTTGTCCTGCAACTCCGCCTCCCTGATTTCCTGCGCTTACCTGCAAACCGAAGATTCCGTGGGAATACTGATCTTTCGGAAAGTTATCCAGATCTCCGGGAATCATGAAGCACTGCCAGAATTTTTCTTCGGGTGTCATGCGTTTCAATAGATCCTGAACTCTGGCTTCAACAGGCTGTTTGAGGTCTTTGTAGAGTGGTTTTTGAGCTGTAATAAATGTTGTGCTCAATAACGAAATTATTATAATTTTAAATCGAAGTTTTAAAGACATCGCAAAATAATTTTGTTTTAAAATATTTTCTTTTTTCCTTGATGAAAAAAGAAACAAAAAAATCAAGACTTGGAACTCTTCGCTAAAAATAAAATCTACTCTCTAAAAATTCTAAAACTCGCGCGAATTTAATGTTTGTTTTTCAGTTCAATATTTGTGTCGCGCTCAAACAGTAGAATTTTCTTAACGTTCACAGACTTTATTTTCTTAACGCTCCGATTTCCTAGGTCGTTTTTGATATAAAAATAGTCACAATTTTAACTACTGCGTAATCTGGATTACGGTTGAATATTTTAACTGGTTTCTTTCTTTTGGTAAATTGATTTCAATTGAATTTCCGTTTTGTTTCCAATCAATTTTGTGAGATAATCCTAAAATTTTTAATGATTTTGGTTTAAAATTTTCCGGAATTGTAAAATTTAACGTAGAAGGAGCGAGATAATTGTTTTTTTCATCCAGATGAAAAATATTCACTATTTTTCCGTCTTTGCTTTTCGTGTAGTAAAAATTTCCGTCGTGATAAGGTGCAATGCTTCTTGTTGCAAAAACAGCCGACTGGTTTTTATCCATCCAACTTGAAATTTCTTTCAGTCTTTCGTAAACAATGGGATCGTAGTCTCCATTCGGTCCGGGAGCAATATTCATGAGGTAATTTCCGCCTCTTGAGATGATTTTAATTAACGTTTCGATGATTTTCTGAGAGGATTTGTAATTGTCGTTAGGAACATAAGAAAACGAATCTCCCATTGTGATGCAGCTTTCCCAGGGAATGGAAAGCGGTTTTTCAGGAACCGCCTGTTCCGGCGTGACATAGTTTTCCCATTTTCCGGTAACGGTACGGTCTACAACAATGATTCCGGGTTGATTTTTGCGCGCCATGGTTCCGATTTTATCCATATCGATGTCCTGTTCAACTTTAATGGTTCTTTGCCATTCAACATTGGGATCGATGGTATTAAAGGGACGAACCCAGCCTCCGTCTAACCAAAGGATATCGATTTTACCGTAATTGGAGGTGATTTCGTTGAGCTGATTAAACGTAAAATTTTTAAAGCTGTTCCATTTTTCAGGATATTTTTTGGGATCGTAGTTCACATTTCGGTCTTTTGGCGGAAAATAAGACCACCAGTAATCGTCGGAATGCCAATCGGGTTTTGAAAAGTAAGCTCCGATTTTAAAGCCTTCTTTTCGGAATTTATTGAAAATTTCTTTTGTAACGTCTGCTTTTGGATTTTTGGAAAAAGGCGTTTTGGAGGAGGTAATTTTATAATCAGACTGTTGGGTATTAAACATTGCAAAACCGTCGTGGTGTTTTGTGGTAAAAACTACATATTTCATTCCTGCTTTTTTCGCAGCTTCTGCCCATTTCTCCGGATTGAACTGAACCGGATTGAAAGTGGTCTGAAGATTTTCATAGTTTTTTACGTATTCGTAGTACGTTTTTCCGTGTTCAGGTTTTCTTTGTGTCCATGATTCGTCTTCGGGACAGAGGCTCCAGCTTTCGACAATTCCCCATTGGCTGTATGTTCCCCAATGCATGAAGAGTCCGAATTTTAGATCCTGCCAGTTTTCCAGATTTTGCACAACAAGCGGATCGGTAGGTTTCTGATAGTCATCAGAAACATTGTGAGCCTGAGAAAAAAAAGCGGATGACGTAAGAAGTGATGAAAGGATTATGGTTTTTGCTTTTTGTCTGATGAACATTGACGTTTAGTTTTTGCTAATTTAATATTTCACCGGAAATTTTTAACTACAAAAGGTACAAAAGTTTTTCTTGATACATAAGTCACATAAGTTTAGTTTAATTATATATTTAGAAGATCACATAAGAAGAAAATCAAAGATTTTATAGAGTAATGCAACTCATGTTGATGAAGTTTAAAATCTCAGGTGACTTATGTGGTTAAAAAATACACTTATATTTCAGTCTGTAAAACTTTCATTTTGATAATAATAAATTTTTAAATGCAGATTCCACTGTTGAATAGGAAAATTCAAAGCCGCTTTTTATTAATTTTTCAGGGTAGACATTCCGGCTTTTTAATAGTAATTCGGTTTCGGTATTTAAAAATATAGATGCAATTTCAAGTTGCCAAACCGGAGCATTCAATCCAAATGGAATTTTCATTTCTTTTCTTAATTTTTTCATGAATTCTTCGTTGGATAAAGGATTTGGAGCTGTAATATTGATAGTTCCTGAAATATTTTCATGTTCAATAATGAACGCTACTGCTCTGCAAAAATCTTTGATATGGATCCAGCTCACGTTTTGGTTTCCTTTTCCCTGTTTTCCGCCCAATCCGAATCTGGTAAGCATTTTCAGTTTTGGAAAAGCGCCGCCGTTATTTCCTAAAACAATGGAAGTCCGTAACGCAACTTTTCGCACATTATCTGTTTTTAATCTAAAAAATTCATTTTCCCAGCTTTTACAGATGTTCATGGAAAAATCGTCGCCGATGATTCCGTTTTCTTCTGTGTTCAAATGTTTTTCTGAATGAACGTAAATGGTTGCGGAACTTGCATTGAGCCAGATTTTGGGTTTATGGATACATTCATCAATTGCCTGCTGAAGAACTTTTGTGCTTTCAATTCTTGAACTGTAAATTTCTTTTTTGTTGTTTTCCGTATATCTGCAATCGACGGATTTGCCGGCAAGATTGATCAGAACATCAGAATTTTCGAGTAATTTTTTCCATTCGCCCAAAGTTTTGGCATCCCAATACAATTCATTTTTCTGTTTTGGATTTCGGGTTAAAATATACACTTCATTTCCTTTTTCAGTAAAATATTTTTCAAGGTTTTTGCCGAGAAAGCCTGTTCCGGCGGCTATGATTATTTTCATTTTTGGTTGATTGCATTTAGTTGATTGTTGATAGTTTTAATGTTGGGATGTTTTCCTTCGTTAAGCTCAGGATAAACTTAAAGCTCAATATGACATCGCTAATACTAAACGTTTTGACGCTCGCTTCGCTCGCGCTTTATTCCATTTTTCCTTGTTAATTTTTCATTATTTTCTGCGGTGAATTTTATCAATTTGTTTCTCTCTAAAAGAAAGTTTTTCATGTAATTTTTAAGAAACAGAGCGTCGAAAATTTTTCCTATGATTCCGAAAGGGGAATGAAATTCGAAGATGTCTGTCATGATTGTGTTTTTACCTTCCTGCCTGAAAATATGTTGGTGTTTAATGGATTTGAAAGCACCCTGCAACATGATGTCTGTAAAATGATAAGGCTTCTTCATGCTGATAATTTTTGTAGTCAAGGTTTGATAGAATCCTAAATGTTTTGCTCTCCACGTTACCGTTTCGCCTTCTTCAATGAGTCCTGAAGTTCGTCCTGCGATTGCTTTTTCTCCTGTTTTAAAAGTTGATTTCTGATGAAGATCGATGTCTCTTGATAAATCGAAAACGATTTGGATATCGGCTTTGATGATGGTACCTAAATAGATTGTTGCCATTTTAAAAATATTTTTTAGTTTTTATAGATTCATCCATATTAAAACAGCTAAAACAGTCAATCTGAAAACGATCCATGAAATGGTAGGAAGAAGGTTTAATTTTAAAATTCTGCTTCTTCTGAGATGTTCTGAAAACATCACAAAAACCACAATTCCGAAATAGATAACTGATGCATTTGCATTGATATTAAGAAATAAAGCCGGAATCAGAAGTAAAGTTCCGATTAAGGAAACCGTCATCATATTTCCTAAATAATTCCAGATCTTCTCTTTTAAATAAGTTTTTAAAACTAAAGTCTGCCAAACGATTTGTCCGCAACAGATTGCAAATTCTCTCCAAAAATTTTGAGTGAGGTTTAATCCCAATTTAGGTGAAAATAGGCTTAAAATATATCCTGAAAAAATGACCACAAAAGCGATGTAAATCAATCTATATTTTAGATTAAAATCCGGAACACAGGCTGTTTCCGTATTGTCATTTTTCGAAGGGATGATCTGTTTTCGGTTATAAGAAATGAAGGAATACATCTTTTTGAAAAACCAATATAAAAGCTGAATCCTCGCTATTTTTTCAAGCTTTGGAAATGAATTTCCTATGATTAACAAAAGACTGTCTAAACCGTAAATCACTGTATTTTTTTCGTAATCGACTAAAGCGATTTCGTTTTTTGCGCGGTTGAAATCAATCAGATCTTTATTTTTGAAACTCAGATCTGTAAAGGCTTCTCTTCCTTTTTCATCGAGCATTCCGCATTTGATGAAGCCTTTTGAATAGATGTTGCACATGGGACATTCATTGTCGTAAATAAGAGTGTGGTTTTTGAGGATATTCATGGCTGTTAGTTTAAACTATTTTTAGCATCAAAAAAACTGATCATTAAAGACTGAATAATAAGAATGGGTGAAAGAAATATCCAGGACATTACCATTAATTCAAAAATATTTTTTAGGTTTTGTTAAGTGTCTTCAAACTTGAATAATGATGATAAAATCAGGATTAAAAAACCGATTACTACATAGGTCGAAATAAAAACATATACTTCTCTGGAATCTGTTTTTACATATTTCTTACTGAAAGCCTTGATGATATTCAGAGAATATTGTGCAACGGCTATCAGGAAAAATTCAACTATTATTATTACTCCTAAAAATTCCTGTTTAGTAATTATTGCTGCAAGAATTGTTGCAAGAAACAGTAAGATTAGCGATTGCTGGATTCTGAGATCGTATGTAAGAACAGTTTTCATGATTCTGTTTTTTTAGTATTCATAAGTTTTATAACAATCTATAATGTAGAGGATTGCAAGTACCGGACTGTAAAACACTGATGCGATTAAAATATATCCGAAAAAGTTGGTGACATCATTATTGTTATTAAAAGCCAAAATAATCAGCCATGAAATCCATACAGGAACTATAAAAATTCCATAGACAATAAACAGCCAAGATTTCTTTGTTTTCTGAAAGGCTCTGCTGATAAAACTAATCAATTGAGGTATTCCCACTACGAAATAAAAAAGAAAAACAGTAGCATTTTCAAAAACAACAATTCCTAAGAATACCAAAATAAGTCCGATTACAAGGAATGAAAGTTGAATGTAAAAGTCGTTTTTAATAGAAGTTTTCATGGTTATTGGATTTTAAAGGTTTAAAAAGTCTCCTCTCGTTCTCTTTTTCTGGATTTTGAAGGTGAAATACATCCAGATTTTAAATAGCAGTGTTTTCATTTTTGATGATTTTATCTTTGTTCATGGCGTGTTTACGACCTTTCAGGAAAAGAAGCAGATTCAGAAGCATCATCACTCCGAGGTAGATGGAAAATCCTCCGATTTTTTCGCATAAAGCAACAACCAGTCTTTCAATGGTTTCAATTTGAAAAAATTCAATGATACAAAGGGCAAAACCGAGATTTAAAAGGTAAAAACCGATCTTGAATAAAGAGTTGGTTGCCATTGCAATGTCTTCTTTCTGATGAAAAATATCGATCATAAACGCTTTGGAATTTTTAAAGAGAAACTGGGAAACCAGCACAGTAAGAAGGATTACAATTGGCAGATAGATCATGTATGCCTGAAAATTGTACGTTGTGGTAAGAGCTGTTGCATTCATAGTTTTATTATTTTATGGTTAAATTTTTTCTTAAAAAGTAAAGTGCGAAAATGTTCATAAAGTGCAGTATACATAAAATCAAGGTGATATAACCGATTCTGACTGCTGTCACAGATAACATTTTTTCTATAGAATCTACTTTTTCCCAATGCGTCAGATTTAATGCGATGTACCCTAGATTGATGAGATAATAACATCCCAAAAGAATCCTGTTGATCGTTAAACATAGATCTGCATCGTGAATAAGATAGTTCAGGTAATGTTTTCCTGCGTTGTAGCATCTTCTTCCGACATCAATGGTGATGTATGAACTGACGGAAAGAAAAAGCAGATATGAAACAATATTGAACATTTTATAAATATTATATTTTCAATAAATTTTGAAATTTAATTTCAAAAAAATTATTCATCCGTTTTATTCTGTTGCATCGTTTTAACATTATAAAAGCCATAGATCAGATAGTAAATATTAAAAAGTACGCCTCCGATGCCCATGAAATAAAGAACATACTCAATTTTAGAATCGTTGAATAATAAAACCGCAACAAATAATAACTGGAAAAATATCAAGACACCAAAAAAATAGTACCGGTGAAATTTGCTTTTGCTAAGTGAAACCCTCAATAAAAATCCTATCAGATTTGATATACCAACATAAAAAAGTGCAATAAAAAATTCTGTTCCGGATGTTTTTTCGAAATAATCAGCGATAGCATACGAAAAGAATACAAGGCTAATGACTGTCTGAACTATTGCTTCTCCTATTAATATTTTAAGTTTCATGTTTTGAGTTTTTATTGTTATTGTATTTTCAATAATTTATGAAAGTTTATCTGAAATAAAAAAGGAAAATTTCCTTTTTATATTTTAATTTTTTCTCTATAATTAGTTAGCGTTGAAACTAAATTAATTCTGCAAGTTCCGTCATAAATAGTATCTGATTTTCCTTTGTAGCTAAAAATAAAACTATCAACCGTTGTACAACCTTTTTCTTTTGGAATATTTCGAATTCTGTTTTCCAAATCAACAAAATGTTCAATAATTTTTTTATCAATTTTCCTTAGTTTTCCATTATCATCTTTAATAAAGTAATAATGTCCTTTATTTAAAATGGTAATAGAGTCTTTTTGCAGATGAAAACAACCAGAAGATTTATATATTAATTTAATTTCATCATTTCTCATATTTTCAAAAGCCAGATTCTTAAATTTTTCATCTAACCTGTCAGGATTTATACTAATTTTATAATTTTTAGAATCATTTACTACAACTTCATTCTTAACCTGCTTCCCAAAAATGTTTTCATAAACAAAAATATATTTCCCTTCTTTTATACTATCAATTTTTATATTTTTATCTAAATTAAACGGAAATTCTGACTTAAAAACTTTGAAAATTTTATTGTTTCTGTAAATTTCTAATTTATATAACTCATGTTCAGATTCATCATATTTGTCAAGATTTTCAATGTGAATATCAAAGGTGGCAATAATGTCTTTTTTGCAACTTGTTAAAAGAGGAATTACAAAAAAAATTATCAGGTACTTTTTCATATTTTACTTCAGTAAATTCGTAATTTTCCCAACCAGCCAATGATCGTCACTTTTTATGGCAAGATCCATAATATTGTTTATTTTCCCCGTTACAGAACTGAAATCATCCATTAATTTAATGAACTCTTTTGCTTCGTCAGAATCTTTGTCTTCAATATTTTTAAGTTCTTCCAGAAACGAAATTACAGGCTCAATTTCTCTTTTTCTACGTTCTTTTGTAATCTGCTTGAATAAAAACCAAACGTCTTTTTCAGCAACAAAATATTCTTTACGGTCGCCTTTTACAAATTCTTTTCTCACGATTCCCCAATCCATCAGTGCACGAAGATTCATATTGGCATTTCCTCTTGAAATTTCAAGCTGCTCCATCACCTCATCGGTAGAAAGCGCTTTACCACTCGCTAAAAGCAAAGCATGAACCTGTGCCATTGTACGGTTAATCCCCCAATTGGTCGCAAATGTACCCCAAGTCTGAATGTATTTTTCTTTAGCTTCTGAAAGTTGCATTTTGTTTTACTTTTAATTCCTGATACAAATTTAATAATAATTTTTGAACTTTCAATAATTTTTGAAAGTTTATTTAAAATAAAAACAGACATCCTGTGAGAATGCCTGTTCACACTAACTTTAATTTTTTATAATTTTAAATACGTCCCATTGTTTTCCATATAAACATCTCATTAAATAAACACCTTGAGGATAGGAAGTAATATCTATTTTATTATTTCCTTTTGGTAATTTTTCCTGTTTGATTAAAATTTTACCACTGAAATCATATAGGTATAATTCATCAATCTGTTTATTCGACTGTATGTTAATTAATCCTTTTGTAGGGTTTGGATAAATTTTAACCTTAGGGTTTTCTTCATTTTCAAGTTCTACTTCAATTTTTTTATTAATAAATTCATTATTAGACGGCTTCTGACAAGAAGGTATTGTTGAACGTTGCAGAATAAGCCTCAACAATAAATCATTTAACTTTTCCACTTCGTAAGAATCTGTTGTTGGTTCGATGTGATGATTTCCGATTCCACTGTGGTTGGTAAGGAATGTGTAGGTTCCGTTTGTAAGCAATGCAAACGTTCTCATAATATATTCCGTTTCTTTATCTGTATCACTCGCTGCCAAAGGAATAATTGTAATTCCTTTTTTTGCTGCCAGTTTTATTTTATTATATATTTTATTAATATTTTCTTCAGAATAATGTGGAGACGCATCAAGAATCAGAAAAATAATTTTTGTTGAGTTTTCTTTGCTCCAGCTAAGTTTATCAATTGAAGAATCCAATGCTTCAACAACTGCTTCAGGAGTATCTCCACCTCCATTAGCATTTTGCTTTTTAATAAAATTCACCAAATTTTCAGCTCTGTCAGAAAAATCAAATTCACGCGTTACATATTCATCACCCTGATCTCTGTAAAATACAGAACCGTAACGAACGTCTGTTGTATTCTGAAGTTTTTTTTCAACTTTTCTCAGTACATCCAATAATTCTGCCTGTAAATAAGAAATCTCATCCCCCATAGATCCTGTAGCATCTACAACAAAAGCTAAATCTAAATTTCTTTTTTGAAGACATGGTGCATCTATTGTAATTATATTTTCACCTTTTTTAAATAAATTTGCTTTAGCTGACAAAGTTTTTCCTTTATCGTCTGTTATATAATATTTCTTCGATAAAGATTGATAATCTATTCTTGGAGCGATCCATAATTCTGCGTTTCCTTTATTATCCGAAACAGCTTCCCAAATAATTTCTTTCTTATCATTCAACAACCTTAATTTCTTACCAATAACTGGTTTTTTGTCTTTATTAACCAACTGAACAGAAACCCTTTTATCAGGGAAAAGTTTCCATTGATTTTTATATTCTGATAAAACAGGAACCGCCATATCCTGCCAGTAATTCCATTTTGAGAAATCATTTACTTCTCCTGCTGTAAGTTTCCCTGCATCCGGAAATTCTTCATAAATTTTTGTTTTCTTACCCTTTGTTTTGGATTTACTAATCTTTACACTTGATATTGATTTTGCTCCCGCAGCAGATAAACTTCGCGGTGAAGATTCAATCTCCATAGCCACAACCGATTTCGGTTTCGGACAGCCGTTATATTCCGGTAATCCGGGAACGGTAGGACACGCATCGTCTTTATCCAGAATTCCGTCGCCATCTGTATCCGGCCACGGACAGCCGTTGTTTTCCGCAGGTCCTGTAACTGTCGGACAGGCATCATCTTTGTCTATTATTCCATCTCCGTCGGTATCAGGAAAAGGACAGCCGTTATTTTCCACAGGTCCTGAAAGCTCTTTGCATTGATCATCTTTATCGGGAACGCCATCGCCGTCCATATCTGGGAACGGACAACCTTTATTTTCTATCGGTCCTGCAATTTCCGGACATTTATCTTTTCGGTTTTTAACTCCGTCCTGATCTTTGTCTTTTTCAATGCTTAATTTCTCTTTTTCAGTTTGATGATCTGTTGCTGTTTTGGTTTTACAGCCCATTACCAACATCAAAGCCAATATGGTAGTTCCTAGTTTTTTCATATGCATTATTTTTCTGAAAATATAATCATTTTCCGTTTCTCTGTTTTAAGGATGCAGATTTTCGGAAAAGTTGCAGTGGAGTTGATATTTTTTTGTTAAAACTTTACTCTCTTCATTTTTACAATTTAATTAAAAGTCTGTTTAAACTTTTATTTAACCGCAAAAGTCACAAAAGATCTACTATTTTTTTATTTAAGCTGATCATTATAAATGAAAAAGCTCACAATAGTTTTTAAAAATCTTTGATTTTTATTCTTTTGAGCGCTTTGATTATTCTGGAAATTCGCTTTAAAATTATCTTCTGCCCCTTTTGCGGTTAATTCTGTAATTAGTTTAAACAAGTTTTAAATATAAACCCAACAGTTAAAAATTCAACAATTTTAAAACAAACTTTAAGGCTGAATTCTGACTTTTATCCCTTCATTCCAAAATTTTGCTTCCGGCATATAATAAAGGTATACATTACTTGCTTTTCCTGTATATTCTCCTGCAAATTCTACCTTAAGATCCAGATTGATGGTTTTTACTTCATTGGCATCAAAATGTTCCCAATACAACACCAGATAATTGTCAAAAATCTCATAATAAGAAATCTGCTTTTTATCCAGAAGATCCTTCAGCAAGGCATTCTGTAAAGTTAATCCTGCCGGAATTCCGATTTTCGCGGTCACCATCGGAAGCTGGTTATTTATTTTATTCTGAATAGTAATCGTCATTCTGTTTGTCTCTCCTGTTTTTGCTGTTTCAGATTTTAATTTTGTATTCAGGATTAAAGGAACTTCTGCACTTTTCGGAGGCTGCAAAGTGAAATATTCATAATCCAGTTTGTAAGGAAGGCCTCTTTTTGTAGAATAATTGACGCTGATTGTATTTTCTCCGTTTTTAAAAGCAGAACCCACCGAATTATTCGTTCTGATTTCTGCTCCGTTTACTTTTATCAAAGGTTTTTCCGTGCCATATAATTTTTCATTTTTTGAAAAAAATACAGATAATGCTTCCAAAGCCAAAGTTGTTGCCTGAGTAGAACCGAAGCCGTAATACCCATTGAAATTGATTAAATGATCTGCAACTTTTGCAATTTTTAACTGGCTCAACTGCTCATCTTTCTGCAAAGCCATCAGATAAAGTGATAGTGTTTCCGCATTTGCAGAAAATCCTCCGGAACCTGTAAAAGTGGTTTTTGTTTTTAAACTTTTTCCTTCAAACTGACTGTTTAAAAGAGCAACCAACTCTTTATACTGTTGATTTTTGCCTAAATTATAAGAAATATTTGCCATTAAAGCCAACTGATAAGCATCTTTTGTAGCCAAAGCACGTTTCAGATTGATTTCGTAGGCATCGTCCAGATTTCTGATTCCGGTTTTAGACAACGCATACAAAACATACATATTTCTCGACCATGCAAAATCTGAATACGGAATGCTTTTTTCATAGTTTCTTCTTACTTCAAACATTCCGTTCTGATTTTTTTTGGATAAAATAAAAGAGGTAAGATCCTGAATGATTTTAGGTTCAATATTCACATATTTTTTCAAATCTTTAAATTCAAGCAATGCAAAAGCAGAAAGTGCAACATCCGATTCCGAAGATCCAAAGTAAGTGAATCCGCCGTTGCGGTTTTTATAGCTCAGCATTTTCTGATAGCCTTTTTTCATGTTTCTGATGACCAGACTTTCGGTTTCCGGCGTAATTTTTTTAATCTGTTTTAAATAATCCAGAATGAAAATATTTGGATAAACCGTTGAGGAAAGCTGCTCAAAACATCCGTAAGGTTCTCTTTTCAGGCGTTCCATATTTTCAAACATCTGCAGTGCATTGTTTTCATACACATAATAAGACGAGAAGAAACTGCCTTCAATATAATCCGGAATATCAATTTTGAGGTCTTCTGTTTTGTTATTGATGACTGAATAGCGGTGCGGAAATCCTTTTTCCTCCACTTTAAAGGGAAGAATCATGGTTTCTCTGAAATCTTCCGATCTTAAGGTAAACTGAATATTCGATTCCACCACTTCATTGGTCTGGATTTTCACAAATAATCTGCCTGATTCCAAAGGTTTCAAAGTAATCGCGCTATCTGATTTTACCACATTCACACGATTCGGAACAATAACGTCCATCGTTATCTTTCGGGTTTCCGGAGAATTATTTTTAACCACCACCGGAATCATCATCTGATCTGTTCTTGTAAGATATTGCGGAAGTTTCGCATCTATTGAAATCAGACTTTGAGCCGCATAAGTTGTCTCATCACGCCCGATTAAACCTGAAGAGGAAATTCCTTCCGTCATGATTCTGAAAGTAGAACTGGCATCGGAATTATAAAATTCAATCTGCGTTTTTCCGTTTTTCCCTGTTTCCAATACAGGATTCCAATACAGAGCTTCACGATAATCGTGTCTGTAAGAAGTATTTGTCGTTTTATAGATAGGATAAGAAAAATTTCTTGTGTATTCGTACGAAACCAGACTGTCATTGGGAATATTCACCAATGCATAATATGATTTCGGCGTTACATCAAATTTTATCTGAGAGCGGAAATTCTTCAAAGAATTAATGACGATCACACCATTTGCACCTCTATTCCCATAAATGGCAGTTGCGGCGGCATCTTTTAAAATTGTTACACTGTTGATATCACTCGGATTGATAACTGTTTTAAAATTTTCTACAGGAACTCCATCCACAACATACAGCGGATTTTTATTGGCAACAGAAGCATTTCCCCGGATCTGCACATTGAGATAACCTCCCGGCTGATTGGTGGGAGTAATAACAAGCCCCGAAACTTTTCCGGCTAAAGAAGAAATAATATTCGGATTCTGCAGTTCATCCTTTCGAACAGAAACAACTGCTGCCGTTGTTTTATCTTTTAAAGAACTTTGCGAGAAACCTACCACTACAACCTCTTCTATATTTTGAGATCTTATGGTATCACTTATCATTCTTCCTCTTGAAACCGATCGGGAACGTTTGCTTTCGGAGGAAGATTTTGTTCTTTCTGTGAAAGCCGTTTTCGGAATTTCCTTTTCAGCATCTTCACGCAGTTTTATCTTACCTTCTTCTTTTACGGTTTCTTTTACAATTTCTTCTACATTAATATTATTCAGAGATTTTGCAGCCAAAGGATTTATTGCCAGTCTGTAAGATAAAATCCGGATTTTCACCTGCTGTTTTGGCTGTACAGATTTCGCAATCAGCTTATTGGAATAATTTCTGTTAAGATCATAGAAATAAAACAATCCGTTTTCAGAAGTCGTCTGTTTCAGGATTTTACCGTCCTCAAGGAAATACACATCGGCTTTTACGGGATTTCCTTTTTCGTCTTCTACAATTCCGTAGATGGGATTTTTCTTTTCGGGAAGATATTTATATTTTCTGTTTTTGATAACTTCGGGAGTCATTTCAAAATATCGGTAACCATTGGTAAGCATCACCAAATCGAGGCTTTTGGTTCTTTTTTCTTCTTTTTTATCGAAATAAAACTGAGGTCTTTCAATTTTTCCTTTCAGCTCAGAATCCATCAGCAGCCACGAAAGAATATGATTTTGCTTATCATCTGCATACGTCCAGAGTTTATCATCCACAACACTCAGAGCCAGATTTGCGGGAATCGGTTTATTATTTTCATCGGTGGTTTCGATATTCACGATCACTTTTTCTCTCGGAAGATAATTTTGCTTTACCGGTTTTATCTTCACATTCATCTGTTTGTTTTCATTCGCAAAGACAATGCGTTCTGCCAAAGGAATATTTCCTTCAAACACCGTAAATCTGCAAATACCAATCGGAAGTTCATTTTCCGGAAGTTCTAATTCATTCAATCCTTTTTTTAATGAAATGGTTTTGCTGTACATTTCTTTCTCACGGAAATTTCCTTTAAGAATAACATCTTTTTCATCTGCTGATCGGATTTTAAAAACAATCTTCTGTTTTTCTTTTTTGATATTGAAAACAATTCCTTCATCTTTTGCCATCGGAAGCGGATAAACGGCTGAAATATTTTCAGGTTTCAATACTTTTGCATAATAATTTTCACCACTTTTAGGTATCAGAAGAAAACTTCCCATCCCGAAATTATATGCTGTAGTTTCAGTAATTTTCTGATGGTTTTGATTAAAAATTTCCAATGTGGCATCAACTGGTTTTTCAAATTCATCCAGAATTTTATAGGCAATATTCTGTTCAATTCCATTAATGAAAGTTCCGCCCTCCGGCATGAATTTCACGTCAAGCTTATTCAGTACAATCGGAATATTTCTTGAAATGGATTCTGTAAAACCGTCGAAATTGATTTTAATGGTTAACAGCGCATCGGAAGATTTTAAAACAGCGGGAAGTCTGAATTTCAGTTGATTTTTCCCTTCTTTATCCGTTATCAGCTTTCCCTCTGAAATCTTTTCACCGTTATGCATTACTGTGTAATCTCCTTCGTAAAAAGGAATCGGAAGATTGCTGAGACTTCTCATCGAAAAATCGGCAAGAACCTCATCTCCAGCTCCGTATCCTTTTTTAGGGAATTCCAGTTTCATCAGAATTCTTGGCGAGACAATTTTCTGGAGGGTAATTTCCTTCTCAAAAGCATTTTTTCCGTCTTCATTCTGCATCCAGTTGGTGAAAGCGCGCAATTTGTATATTCCGCCCTTCATGTCGCTGTTAAAATAAAAATAGCCTTCCGAATAACCATTTGTAATTTCGTATTTTGCTTTTTTTACGACCGTTCCGCTTGGATCAGTCAATTCAAAATTGACGGCTTTGCTCTGATCGGCGGGAAGATTATTTTCTGCCTTTACCGTGTAAATTTTAAAGTACATTTCCTCACCGGGTTTATAAAAAACATGGTTGGTCTGGATGTACGTTTTTTCTTTTTCGAAATTTTTAAATAGTTCCTGAGCTTTTGATAGAGAAGCAAAAACCAGAAAAAATAATCCTAAAATAGATGTTGTAACCTTGAAATTCATACCTTAAAATTGAAATGAAACCATACAGCCAAAAGTTTTATACGACGGAAGATTGAAAAAATCCAGTCCTCTTCCGCTCTCCGAATCATAGAAGTTCTGATTGGAATCTACGCCATGATTCGCCTGCCAAAGAAGAATATTATTCACATAAAAAGTAATTCCCAAACCTTTTTTAAACTGTCCGACATCGAATTTTGCCGTTAGAGAAACCGCATTAATTCTCAGATAATCCGCTTTCTGAACATAGTCTTCCGCAACGCCCAAATATCCGTATCTCGTCCATCGGTTTTTCGAAACGTCCTGATTGGGATCGTAAAAATCAACAGGAATCTGATTGGGATTTCCACCGGAATTTACTCCCTGAAAAACATAATTTTTAATATTTCTGTCATCTCCGGAAGTCTGGGAACGTCCGTAATAATCGAGAACAGCCTGAGTTCCGTTCCAGACCTGTCCGCCTTTTTTCCATTCCCAGTTGATGTCTAAAGTGAGCATTTTATACGTGAAATTATGATTGAATTTAACGACGAAATCCGGTGTGGGATCTGCAATTATTTTAGATCCGTTTGCTTTTTTAGGATAACCGAATTCATCAATAATCAACTCTCCGTTGTTATTTCTTTCGAAATAACTTCCTACAATCGCTCCCAGAACTTCACCTTCCGACAATGTTTTGTAAATGTCTTTAAAACCTGAAACCGCTGTATTATGATATCCCGGATTTACCCGATCCACAATATCTCTGTACTTAAAAAATGAAGCTTTTTGGCTCATCCTGAAATCTGACCCCAGATAAACATTATCAAAAAAGAAATTCACTTCCAGTCCGCGGTACGTGTGATCTGCAAGGTTTTTCAGTTTTAAATTGCCATTTTCAAAAACCGGAAAAATATCATTGCTGATTTTCCGTTGAAAATATTCTGCTTCAATGCCTAAATTGTATCTTGAAGTCAGCCTGAAACCCGTTTTCCATTCTTTGGAATCAATATTCGACAGATTTTTAAAGGTTTCAACTTCATAAATCGGAAAATAAAGATTTGAATTCTGCGCATTCAGCAAAGTGGTTGCGTAAGAAGCATACGATTTTGTGATTTCCGGCTCCGAGCTTAGCTGAGTGTAGGCTCCTAAAATTTTAAAATTGATGTTTCTCCAGTTGAATATTTCTTTAAAAGTAAAATATGCACCCACTTTAGGAAGAAAATAATTATTTTTAAGCGAAGTATTTGAAATGTAGAAAGAATTTCCTGCATTAAGCCCCATTTCGAAATCACGATAGCCATCATAATTTAGCCTGTATTCGAAGATATAATCCTGCGAAGTTCTCTGGTAAATATAATTTTTACTGTTTAAAGTATTATCAATCTCCGATCTGTTATTATTGACAATAAAATTGAGATTAAAACGATGTTTCCAATAATATTCATTTACCGAATAATCTCCTGAAATACTGGAATTATACAGTTTATTGTTTTGCGTTCGCTCATTCTGCACGCCATTGGGAAAACCGTAAACCGAAGGTTTATAGTGATCGAGATTCAGGAAGAAATCGTTTTCGTAAGATTGCGTGATATTCAGCTTAAAATGACTCCAGTCCCGCGAAATTCCGAAATTGAACTGTCTTCTTTTATCTCTGGAATTGTATTGATTATCCTGATAAAATAAAAATTCCGGATTGTCTGCAAACTTACTGTAGCTTCTCTGGGAACCGTCTGAAAGAAAAATCTTCTGAGCATTGGAAAAAGAAACCGGCGTCAGTAAAGAATTCTGATAAACTCTGTTGAACAAGCCAATTCTGTTGGAATTTGTCGCTTTATTTTCTTCATATATAAAAGCTGCATCCAACGCAAATTTTAAAATTTTGGAGCTTATTTTTGTTTTAAAAGAATTCAGAATACTGTGCTGATCCATGAAATACATCTGATCTTTCTGCTGTCCGAGATCCAGTGAAATCCGAAACTTTTCATCGTAATAGTATTCATTATTTTTGAAAAACAGATTCAGCCTCAATTGATTATTGTATCCAACTGTCGTTTTAAAAATGTCATTATTATAAGCTTTCGCGGAAGAATTTCCGTTCATAAGAGGAATCAGCTTTCCATTTTGATCATATTCATAAGATTGATTATCAAACTTTAAAGCCGAAATGTCCGGTCCGAAACTGAACATTTCATTGGTTTCGGGACCTTTCCAGACCAGTTCTCCGTTTTCAGACCTTCCCTGAACATATTGGTTCTGAGTTTTCGGAACAGAATTTCTACTTTTTACTTCCGCTGAAGTGGTAAAACTTCCGTTTAAAAATAAAAATTTCTGAGTTCGTCCTTTTAAACTGATGAGATTCTTATCGATTTCTTTTATGTTTCTGATGGAATAATAATCAAACAAATTAACTTTCAGGTTTTGTCCTGAGTTTTCTATACTAAATTCATTTTTCCGCTCTTTTGAAACCAAGCTGTCATACGTATTATTCTGAATATTTTGAACACTTCTTTTTTCTATCTGGCTTTCCAAAATAGTTTTCAGCTCACGGGTTCCATATACAACCGCTTTGTTTTTACCGTTGTTCCAAACCAAAGTATCGTAATCTTTTGCTGCGATGATGGCAAAACCTTTTTCATCGGTAAGTTCATAAACTCCGCTGTTTTTGTTCAGAACCTTTAAAAAATTCTGTGGTTTTTCTTTTTCGTTTAAAAATATTCCGGAATAATACCGTTGAGAATTCTGCGCGAAGAGGCAGTTAACCGCAAACAGCGGAAGCAGACAATACAACTTCTTCATGGTATTTTTGTTGATTAAAAGGCGAAAAAAGAAACCTCCGAAGAAATTTCTTTTTTCAGATTTATATTGAATGAATATTAGTTTTGGAGGTTTAGAAAACTATTTTTTCAGCAGTTTTTCTTTTTTAAGAAGCTTTTTCAGCATTCTTTTTTCTTTTCGGGAAATGTCTTTTGTTTCCACCAGAACAGCTCCATTCGCGGCTTGGTTTCCGAAAAGTGCGGTTGCTGTGTCTGCTTTAAAAACACGGATGGATTCTATTTTTTTAGGATCAATTCTCTTAAAAAGTTCGGAGTCTGTTGCCTTTCCGTTGATGACAAACAGCGGACTGTTATTGGTTTTGGATGAACCTTCACAACTGATCGAGATATCCACTTTTCCGGAACCCTGTCTTCCCGAAATTGAATTGATATTCACGCCTGAAGCTGCTCCGCGAATTGAATTTATGGCTTCTTTGTTCCCTATTCTGTTTGCCAAACCCTGATAATTTCCTGCAATTGGCTGTTTTGCTTTAAGATATCCTTTATTGTATGCCAGAATTTCGGGTTCCTGAGAAGATTCTTTAAGATCATACGGATTGGTAGAATAAACTGCTTCTGCCGTATCTGCAACTGCATTAAGATCGGTAAGTCTCTTTTTCTCTGATGAAGATGCAGCAAGAGAATTCACCATCGAAGCTTTTTCTTTTTTAATCCCCATCGCGATTACCACTTCAGTATTTTGATTTTTAGGAGCGTCTTCAATTATTTTATTTTCTCTTTCAAGAACTACCGGTTCTTCAGAACGTGCAGGAGAAGCTAATGGAGGAAATGAAACAACAGGAAACGGAGCCTGGATTGCAACTGGCGGAGCTTCAGCAGCTATCGTTACAGGAGGTAAAGTTTCTTTTTGGATATTCACTTTTATAATACTGTCAGCTTTCTGAACGTGTTCCGAAATAGCAGCAGAAGGTTTATTTTCAGAAATGATATTTTTTGCAATAACCTGTTGGGTTACTTCCGCATTTTCTTTTTTATTGGAAAAGTAAAAGATTCCGGAACCGATTAATAAACTTGCGGCAATTCCGTAAGGAAGCCAGATCGGAACTATTTTACTCTTTTTTTCTTCTTTTTTGTCTAATTTTTCTTCCACTTTTGCCCAAACTTTATCAAACCCAGGAAAAGTCGCAGGTTCTTCCAATGTTTTAGAAGCCTCGTTGAATGTTTTATCTATTGAATTGTTTTCCATTGTTGTAAAAGTTTAAATGTTTTGATTAACCAAAAGTTCCTGAAGTCTTTTTCTGGCAAAATTGAGCTGGGATTTTGAGGTTCCTTCACTGATAGAAAGCATGGCTGCAATTTCTTTATGAGGGTATCCTTCAATGGCAAAGAGGTTGAAAATGGCTCTGCAACCTTCCGGAAGAAAGTTTAAAAGACTTAAAATATCTTTTTCAAACGATATATTTTCCAGTGCAGAATCTGTAGAAACGGCATGATCTTCTTCTAAAGAAATATGCAGTTCTTTAGTGGATCTTAATTTCTGCAGACATTCATTCACTGCAATTTTTTTTGCCCACGCTTCGAAAATTTCGGGATTCTGGAGCTGGCTCATTTTCGTGAAAATCTTATAGAAGCTGTCCGCCAGAACTTCTTCGATATCTTCATCGTTTTTCAGATACCGCTTGCAAACGGTGTACAGTTTTCCCGCCATCATTTCGTAGACTTTCCGCTGCGCGTTGCGGTCGTTCCGTTGACATTCTAATAGTAACTCTCGTTCCATAATCAGGCTTTATATCTACATAGATGCATAAAATTTCAAAAAGGTTGGAAACATGGTCAACTTTTTTGAAAAATAATGAATTTTAATGAAGGAGGCAAATGAATTTAAGAACGAAAACAGCTGTAAATGAATTCTATACTTCATATTTTTGAAATATTTTATTTTTTTAAAAAATTATTTTCACCAAGTTTATGATGCCGCAATTATCTGAATGCAGTGGAAAAACTGTGGTCAGATGTTTTCAGGATGACAAATTTAATGGTCACAACAAATATTTAAAATGAAGGACTTCTATATTAGCCGTGATTGAGCGGTCTGTCTGAGCTCTTTTCGTTTTTTTCGGCGGCGGCTTTGCCGCCGCCGAAACCTCAAAAAAGCGAGTAGCGAAAGCGCGAAACAGCTCCTGATAAAAAACTTTTTCATCGGAAAACCGAAGATTCGATTTAACCTTTCTCTTTGTAACAAATCTGTAATATGAACGACTATTCGTATAAATAATCTTTTTAGTAATGAAAAATTCAAAATTTGTGTCATTACTTTTTGTTTTGTCTGCAGGAAGTATGATGTTTGCACAGGATGACTTAATCAACAAGTTAAAAAACAACCAATCCCATAATGCTAATTTCCAGTTTACCACGCTGAAAGATGTGGGTGCAACTTCGGTAAAGAATCAGGGTTCTTCGGGAACCTGCTGGAGCTATTCGGGAAACTCTTTCCTTGAATCTGAGATGCAGAGAATGGGCAAAAAACCTGTTGATCTGGCGGAGATATACACTGCAAGAAATTCTTACCACGATAAAGCTAAATTATATGTTCTGAATAACGGCGCGATCAGTTGGGGAGACGGCGGAGAACTACACGACGTGATTAATATGTATAAAAAATACGGAGCGGTTCCACAGGATGTTTACACAGGTTTGAAGCAGGGGCAGAGTTTGAATAATTTCTCTGAAATGCAGGGAAAATTAAAGCCTGTTCTGGACAGCTTGGTTCAGGCTGGTTCTAAAGGAAAACTGACGGATAACTGGATGTCTTCCGTTGATGCCATTCTGGATGAATATCTTGGAAAAGTTCCTGCCAACTTTACATATGAAGGGAAATCTTACACGCCACAAACTTTTGCGAAAGAGGTTGTAGGAATCAATCCGGACGATTATGTAGAACTTTCTTCTTACAAGGATTATCCGTATTATCAGAAATTTGTAGTTCCGATTCCTGATAACTGGAGCCATGATTCTGACTGGAACGTACCGATGAAAGATTTAACAGCAATTATCGACAATGCTGTAAACAAAGGATATTCTGTAGGTTGGGCAACGGATGTTTCTGAACCTTATTTCTCTTATAAAAACGGGGTTGCTTATGTTCCGGACATGGATCTGGATCAGATCACAAAAGAAAATAAAGGAACTTTATTCACAGAACCTAAAAAAGACAAAACGATTACTGAAGATATGCGTCAGAAGGCTTTGAATAATCTTTCTACAACAGACGATCATGGAATGCACATCGTAGGACTGGCAAAAGATCAGTCGGGGAAAGAATATTATATGGTGAAAAATTCCTGGGGTGTAACGAATGATTTTGAAGGGTATATTTACGTAACAAGACCTTATGTAGAATACAAATCGACAGCAATTCTGGTTCATAAGGATGCGCTCCCAAAATCAATTAAAAAGCAACTGAAACCAACAAAAAATATTGGGCTGTAAATCTGATCACTTTTGTCATTATTGATGACAATTTTAGATATTTAAATCTGTTAAAAACCGTTCTCATTTTTGGGAACGGTTTTATTTTGTTTGTTTACAATCTACATTAGCATGAATGGCTCTAAAGTATTTGCGCTTAGATACTTTCAGGATGACAAGTTACATCATTATCATCTCCCGCAGATTTGCAAATTTAGCAGATGATTATGTGGGAAAAATCTGCATAATCTGAACAATCTGCGAGAAACAAAAAAATAAAATAACATTCTGAACAATTAAAGAGGTCATTTATTTACAGTATGTTTTGTCATGCTGAAAGCATCTAAACAAAGTTTTCAATGTATCATTGAGATCCTTTCAGGATGACAATTGTTATGGAATTATTGATGATTTAAATTCATTAGAAAACCGTTTCAAGAGAGATCCTGAAGCGGTTTCGTTTAAAATAATTGATAGGTAAAATTATGTAGAAAGTGAATAGTTAATTCGCTTTGCTGGTTAATGAATGGTTCAATAAAAACTGGCAGCAAAGCAATTCACCATTGACTTTTGACTTTTAATAAAGTGTCGCCATGCTTTCGGCTTTGAAATCCTGAAGTTCGTCCATTTTTCCTTCTTTTACTTTCTTCACCCATTCAGGATCCTGTAAAAGCGCACGACCAACAGCAACTAGATCAAAATCTCCTCTTTCCAGTCTTTTCGTAAGCTCCGTTAAATCTGCTTTTTCAGTTCCCTGCCCTCCGAAAGCTGCCATAAAATCTCCTTCAAGACCTACAGAACCTACGGTAATGGTTGGTTGTCCCGTTATTTTTTTTGCCCATCCTGCGAAATTAAGATCAGAACCTTCGAATTCTGCCTCCCAGAAGCGTCTTTGCGAACAGTGGAAAATATCAACTCCTGCTTCTTTTAAAGGTAATAACCACTCTTCCATTTCTTCCTGTGTATTGGCTAATTTTACAGAATAATCCTGCTGTTTCCATTGAGAAAGACGAATAATAATCGTGAAATCCTCTCCTACTGCCGCTCTGATTGCTTTCACCACATCTACCGCAAATCTGCTTCTCTCTTTCAGGGTTTTACCTCCGTACTCATCAGTTCTTGTATTGGTTACATCCCAGAAAAACTGGTCGATAAGATAACCGTGAGCTCCGTGAATTTCCACTACATCAAATCCTAAGTCTTTTGCAGATTTTGCAGAAGCGGCAAACTGAGCAATGGTATCCTGAATGTCTTCCAACGTCATGGCAGAAGCTTTTTCCATCTCAACTGAAGGATAATCTTCTGACATTCTTGTGTCTCCGACGTGCCAGATTTGTGGTCCCATTTTTCCTCCGTTTTCATGAACTGCATCGATTACATTTTTCCATCCGTTCAATGCTTCAGTTCCGTAAAAATCAGGGATATTCTGTAAGTTTTTTGAAGCAGGTCTGTTAATTACCGTTCCTTCCGAAAGAATCAATCCCACTTCCGAAGCCGCTCTTCTTGCGTAATAATCTGTAATTTGCTGTGTAGGAACTCCGTTATCGGATTGTGCTCTTGTCATCGGAGCCATTACGATTCTATTTTTAAGTTCTAAATTCTTGTATTTAAAAGGTTGAAATAATGATTCTGTGCTCATTTTTAACTTAATTATTTTATAATTGTTACACAAAGTAACTAATAATAGTTCATATTTGTATCTTTTGAATTGAAAAAAGTAGTAACTTTGCAGTAACTTACATTAGTAACTTTAAAGTAACAGATGAGCTCTTTACATACGGGTTGGGTTTTAATTTTTATTTAACCACAAACCGAAGGTTCGACAGAGTAAAAAGGAACAAAAAAGATTAGCACATTTTTTATTTTTAAGTTATTCATAAGAAATATAAATCTTAAAAATTCTGTATCTCTTATGAGGGAAACGGCATTGTGAAACTTAAAAGCAATTAATTATTAGAAATTTTTGTGGACTCTGTGTTCAACAAAAAAATAGAAATTAGAAATACATCTTTATGAAAAAGAACGAATTAATGCAATACAGTTGTCCTTTGGGAAAAGCAATGTCTGCTCTGGGAAGCAAATGGAAACCCATCATTGTTTTGGTAATTAAAGACCGTAAACTGCGTTTCGGAGAATTGGCGGCGAGAATCAATGTGATCTCCAGAAAAGTTCTGACCGATCAGTTGAGAGAAATGGAATCCGATGGATTGGTAATTCGTGAAGAGTTTAAAGAAATTCCTCCAAGAGTTGAATATTCACTTACAGAAAAAGGATTGGCTCTCCTTCCGATTTTATATCAACTGGAAGAATGGGAAACGAAATATCATGTGTATGATCCGGAGAAAGAGAAGGACTGTAAAATGATTTTGGAAGGGAAGAAAGTTCAGAAGACGGTTGTTTGATGGTCTTTTTTATTTCTTTAGCTTAAATTTATTACGTTTTACTTTCAAACTTTCAGGATAACTTCCATTAATATAACTCACAAAATCATTATTAATTACTGCTTTTGAACCAGCTTTTGGAACTGAATCATTATATTTAAAGTAAAGAGTATCATTCTTAAACTCATAATTTCCTGTGTAGACATCTTTATCTCTCATCATCCCTTGAGAAATAAATTCAAAACTTTCATCATCATACATTTTCAGATAAACCCAACCTAAGGGAGCTTCCCTGTCTGCTAAAAGCAATTCTTTCCTTTCATTTTTACAACTTGTAACTATTAATAAAAGATATATAAATGAAAATTTTAATTTCATAACTTTTAGTTTAATGGTTAAACAAATATAAATTAAAAACCACCCCCAAAAGAAAGCGGTTTCAAAATTTATCTAAAATCCCAATTAAAATATCGCAGGATATTTCTAAAGATTTACTTTTTTAAAGTCAACATATTAGCAAAAGGCGTAATTTTCTTATTTTCAATAATCTCCAAGCCCGCTTCAGAAATAGATTTCGTCCATTGTTTTTTACTTAAAAAGTGGAATGCTCCGATATTAAAGAAAAGAAAATTTGTCAGATCTCTAAATTGTTCTGAAACAATGATTACACCATCATCTTTTAAAATTCTCTTCGCTTCTTTGAAAAATAAAACTCTTTGATCGTGATCTAAAATTTCGTGAAGTGCAGTTATAGCAAGAATTACATCCTGAGATTGATTTTCAAAAGGAAGATGATCCGGTTTGATTTTTATTTCCTTCGGATTGGGTGGAAATACTTTCTTTGAAGTTTCGATTCCTTTCTCCTGTTCGTGACGATTTCCAAAAATATCACAAACCGTTAAATTCAAATCCGGATATTTTTCTTCCAATCGTTTTGACAAAGGATCAAAGCTTGCGTGAACTAAAGCTGCATTTTCAGCTTTCTCCAAATCCACAATTCCCTTTAAATTACTCAATTCATACAAATCAGATTTGTCATATAAAATGTAAGAAGCAACAAGTGATGCAAAAATATTTATTATGATAAGTGCGCTTAAAATTCTTAATATTAAAATAACCGGAGTTGAATTAATCCAAAATGATAATGCACAAAGAAGAACCGAAACAATAAACCCAAGTACTATTTTTTGATAATTAAAAAGGACAACAAGTTTTGTGATTTTCATTATTTTTTATTCGAAATTAATTCTAAAATTATTTTTAACCCTTGCAACACTATTTTTATATTTACCTGGTTTCCAATTATTATAGTGCTCTAAAATTTTACTTTTTGCAATCTTCTCAAGTTCACTTTTATATTTTTCATTTTCTTTTATGTCGTTAACCCAATTTTCATTTTTAAAAGTACTGATCTTTCCATTTTTTTCAACTATAAAACTGACATCCATAAATATAGAATTACTTTTAGCATTTTTTAGTGGTAATCCTGTTTTAATTGTTGGTAAATAACCTTGCTTCATTAAATTATCTTCCTTTATAAAATGTGGTTTATCATTTTCTTCCAAGTCATAAATACTTAAAACCTTATCATGATTTTCGATATTCTCAATCATTAGCTTTTCCGCTTCTTGCTCAATCCTTTTTCTAAAATTTTTTCCATGAACTTTTTCCATTTCTAAATCAATAAACGCTTTATAACACCCCTGAGTTTGACCATCAATTACAGCACAACTAAAATCATAATTGATTATTTTAAATTTTTGTCTTTTGGCATACTCTAAAATCTCGTCTTCATAAGGTAAGAACTTGCATCCAAAACAAGATGTGGTAACATAAATATTCTTGTATTTTTCTAAATCTTTTTGCGCCCTTTCAATATCATTTTTACAAATTTCATCATTATTTTTTGGTCTTTTAACATATTTACGCAAAACCTCTTCCGTATTAGGAATCATCTTATCTACAGGTTTTATTTCAAGTTTTTTATCCTTGCAACATATCATTATTAATAAAAATAATATAGAAAGAACGATTTTCATGAATAGGTATTTAGTATAATAAATAACAATATACTAATTTTAAGCAGAAAAAAAACCGCTTCCAAAAAGAAAGCGGTTTCAAAATTATTTAAAATCCCAATTAAAATATCGCAGGATATTTCTGAGGATTTGTTTCGTTAAACATTGCATAGATTTTTTCAACCATATCATCCGCAGAAGGTTTGCTAAAATAATCTCCGTCACTTGCATATGCAGGTCTGTGATCGTTTGCAGAAATTGTCAACGGATCAGAATCTAAGAATCTGAACGCTTTTTGTTTTTCTAAAATCTGCTGAAGAATAAATGCTGAAGTTCCGCCTTCCACATCTTCGTCAATCACAACCAATCGGTTTGTTTTCTTTACAGATTCTGCGATTTCATGTGTTAAATCAAAAGGAATTAACGACTGAACATCAACAACTTCCGCAGAAATTCCTAATTTTTCAAGCTCTTCCGCTGCTTCCATTACAATTCTCCATGTAGAACCATAAGTAACTAACGTAACATCTTTTCCTTCTTTCGTAACCTCGATTTTTCCGACAGGAACAGTGAATTCACCTAAATTATCCGGTTGTTTTTCTTTTAATCTGTAACCGTTTAGACATTCAACAATTACAGCAGGATCGTCGCTTTGAAGCATTGTATTGTAGAATCCGGCAGCTTTCGTTAAGTTTCTTGGAACCAATACCAAAATACCTTTTGAAAGGTTCAAAATTCCCGCCATCGGAGAACCTGAATGCCAAACTCCTTCTAATCTGTGACCTCTCGTTCTGATGATAACCGGCGATTTCTGACCTCCTTTTGTTCTGTACTGAACGGTTGCCAAATCGTCGCTCATACCCTGTAAACAATACAAAATATAATCAAGATACTGGATTTCGGCGATTGGTCTTAAACCTCTCATTGCCATTCCGATTCCCTGTCCTAGAATGGTTGCTTCACGGATTCCCGTATCGGCAATACGAACGTCACCGTATTTTTCCTGCATTCCTTCCAACCCTTGGTTTACGTCACCGATGTTTCCCGCATCTTCACCAAAGACTAAAGTTTCAGGATATTTTTCGAATATTTTATCGAAATTGTTTCTTACCACTACTCTTCCGTCCACATCTTCAGAAGCATCGGAATAAATTGGTTTTATTTCTTTTACGTTTTCAGCTTTCCACTGAGACTGAGAATATAGATGAGAAGAATAATTGTCTTTTTCAACTTCAAAAATCTCGTTGTATTTCTGCATCAGTTGGTTTCTTTCTGCAGAATGGGTTCCTCTCGTTGCCAGTAAAGATTTTCTTACCAAATGGAAAACGTCTTTCTTTGCTTTTGAAACGAGTTTATTGAATTGGCTGATGTAATTTTCAATTTCAGCATTTTGTCCTTTAAGATTTTCAACCAAAGGTAAAACGGAAGCGATTAAGTCTGTAATTGTTTTCTGGTAATTTTCCCAAGCCTGTTTCTGACCTGCTTTTACCGTTTTTTTCGCTTCATTATCAATAGCATCCAGCTCTTCTGCTGTTGCCAGAACTTCTTCTTTGCCTTCAATTTCGATGGAATAGTTTAAAATCCATTCTCTGAATTTCACCAATCCGTCAAACTGAGATTCCCAAGACAGACGCTCTTCATTTTTATATCTTTCGTGAGATCCTGAAGTGGAGTGACCTTGTGGCTGCGTAACTTCAATCACATGAACCACTACCGGAACACTTTCTACTCTTGCAAACTGTTCTGCTCTTGCATAAGCATCCAAAAGCGCAGGATAATCCCAAGCTTTCACCTGAATGATTTCGCACCCCTGATTTTCTCCTTCTTTTCTCTGGAAACCGCTCAGCATTTCAGCGATATCGGCTTTTGCTCTCTGATTTTTCGTAGGAACAGAAATTCCGTACCCGTCGTCCCAGATCGAAACTACCATTGGAACCTGAAGCGCACAAGCCGCATTCAGTGTTTCCCAGAAATGACCTTCTGCTGTAGAAGCATCTCCGATTGTTCCGAAAGCAATCTCATTTCCTTCTCTGGAAAACTTTTCAGAGCCTTCGAATTTTACGGTTTTATAAATTTTAGAAGCCTGAGCCAACCCTAATAATCTCGGCATTTGTCCCGCAGTAGGAGAAATGTCGGAAGAGATATTTTTCTGAGCCGTTAAGTCTTTCCAGCTTCCGTCTTCATTTAAGCTTCTTGTCGCAAAGTGGCCGTTCATCTGTCTTCCGGCTGAAGCAGGTTCTCTTTCCACGCTTGTATCTGCATACAATTGTGCAAAAAAACTTTCAACAGTCAACGCATTTACAGCCAATGCAAAGGTCTGATCTCTGTAATATCCCGAACGGAAGTCTCCATCTCTGAAAACTTTCGCCATTGCAAGCTGAGGAAGCTCTTTTCCGTCCCCAAAAATACCAAACTTAGCTTTTCCCGTAAGAACTTCTCTTCTTCCCAAATAGGACATTTCACGAGAAATCCTTCCTAATTTATAATCTTCAAGTATTTGATTTTTAAAATCTTGAAAGGAAATTTGCTGTGTTTCAATATAGGTTGTCTGCATAGCCAAATATTAAATATTTTTATTTTGAAGTATTTTGCTAATATACACTTTTTAAATTAATTTTAATTTTTAATAATCTTTTTTAAAAATTTGATAATAAAATAAATTGTGTTTATATTGGAATAAATTTGTAAATGATGGAGAAAAAATCGTCTCATATCCTTAATGCATCGAGTAATCTTCTGGGGTTTTCTCTGGTCATTATCACTTCATTAAAGATATCAAAAATCAGCCACAGCACGCATTTGGACGAGTTTGCCGGAGTTGCTTGTCTTTTTTTTGCTTTCAGTTGTTTCTTTTCTTTTCTCGCAATAAGATCAATGCACGAAAAACGTTCCCACAGATTTGAAACTATTGCGGATTATTTATTTTTAATCGCTTTATTTTGCATTGTTCTGGCTGTAATTATTGTGACAGTAAAAATAATTTAACTTCAATCTGATAAATTCATATTAAATTATATTTAAATAAACAACACCAATAACCATTTATTAATATTAAAAACACATTAAATAACAAAATAAAATCAACGAAAATCAAATTTAATTAAAAATATCCAAAATCAATCGGTACGATTTTTGAAGAGTTTGGAAAAAAATTCACAAATTTCAAAAATCATGAGAAACAAATTATTTCAGGTAACTAAAATATTACCCTTTATTTTGATACCATTGTCTTCTTACGCACAGGTAGGAGTTAACACTGCTAATCCTCAAACGACCTTTCATGTAGACGGAAACAAAGATAATGCGGCTTCCGGAACTCCAACTACCACACAACAAGCTAATGATTTTGCAATAACAAATTCCGGAAATGTAGGAATAAGCACGATAAATCCCAGTGAGAAACTGGATGTAGCAACAGGAAATGTAAGAGTTCGTACCATCAATTCCAATACAGGAGTTCCCGGAACAGATAAATATGTAGTCGCAGATGGAAATGGTGTATTAAAAACCATAAATTTTACCACAACAGATCTTTTCCATGCGCGGTTATCTGCCGATCAGAACGCAAACAGCGGCGTGATTGCTACTTTACTTTTTGCAGCTCCTTTGGTAACTTCAACGTATTATTCTTACAATTCAACTACCGGAACGCTTACCTTCAATCAGGCAGGAAACTATATTGTAACGTTTCAGGCAAGTTTTGGAAATGTTACTGCAGGTACACAGCTTGTTTTGGGAGTAAGACCTGTTCCCGATAATAATTATCTTGCGAGAGGAAGCCATTACGCGGGAGCGGATACCCCTACACTCACTGCCACTGTCAGAATTGGGGAACTCATGAACTACACGACGATGCTTATTGTACCGAGTGCAGGATATCAGGTTCGTTTTACGGCAGCTCCGAATCAAAACTGTACGGTTTTAGCTTCGGAAACAGGAAGTACAGGAAGTGGTAATGTTACCAATATTACGATTCAGAAAATATAACCAATAAAAAATCGGAACGTTTTGCACATTCCGATTTTTTTTATTTTGAAAAATCTGTTTTAAAATTTTCTTTCGATGACATAATCCAGCATGATTCGCAATGACTTTTTTGCTTCCGAATCGGGAAATTCGTTCAGAATATCAATTGCTTTTTGCTGAAAGTCTTTCATTACGGTAATCGCATACTCTAGACCTCCGGAACTTTTAACAAAATTAATCAGCTCTTTTACGCGTTTCTGATCGTTATTGTAACGTTTAATGGTATTGAAATAGTATTTTCGGTCTTTTTCGCTAGCTGTTTTTAAAGTATGAATCAAAGGCAGCGTCATTTTCTGCTCTTTGATATCAATTCCTACCGGTTTTCCGATAACGTTTGAAGTTAGATAATCAAAAAGGTCGTCTTTGATCTGGAAAGCCATTCCGGTGTAAGTTCCGAAATCCATCATTTTTTTAGCCAGAACTTCATCTGCATTATTCGACAAAACGCCGATTTCACAGCACGCAGCAATTAAAGTCGCTGTTTTCTGACGGATGATTTCATAATAAACCTCTTCTGTAATATCAAGTTTTCTGGCTTTCTCCAACTGAAGAAGCTCCCCTTCGGACATTTCGCGGATGGTTCTTGAAATTACTCCTAATAAATCATAATCCTTGTGATCTGTTGATAATAAAACGGATTTTGACAAAAGATAATCCCCTACCAAAACCGCAATTTTATTCTTCCACAACGCATTGATTGAAAAGAAATTACGGCGTTTAAAACTTTCATCCACCACATCATCATGAACCAGAGTTGCGGTGTGAATCAGCTCGATCATAGAGGCTCCGCGATATGTTTTTTCGTTGACGTCGCCGACTAATTTTGCACAAAGAAAGACAAACATAGGACGCATCTGCTTTCCTTTTGTGGTAACGATAAAACGAGTGACTTTATCTAGTAAAGGTACTTTGCTCTGCATGGATTCATAAAACTTCTGCTCGAAAAGTTTCATTTCCTCATTGATCGGTCGCTTGATTTCTTCAACGGTGTTCGCCACAATCTTTGAATAAGAGATAAATTATTAATTCCCACAAAGATAATTTTTTTCGGGCAATTTTAAGGGAAATTAATCTTTGAGTTTATCTATCGGAATAAAATAAAGGCTTTGTTTTCCTCCGCCAATCGGAGAATGAAACTTTTCCCCCGAAATATAGATTCCTGTTTCATCAACGGCAATTCCTTCAATTTGTCCAATAGATAAAGCGCTTCCGAGATAATAATGTTTGGGATTTTGTTTAAAAAAAATTCCCGGCTCTGCTTCATCAAAAATATCTAAAAACACTTCTGTCTTCTTGGTATAGCCTATTAAATAGAGTTTTTTATTAAAATAAGAAGCGTCTGTTACCATAAAACCGGTCTTGTAATTTTCGATTTTCTGAGCTTTTTGCTTTTCTGAAATTTCAGGATCGATAAGGTAATGAATCGTTGATTTTGAACCCCATTCTTTCGTAAAAAGATGAATTTTACCATTCAGATAAATCATCGCTTCCGCATCGAAATCCGTTTCGGAATATTTGGGAATAAATTCCTGCTGTTCAGGATATTCAAAAGAAATTAATTTAACCGAATCGTTTTTTGATGAATTATTTTCAAAAGGAACTTTATAAATTTCGAGGTCTTTTCTTGTTCCGCCGTTGTTTCCAAAATCTCCGATGTAGAAGTTTTTACCGTCGTTTGTAAGCGCTTCCCAATCTTTATTTTTTCCGTTGATTTGTATCGTACCGATGATTTGTCCTGTCGATTTATCCAACTCAAAAAGTTCGGGAGAATTTCCGCTGTCATTAAAAGTATACAGTTTTCCGTTCATTAAACTTAAACCGGAAGTTTCCTTCACCTTATCATCCAAATTACCAATTCTGTATTTTCTGATTTTGAAAAGTTCAGCCTGTTGGGAAAATGAGAAGGTAGAAATTGTAAGGGTTAGTATGAGGAAAAGCTTTTTCATGAAGTAAAAATATTTATTTAAACCCAAATGACATTAGTTTTTTATACAAAATTAGAGGTTCCTCTGTCATTCTGACGATGGAAGAATCTATTTTTAACAGATAGATTGCAAAAGTTTTATTTAAATACTTTATGCTTTTAATTTCGAACGCAACTTATTTAAACTAATTTCAGAATAAAACCGCAAAAGGGACAAAAGATAATGATAAAACGAATTTCCAGAATAATAAAAGTGCTCAAAAGAATAAAAATCAAAGATTTTTAAAACTATTATAACCTTCTTATTTATAATCATCAAAATCTAAATAACCGTTTAGTTCACCTTTGTGGTTAAATAAAAAGTTTAAACACACTTAAGATTATATTTAAGTCCAAATAATTAAAATACTTGTGAAGTCCGTGTAAAATTTGTGTTTAGAAAACTAAGCAGATTTCTTCTGAATCTGATCTTTATTTTTATTTTTTCTTGCCCAGTAATCTTTTTGATATTGTCTCACGGTTTTTCCCGTTCCGTCGTGTCGCCATCCCGGAGAATTAAAAATATAATTGATACGATCTGAAAATTTCAGTCCCGGCTGTTTAATATCTTTCCAGATTTTTCGCCATTCGTATAATAAAACTGTGTCTGGTCTGTCATTCGGCATCTTTGGATAAATTCCGTATTTTACAGGAATATTTGGATCTTCTTTTTCAAAAGTTCCGAATATTTTATCCCAGATAATGAGGCACATCCCCATGTTTCTGTCGAGATACTTGATGTTGCATGCATGATGAACACGGTGATGAGAAGGCGTTACCAAAATGTATTCAAGAAATCCCATACTTTTTACAGTCTGTGTATGAACCCAAGTTCCGTACACCTGACCAATTGCGTAAACCACCATAATATGCCATGGATCGAATCCTAAAAAAGCCAGTGGTGAAAAATACAAATATCTGTATAGAGGCTGTAAAACCGGACTTCTGAAACCTGTTGTCAAATTGAAATATTCTGAGTTGTGGTGCGTAATATGAACCGCCCAGAATGCTCTGGAATGATGATCCACATAATGGAGAACGTAATAGGCAAAATCCGTCACCACAAAGCAGATCAGCCAATACCAGACAGTAAAATCCCATGAAAAAAGCCTGTGATCGTAAAAGAAAAACATAACGCCCATTGCGAAAGCTTTCATGATAAGATCCAGACCGAAATTCAGCAAAGCAAGATAAACACTTGTTGCAACATCTTTTCCGTTGTATAATTTAGCCTCTGAAACGTGGCTGTAGATCATTTCTGCTAAAATAATCGTGGCATGAACAGGAATTGACCAAGCATAAACGCTTTCCAATCCATTTTCACCTGTAAAGAACTCCATCATCACCTATAAATTTGTGGTACAAATTTATGATTTTAGGAAAACGTTAAGAAAAATTATTGATTTTTTTAATAAAATTTTAATCCGCAGATTTATTGGCTAGCTGTCCGCATGCTGCATCAATGTCTCCACCACGGCTTTTTCTTACCATGCATACAATTCCTGCATTTTCAAGCTGACGGATATAATTTTCTTCTGCCTGTTTGTTGCACTGGTCATATTTTCCGTCACCAATAGGATTGTACTGAATTAAATTAACTTTAGAAGGAACCTGCTTGCAGTATTTAATCAAAGCTTTGATATCTTCATCGCTGTCATTAATTCCTTTCCATACACAATATTCAAAAGTAATGACTGAACCTGTCTTTTTGTACCAATACTGGAGAGACTCCATGATTTCAGTTAAAGGAAATTTATCGGAAAAAGGCATGATCTCATTACGTTTTACTTCGATTGCGGAATGAAGTGATAAAGCTAATTTCACTTTCAGTTCTTCATCAGCCAACATCTTAATCATCTTCGGAATTCCTGAAGTAGAAACGGTAATTCTTCTGGGAGACATTCCCAAACCTTCCGGCTGGGTTATTTTGCGGATGGCTTCCACCACATTTTTGTAATTCATCATCGGCTCTCCCATTCCCATAAAAACAATATTGGAAAGCGGTCTGTCGAAATACATTTTACTCTGGCTGTCGATTAAAGCAACCTGATCCACGATCTCAGCAACTTCAAGATTTCTCATTCTTTTGAGTCTTGCGGTTGCACAGAATTCGCAGTTTAATGAACATCCGACCTGTGAAGAAACACAAGCGGTGGTTCTGGTTTCTGTAGGAATAAGAACAGATTCCACCAATAAGCCGTCGTGTAATTTCACTCCGTTTTTAATGGTTCCGTCTGTACTTTTCTGAAGCTGATCCACAGAAACAGGATTGATGGTATACTCTTCCGCGATTCTTTCACGAAGAGACTTTGAAAGATTCGTCATTTCATCAATCGAGTGGAGATTTTTACTCCACAACCAGTCGTACACCTGCTTCGCACGAAACGGTTTCTCTCCCAAAGAAACAAAGTATTCTTTGAGCTGGTCCAGTGATAAAGTTCTGATGTCTTTCATTATATTGTTGGAAGTTAGATGTCAGAAGATGGAAGAAAAATTGGGCGCCGAATTGTAAACTTCCAACACCCAACTTCCAGCTTCCGTTCTTATAAAATTAGCATTGCGTCTCCGTAAGAGTAGAATTTGTATTTCTCTTTTACGGCTTCTTCATAGGCATGCATTACGAAATCTCTTCCTGCAAACGCTGCAATCATCATAATTAATGTAGATTTTGGCGTGTGGAAGTTGGTGATCATACAGTTTGCCACTCCGAAATCGTGTGGCGGATAAATGAATTTATTTGTCCAGCCGTGGAATGCAGAGATTTTTTTATTTGAAGAAACAGAAGTTTCAAGTGTTCTCATCGTAGTCGTTCCAACTGCACAAACTCTTCGGTTCGCATCAACAGCGTTGTTGATGATCTGAGCGTTTTTCTCGTCGATGAAGATCTCTTCAGACTCCATTTTATGCTTAGAAAGATCTTCTACCTCAATTGGGTTGAAAGTTCCTAAACCAACATGAAGTGTAACCTCAGCAAAATTAATTCCTTTGATCTCCAATCTCTTCATTAAGTGCTTTGAAAAGTGAAGACCTGCTGTAGGAGCTGCAACCGCACCTTCAACTTTTGCATAAATCGTCTGATATCTTTCCGCATCCTCCGGCTCAACATCTCTTTTGATGTATTTTGGAAGCGGAGTTTCTCCTAATTCTTTCAGTTTAGCTCTGAATTCTTCGTAAGAACCATCGAATAAGAATCTTAACGTTCTTCCTCTTGAAGTGGTGTTATCGATAACTTCAGCAACCAAAGACTCGTCTTCTGTGAAGAATAATTTGTTACCGATTCTGATTTTTCTTGCAGGATCTACCAAAACATCCCAAACACGGGTTTCTTTATCAAGCTCTCTCAAAAGGAAAACTTCAATCTTTGCTCCTGTTTTTTCTTTGTTTCCGTATAAACGTGCAGGAAAAACTTTAGTATTGTTAAAGATAAATAAATCATCTTCCTCAAAATAATCCACAACATCCTTGAATAATTTGTGCTCGATAGTCTGTGTTTTTCTATCAAGTACCATTAGTCTGGCTTCGTCTCTGTGCTCTGATGGGTGTTCTGCCAATAATTCTGCAGGAAGATCAAAATTAAAATCTGATGTTTTCATTTTTTAAATTACGGTTTAAAAATTATTGAAATTACAAGGTGTAATTTTCGGAGTGCAAATATACGACATGAAACACCCCTTTGTCAAGTATTATTTACATAGATGTTAAATAAACTCTTTTTACATTTTTTAAATAAACACAATCAACTAATAATCAATAGTATAATTATTTTCGCTTTGCTTTTTTAAATAAAATGCGTTTGTATTCCTTTAAATTAAAAAGGTGTATTTAAGAATTTTGTTTAGTCTTGCAAGTATTCAAACGCGAGGCTAAACAGAGAATTTATTTAAATTATTAAAACCAAGATAAACAAGGGCGTTTCACTTATTTTCGAAATACGAAGATTCAAAGTATTTAGATTAATTTTAATTGAAATAAAAAACCGTGATTTTCCGATATTTTTTAAGCCATAAAAAAGCTATTTTTGAGAACATTAAAAATTTACACTATGAGCAAATATTCGATTGAATCTTTTGTGAATGAAACGAAAGAAAATCCAATGGAAAGAGATTATTTCGAGCTGGAAAAACCCTCTCTTCTGGAGATCAACCTCAACAATCAGTCTGTCTGGACGAAGACAGGAAGCATGGTTGGCTACATCGGAAACGTTAATTTCGAAAGACAGGGAATGCTTTCCGGAGGAATCGGAAATTTATTGAAAAAAGCGATCAGCGGCGAAGGCGCAAAATTAATGAAAGCCGAAGGAACCGGAAAACTATACGTGGCGGATTCAGGTAAAAAAGTTCGTATTCTTTATTTGAATAATGAAGCGGTCTGCGTAAACGGAAACGATGTTTTGGCACACGAACAAAGTATTAAAAGCGATATTACCATGCTGAAAAGTATTGCAGGCGTAATGTCGGGCGGACTTTTTCAGGTGAAATTATCCGGAACGGGACATATCGCAATTACCACTCACGGCGAACCGTTGACATTACTGGTAACTCCCGATGCACCGGTTTTCACAGATCCGAATGCCACCGTTGCGTGGTCGGGAAATCTATCTCCTGAACTGAAAACCAACGTTTCTTTCAAAAGTCTGATTGGAAGAGGAAGCGGTGAGGAATTCCAGATGAAATTCTCAGGAAATGGTTGGGTTTTGATTCAGCCTTATGAGGAGGTTTACAGGATTGAGAAGTAATTTGATAATTCATTAACGTGAATTGTCAACAATAAATATAAAGCAAGAAAATTTCTTGCTTTATATTTTAATTATCCTTAAATTTTAACTGATTTTGATTTATCTTTATAGTGAAATCCTGTGCTTCTATAGCGTTCAATGACAGATTAATTTCTAAATCTTCAGACTTATTTGAGGCATATTTTAAAATATAGTTATTACTAAATTTCACCTTTTTATCAATTTCATAGTAATCAAACAATAACTGAAGTCCTACAAATGATAAATCATCTTTAAATTCTACTAAAATAACCTCCGCAGAAGCTCTTGGCTTCCTCATTTTGTCATTTTTAAATTCTTTTATCAAATAATTAACAAGTCCGTCATTTTGGTTTTTTATCAATTCAGAATTGAAAAATCTTCTTTTAGATTCTTCTTCAAATTGATTTTTAACAAGGTGCATTCTTGTAGAGTATTTATAGTCAAAATCACTTGCGTTTAAGGGAAATTTAGTATTCTTTACATCAAAGTTATGTTGTAAACTATTTTTAAAATCTATAATTGTAGCAGTGAGTTCATTTTTTTCAACAGATTTAAAAAAAATCCTGTAAGAATGATCTTGAGAATTTACAATATATTGAAATTCCATTATTTCAGGTCTCTCTTTCTTATTCCTTTTCAGTTCATAATTGTATTTGATATAATAATCAAAATGATATTCCTGAGAAAAAATATTGATATAAATAAAGAATAAAAATAACGGTATTAGTTTTTTCATAAATGTGCCTTAATTAATTTCCATTCCTCCAGTTTCTTTTCAAAAGAAACCGTATGAAGCGGACTTGTAGAAGGCAGTAAAAATACAGGTATTTTATAGTTCTTTCCTAAAATTTTCTGCAAATTTTTATAGGACTTTCCGCCGTTACAAAAGATTGCCTTAATATTCGGATAATCTTCCAGAAGTTCTTCAATCTGGTTGGCTTCTTCATTTTTTATTTCAGAATCCAGACTTCCTTTTCTTTCGCAGGAATCGATAACATCCCAAAGTGCAATGTTATGCTTCTTTAAAATATTAATTCTTTCCGCATAATCTTCTGTAAATTCTTCATTGAGCAATTCAAAGATGATTTTCCAGAATTTATTTTGGGGATGACCATAATACTGCTGTTTTTCTAACGATTTTACACCCGGAATTGATCCCAGAATGATAATTTTAGAATCGTTGTCGATGATGGGTGGAAAGGAAGATATTCTGTTTTGCATGATTCAAATTTATAGGTTTTTACTTTTTTTAACGCAAGGAACGCTAAGATTTTCTTTTAAAACTTGTCTAAGTTTTTTACCGCAAAAATTGTAACACTTTAGTTGTTTAAGTTCAATCCTTAAATGAAAAGAAAGAGCATATAAGTTTAAAAAATCAAAGATTTTTTCTCTTTGCAGACTTTTGAAATACTTTAAATAAATCCAATAAAATCTTTTGTCCCTTTTGCAGTTAAATTTAAACTCATTTTAAATTTAACTGAATATTTTCGTTCGCGATAACTTTTCACTCAGCCAATAAGCATATTTTCTAAAAACAAAAAACGGACTAAAGTCCGTTTTCTGTTGATTTTTGTATCTTTTTAAACCACCCCGTCAAAAATTCTGTGAATTTTTGCCACCCCTCCAAAGGAGGGGAATTCGTAAGGGAAGATTATATTTATAAAGTTTCTTTTAACCAGTCGAAGAATTCTCTTTGCCAAACCAAACCGTTTTGAGGATGCAGCACCCAGTGATTTTCGTTCGGGAAATAAACCAGTTTAGATTTTAAACCTCTCAGTTTTGCTGCCTGAAATGCTTCCTGTCCCTGCTCGTAAGGAACACGGTAATCTATTCCGCCCTGAACGATCATAATCGGTTTGTTCCATTTATCAACAAAATTGCTTGGGTTGAATTCCGTATAAGCTTTTGGCTGTGGCTTTTCCCATGGTGAACCTAAATCCCAGTTCGCAAACCAGAGTTCTTCCGTTGTCAGATACCATGATTTCATATCAAATAATCCATCATGAGCAATGAACGTTTTGAATCTGTTTTCGTGAATTCCGGCTAACATAAATACGCTGTATCCTCCATAACTTGCTCCGACAGCAGCAACTCTGCTTCCGTCAACGTAAGGTAGCGTTTTTGCGTAATCTGTTGCGGCAAGATAATCTCTCATTGGTTGTCCTCCCCAGTCTCTGGAGATTTCTTCATTCCATTTTGTTCCCCAACCCGGCATTCCTCTTCTGTTTGGTGCAACAACGATATATCCGTTGGCTGCCATTAAAGCAAAGTTCCATCGTGTGCTGAAAAACTGCGTTAAGGCAGATTGCGGACCTCCCTGACAATAAACAAGGGTTGGATATTTTTTATTCGGATCAAAGTTTGGCGGATAATGGAACCACACTCCCATTTCTTTTCCGTCCGAAGTTTTCACCATTTTCAGTTCAGATTTTCCCTGAGCCAACTGTGCATACATTTCTTTATTGGCTTCCGTAACCTGCTTCATTTCTCCGTTCTTAAGGTTAACAGAGAAAATATCTGTGGCGTGGTTGATATCGGTTCTTCCTACCAAAAGTGAAGTTTTCTGATCGGCAAAAATTTCATTCACATCAAAATCACCTTTTGTGATCTGCTGCACTTTGGCATTTTTAGGATCTAAAGAAAATAACTGCTTCGTTCCTCTGAAAGCTGCCGTGAAATAGATCATTTTTGAATCTCCGCTCCAGAAAACATCTCCGGAAACACTTTCGTCCCAGCTTTGCGTTAAGTTTGTTGTTTTTCCGGATTTCCAATCCATGATTTTTACATCATTTTTGTCGGCTTCATAACCGTCTCTTGCCATACTCTGCCACAAAAGTGATTTTCCGTCCGGACTGAATTTCGGATTAACGTCGTATCCTTTATTGGATTCGGTTAAATTTTTTGTTGTTCCTGAAGCAAGATCGTATGCAAAAATATCTGTGTTTGTGCTTGTAGAGTATTCTTTGCCGCTTTTCGGTTTAGTTACATATAAAAGCTGTGCAGAATCCGGACTCCAGATGAAATCTTCCGCTCCGCCAAAAGGTCTTTGTGGCGAATCCCACATTTTCCCTTCCAGTAAATCTTTTGCAGCATCTGCTTTATCTGAAACATTTACTACGAAAACATGATTGTATTTCCCTTCATTGAAATAATCCCAGTGTCTGTGATTCAGATCTGTATAAACCTGCGCGGTGGTTTTCGGAGTGTCGGAATATTTGTCTTTTCCCATTACTTTTTCTACCAAAACCTGCTTGCTGAAGGCTATTTTTTTACCGTCGGGAGAAATAACAATGTTGTCTGCTTCACCAATGGTGTAAAACTCCGTCCATGTTTTACCATTGTCTTTTGAAAGGAAAATCTTATCACCTTCCTGCGCGTACAATCCGTTTTTATCCCACTGAATCAGTGCTTTTTTACCTAAATCAACTTTCACGGACTGATTGTTCAGAACATTCAGGAAATAGTTCTCGCTTTTTGTTTTTTCGGTTTTAAGATCGGTCTGTCCTATTTTGTAGATTAACGAAGACTGATCGGGAGAAACTGCCTGTACCCCAACTTTTTTCAAAGTCCATAAAATTTCAGGCGTCATTAGTTGTTGTGCATTCATTAAGAGCGGAGCTGCCAAAGCCAGCAGACTGTACTTAAGTTTCATATTAATTCATTTTTTATGACTTTATCATTCAATCCAATCATAAAGTCTTTATTTAATTCAAAGATTGCCAAAGTTAACTATTTTTAAAACACAAACGCGCACAAAAAATCGCCTGTCGTTTTAACAGGCGATTTTTATGTCATTTTAAATTTTAAACTAATCTCCGTCCGAAAACATTGAGTTTGCCAGTGAGCTGACGATGGAAAGCAGGATGCTGAAAATCAGTGCCCATAAGAATCCGTCTACCATCATGCTGTCTATAAAATAATCCGCGATCAGGATGATAATTGCATTGATTACTAAAGTGAACAGCCCCAATGTAATAATGGTTAAAGGCAATCCCAAAATATTAAGAACAGGTTTTACAATTAAATTTAAAAGTCCTAAAACGATGGCAAAAATGATCGCTCCGCCAAATCCTGTAAAGTGTACTCCCGGTAAAATCCATGTTAAAAGATAGGCAACAATGGCCGTTACCAAAAGTCGAATAATTAAGTTCATAGTATGATTTTTTAATGTTGTTGATGCGTGTTCCTGTGCAAAAGCTATTCCACTTGTTTGAAAAATTATCTGATCTTCATCATCGTAACCAAAGACGTGGCAACGTGACTTTCGGAAGCTCCGTCTTCATCTACCACATAAATTTCGGTACGGATCACGCTGATCTTTGAACCTCCTTTTATCACATAAGATTTCGAAATTAAAGCGTCTCCGATGGCAGGTCTTAAATAATTGACTTTCAATTCAACGGTTACCACATAACAGTCTTCTTCGTAATGACTTACTGCCGCA
Organism: Chryseobacterium sp. C3; assembly: GCF_014218905.1. Classification (NCBI taxonomy): domain Bacteria; kingdom Pseudomonadati; phylum Bacteroidota; class Flavobacteriia; order Flavobacteriales; family Weeksellaceae; genus Chryseobacterium; species Chryseobacterium sp. C3. The sequence continues at coordinate 575,914 of NZ_JACLCU010000002.1, read as the reverse complement.
TAACCGGAAGAAACATCCACCAAAGAAGCAATCATGGCTCCGTTGAACATTCCCGCTTTTCTTGTCATGAGTTCCATTTTCGGAATTTTCATGGAAATGAAGTCGGTTTCCACTTCCAGAAGTTCGGCTTTGTAGAATTTTAATGTTTCGGAGCGGTTGAAACTGTCGGTGATGAGCTGTTTTTTATGGGGAGTCATTTTTTTGTTTATAATTTGAATACAAGTTGCACATTTTTTTTTACAAATGCGAAAATATTATGTTTGCTTTTGATTTAAACACGAATGGCACGGATAGATTTCACAAATTTTATTTTTAAACACGAATTGCACGAATAATTTGTTCACAAATGGCGCAAATATTTTAACCATTAAGGATATTTGAGGGGTTAAGAATTATTAAGTTTTGGCTGAAGCCGTTGTTTTGGGTAAAACTTGAAAGCGGACTAAAGTCCGCTCCTATTGATATTTCGTTGTGGTATTCGTGAAAATATTTGTGGTATTTGTGTTTAATCTTTAGTTTAAAACAATCTGAAATTGCTCATCCATCGACAAAATACCTTCCGCCAAACTTTCGGGATGAGTGGTGAAGCCTTTTAATTTTGAAGTTTTGCCTTTTAAGACCAAATCCATTAATTGCTTATCCGAAAGTTTTTTTCCGAAGATTTCAAAGGAAACTTTAAAGCCGCAGTTTTTAAAATCGGAACATCCGACAGCGGTTTTTCCTTTCATCAAATGATGTTCTTTGCATTTCGGGCATTTGGTTTCTTCCCAGGATTGGAGTTCTTTTTTAACGGCAGGTTCACGTTTTTTCTTTTCTTTTACCTCCTCCACTTTTTCTTCTTCCAAAGAAATCACTTTCCCTTTTCCGTCAACTACTTTTTTGGTAAGGTCTGTCACCATCTGGATCAGCTCTTCTTTAAAATGATTGGCTTCATATTCGCCTTTTTCAATTTTTCGGAGTTTCAGTTCCCATTCTCCGGTTAATTCGGGACTTTTCAGCAATTCATCTTCAATGGTGTCAATCAGTTGAATTCCGGTTTGGGTAGCGATGAGATTTTTTCTTTTCTTCTCGATATATTTCCGTTTGAAAAGGGTTTCGATAATATTGGCTCGGGTTGAAGGTCTTCCGATGCCGTTGTTTTTCAGGAGTTCGCGCAGTTCATCATCTTCCACCTGTTTTCCGGCAGTTTCCATAGCTCTCAGCAGAGTTGCTTCCGTGTAAGGTTTTGGCGGAGTCGTTTTTCCCTGATGGATGATCGGATCATGTGGTCCGGTTTCTCCGACGGTAAATTCGGGAATGGTCTGTTCTTCTTCCTTTTCTTTTTCTTTATCGTTGGGTTCTTCTTTCGGTTCTTTGGCGTAAACGGCTCTCCATCCCGGTTCCAGAACCTGTCTTCCGCTGGTTTTGAAAGGAATGGTTCCTACTTTTCCTTCTACTAAAGTATTGGAAATTTTACATTCGGGATAAAATACGGCAATGAAACGTTTCGCAACCAGATCATAAACTAACTTTTCTTCCCTGCTTAAATTCTGGGAAGGCGGAACTTCCGTCGGAATAATTGCGTGGTGATCTGTTACTTTGGTATCATCAAAAACCGCTTTCGATTTGGGAATCGGAGCTTCCAGTAAAGGGGCGATAAGTTCCTGATAGAAATACATTTTCTTCAGAATTCCTTCTATTTTCGGATATAAACTTTCAGACAAGTAGGTTGTATCCACACGAGGATACGTAACGTGCTTTTTCTCGTAAAGACTCTGAATATAATTTAAAGTATTCTCCGCAGAATAGCCGTATTTTTTGTTGGCTTCCACCTGAAGTGCCGTCAAATCAAAGAGTCTCGGATTTTTTTCTTTTCCTTCTTTAATTTCAAAGGATACGATTTCGAAAGGATTCTGTTTTAGATATTCCAGCCCTTTTTCTGCGCGTTCCAAAGTTTTAAGACGGTCGATAGCGGCGTTAAAAATAACTTCGCGGTATTTGGTTTTCAGTTCCCAATATTCTTCGGTAGTAAAAGCATCGATCTCTTTCTGACGCTGAACAAGCATTGCCAAAGTGGGAGTCTGCACCCTTCCGATGGAAAGAACGGCTTTATTTCCGCCAAATTTTTTGGTAAAAAGCCGCGTTGCATTAATTCCTAATAACCAATCTCCAATCGCTCTTGCATTTCCTGCGAGATAGAGATTTTTGTACTCTTCGGCAGGTTTTAGATTGGCAAAACCTTCTTTAATCGCTTCTTCGGTAAGGGATGAAATCCACAAACGCTGAATGGGTTTGTTGCATTTTGCTTTCTGTAAAACCCATCTCTGGATCAGTTCTCCTTCCTGACCGGCATCCCCGCAATTGATGACCTCATCACATTCTTCAACTAATCTTTCAATAACTTTAAACTGATTTTCAACGCCTTTGTTGGGGATTAATTTGATCCCAAAATTATTGGGAATAATGGGCAGCAGAAACAGGTTCCATGACTTGTACTGCGGACCGTAGTCGTGGGGTTCTTTGAGGGTGCAAAGATGCCCGAAAGTCCATGTCACACAATAGCCGTTTCCTTCCATATAGCCCTGTTTCGGCGTGGTGGCGCCCAACACTTTGGCGATATCTCTGGCAACACTGGGTTTTTCGGCAATACAAAGTTTCATGAATGTCTCGGAATTTTTTGGAGAGGGCAAAAATCGGGAATTTTTTTGGATTTTGCTAATTTGCGAATTGTTGGTTGAAAATAAGCCTGTCTGAACTTTTTAAAATGAAGGGTATTACTTAAATTTTTTAAAAATAGATACGTCATGATTGTCATTCCGGAGGAATCTATACTCGAATATTTTGTGTGAATTTATACTACTTCGCTTAGATCTTTTCACGATGACAGATGTGGCGGAAAGCTGGACATTTTCAAACGCAAAGTTTTTTTTTATGATGGTGTTTATTTTGAGGAAGCAAAGTTATGCAGATTTCATCTGTGATGAAGCGTGTGTTTTAGCATCTGTTTTTCTTTGTTTATTTTTATAGAACAATTTTACATTGTCTTTGCTTTGGAATTTTAAATTTTATTTTTTCAGTATTTCTAATATTTTGCTTAGATCCTTACAGGATGACAAATGTGCCGGAAAAGAATTCAGAGTTAAAAGACAAATTTGTCTGAAGAAATTCAAAACAGTACTGTAACGGCTTTTCGGGTAACCGGGAAAGTATGTTTCACCCCTGCAAGAGACTTTCCGGGAACCTCGAAAGTTTCCTGCACCCCTGCGACAAACTTTCCGGAAGACGGGAAACCTTCTTGCACCCCTGCAAGAAACTTTCCCGAAAATTAAAAAAGCTCCCTTAAAAAAGAGAGCTTCAAAACAATTCACACCATATCACTATACTTCCATCGGAACTTCCATGAGGAGAATCTCTGTGTTTTCCGATGTGGATTTTATGTTTAATTCGGAAATATCCCAAATTCCGAAGCCGTCTCTTTCTTCGAGTTGCTGTCCTTCAATTTCTGCGCTTCCTTTGATGATGAAAACGTAGACGCCGTTTCCTTTTTTCTTTATCTGATATTGGGTTTCAACTGTATTTTCAAAATCTCCGAGATGAAACCATGCTTCCTGATGGATCCATATTCCGTCGTCTTGAGGGTCGGGTGAAAGGATCTGCTGAAATCTGTTTTGGCTTTTCGTTCTGTCGAGTTTCATCTGGTCGTATCTCGGCGTTACATTTCTTTTATTGGGATAAACCCAGATTTGCAGAAATTTAACCAAATCGCCTTCATCTTTACTGAATTCACTGTGCATTAATCCGGTTCCGGCGCTCATCACCTGAATTTCGCCGCCTTTTATTTCGTTATGGTTTCCCAGATTGTCATGATGGATCAGGGTTCCTTCCAGTGGAATGCTGATGATTTCCATATTGTCGTGAGGATGCGTTCCAAAGCCTTTTCCTGCGGCTACGGTATCATCATTCAGCACTCTTAAGGCGCCGAACTGCATTTTTTCGGGATCATAAAATTCTCCGAAGCTGAAGGTCTTTTTACTGATCAGCCACTGTTCGTTGGTTACTCCTCTTAAATCTGTGCGGTGCACGACTCTGTTTTCAGGCTTTTTTGCTGCTGCAAAATTGTTTTCCACCTCGTTGAACAGCAATCCGCTTCCGCCACCGTAATGTACTATTACTTTTATATTTTCATCAAAATTTCTGCAAAAAACACTGATCTGTTTTTCGAACTGTTCTTCCAGACCGGAACTCAGTAAAACAATATCGACGGGATTATTCTTGATAAAATCCTGACTCTTGCTTTCATCACTCAGAATTTCAGCCTTCCATCCATCATTTTTTTCGATAATTCTTTGTAAGGTTGCAAGAATTTCGACATTTTTTCCGATTACCAAAAAGTTCAGTGCTTTCATTTTGATTCAATTAAAAGTTAATGGTTTACAATTTTAAAATTCTACAGTTCTTCTTTGAACCATACATCGCTGTATTCGTCGGGACGGCGTTTGAACTGCGTGTGAACGTAAGGACACAGCGGAACAATTTTGAGATGATTTTCTCTTGCGTAGGACACCAGTTTTTCCAGCAGGATCTTTGCAAATCCTCTGCCTTCAAATTCTTCGTTTACTTCTGTATGATACACCGTTAGTTTATCTTTAATGACGGAGATGTCCATTTTTCCTGCTTTTTTCTCATCTGAGAAAAGCTGAATCTCCCCTCTTACATTTCCTAAAACAACTTCTGTTCTTTCCATGATTTTGATTTTTAATGATGATGTAAAATTAGGCAGCCTGAATTTGCCGGATCATGATGTATGATAATAAATCGGTTTTATTTTGATTAAACTGAAATAAGCCGGGAATTATTTTTTTAACGTGATGAGCATTAATTTCCTTTCTGTATTACTGTAAATTTTTCGTCCGCGAAGGGGTTACACGCAGCGAAGGCTTGATTTTCGGAACATCAACAGGAAGTTGAAAGCTATTATTCGGATTTTTTGAGCGAAATTAAAGGTGAATTGATAGTATTTTCAAAAATTAAATTATTAAAAATCAAAACATTAAAAACAAGAGGTCAATTTATTTACTAAAAAGTCTACTTTTTTAGTGGACTAATAAAAAAATATGTTTTATATTTGCAACCGTAATCAGGATATAATAATACAATGAAAGCAGAATTCAAGAACAGCAGCGTAAGAAAACATATTAATCATTTTATGATGATGTATTGCTGTATGCCTATGCTTCATTCCTGTTGTGGTTAACCTTACTTTTATATGACATATTTCTAAAGGCTTTACCACGTTGTAGAGCCTTTTTTATTTTAAAAACAACATTAAAAAATATCATGAATACTAATAAAAACAAATGGCTGATTCCTATAGCCTTCACCAATATTTATGTAATATGGGGAATTACTTTCCTCGCCATTTCTTTCGGGTTAAACGGATTTCCGCCTTTTATTCTTTCGGGGTTCAGATTTTTGGGAGCAGGAATAATAATGATCGGATATCTGCTCGTAAAAGGTGAAAAAGCCAATTCTGCCATCAACTGGAAAAAAAATGCCATCACCGGAATTCTCATCCTTACGGGAGGAACGGGATTGGTTGCGTGGGGAGAACAATATGTAACCGCTTCTGAAGCAGCCATCGCTATTGCAACCGGCCCATTCTGGTTTATTGCCATTGATAAGAAAAACTGGAGTTATTATTTCTCGGATAAGTTTATTCCTTTGGGCTTGGTGATCGGGTTTGCAGGACTTATTTTATTTCTTAACGGAAGTGTAAGTGCTTCCGGCTCGCATACACAAACGGCAGATGCTTCAATCAGGATAATTGCATTTGTTGTTCTGGGCTTAAGTTCCGTAGCGTGGGTTTTAGGATCTCTTTATTCCAAAAAAAATCCGGCTGGTCAGTCAACTTTTATGAATATTGCCCAACAGCTTATAACAGCGGGTATTGCTTCATTGGTTATTGCATTTTTCAGAAATGAATGGACTGGTTTTTCAATCATAAAAGTACCGTTAAACGCCTGGTTAGGATTATTTTTCCTTATTGTATTCGGATCAATTATCGCTTATCTTTCGTATATCTGGCTTTTGTCTGTAAAACCAGCCGCTTTGGTAAGTACGCATACTTACATCAATCCTATTGTTACTGTAATTGCGGGTTGGATCGTTGCGAATCAGACCATTAACATCAACCAGTTTTACGGATTGATTGTTATTCTTGCCGGAGTTCTTTTAACGAACGTGACTAAATATTTTAAGCTTTCCAAGCGGTCTAAAGTGAAAATAAGAAGAGTGATAAGGCACGTGAACAAAAACGCAAGACCTTATCAGCCAATATAAAATTTAAGTAAAAAATGATAGAGATAAAGAATGTTTCAAAAACATTTCATCAGAAGAAACAGTCGTTCAAGGCGCTGGATAATGTAAGTCTGAGGATTGAACAGGGCGATATTGTAGGCATCATCGGATTTTCGGGAGCGGGAAAAAGTACGTTAATCCGAACGGTGAATCTTCTTGAAAAACCTGACAGTGGTAAAATTGTGATTAACGGAAAGGATTTTACGAAATTAAATTCGAGACAATTGGCACAGGAAAGGAAAAAGATCGGGATGATTTTTCAGCATTTCAACCTGCTTTCTTCGAGAACTGTTTTTGAAAATATTGCGCTTCCGTTAGAGCTGGATCATGTCAGCAAAACTGAAATTAATAAAAAAGTAAATGAACTGCTGAAAATCGTAGGACTGGAAGACAAAGCTCATGATTATCCTAAAAGTCTTTCGGGAGGGCAAAAACAGAGGGTTGCCATTGCAAGAGCTTTAGCAAATGATCCTTATCTCCTGCTCTGTGATGAAGCGACGAGCGCGCTCGATCCGGCAACTACGCAATCGATTTTGCAGTTGTTGAGGGATATTAACCAGAGACTTGGAATTACGATTTTGTTGATTACGCACGAAATGGAAGTCATCAAAACGGTTTGTAACCATGTTGCGGTAATCGACAAAGGTCAACTATTAATTAAAGGAACTTTAAGCGAGATTGTCTCGAACAAAGAGAATCCTATCATCAAACAATTTTTAAACTCTAGTGTTATGACGATACCACAGGAACTGAATAAAAAACTACAGCAAGAGCCACAAGACGGATTATTTCCATTGGTGGAAGTAGAACTTAATGAAAACATATCGGTGGAAGAACTGCTTTCCATTGTTTACGATAAATATAAAATTCCATACAAACTGCTGAAAGCGGATGTTGAATATTTAGGCGATTCCAATTTTGGAAAGCTATTGCTTCAGCTTCAGGGAGAAGAGGAGAAAAATCAACAGGCAATTTATTATTTCAATCAGAATAAAATTCAAAATACGGTAAGAGGATATGCTTAGTGATACGGTGATTTCTCTTTTATCAAAGGGAATTTGGGAGACGGTTTTTATGACGTTTGTTTCGGGGTTTTTCGGATTTGTTCTGGGTTTGCCTGTCGGAATTTTATTGTTTTTAACACGGAAAGGACAGCTTTTGGAAAATGTAATCTACAACAGGATTTTATCTGTTCTGGTGAATATTTTCCGTTCTATTCCTTTTATTATTTTAATTGTGTGGATGATTCCTTTCACGAGAAGTCTGGTGGGAACGTCTATCGGGGTAAACGCAGCTTTGGTTCCTTTAAGCATCGGAGCGGCTCCTTTTATTGCAAGACTGGTAGAAAACAGCTTACTGGAAGTTCCTTATGGTTTAATTGAAACTGCAAGAGCTTTGGGAGCAAGCCCGTTTCAGATCATCAGAAAAATATTGTTGCCGGAAGCACTTCCTTCTTTGATTAATAACGCAACAATTACCTTAATTACGCTTGTCGGCTATTCTGCGATGGGAGGAGCTGTCGGAGCCGGAGGATTGGGACAGATCGGATATCAGTACGGCTACATCGGTTATGATGCCGTGATCATGAATCTTGTGTTGGGATTACTGGTTGCGATTGTTTTTATCATTCAGTTTTCGGGAGACCGATTAGCGAAGAGGTTTGATCATCGTTGAGTTTTTTTAGTGGGAGGGGTTTTGTGTTGGAGGGTGGGAGTGTTTGAGTGTGAGAGAGTGTGAGTGAGAGTGAGTGTGTGTATTTTGAAAATAATGTGATAAGTGTGAATGTGAAATAGTGTGGTGGTTTGAAAATTTCAGCCATCAATCGGGCGGAAGATCAGCAAAAAGGAGTAAAAGCCATATTTTATTTATTAAAGAATTTTAAAAATCTAACCTTTTTGCTTTTCGCCCTTTTTAAAAAAGAAAATAATTTACAATGAAAAAAATAAAGATTTTAAGTTTTTTAGCAGCGGGTTTGTTAGCATTTACCGGCTGTAATTCATCCAAAAAAGAGGATCCTAACTTTATAAAAGTAGGAATCACTTCAGGACCTGAACAGGAAATTGCCGAAGTGGCGAAAAAAGTAGCCAAAGAAAAATACAACCTTGAAGTAGAGCTGGTTTCCTTCAACGATTATGTGGTTCCCAATGAGGCTCTGAATAACGGTGATATTGACGCCAATGCTTTTCAGCACGTTCCTTATTTAACCGAACAGTCCAAACAGAGAGGATATAAATTAGCGGTTGTTGGGAATACTTTTGTCTACCCTATCGTTGCGTATTCAAAGAAAATTAAAAGCATAGATGAACTTCAGAACGGAAGCACAGTTGTAATTCCGAATGATCCTACCAATGGCGGACGTTCCTTACTTCTTTTACAGAAAAACGGTTTGCTGAAACTGAAAGACGGCATCGGACTTTTACCGAAAGTAACGGATATTGTTGCCAATCCTAAACAGTTAAAAATCCTTGAAATTGAAGCGCCGCAACTGCCGAGAGTGTTGGATGATAAAGAAGTGGTAATTGCCATTATCAACAATAATTTTGCTGCGCAGGCGGGATTGGATGCTGATAAACAGGGAATTTTCAAAGAAGACAAAGATTCTCCTTATGTAAATGTAATTGTTTCCAGAGAAGATAACAAAACCTCCGAAAAGGTAAAAAATTTCGTAAAAGCTTATGAATCTGATGAAGTGGTGAAGAAGGCAGAGGAAATTTTCAAAGGCGGTGCTGTGAAAGGCTGGAACTGATTTGAGGGAATTGTGAATGGTGAATAGTGAATTTTTCCGTTATGCTTTAAAGTTCATCACTAACAATCCACCATTGACAATTCACTATTGACATTTTAAAAAAGTCTATTATTATATATTCAGACATTGTTTCAGTTTTTTGAAATGATGTCTTTTTTATTTTCAAATCACGGGTTATTAAAAATTATTTATTTAAAATTTATTTTCTCAATTTGAGATAATAAAATTTTTTGCTATTTTTGTTTCCAATCAAAAAAGGCTTTTTATGTTTAAGAAAACCGCCATTGTAAGTTTATTCACATTTATTTCTGCTTCTTATATGGCTCAAAATACACCGCTTCCTGTTTATTTAGACGAATCCAAACCTGTGGAATTACGGGTAAAAGATGCCCTTTCCAGAATGACTCTGGAAGAAAAAGTGGCGATGCTTCATGCCCAGTCAAAATTCAGTTCACCGGGTGTTCCGAGATTGGGAATTCCTGAATTCTGGACGACGGACGGACCTCACGGAGTTCGCCCTGAAGTGATGTGGGATGAATGGAATCAGGCAGGCTGGACAAACGACTCTATTATCGCCTACCCTGCTTTAACGGCACTTTCCGCGACATGGAACAAAAAAATGTCATGGAATTACGGTAAAGCACTGGGTGAAGAAGCCCGTTACCGAAAAAAAGATATTCTTCTGGGACCGGGAGTTAATATTTACAGAACTCCACTCAACGGAAGAAACTTCGAATACATGGGTGAAGATCCTTATCTGACTTCAAAAATGGTAGTTCCTTACATCAAAGGAGTACAATCCAACGGTGTGGCAACTTCTGTGAAACATTTCGCCCTGAACAATCAGGAAATGTTCCGTCATACCAGCAATGTAAAAGTGGACGACAGAACGTTGTATGAAATTTATCTTCCGGCTTTTAAAGCAGCCGTTACGGAAGGTGATTCATGGACGATCATGGGAGCTTATGATATGTATAAAGGTCAGTATTCTAGCCAGAACCAATATCTTCTGAACGATATTTTAAAAGGAGAATGGAAATATAAAGGGGTCGTGGTTTCCGACTGGGGTGCTGTTAACAATACCGAACAGGCTATCCATAACGGACTGGATCTTGAGTTCGGAAGCTGGACAAACGGACTTTCAGCAGGTACAAAAAATGCTTACGACAATTATTATCTGGCAAAGCCTTATTTAGATTTAATTAAATCCGGAAAAGTAGGAACGAAAGAACTGGACGATAAGGTTTCAAGGCTTTTAAATCTTGCGTATAAAACAACAATGAACAGAAACAAACCTTTCGGAAATATCGCTTCTGAAGAGCATAAAGCGATTGCAAAAGAAATCGGGGAAGAAGGAATTGTATTGTTGAAAAATCAGGGAAATATCCTTCCGATTGATCTGAATAAAGCTAAAAAAATTGCTGTAATCGGCGAAAATGCTATCAAAATCATGACGGTTGGCGGTGGTTCTTCTTCATTAAAAGTGAAATACGAAACGCTTCCTTTAGACGGAATTAAAGCCAGATTCGGGAAACAGTCAGACGTACAATATGCAAGAGGTTATGTGGGAGACATCGGCGGAGAATACAATGGGGTAAAATCCGGACAGGATTTAAAAGACAATCGTTCTGAATCCGAATTATTAAACGAAGCTGTAGAACTGGCAAAAAAATCTGATTATGTTATTTTCGTTGGAGGATTAAACAAAGCAGATTTTCAGGACAGTGAAGGGAACGACAGAAAAAGTTACGGATTACCTTACAATCAGGACAATGTAATTGCTGCACTGGCAAAAGCGAATAAAAACCTTGCGGTTGTTCTGGTTTCCGGAAATGCGGTGGCAATGCCGTGGATTAAAGAAGTTCCGACTGTAGTTCAGGCTTGGTATTTGGGTTCTGAGGCAGGAAATTCGATTGCTTCGGTTTTAGCGGGTGATGCAAACCCTTCAGGAAAACTGCCTTTCACTTTCCCTGTGAAACTGGAAGACAATTCGGCGCATCAATTGGGAGAATATCCCGGAAATAAAGCGGAATTGGCAGCAGATAAAGGAAAAGATCAGAAAAATCCGATCAATATTAGCTACAACGAAGGAATTTTTGTTGGCTACAGATGGCATGATACGAAAAAAATCAAACCGTTATTTAGTTTCGGACATGGTTTAAGCTACACCACTTTTGAGTTTGGAAAAGCCAAAGCTGATAAAATAACGATGTCTCAGGATGATAAAATCACGTTTACGGTTTCTGTAAAAAATACAGGGAAAAGAGCTGGAGCAGAAGTTGCCCAACTGTATATTTCCGACCTTAAATCGTCTGTTGAAAGACCGGCTAAAGAATTAAAAGGTTTTGAAAAAGTGTATCTGAATCCGGGAGAAGAAAAAGAAGTAACGTTTACCATTGATAAATCTGCGTTAAGTTTCTTCGATCCCCAAAAACACGACTGGGTTGCAGAACCGGGAGATTTTGAAGCACAGATCGGTAATTCTTCCGATGCCATAAAAACGAAGGTGAAGTTTACGTTAAAGTAATCTTACTTATATATTTCTAAAACGGAGAGTCCTTTTGTAAGGGCTCTTTTATATTCCATCAAGTTCTAAGCGAATTTTTTTTGTAAAATATTTTTCGTTGAACTTTAAAGTTTCAATTAGATCAGCGGGATAAAATCCATCTTCAGAATTTTTTATTTCATGGATAAAACCAAGAATGCTATACTCGTAAATCTCGCTTAAAAATATCTTACAACAGATAATTAATTCTTCAATTTTTAATATTCTGTCATCACCTTCTATCTCCTCAAAATAGCGAATGTTGATTTTTGAGAATTCATATTCAGCATTTTTAAAATCACCTATTTCATATAAATATAATCCATATAAATATTGTAAAGGTGGATTGTTTTGATCAAGCTTAAACGATGTTTTAAAATACTTTTCTACCTTTTCATTTTTAGAAAGTAACCTTTCATACGGCGTATTTTTTACGGTAGATTTACAAATAAAATATTCCAGTGTCGCTATTAACTGATAATATGAAAAGTCTTTATCAAACTCTTCGCTTTCAACAATTTTTAAAAGAGCAGATAAATCTGACCAGGATTTTTCGTAATCATAATGATACTTAAAAATTATTTCATAAACCTGATCTATATAATGAAAAGTCTTATCTGTAAAATTATATGAGGATTCCAAAATATGATAGTATCATTTGATAGTATCAAAGATATAATTTTTTGTTGAACTAACTTAAACCTCCACAATCAGCTCCTTCTCAAATCCATTATACTTTTCCGAAATATAACCATGCGGATTACAAATAATCTCCGTCTCCCCTATTTTGTATCTTTTCGGCGTGTGAATATGCCCGTGAATCCAATACAAAGGCTGATATTCCAAAATAAAATCCTCCAGATTGGAAACGTATGCGGAAGTTAATGGATCATTTTTAAAATGTTCCGGACTCGACTGTAAACTCGGGGCATGATGAGTAACCACAATATTCTTCATGCCCTTTGAATTTTCAAGACTTTCTTTTAACCACAATCTCGAAAACTGATGAATTTTATAAATATCTATCGACCTCATCTTGGAATAGGAAGGATCTCTTTTAATTTTCTTATAATCGTTCATTCCTTGCTGACAGACGAATCCGTAGTATCTCGGATCTCCGAAAATAGAAAAATCCGTCCAAAACGTTGCACCATGAAAACGAATCCCGCCGATGTCTGCAAAAGCATCTTCCAGCACAAAAACATTGGAATTTTCTGCGGCAGCTTTTATTTTATTTAACGTTTTAGGATAAGAACCTTTGTAATATTCATGATTTCCCAACACATAAATCACAGGTTTATCGGGAATTTTTGTTTTAATCCATTCAATTCCTTTCGTTCCCAAATTAACATCTCCCGCCAAAACAACGACATCTGCATGATCAAAAGATAATTCCGACATTCCAAATTCCTGATGCAGATCGCTGATGATTTGTATTTTCATGGTGCTAAAATAAAAAAAGAACCGACAATTTCTTGTGGCTCTCTCAATAAGAATGTCTAAACTAATTTTCCGTTACTTAAAAAGTATAAACATTCCGCTATATAATTTAGTTTAAAGTAGGTCAGTTTACGAAACAGCGATTTCAGATTCTGCGATTTTTATATTTTTAAAGATGAAAAAACACAACATTATTAATGCAAAAACAGCATAGCCGATCAGAATAATCAGGCTCAAATTTCCCACCGCCAATTCTGAAGGAAAAATCTGGCTCATCAACGTCATAAAAGACAACCCGATTCCTGCGCCTAAAAAATAGCTTGTCGAACTCAGACTCGAAGCCACTCCGTAAGAGGAAGGATTTACATCCTGAATTCCCAAGACAGACAAAGCGGTAAAACAAAACGTCATCCCTATTCCTGAAATGCATGCTGCACCTAATAAAACCATTGACAAAGGATGCCCGAAATAAATGGAAACCAACAACGCCAAAGCTCCGCTTAACATGAAAATCCAGCCCAAAATTCCCATCTGCGAAGAATTTAATCTTTTGGCAACATGAGGAAGAATAAATTTTGCCACCAAAGCAGACATAACACTGAAAGGAACCAACATCAGTCCCGCCGAAGCCGCACTGTAATTCATATCTTTCTGTAACATCAACGATATTAAAAACAAAAATCCGATGAAAAATGCTCCTAAAGCCACAAAAGCCAGATTAGAAACTACCAGTGATGAATGTTTCAACAATTTTAAATCAATCAAAGGTTGGGAAACCGATTTTAAACGGAAAACGAAAGAAGCCAGTAAAATAACCGCCAAAATTAACGAACCTGCAACCAATAAAGTCTGTTCTTTGATGTGAACCAGTTCATGCGTTCCGTATGTCAAGCTCAACAATCCTAAAACCAGTAGAATTCCCGACAGAAGATCTGTTTTTTGGGACATCCCTTTCTCGTCTTTAGGAAGATACTGATACGCGAAAATCAACGTGATGAAAAGAATCGGAACATTGATTAAGAAAACCCAATGCCAACTCAGATATGTACTGATGATTCCACCCAAAGAAAGTCCGCTTCCGGAACCAATCGCTGCAAAAGAACTGAAAATCCCAATCGCACGGTTTCTCTCCTGATCTTCCTTAAAAGTATTCGTTACAATCGACATTGCCGAAGGCATAATTAAAGCCGCTCCCAATCCCTGCAAAGCACGAAAAATAGCTAAAGTTCCGAAACTTTCAGACAAACCTGCTCCCAGAGAAGTCAGCATAAAAAGGAATAATCCCAAAAGAAAAATTTTCTTTCTTCCGATCTGATCGGAGAGTTTTCCCCCGATAATCAGAAAGCCTCCAAAAAATAATACATATAAAGTCTGAAGCCATTGTACAGTTTCTGCACCAATATCGAATTGCTTTTGAATAGAAGGAATTGTGAGATTGATAATGGCAATATCCAAAGCCTCCACAAATGTTCCTACCGATGCTAAAATCAATATCAAATTCTTTCTCTCCATATAGTTCAATTATGCTGCAAAATTAAAATTAATAGAACGTATATAAAAATTCAAACTAAAATTAAGAACATATTTAATGTAATTCAATTTAAAAAAGAACAAATAGTCTTATATTTGAAATTAATTCTTCAAAAACAGAACAGATGGCAACAGAAAATTATATACCCGACGAAAAAGACCTTTCCATTCTCAGAATTTTACAGAAGGATGCGAAATTAAGCGTCCGAGATATTGCAGCACGAATTAACCTGAGTCCCACTCCCACTCACGAAAGAATCAAACGAATGGAAAAACTGGGAATCATTAAAGAATATACTACTGTTGTTGACCGTAAAAAAGTGAACAAGGGAATGATGGTAATCTGCATGATCGCGCTGAATGTTCATAACAAAAAAACCGCAGGAAAATTCATTGAGGAAGTAGGAAAACTGAAAGAAGTGGTTGAGTTCTACAACATCAGCGGAGATTTCGATTTTATGCTGAAAATTCTCTCTCCGAATATGGATGAATTTCATGAATTTTTCGTGAACAAGCTTTCTGAAATTGAAGGAATCGGACAGACAAAAAGTATTTTTGTGATGAACAGTATTAAGGAAAGTTCCCAGATTTTGTAATTGAAATTAAAAAACTACAATCCTTTCTCCATCTCTTTTTTGCTGCAATCCTCACAAATTCCGCTTACCAGAAAGTTATACTGATTGATGATAAAATTCTCCGGAAGCCGAATTTCAGGAACGACATTCTCTATGCAGGTAACCGATTTGCATTTCTCGCAGTTAAAATGCAGATGATTGTGATGATGTATCTCGGAACAGCCTCTGCATTTCGCAAAATTTACCACACCATCTACATTTACAATTCTGTGGACACTGCCCTCTTCTTCCAGTCTTTCCAACACTCTGTAAATCGTGACGCGATTGCACAAATCGCCCAGTTTCAATTGAATATCTGCATGTGACAACGCATGATCAGATTCTGTTATCAGCTTCAGAATCTCGGTTTTTGCCTGTGTACTTCTTGTCTGTTTCATATAATTAATGCAACAGAGTTGCGTTAATAAATTTTAATTCCTACTTTTGCAACAAAGTTACAATAAGAATAATGAAAACAAAAATCTTAGATATTATCGGTATTTCTGCGGCGGTTCTCTGCCTGATCCACTGCATTATTTTCCCTTTGCTGATGGTTGTTCCGCTGGGTATTTCCCATAATCCCTATATTGATTTGGCATTTCTGCTCGCCGGAATTATCGTGGTTTCAAAAACAACCAGAAATATCCGCTCAACCGCTCTGAAATTGCTTTTCTGGGCTTCTGTTGCACTCATCGCAATTTCAATCAGTCTGGATTTTATTTTCCATATTCATTCCGAACTGATTTA
This sequence comes from Chryseobacterium sp. C3, assembly GCF_014218905.1. Taxonomy (NCBI): domain Bacteria; kingdom Pseudomonadati; phylum Bacteroidota; class Flavobacteriia; order Flavobacteriales; family Weeksellaceae; genus Chryseobacterium; species Chryseobacterium sp. C3. Next base: position 559,956 of record NZ_JACLCU010000002.1, on the reverse strand, counting down.
TGCAGGTGCAACCGGACTTATTACTGCACACCTCATCAATTTCAAAAATCATAAACATTAAAAAATCATTCAGATATCATGCAAAAAAGAATTCCTGTAACGGTTTTAAGCGGCTTTTTGGGTGCCGGAAAAACCACACTTCTTAATCACGTTCTTCACAATAAAGAAAACCTGAAGGTTGCAGTGATTGTAAATGACATGAGCGAAGTAAACATTGACGCACAGTTGATAAAAAACGAAAACACAATATCCAGAACCGAAGAAAAACTTGTGGAAATGAGCAACGGATGCATTTGCTGCACTCTTCGTGACGACCTTCTTATTGAAGTAGAACGTCTCGCAAAAGAAAACCGTTTCGATTATCTGCTGATTGAAGGAACCGGAATTGCGGAACCTGTTCCGATTGCCCAGACTTTCTCTTATGTGGACGAAGAAAGCGGTATCGATCTTTCCCGATTCAGCTATATTGATACAATGGTAACGGTTGTAGACTGTCTTCATTTCTTCAAAGATTTCGGTTCCAGCGAATTATTGACTGATAGGGATCTTACCGATATTGAAGGTGATAACAGAACCATTGTAAACCTTCTTACAGATCAGGTAGAATTTGCCAACATCATTGTTCTGAACAAAACAGATCTCGTAACGGAAGAAACAGTGAACTTTCTGAAAGCTGCCATTAAAAAACTAAATCCGGATGCAAAATTCATTACCTCCGAATTCGGGAAAATTAATCCTCAGGAAATTCTCAATACAGGACTTTTTGATTTCGAAACCGCTCAAAATTCTGCAGGATGGCAGAAAGAACTTCAAAATGAACATCATACACCGGAAACGGAAGAATATGGATTGGGCTCTTTTGTTTTCAGAAGCAAAAAACCATTTCATCCGGAACGCTTCTGGAATTATCTTGGTCAAAAGTATCCGGAAGGTGTTATGCGTGCAAAAGGGCTCTTCTGGCTGGCTTCCAGACCGGATGATGCGCTTAATTTTTCTCAGGCAGGAGGCTCTTTCCGAATGGAGAAGGCAGGAGTATGGTGGTGCAGTATGCCGATGAGTCAGCGGGAAATGTATCAGTCTTTCTCCGAAAACAGAGATTTTATCGAAAATAAATGGGACAAAGACTGGGGAGACCGGATGAACGAAATGGTCTTCATTGGTCAGGATTTAAACAGAGAACAGATGATAAAGGATCTGGAAAGATGTCTTCTGAAAGACAATGAGAAGTATATGTTTGATCAGAATATATCATTTGAAGATCCTTTTCCTAAAAATATTTAATTATGAAAAACTCATCAAACCAGCCTTTCGATGCCATCATTATTGGCGGAAGTTACTCCGGATTATCTGCAGCAATGGCTTTAGGAAGGTCTTTAAGAAAAGTTCTGATTCTGGACAGCGGAAATCCCTGCAATGCACAGACACCTTTTTCGCATAATTTTATTACACAGGACGGAAAAAAGCCTGCTGAAATTTCCAAAACAGCCCTTGAACAGGTTCTGAAATACGAAACAGTAACCTTCCTTCAGCAAAAAGCAACTGAAGCGAAAAAAACAGATTTTGGGTTTGAAATAAAAACAGAAACGGAAATATTTTCATCCAAAAAAATCATTCTTGCTACAGGAATTCGGGATCTTTTTCCGGATATAAAAGGATTTAAAGAATGTTGGGGTATCTCTGTAATTCATTGCCCTTACTGTCACGGCTACGAATTCAGGAACCAGAAAACGGCAATTTTGGCAAACGGTGAAAAAGGATTTCACCTTGCAGGACTGGTAAAAAATCTTTCGCAGGATCTGATGTTACTGACGAACGGAAAGGCTGAGTTCCCGGAAGAGCAAATGTCTGATTTAAAGAAAAACAATATTTCCATTGTGGAAGAAAAAGTAATGGAAATCGTTCATCGGGAAGGGAATCTTTCTGAAATTATTTTTGCGGACGGAACTTCTCTTCCGATGAATGTACTCTATGCACCTCCGGCTTTTGAACAGAACTCGGATATTGCTGCACAACTAAACTGCGAATATACGGAGACAGGACATATTAAAACCGATTCTTTTCAGAAAACAAGTGTTGACGGTGTTTTTGCGTGTGGAGACAATTCTTCGCCCATGCGCTCGATAGCTCATTCCGTTTATACAGGAAGTGCTTCGGGAAGTATGCTGAATCTTCAGCTTGTACAGGAAAATTTTTAAAAACGAAAAGAAACATCTACTATAAAATTATCTGAACTTCATTTAAACAAAAATTTAACGATTCCTTTTTATCAAACAGGTTAATGTTAAATTCATATAAATCAGAAAAATAAGCTTTAAATTAACCTCAAAATACCAGCAATGAACAGACGGAAATTCCTGAGCGGTTCTGCTCTCTTAACAGGGGCATTCTCATTGAATCCATTCGATTTATTCGGAAAAAATTCTGAAGAAAAACTCAGCTTCAAAGGAAAAAAAGCAAAGAATATTATCTTCATGATCAGCGACGGAATGAGCAACGGAACACTTTCCATGGCAAATCTCTATTCCAAAAATATTTTGGGACGAGAAAGCAACTGGATGAATCTTTATCTGGAAAACAGAGTTTCGAGAGCTTTGATGGATACTGCTTCTGCAAGTTCTATCGTTACCGATTCTGCTGCAGCAAGTTCTTCTTTCGGGGGCGGATTCCGTGTAAACAATGGTTCTCTGAATGTAGGCGTGAACGGAGAACAATATCTTCCGATCTGGCAAAAATTTAAAAAGAAAGGTAAAAAAGCGGGATGCGTAACCACTGTAACCATTACCCATGCCACTCCCGCCGGATTTTGCATCAATTCTGCCAAAAGAAGCGCGGAGCCTGAAATCGCCGAGATGTATGCAGAACTGGGTTTTGATGTAATGATGGGAGGTGGTGATGAGTTTTTCAATGCTGAAAAAAGAAAAGATAAAAAAGATGTCTATTCTTCCTATAAAAATAAAGGATACCAAATCCTGAAAACCCGATCGGATCTTCAAAATACGGATAAGAACAAACCTATTCTGGGTGTTTTTACCACTGGTGCTCTTCCCTATTCCATCGACCGAAAAAATATGCCAGAGCTGCAAAAAACTACTCCGACTCTTGCTGAAATGGCTAAAACGGCCATCGATCATCTGAAAGATCATAAGGAGGGTTTTGTTTTACAGATAGAAGGCGGAAAGGTAGACTGGTCGGCTCATGCCAATGATGTGGCTGCACTTATTCATGATCAGATCGCGTTTGATGATGCCATAAAAACAGTCATGGATTTTGCGGAAAAAGACGGAAACACCCTGGTTATCATAACGACAGACCACGGAAATGCCAATCCGGGAACCATTTACGGAGCAGATGCCACAAAAAATTTCGACAGCATTGCCAATTATCAGTTTACAAATGAATATCTGCTGAATGCTATTCGTCCCGATTTTAATCTGCAGCAGGTGAAAGACTGGATATTTACAAACAACCGTTTTTCAGTGTCCGATGAAGAAGCGAATCATCTGCTTAATTTTTACAAAGGTCTGGAAAAAGACGAGGAAGGATTGTACAATTATAAAAAACTGCCTTATAAAGCATATTCCGAGATTCAGAAAAAACACAACAGCGTGGGATGGATCAGCATGGATCACAGTGGGGATTATGTGGAACTGGCAATGTACGGACCCGGAAGCGAATTGCTAAAACCTTTTGTAAAGAATACAGATCTGCATTATCTGATGCTGAAAGCTGCCGAAGTGGAGAATAAATTTTAGGCGGTTGAAATATTGAATATTAAAAACTTACTTACATTTTTGTACGATAAAAAGCTTGCCGGAAATCATTTATAAAAACTCACATTTATAAATTCAGTTTAAATTATTTGGGTAAGCCGGGAGGAACCAATCTTTGGGTTCTTGTACTCAGGGTAGTTAGAAATGCTTCTATCTGACTTATTTCTTTCTCGGTTAAATGTAAAGGTTTCAGCATCACCGATTTTTTCGAAACCAACTGTACTCCATTGTGTACAGTTGCTCTTTTTTTAGGCGGCTCCGGATTTCCTCCATTGTAAAATGTCAATACATCTCTTAAAGTACCAAAAGCTCCGTTATGCATCCAGGGACCTGTTCTGGTGATCTCCCGCAAGGTAGGCACTCTGAATTTCCCCGCATCCGAAGGATCACCGGTTACTTTATATCTTCCCAGGTCTTCCTGTCTGGATCCCAGAAGACCGGTTCCGTCATTCTCAAACTGATTATTGGAAAAATATCCTGAATTATGGCAGTTCATGCATTGTCCTTTTGTTCTGAAAAGATGCATTCCGGCAACCTCGTCATCTGTAAAGGCGTCTGACTGACCATCAATAAATTTATCAAATTTTGTCTGAGGGCTTATTAATGTTCTCTCAAAAGTAGCTATTGCCATTGCAATCTTTTCTTTTGTAACGGTTTTGGTACCGAATGCTCTTTCAAAAAGCGATTCATATCCTTTAATTTTTGCGATCTTGTCTGTTGCAATATCAATATGTTCATTCATTTCTTTCTGATCCTGTATGGGCATCTGAGACTGCTGTTCTATGCTTTCAGCTCTTCCGTCCCAGAATAATGATTTCGCAAATGCGATGTTCATAATGGTCATAGCGTTTCTGGTTCCCAACTGTCGGTCATGGCCAAAAGACTGTGTTTTGTTATCCGTCCATCCAAGTTCCGGATCATGACAGGAAGCACAGGCAATCTGGTTGGAACCGGAAAGTCTGGGGTCATAAAAAAGTGTTTTTCCGAGGAGGACTTTTTCTTTAGAATAGGGATTATTTTCAGGAAACTTAACTTCAGGAAGGTGCCCGATTTCTGAAAAATGAGGAACAGCCAGTTCATTAAGTTCGGGCTTCGGCCACGAAGAAGGATCTCCGGAGGAATACAGCTTTCTGATTTTGCTGATAAATGACTGATCCTGAGAAATATCTTTATGTATTGTGGTTTTACAATTATTAAGTAAGAAAATACTTACACATACAATTAATGTCCAACTCAATGCATTCTTCATTTTTTCCTGATAATTTTAAGCAAAATTAATGATTATAAACGGTGATGTTTCCACCTTCAGTTTAATTTTGCGTAGGTAATTTTAATGATATAAATCTTTTTAGATTTTTAATTTTAATTTTAAAAGCAGTTCTTTCCTGAATAAATAACGTTTAAAGTAACATTGAAAATTGATGAATTAAAATATTTCTTCTGTTTATTTTTATTAAAAGTCTGCTTAGCTTAAACTTTTATTTAACCTCAAAAATCACAAAAGATCTACTATTTTTTTATTTAAAGCTGATCATTATAAATGAAAAAGCTCGCAATAGTTTTTAAAAATCTTTGATTTTTATTCTTTTGAGCGCTTTGATTATTCTGGAAATTCGCTTTAAAATTATCTTTTGTCCCTTTTGCGGTTAATTCTGAAATTAGTTTAAAAAAGTTTTAATCATGATTCTTACAGTCGCTGTAAAGTTCATCTGTTTTTTCCTGATATAAAAAATTTCGGACAACCGTTTCAACGTCTAACAGAATATGAGAAAGGCTCTAAAAAAAACGGTTATTTAATATCCCGGATTCTGCTGCATGGCAGAATTAACACTTATTGTTGCCTGAGGAATAGGAGCTACAAATTTATTATTGGGATAGGCAGGATTACAGTTTAAGGATATACAGCCATCATTTCTCACAATATTTTTATGATTTCTCATCAGATCAAAGAAATACTGATTCTCAAAAATAAATTCTTTTCTTTTTTCTTCGAGAATGGCATCGAGAGAGATATTGGTAAGACTTGTGAGTCCTGCCCTGTTTCTTATGGTATTGATATCATTAAGTGCCTGTGTATTATTTCCTGCATGAAATGCTGCTTCTGCCCGAATAAAATAAGCCAGCGTGAGACGATAGATTAAACTACCGGTTTTTATTTTATATTTTCTTGTAAAGTGGTAAGGAAGAGATACCGATACTCCCGAAATCTTTGTTGCAAGATTTTTGGTTTCAAAAAGAGTTTTTCTTTTATCTGAAGAAGAAAATAGGTTGTAAACATCATGAGAAGCTACATAACTGGATTTGCTTCCGGAGCTTATAAAGTTATAGAGCTGTGAAGCAGGAAAATCATTATTACTGTCATTGGCAAGTTCAAAGATAGATTCCGAGACAGCCCAATTATCCGCCATTTCGTTGCCTGGAGTAAGAGTGTATGAAGAATTTGTAATCAAATCATTACTGTAATTAATGGCCTTTTGCCAGTCTCCTTTCCAAAGAGCAATTTCTGAAGCTAACAGTTTAACCGCATTTGCGGTGAGAAAGTTTTTCTTTAATCCTGCCGGAATTGCTTTTTCGGACTGAAAAAGTGATAGAGCCTGCTCAACGTCATTTTCCAACAGAACAAATGTTTCTGCTGCGGTTTTTCTGGACGGATAGTCTACTCCCACTTTCAGCGGTTTTAAGTTATAAACAATTCCGAGGTGAGATGCATCTGCTGTGTAGCTGTAATTATGAGCGTAATATTTATACAACTGAAAATGCGCAAAAGCTCTCAGTCCCAATGCTTCCGCTTTTATTTCGCTTATTTCAGAAGGGGTTGCATCTGTTAAATTGTCTGCATACTGCAGAATAAGATTCACATTATTAATAAGCTGATACATATTGCTGTAGAAATAGGCTAAATCACTTTCTGTCTTCTGATCATCAAACTGATATATATTGGAAACTTGGGAATCTATTGAAATATTCCCGGATGTAGCCGGAGAAAATTTGAAATTACCGGACAACAGATCTCCGTAAGTAATAGCCGGTTCCAGAAAATAGGTGGATCTTAGCTGATAATAGGCTCCGTTTAAAGATTCGAGCATTCCGTTTTTTGTTCCAAGCTGTTCATTGATAGAAACACTCTCAACCGGTTCATTATAGAGAAAATCTCTGCATGACGATAAACTGATTAAAAATATAATGGTAAAAATTGTTTTTTTCATAATGCTGATAATTAAAAATTAACCTTGAATCCAAAGCTGAATGTTCTCATTTCCGGATATAAATATCTGAACTCTCTGATGCCATTTCTTCCTTCCGGCGATTTTTGTCTGTACCAGTACAGCACATTGGTACAATCCATAAATATACTTGCAGATTTTATAAAACTTTTTTTAATGACATTAACAGGAAGCTGATAATTGAGGCTGATGTTCTGAAGTTTCACAAAGGTATTATCATAAATATATTTGCTGCTGTTGGCAATAGTTGCCTTGCTTGTAGGTTTATGATTCAGGGCATTATCTCCGGGATTTTTCCAATAATCAAGTGCATTTACACTCATGTTCCTGTTGAAAAGAATACTGTATTTATCTATCAGTTCCCCCTGTACCAAGACATCTCCTCCTATTTCAAAATTAACGAGAAAAGACAGGGTGAATCTTTTATAGCTTAAAGAATTACTGAAACCGCCGATAAAATCCGGTTGAGAATTTCCGATGATTGTATAAGTAGAAGAATCCGGCGTGAACTGATTGGCATCTTTCACTTCTCCGTTTACCAAAAACATATCCTGTCCGTTTGCCGGATTTATTCCGAGCCACTGATATCCCCAGATTGCCGATGTTGACGCTCCGATTTTTTGGGCTCTGGCTAGTGATGCACTGGAAAAGCTATCTTCCAAACCCAGCATATCCGTAACTTTATTTTCAACCTTTGAAATATTGAATGAAGTATTCCATCTGAAATTTTTGTTGGAGATCCAGTTTCCGCGCATAGAAATTTCAAACCCTTTGTTGTACATTGCCGCACCGTTAATTTCTGCTGAAGAATATCCTGTCTCCAGCGGAACTTCTCTTGAAACAATGATATCTGAAAGATTATTCCGGAAAACCTCAACGGTAAAATCTACCTTTTTGAAAAAACTGAAGTCCAGACCCATATTCCATTTTTCATTTTTTTCCCACGAAAGAAGCCTGTTGGGAGGCGATGAAGATTCAGGATATGCATAATCGTAATCGTAAATAAATCCGTTTTGAGAAACTGTATAAAGCCCTGAAGAGCGGTAACTTCCTATTCTCGAATTTCCTGTGATTCCCCAAGATGCACGCAGCCTCAGGAAGCTGATGATATTATTGGACTTAAGAAAATTTTCATTCGATAAAACCCATGAGGTTCCTATTGCACCATTGGTAGAGGCATTGGTATCCGGACCAAAAGTGGAGCTTTCATCCCTTCTGATACTGGCAGAAAGAAAGTATTTTTTATCATAATCATAGTTAAGCTGTCCGAAAGTACTTCTCCCCGTATTTTGGCGCGTTAGCGAACTATAGGTGTATGTCTTTCCGATCATAGGTTCCTGATAAGTGGAGTAATCGGAAAAATTGCTTCCTATATGAGCTGTTTTAGAGTCTTTATTTTTTCTAAGTTCAAAACCTGCAATACCGTCAATATGATTTTTTCCTGCGAAGTTTTTCTCATAAGAAATGTGGGCACTCCAGTTCCAGTTAAAAGCATCTGAAATATACAAACGGCTTCTCCCATAATTATTATTTGAAATTCCGCTTTGGTTAAGTCCTGATTTCCAGTCGACATTATTTTTTTTGGATATATCCACTCCGAATAAACTGCTTATTTTTAGCCCTTTTGCCAAATCGTGACTGACATTAAGACTGGAAAGCAGAGAATTATTATCAACATTCAGGATATTCTGATTGGCTGCAGCCAAAGGATTGGGAACTCCATTATTTCCGGAAAGTGCATAATCTCCGTTTGTCTGATATATCGCTCTGTCCGGAGCCAGTATAAAATTAAAATATGTATTGGGCTGCTGTTTAAAAAAATTGTTATAGGCAGCGTAAAGATTTATCTTCAGCTTTTTATAGTTAAATCCCAAAGAAGCGTCAATTCCTTTTTTTTCCAGCGAATTGAGAATTTTAGACTCATTGTTTTTTGAATAATCCAGCCCTACCCGATAATTAAAATATTTTCCTCCTCCGCTGGCCGTAAAATTGGTTCGGAAAAAATCTCCGTTTCCATTCATTACCTCGAACCAGTCTACATCTGTTCCGTTCCAGACGTAGCTGCCTGTTCCGTTGGCACTGTTATTTTTATTGTAATCGCTGAACACCTGAGCGTACTGCTGCCCGTTGAGATATTTAATTTTATTGATGCTTTGGGAAACTCCGTATTGCGTACTGAATGTATAGGAAGGCTTTCCCTTCTTTCCCTTCTTTCCCTTCTTGGTCGTAATGAGAATCACCCCATTAGCAGATTCTGCTCCATACAAAGCTACTGCAGCTGCATCTTTCAGGATATTGATGCTTTCAATATTATCCGAATTAAATCTTGCCAAAGGATTGATATTCATTTCAGCAATAGATCCTCCGTTAAAATACGAAGCATCAAACGCCATATCTTCTCTGATGATAATTCCGTCAACAATAATCAGCGGCTGGGTTGATGTACCGGTTAATCCGTTCAATGAAATGATACTTCCCAAACCACGGATATTGATGTTTACGGCTTTCCCCAATTCCGTATTATTAACAATCTGAACCCCGGGCGTAAGTCCCATAATCATTTTATCAATGCTTTCAAAAGGCTGAGTTGTTACAATATCTTTTTCGGTTAAACTCACGATAGATCCCACTACCTCTTCCTTTAACTTCTTTGTTCCGTAAGAGGATGTTACAATTACTTCTGTAATCATCTGGGTTTTTACCGAATCGTTATCAGCCTTAAGATCCTGAGCTTTTAAAGACGTCAGTCCACATATCAGTATAGCGCTTGCAATTTTTCTTTTCATTTGGGAGCCAAAGTGTAAACTAAATTTATTTAGAATTAATAAAATTAACGCGCAAAAATAATTATTATTCTGTGAAAAGTTTTACACTTTACAATAAAAGAGCATGAAAATTATCATGTTTCATCTTAAGTCTCTTTATTTCAGAGCAGAATTATCTTGATTGAATGTACAAAAACTATGATTTAATTTTTAAATCTGAATACGCTAAAATAAAATTACTTGATAAAAGTGATGAGGCTATATTTTTAATTTTCTGATTTTTTAAATCAAAAAAAGGGCTGGAAAAATCCAACCCTCATCTTTATTTTTTTTCTTTTAAGCTACCGTAACCCCGAAAAGATGCCCTATTAAAGCCGTGATTCCCATTGCAACAGTTCCCCAGAAACAAATCCTAAGAACGGCGATTCCTATTTTTGAGCCTCCTGTTCTTGCTGAAATAGCACCCAGAATCATCAGAAATACAATAGAAAAGCCATATTGAAAATACACCATTTCCTTTAAGGGAGCCACCAGTGAAACGATAAACGGCAGTAACGCTCCCAAAGCAAAAGAACCGAATGACGCCAAAGCTGCCTGTAATGGTTTTGCCTGTGTAATTTCATTAATTCCAAGTTCATCGTGCGCGTGAGCTGCTAAAGCATCATGCGCTGTAAGTTCCGTAGCTACTTTTAAAGCAGTTTCTTTGCTTACGCCTCTTTTTTCATAAATTTTAGCCAGTTCCAGAAGTTCAACTTCGGGCATTTCTTCAAGTTCACGTTTTTCGCGCAGAAGATCTGCTTTTTCGGTATCTTCCTGCGAACTTACCGATACATATTCTCCTGCAGCCATAGACATGGCTCCTGCAATCATTCCGGCAAGTGCGGCAAGAATGATGGTATTTCTTTCGGGTGTGGCTGCTGCAACACCAATAACGATACTTGTGGTTGATAACAATCCGTCATTCGCACCCAAAACCGCTGCACGAAGCCAGCCTACTCTGTTTACATAATGTTTTTCCAACTGATGATGCATATGCTTTAGTTTTTAAGTTAAAAAAAATGACTTGCTAAATGTGTTAACAAGTCAAAATTAAACTGATTTTTTATTTAAATCTTAAATTTAACGAAATAATATCAGACTTCATTCCGATGGATTTTGTGTAATGTCCGTATCTTATTTCCAGCATATTCAGTCTTTCTACGCCAAATAAACCGTTCTTCGGACTGATTCTGATTCCCGCTCCGTAAAAATGGCTGTCGAATTTTGACAGATCGTAATTACTGGTGTAGAAATCGTCAAAAGCGGTATGCTGCTGATAAGGCGCAAAATATTTAGCCGCAGTCTGCGAATAGTAACGATAGAAAGGACTTACCGAAACAAACGGAGAAATCTTTACCGGCGTTTCCAGACTGAAAGTATTGGATTTCAAGCCCCAATCGTCGGTATAATAACGGTAATACGCTCTCAGAATCACTTTGTCTCCCAAGAAATAATTGGCTCTTACTCCCAAAGGAATTTTAAATCTTTTATCCGGCAAAGCTTCCTGATGAACCGATTTATCATTAAAGTAAACCCTGTGGAAAGGTAAACTTAAATATCCGGTCTGCTGAACTCCGTCTGCCAGAAATTCAACCTGAAAGTTCTGATTGATGATCTGTGAATACGCCAGAGACAAAGCAAAGGTATTTCTTCCGCTGGTTCCGTAGTTTTCGTGTTCGCCGCCTGTGCTTCCGTTGGTTCTCAATTCAATAGGAGCAATAAGCTTTACCTGATCGAGATAGGCCTGAAATTTCGCCGTGAACTCTCCCATTCTGTTCGCTGTTTTTTGCGAAAACCCGATGTTTGCGCCGTAAGATGCATAATCGAATTCGAAAGAGGTAGAAATACCCGCCATTAAAGTGGTTCCTTTTTCGGTATTTTCGCGGCTCCAGCTTAATGCAGGATAAATTCTGTTGTCTGCGTGCGAAGCCGATGAATTCGCTTTAAGATCAATCATATCCGAAGATGCGGAAGTATAATGATCGATCCCGACACTTACATTGAATTTATTTTTACGGTCTTTTTTATCGTATTTCACCATCGTTACATCAATCGTGTTAGAAACATCGGTCAGTTTTTCTGAACCGATTCCTCCTGTAACGGCAGAATTGTTTCCGTCCTGTTTGTAGTAACTAGAAACTAAATTAGCTTCATCAAAAGTCAGCTTTTTGGGCTGTTCGTTATTTGTGTTTTCCTGTGCTTTTGCATTAAATATTCCGAAAAGAGCAACAACACTTATGATTATTTTTTTCATTGTAGATCACATTAAATTTTTACCATTCTCTTTTCTTAATTGCATCCGCAACCACCGCCCACTTTTCCGGCATTTGCTCCTGAAGAACCTTCTCTGTAAGACTGAAAGCTCAGTTCGGTCTTTTCAATTGTTCGGTTTCCGAGAACCATTTCGGCATCGTTGAGTTTATTTTTTTCGTATTCTTTTACGGTGGTACAGGAATTCAAAAACGGAATTGTCAATATCGAAAGAACTGCAACTGTTCTGTAATTTAAACCGTTGAATCTTCGCAGCCCGGCTTGAACGGAGCTCTTTTTGTGAGGAACGAGCAAAAAAGCGGGAGTGGAAGACGGTGAAAGCTGCCCAAATAAATATCCGAAAAGCTTCTGACTGTTTTTTATAAGGTCTGTCATTTGTATTGATTTGTTTTTAAAGTTGATTTAATTGCCTTACTCTGAATCAGATACTGTGTGTTTATTTAACTCAATTTTGTTCTGATAACAAAGCATTTTATTTTAAATTAATGTTTTGAGATGAATAAATTCTGTCCTCATCGTCGATAATGATGCACTCCAAATGATTGATCTGGTTGATCATACCGAGCGCGGCATCGATTCCCATAATACTGACGGGAGTTGCCATTGCGTCGGCAATTTCTGCGTTGGGACAAAATACGGTAACACTTTTTACGCCCGAAACCGGCATTCCTGTTTTCGGATTGATGGTATGAGAATATTTTTTACCATTGATGACCACGAATTTCTCGTAATTTCCTGAAGTTGCGACCGCCATATCCGTAATATTCATATAAGAAAAAGGCTGTTTTGCATTGTCGGGATCGGCAATTCCTACAGTCCAGGGTTTTCCGTCCGCCTGATTTCCCCAAGTTGTTAAATCGCCCGAAGCGTTCACAATTCCGGAATGTACATTTCTTTCCTGAAGAATTCTTTTTGCCATTTCTGCGGCATATCCTTTCCCGATTCCTCCAAAACCGATGCGCATTCCTTTTTCTTTGAGGAAAACGGTCTGACTGTCGCGATCGAGAATAATATTCTGATAATTAACGAGTTTCAGATGATCTTTTATTTTTTCAGGATTGGGAAGTTCTTTCATTTCACGGTCGAAATTCCAGAAACTTTTATCGATTCCGCCGTAAGAAATATCGAAGTAACCGTCTGTAATTCTGCTGATTCGTAAGCTTCTCTCAATAAGGTCAAACATCTCACGGTCTACTTTCACGGGTTTTAATCCCGCATTTTGATTAATGAGATTAGTCTGACTGTCATCGCTGAAGGTTGTCAGCAGTTTTTCGATTCTCCGGATTTCATCAATAGCGGCGTCAATATGATCGTAAGCGGATTTTTCATCATTACTTACAACGGTAATTTCAAAAGCGTTCCCCATTAGTTTTTGAGGTCTTTTGAATTCTCTAAGCATCTCTTTTCTGTTATTTTTGTTTTTCTCTGATTTCTCTGATTTCTTTACTGAAAGCCAGTGCATTTTCTGAAGGCAGTCCTTCCCAGCTTTTCAGAATTTTCCCTTCGGAATTTAATAAAAGGGTGTACGGAAACAAGCCTTTTTTATTGTATGCATCGGCAAGAGAAGCGTTTTCTTTTTTAAGATCGACAGAAAGCTGATTTTTCTTATTTCTTGGGAAATCTGCATTGATGTAAACAATCACTTTATCGGATTCCAGTTTTTTGAAATCTTCTGTTTCGATGATATTTTTATGAAGCTTGATACACGGAATACACCAGTCTGAACCGGAAAAGTTAAGCAGAATGAGTTCTTTGTTTTCTGCAGCCGTTTTTTTTGCGTTTTCCAGTCTGTTTTGCGCGTGGAAACCAAAGGAAAATACAACCATAAGAATGGCTGATACTATTGTTTTCATTACTGTAAAATGTTATAATGATTTTTTAGAATAAATGATGTGTTCTGATTATGATGCAATCAGATTGTAAATGGATTAAGAAAATGATTTCGGCGGTTCCCAGACTGATCCTGCGAATCCTTTGTAGCAGAAATCTTCGTCTTTTGAAGGAATTTTATGCGATTTCAGGGATCTGAAATTTTCCGTTTTTGTTTCAAAATAAAAGCCTGGATTGATGGTAAAAACCAAAGATAACGTTGTGGAACGAATGATGAACGGGAGTTTCTGATCTTTTCCAAAATCTCCGTCTTTAGCCGGATGATCATAATGAGCCCTCAGAAATGCAATTACAGGCATATCGGGATTCATATTTTTGTGTTCCCAGTAATGTTCTACCAAAGTTGGTATTTTTAAAAGCTGATATAACTCGGTTGTAGAAACCAAATATAAGGACAGCAACAATATGGAAATCAACTTTTTCACCCAATCAAAGGTATAAAATCTTCTGTTAAGAATGATTTTAAATTAATCTGAATTATAACGCTACAATGTTCAATAAATTGTTCAGCTTTAGTTTATTGTTTAAACTAATTTCCGAATTATCCGCAATAGGCTCAAAAGATCATCATAATGCGATGATTAGAATATTTAAATAAAAAAGTTGTTTAAAGTAAAATGTTAGAAAACTCGATGGAGTTTTATCTGTGTAGAAATCATATTCGAAAGATGTCCGGCGTTCCGTAGGAACGCTATCTTTAGAACATTTATCGTATTACAGATATCAATCTTACGGATTGATTGATACACTCATTCTTATTTCTACACAGATTCTGCTTCTAAAGGAGCAAAGCTATTTTACTCTAAGCTACTTCAAAAGTTTACTTCATCTTTTTTTACTTTTGCGGTTAAATAAAAAGTTTAAACAGACTCTATATATTTAACTGACGATTAATTATATCAAATTACTTTAAACTTAATATTTCACTCTTCTTCCTCCGTATTTTTAAGCTTCATCAAAAGCGTATAGGCATTTTTGGTCACGATCTTTTTATTCTTAAAATCATCAGAATTGAGAATCTGGATAAAACCGTTTTCCGTTTCGCCTAAGGTCACCGGAGTCAATCGGTACGTTTGTTTTTTAACCTCAACAAACACAAAGTCTTTGCCTTCAAAATTCACGATGCTTTCTTCCGGAACCGCATTGGAAAAAGAGGTGCTGGTTTCAATTTCGGCATTCATATACATTCCCGGAACGAGACTGTGATCGTACTGATCAAAATGACAGTGAACTTCCGCCAAACCGCCCTGACTGATATCTTTGCTGATGAGAAGGATTTCCCCGTAATATTTTTTACTTGGATCTCCATTAGTATATGCTGCGAAACGCTGTCCTTTTTTCAGGTTTTCCAGGTCTTTTTCGTACACTTTAAGATTCAGGTGGATATCGTCCGGATTGATAAGTTCAAAAAGTACATCCGAAGGATTTACATATTTTCCGATGTTCACATTCACTTTGCTTACAAAACCGTTGATTGAGCTGTACACCGGAACGCTTTTCGTAATGCTTCCGGACTTTAATGATTCAGGATTGATATTGATGAGTCTGAGCTGCTGTGCCAATGAATTCATTAAAATTCTCTGGCTGTTCATTTCAGACTGGGCGAGCTGCATCGCTTTGTCGCTGCTTGCCTGACTTTGGTTCAGGGTTTTCTGACGGTTGTAATCCAGTTCTGCAAAATGTGCTTTGGATCTTGCCATCAGATAATCCTGCTGAAGCTGAATGAATTGCGGATTTTCAATCACTGCAATCACCTGACCTCTGGAAACCGGCATTCCCGGAAGAAGATTGCTGGATTTCAGATAACCGCCAAGCGGAATGCTTACAGAAACCAGATTTTGTGGCGGAACATCGATCATTCCGTTTAATTTCAGGGTTGAAGCGATATTCTGTAACGAAAGTGTAGTTGTTTCTATCGGTGCATTTCTTAACTGAGCATCGGTTAAAGTCACTACATTTTCGTCTTTCGGGAGGCTTTTTTCCTGTTTGGGAGCTTCTTCTTTTTTACATTGAATGAATACAAAAAAGCTGATTAATAAGGTATATATTGAAATTGATTTCATTTTTTTACGGATTTAAAGTAAGGTATTCCAGTTCAATGGCGCTTTGATTAAGTTTCCAGACTGCATCGGTGTAATTGTTTTTAAGCTGTACTGCCTGATTCACGAGGATCACAAATTCGAGGTAATTGATTTCTCCGCCGATAAACTGTCTTTTTGCCGTTTCGGTAATCACATCTGCATTTTTAAGGTCGGAACTTTCATATTTTGAAACAATTTCCAAATTGGACTGATAGATTTCTCTGGCTTTTTTAAGCTGATTCTGAAGGTTAAATTCTGCATTTTTAAGCTCACTTTCAGCAACAGACTGCGCTACTTTTGCGGCTTCAATTCTCGCTTTCTGACCTCCTGTAAATATCGGAAGCGAAACACCGACCTGAACCGAATGAAACTGAGGTGTTGCATTGTAGAGTTTATCATCCGGTCCTAATCCTTTAAAACTGTTCAGGTTATACGCCAATTGCAGACCGGGAAGCATTTTTGCTTTTTCCAGTGCGATCTGTTCTGTGGAAATATTTTTCTGCTGTTCCCAGATTTTGAGCAAAGGATGATCCGCCAGTTTTTCGTTTAAAGAATTGGCAAAAGATTTTGAATCTTCGGGAATAAAATCAGTTTCCGTATTCAAAAGCCACTGAAACTGGATCTTTAAAACTGCTAATTCCTGCTGCAATTGTTTTAACTGAATTTCTATCGCCGATTTCTGGCTTGAAGCGGTTGTTTTTTCAAGAATATTGCTCTCCCCTGCTTTCAGTCTGAGGTTCGCTTTGTCTGAAAAGTCGGTGTACAGTTTCAGGATTTCATTCAGCAGTTTTTCTTTTTCTTTCCAGTACAGAATGTTGTAAAAGGTAAGGCTGACTGCTTTTTTAAGTTCATATTCTTTCAGGGAAACATTCAGCAGAGATTTTTTCCATTCTTCGGTGTATACATTTTTCTGTTTTTTATAGACCGTCGGAAAAGCAATATTCTGGGAAACGCCAAATTTCATATCGTTGTACGCACTGTTGATTTGTCCGTAATCGAACGTCACACCAGTCTGCGGAATATCATTCGCCGATTTTATTAAAGCTTTGGAATATTCCGATTTCAGCTTTTCGTTTTTAAGATTTCTGTTGTTTTCCAGTGCGGTATTGATCGCTGCCTGAAGATTGATCGGCGTTTGTGCCTTCAATCCGAATCCTGCAAAGCTGAATAGCAAAATCAATACAGCCGTTATATTTTTGTGATTATTTTTCATATGTAGATATTTATTGTTTTTTAAAGGTCATATGTAATCGCGTTTTCTTCATAGGCGTTTGCGTTTTCCAAATGATGGCGATTTCATTTTAAATCCTTTTTCAATGGTTACATAAAGAAGCGGCAGTACAAAAAGCGTAAGGAAGGTTGCCACGAGCAGACCTCCGATCACCACAGTTGCCAACGGACGCTGAACTTCCGCTCCTGCTCCGTTGCTTAATGCCATCGGAATAAATCCTAAAGATGCCACGAAAGCCGTCATCAGAACCGGACGAAGTCTGGATTCTCCGCCATCAATCACGATTCTCACAATATTCCGGATTCCGCTTTTGTATAATCTGTTGAATTCTGAAATGAGAACGATTCCGTTGAGAACTGCCACTCCGAAAAGGGCGATGAATCCAACGCCTGCACTGATGCTGAAAGGCATTCCTCTCAAAGCCAGAAGAAATACGCCGCCAATAATTGACAGTGGAATTGCGGTGTAAATCAGCAGACTTTCTTTCACCGAGCCGAATGCTAAGAACAACATCACAAAAATAAGCACCAAAGCAACCGGAACGGCAATCATCAGACGCTGTTTTGCATTGTTCAGGTTTTCAAAAGAACCTCCGTAAGTCATATAATAACCTGTCGGAAGTTTCATTTCTTTGTTTACTTTAGTCTGAAGTTCTTCCACGATGCTCTGAACGTCTCTTCCTTTGATGTTGAATCCAACGACAATTCTGCGTTGTGCATTTTCTCTCTGTATTTGGTTGGGTCCGTTCTTTACTTCAACTTTTGCAAGCTGGGAAAGCGGAATCTGGTTTCCGAAAGGGGTCGGAACGAGCAGATTTTTAATATCATCCACATTTTTACGGACTTTGGAATCGAGACGAACGACCATATCGAAACGTTTTTCGCCTTCGAAAACGAGACCTGTACTCTGCCCTGCGAATGCAGCATTCACAATCCGGTTAATATCCGAAATGGATAAATGATATTGTGCAATAACAGGACGGTTGTATTCTATGGTTACCTGCGGCATTCCTGCAATCGGCTCGATGTAAAGATTCTGCGCTCCGTCTACGGTTTCAATAATTTTATCAAGTTTCTGGGCATTTTGGGAAAGAACGTCCAGATCATCTCCGAAAATCTTCACCACGACATCCTGTCTTGCTCCCGTCATCAGTTCATTGAAACGCATCTGCACCGGAAACTGAAAACTTACCGTTACTCCGGGAACATCCTGTAGTTCTTTGGTCATTTTATCCGCCAGTTCTGGGAATGTGGATGCGGAAGTCCATTCTTTTTTATCTTTCAGAATCACCATTAAATCGGCTGCATCCATCGGCATTGGATCTGTAGGAACTTCGCCGCTTCCTATTTTTGTCACGACTTTTTGTACTTCAGGAAATCTTGATTTCAGGATATGAGCAGCTTTTTGGGTACTTTCAATGGTTGTATTCAGATTACTTCCCGGCAAAACTCTGGTTTCCACCGCAAAATCTCCTTCTTCAAGGGAAGGAATAAATTCTCCTCCCATTCTGCTAAGAATGAAAATTGCCAATACGAAAAGTACAGCCACGATGGAGAATACCATTTTCGGAACTCTTAAAATTTTAAGTAATGTTTTCAGATAGATTTTCTCTACTTTTTTCATCATCCGGTCGGATAAACTCGGTTTTGATCTTCTTTTTCTCAACAGCAAAGAGCTCATCATCGGAATGTAGGTTAACGACAATAAAAATGCTCCTAATAAAGCGAAAGCCACCGTCTGTGCCATCGGTTTGAACATTTTCCCCTCAATTCCCTGTAAAGTAAGAATCGGAAGATAAACAATCAGGATGATGATCTGACCGAAAACTGCACTGTTCATCATTTTTCCGGCAGAATCGATAACAATGGTGTCCATTTCTTCTTTTCCAACAGAGAATATTTTTTTGAACTTTGAATTATGACTGAACTGATGCAGGACGGATTCTACAATAATGACTGCACCGTCGATAATCAATCCAAAATCCAGTGCACCGAGACTCATCAGGTTTCCGCTGACTCCGAAAAGATTCATCATACAGATGGCAAAAAGCATTGCGAGCGGAATTACGGAAGCCACAAGCAATCCTGCGCGTACATTTCCGAGGAATAAAACCAGTACAAAAACAACAATCAATGCGCCTTCTGTAAGGTTCTTTTCTACGGTTCCGATGGCGTTGTTTACCATTTTGGTACGATCGAGGAACGGTTCTATCACTACTCCTTTCGGAAGGGTTTTCTGGATCTGTGCGATTTTTTCTTTTACATTTTTAATGACCTGATTGCTGTTTTCGCCTTTCAGCATCATCACCACTGCTCCGGAAACTTCACCCTGATCGTTGAACGTCATTGCGCCGTATCTTGTGGCAAAGCTGGTTTTCACGTCTGCCACATCTCTTATGAACAATGGAATTTCATTGGTTTTGGAAGCGATTGCTATATTTTTGATGTCTTCAATATTTCCGATCAGACCTTCACTCCGGATGTATAAAACAGTGGGGCCTTTTTCGATATAAGCACCACCTGTGTTCTGGTTATTGGTGTTTAAAGCATCGAAAACATCGTTGATGGTGATTCCGTAAGCATTTAATCTGTCGGGATTTACGGCAATTTCGTATTGTTTCAGTTTTCCTCCGAAACTGCTGACTTCGGCAACGCCTTTTACACCGAGAAGCTGTCTTCTCACGATCCAGTCCTGAATGGTGCGAAGTTCTGTAATGTCGTATTTTTTCTCGTAGCCTTTTTCGGGACGGATCACGTACTGGAAAATTTCGCCTAAACCTGTGGAAATAGGACCTAATTCGGGGGTTCCGATTCCCTGCGGAATCTGGCTCTGAACCTGCTGCAGCCTTTCTGCCACCTGCTGTCTTGCCCAGTATACATCGACGTCATCCTCGAAAACGATGGTAACGAGCGATAAGCCGAATCGTGAAAAACTGCGGATTTCTTTTAATCCTGAAATGTTATTGTTCGCCTGTTCTATGGGAAATGTCACAAGTCTTTCGATGTCTGTTGCTCCAAATGAGGGAGCAATAGTAATGACCTGAACCTGATTATTGGTGATGTCGGGGACGGCGTCGATCGGAAGTTTGGTGACCTGATAGGAACCCACGCCTATCAATCCCAAAATCAACAGCGCAATGATGAGTTTGTTCTTTACAGAAAACTCAATGATTTTTGTAAGCATAATGTTTTGTTGAGCTTATTAGCAGATGATAGATAACTAGGTTATAGATAAATACCTCTATTTGAATTTACGATTCTAGCAAATGCTTATGAATAAATAAGTTTGACCGTCTGATAAAAAATTAATAAACCTATCGTTGATTAACTTAATATCAAAACGTTCTCAAAACAGTTTTTGAGAATAATTCAGAAAAAAATCAACAAGATTTCGGCGGCTGCCAAATGGAATTGAGAATATCTTTATTGTAAAAGATGCTTTTGTAAAAAGTTTGTTTGGACTTAATAATCGGGTTGGATTCTTTGTCGGACAACTGAAACGTAAAGGGTGTCGCAGGTGTACATACGATGATAAGATGCGCTGCGTGGGAAACAAACGGCAACTGCTGATCTTTGGTATAATCTGAATCTTTTACCGGATTATCGTAATGGATTTTGAAGAATGAACCAATGGTGAGCTTCGGATTCTCCTGTTTGTGTTCCAGATAATGCTCAATAAGAACCGGAATTTTCAAAAACTGATAGAGCTCGGTTGTAGAAACCAAGTATAAACTAAGCAATAGTATCGAGATCAGTTTTTTCACTTCTGCAAAATTATAAAATGTTTCGTTAAGAATGGTTTTAAATTATAGTCTGCCTGAATTTTTTTGCTTAGGCACAAAAGATTTATTGATTATCCGTTATTAATGACATTGATTGTTAACGAAGGATCGCTAAGGTTATTTTTATTTAAATCATTCTTTCAAAAGCGTTTCAATTTCCTTATAGAAAGAGTCTTTGCTGTAATCTGCCATTCCGGAATGATGCATTCTTATCTTCCCTGTTTTATCTAAAATAACGGTTGTAGGAAGAGAGCCGCTGTATAATTCTTTGGGAATACTGCTGTCTGGAACCAGAAAGGGAATGCTGAATTTTTCTTTCTGAAGGTAATTTTTTCCTAAGATCAATTCTTCATCAAGATTTACCGTAAGAAACACCAGATTTTGGTTTGTTTTATAAGCATCATAAAATTTCTGAACGGAGGGAAATTCTGCGCGACAGGGAGGACACCACGAAGCCCAGAAATTAATGAAAACTACTTTTCCTCTGAGCTGAGAAGTTTCAATTATTTCTCCATTTTCATTTTTCACACTTAAATTCGGCGGTAGAAGTGAAGATTTTTCTGTTTTTTCTTCGATTTTCGAATTGAATAATCCGGTGAAAATCATCTGTCTCATCACCCACGCTTTTGCATCGGGACTTACCCACAAAAGGATGAGTACAGCAATCATAATCACTGTACTCCAGTTTTTTCTGATCCACAGAAGAGATTTATCCATGATTTATTGGGCAATCTGTTTTCTTACCTCATCTTCGGTTACCAATCCCAGATTATCCCAAACGATTTTATCCTTTTTATAAAGTTTGAGAACCGGAAGTGCAGAAACACTGAGTTCTTTACAGAGTTCTGTGTTTTCATCAACATTGATTCTTACGATCTTAACTTTATCCGGCATTTCGGCAGCCATTTTTTTAAGGAAAGGTTCCATTTTTTTGCACGGAGCACACCATTCTGCATAGAAGTCTACCAAAACGGGCGTTTTGCTTTTCAACAAATCATTGTATTGTGCAAGAGTGATTCCTTTTGCGGTTGAAGTTTTGATCTCGGGAAGATCTGCGTTTCTCCATTTCATCATTCCGCCCTGCAATTCGTAGACGTTTTTATAGCCTAATTCTCTTAGTTTTGCGGCGGCGGCGGTACTTCTCGGTCCGCTCATACAGTAAACGAAAACAGGTTTATTTTTATCTAAAGCGGCAGCTTTTTCTGTGAAATCTCCTCCGTTCCAGTCGATATTCATTGCATTTTTCAGATGTCCGTTTTTAAATTCTCCTGAGGTTCTTACGTCCACTAACTGTGCATCTTTGGTTTTATCGAGTTTCTGGGAAAATTCGGTTGCGGGAAGTACGTTATCTGTTATACTTTGTGCTTTTCCGCATCCTGTAATGACTACTAAAAATAATGCAATGATGATGTTTCTGTACATTTTAAATGTTTTGTTTTATTAATCTTTCCAATTCGTCTGCCTGAAATACTCCGGACTGTTTCCACTTCACTTCTCCGTTTTTGAAGATCATTAAAGTAGGAACGCTTCTGATTCCGAACTGTGCTGCAACTGCCTGATTTTTATCGACATCTATTTTGATGATATTTGCCGAATCTCCGATTGTTTTTTTAAGATCCTGAAGAATGGGAGCCTGCATTTTGCACGGACCGCACCATTCTGCGAAAAAGTCTACCAAAACGGGTTTATCCTGACTGATGATTTCCTGAAATTTGTTCATATTCTATTTTGTTTATTAATGGTTTTATTTGATTTCTTCATATTCAATTTCATCATTAATCTGCTTATGATTTTTGGCGGAAACCGAACAGCTTCCTCCTGAACAGCATCCGATATTCAGCAATGGCATCACTGTAAAAAGCACTCCTGTAATGATCAGAAACCACATTCCTGATTTTACCGCTTCAATGGTGAGGAATATTCCCATTGCCAACCGCAGAAGTCTTACAAAGTTCCAGTTTTTAAATAGATTGTGAAACATTTTTTGATTTTTTATTTTACCGTAGATTTCCTTCTCATTGAAAATCAACCTATATTTTTGATTTTCTGCATTGTTTTTACCACATTTTCTAAACTTCCGCCATTCACCACATTTGAAATACCGTTTTTTTCCAGTGTTCCTTTTGCCATGGCGCTCCTGTTTCCGCTTCTGCAGAATACAATGATCTCGCTTTTGTTTTTAAACTTTGAAATCTGATTTTTAATCTCGCTCAGAGGAATATTCTGTGCGCCTTTTACACTTCCTGAAGCGAATTCGGAAGGAGTTCTCACATCAACCAGAAAAGGATTGTTTTTCAATGCATTTTCCAGTGCGGAGTTATCTTTTTTGCCAAATAATATGGATAATAAGTTCATTCGTACATTATTTAAAAGGACAAATTTCAGGATTAAAAAACTGTTTTACTGCTACTTTTGTTACATAAGTATTTTTCTAAATTACTCTGATAAAAGATTGACGAAAAAAAGCCACAGATTCCGAAGAACCGTGGCCTGAAAAATAGATTTTAGAGAAGATTATATGATGATAGAATTATGCAGTTACTTCAATTGCCTGCTCTTTCTTTTTAAATTTCTGAAAAAGGAAGATATTCCAGAGAATCATCTCATAACCGTAAACCGTATCTTCAATCGGGATGGTTAAGATCCTGATTCCCAGAAAATGTTCCGGATTATAATTTACAATCGGAGAATCCAATCCTGTACCGGTAAGAATTCCGTTGACACTTAAAAAACCGGGCATTAAAATCAGATAAATAAAAGAGGCTTTGCCAATCCATCTTGCGTTTAGTATGAAATACAGTACAAACATACTGATCGCCGTCGTTAAGCACGTCATAAACGGATAGATTCTGTCTCTACAGTACAAAGCAAGAATAATTAAAGTAACGATAGAAAAAATAACGAATATTTTCTCCATCTCCGGTTTCCAGTCGAGCTTAAAAAATTTATCGAGACAGAAGTAGGTAAACATGCAGGAGAAAGGGATACAGAAGAAAAAAAGTATTTCTTCTATCGGCAGATTAACAATCCTGAGTCCTATAAGATATTTATCGTTAAACCACCACACTCCTATTTTGGTAAACCAGATATCCCAGATGATAAAAAACAGGGCTACAATAGAGGAAGCAAGAATAAATGCTTTAAAATGTCTGTTGAATTTTATCTTATGATGAAAGGAAAAGATGAAACAGACAATAATTGTAAAAAAATTAACTAACAGATAGGTATATTGCTGCATTTTCAGGTGGTTTGTTTTTTAAAATACATTTTGAAATACTTTATCGGAACCCAAAGAAATCCAAAACACTCCCCTCTTTCTTTTCCTGTATGTTTATGATGCTGCTTGTGCGCTCTTCTTATCGCCAGAAGATAAGGATTCTGCGTATTTCGAAGAACTTTAAAACGCTGATGAATGAAAATATCATGGACGAAAAAGTAAGCCATTCCGTACAATGCAATTCCGACTCCGATGTAAAACCAGTGGTTAAAATTCTGCATGGTTCCGTAATACATCAGAATAATCGTAGGAACAGCGAAAATAACGAAGAAATAATCGTTTTTTTCCAATGGCCCGTCGTTGCTGTGATCGTGATGGTCTTTGTGAAGTGACCACAAAAAACCGTGCATCACATATTTATGGATAATCCACGTCATTCCTTCCATAATAAAGAATGTGGCAGCTACAATTAGAAAATTCATTATTTGGCTGTATTTTTATTAAACATCTCTTCCAAAATCTTATATCTGTACGTGAAAATATCTTCCACTTTTTTCTTTACCAGAACAGTGTGTGCAATTTCTCCCAAAAATCCCAAAGGCAGTTCGTAATCCACCGTATCTTTCATAAAAATACCATTTTCATTGGGAATAAACTCGTGATGATGATGCCACAGCTTATAAGGTCCCTGTTCCTGAAAATCCGTAAAACTCTTCTGATAATCTACCTGAATAATTTTCGTTCTCCATTTCATTTTTATTCCGAACAAAGGAGAAACATAATAATCAATATTCATTCCTTCGTAGATTTCGTCATTTTCCATTTTGGTACGGACAACAAAGTTCATTTCTTTCGGCGTTATTTTGGAAAGATTATTTGCCGAAGAAAAAAATTTCCATGCCGTTTCTATATCACAATTCAACTGCTGTTCTCTGTATAGTCTGTGTCTCATTATTCAAGGGTGTAAAGTAAATATATCTACAAAAAAGAAGTTTTATATTGTACATAACTGCTCATCATCAGAGAAAGTTTTTTTCCGTTGGAAATTCTTATTCTCTGGTTGATAATTTTGGCAGCGGACGTTTTTTTTATTTTTCTGAAAAGTGAAATGTAATATCTGTACGCCAGATAAACACCGAATCTTGAGGATGGAGGTAATTTTCTGATGCCTTCCAGTGCAATTTTAAACTCTTCTTCAATTTCTTTTTCAATCTGAGCTTTTACTGCATTATCAAAGTATGAAATATCAACATTTGGGAAGTAAGAACGTCCTAAAATCTGATAATCATCTTTCATGTCGCGAAGGAAATTCACTTTCTGAAAAGCCGATCCTAAAGTCATGGCATATGGTTTCAGCCTTTCAAATTCATCAATATTCCCTTCTGTAAAAATATGAAGACACATTAATCCTACCACTTCCGCAGAACCCAGAATATATTCTTTGTACAAATCTGAATTATAATCAATCTTCTGGAGATCCATTTCCATACTTTTCAGAAACTGATGAATCAGCGCATGATCTATCTTATACTGATGTACGGTTTCCTGAAAAGAGTGAAGCACCGGATTCAAAGAAATTTTATCTTCCAAAGCACTGAAAGTTTCTTCCTTATATTTTGAAAGAAGTTTCTGCTTATCATGATCGTGGAAGCTGTCTACGATTTCATCGGCAAGACGCACATAACCGTAAATAGCATAGATCGGATTCCTGATTTTCGGAGAAAGCGCCATAATTCCTAAAGAAAAACTGGTGCTGTACTGTCTGGTTGTTTCCCTGCTGATTTTATAAGACAGGTCATCAAAAAGTTTTTTCATAGTTAATTCAATTTAATTGCTTCTCTGGCGACTATTTTACCTGATATAATGGACGGCGGAACACCGGGTCCCGGAACCGTTAGCTGACCTGTATAAAGAAGGTTTTTAACTTTTCTGTTTTTTACAGAAGGTTTTAAAACTGCAGTTTGTGATAAGGTGTTGGCAAGACCATACGCATTGCCTTTGTATGCATTATAATCTTTTTTAAAATCTTCTACGCAGTAGCTTCTTTTGTACTCTAATTTAGCAATAAGATCTGAAGTTCCGGTATGTTTTTCCAGTCTTGAGATCATTTCAAGGAAATATTTTTCTCTCATCTCTTCAGAATCTTCAATTCCCGGCGCAACAGGCATCAGAAGAAATACATTCTCTCCGTTTTCCGGTGCGGTATCTTTATCGGTTTTAGAAGGGCAGCAAGCGTAGAACAATGGTTTGGTTGGCCATTTTTTATCTTCATAAATTTCGTTTGTATGAAGTTCAAGATCGTTTTCAAAAAATAAAGTGTGGTGGGTAAGATTAGGAATTTTTTCGTTAAAACCTAAATAATAAATAAGGCATGAAGGAGCAAATACTCTCTTTTCCCAATATTTTTCGTCATAATTTCTGTGAGATTCCGGAAGTAAAGTTTCGGTATGCTGATAATCTGATGAAGCTATGACTGTGTCGAATCTTAATTCCTCACCGTTTATTTTCAGACCGACCGCTTTATTGTTTTCAAGAATAATTTTTTCTACATTGGAGTTGAAATGGAAGTGCACTCCGTTTTCGGTAGCGATCTGCATCATTGCCTGTGTAACTTTTGCAAAACCTCCCATCGGATACCATGTCCCCAATTTGTAACCGCCGTAATTCATTAAACTGTAAAGAGCCGGAATATCTTTTGGTGCTGCTCCCAAGAATATTACGGGAAATTCCATCAGCATAATAAGCTTAGGATTTTTGAAATATTTTCTTACAAAACGCTGAAAATTAGTCAGTAAATCTAATTTTAAAGCACTTTTTGCAATTTTAGGAGAAACAAATTCAAACCATGAATGGCAGGGTTTATTGACAAAGTCTTTCATGCCGACTTCATATTTGTACTGTGCGTCGTTCATAAACTCGTCAAGCTGCTTTCCTGCTCCTTTTTCAATACTTTCAAAAAGGTTTTTCATTTCTTCATAGCTTTCCGGAATTCCCATCACTCCGTCTGAAAATACCATTTCAAACTGAGGATTTAAAGGAATAAGGTCATAAAAATCTGAAGATTTTCTTCCAAAATCGTTGAAAAAAGCTTCGATAATATCGGGCATCCAATACCAGCTTGGTCCCATATCAAATACGTAACCATTATCCGTTGTAAATTGTCTGGCTCTTCCTCCCACTCCACTGTTTTTTTCGAAAACATGAACTTCGTATCCGTCTTTGGATAAATAGGAAGCTGCCGACAAGCCGGAAAATCCTGAACCGATAATTGCTACTTTTTTGCTCATAGTTTTAGTTTTTGAATGTGTATTCCTGATAAACCGTATTAATAAGATCTTTGCTATCAATATTTCTGGAAAATATTGGATGATGAAAACGATCAAGTTTGTTCAGAATACGTATAAGTTCCATTTTTTCTGTATGATTTAGGTTTCCTGCAACAATATTTGTAGCAGTGCGGATCTTCTCCATTTGTTTTTCCAAAGCCAGTCTCCCTTTTTCTGAGATGCTGATGTACTTACTTCGCTTATCATCATCAGATTCGGTCTGCTCGATCCATCCCTGTTTTAATAATCTTGTAATAATGAGCATTCCCGCAGGTTTTTCCTGAATATTTTTTTTAATCAGCTCAGTTTTGGTCATTCTTCCAAAAGCTCTCAGATTAATCAGATATATAAATTCTTCCTGCGTAGAAAATTCGGAATCCGCAATTGCAGATTTAGAATAAGTTTTTGCATATCTGTTGAGATGAACCAAAAGTGTATTAATAGCACTTTCAGGACTTCTTCCATTCTCTTTTCCTTCCCAGTAGGGTTCATTCTGCTTATCCTTATTTTCAGAAGACTCTTTATCAAATATCCAGGATTTAAATCCATGAAGATCTTTAGAATATACATTTCCGGAATTTTCTGTTTCAAATTCTTCTAATAATCCTATTATGTCTTTAATCAAAGAATATTCCATTTTGTAAAAATTAGTATACAAATATACTATTTAATTTAAAGTAATAAATATTTATACACTTAAATATTTTTTATTACCTTTAAAAATTATAAGATCTGGGTATGAAAAATGATTCTGAAGCGGAAAAAACAGTTTCTGTTGATTATAAAAAGTATATTAATGATTATCTGCATTCCTGTGTAAAAAAGGAATTCGGACTTGAAATATTTTTCGGCGAAGAATACGAAATAATGCAGAACATTGTTTCCAATAAGTCTATGATCGTCCCTACATTTTCCGATTCCATTATAGAAAATCCCAAACTTCATGCTTTTCTGAAAGCACATATTGCGCATCTTAATAAAGAAATGTTTGCTTCTGAGATTTCATAGAAACAACTGATAAAACAAAATTATGAAGGCGTTCTGAAAATTTCAGAATGCTTTTTTTATTTCCAATCTCAAAATTCCCGATGTAAAACATCTCAATTCTGCATTGTTTATAATTTGGAAAACAGTTCAGAAAAACTCCAATTCAATTTTTCAAAAAGACAAAAACAAAACAGAAAGACAAGATCTTAATTATATTAGTTTAAAAAAACAAACAATTAATAATCAATACTTTAAAATAAAATAGATACACAATAGATAGGCTGTTTTTGTGTTTAAACAGGTTTGTTTGCGTTCCTTTGAACCAGAAAACATAATCAGTTCCAATTGTCCCATTTTATTTATCCATCTGCAAAAAACTTTTTAAAATGAAAAAAGTTTTTACTGTTTTTATATTACTGCTTGTTCAGCTCTGTCCTTCTCAGATTTTCGTATCAGAAGGAACATATATTTATGCAGAAAAAGAATCATTATTCGACTCAGTTATAACAACTGTTCCGATAGATCAAAAATTATCTGTTAAAATTTTGTCTGAAAAAAACAGCAAAAAAAGTCTCAGGGAAAGAAGAACAAAACATAAAAGTAGTTCAGGAAAACATGATTCGGCAAATAAAAGTACAGTTGGGAAAAAAATAGAAAAGAAAGAATCTACCGAGGTAAATTTTAAAGATTTACCCAATACAAACAATCACTTTCAAACCATTAAGAGGCAAAATTACGCTTTAACATCTACACAAGTTTTTAAAGTTATAGACATAGATGTAACAAAATATATTGTAAACCAAGATTATGATTACAGTGAAGTAAAAATTTTAAAATCAAAAATTTTTCATTTTTTCTCTCAACCAGCCAACGTATGTTTTTCTGTAAGACCTCCTCCTATTCTTTCAATATAAATGAAAAACAATTTGATGAAATATTTTGGTGACTATAACCAATAAATAAAATTTTTAAAATAATGAAATTCTTTACAATTTTTTATAGAAAACATCAAAAATTCAGCTTTGCTTTATTTTTGATGTTATTGCTTTTAAGCAACATAAACAGCCTGAAAGCAGCGACTTATGATGTAAATAACAATGGAGACGGAACTGGTTCCTCAACAGTAAGAACCTTAAGATACTGCATTACACAAGCTAATTCGAATCCCGGAGCTGATATCATTACTTTTAGTGGATTAGGAACCGGGACTCATACAATTACTTTAACATCATCTCTACCTGATATTACAGGGCAAGTAAGTATTCGAGGATATACGGCAGCCTCTGCAGTTCAAGGTCCTTTAGGACCATCAAGCAGTCGCAGTATCAGAATTCAGATTAATGGAAATGATATTACCTCCCATATGTTTGCGTTTGTTGGCGGGTCAGACGGATCTTCCATCAGTGGTTTGGCAATGTATAATACCAAAGGAGTTTGTATTTTCGTACCGGCGAGTATTAACGGATTGCATATT
The DNA here is from genome assembly GCF_014218905.1 of Chryseobacterium sp. C3. NCBI lineage: Bacteria > Pseudomonadati > Bacteroidota > Flavobacteriia > Flavobacteriales > Weeksellaceae > Chryseobacterium > Chryseobacterium sp. C3. Next base: position 529,900 of record NZ_JACLCU010000002.1, on the reverse strand, counting down.
TGGGGAAACTATTTTGGATTGCTTGGAAACGGTAGTGTTAGTGCTAATCCAGCCGACACCAGATTAGAATCATCAGCTCTGTTCATTGGCTCGACTTCTGCAACTGCAACTATTTCCAATCTAATTATCGGAACTAACGGTGATGGAGGATCAAATGGTGGTACAAATGATGTTAATGAAGGCAATGTTATTGCCAATACTTATCGTGATGCGGTTGCCGGCGGTAGTGTTAACGGAATATTTTTTTATGGAGATGTGGGTTTAATATTAAACAACAGCAAAGTATCAGGTAACTATTTCGGACTTTTACCAGATGGCACAACGGTTTCATCAATCGGACAAAACGTACCTGCTGCTGAAGGAATGCCAATATCATTTATCGGAACAACTGGAACTAATGTTGTAATTGGAACTGATGCTAACGGAATCTCTGATGAAGCTGAAAGAAATATTATTTCAGGAGGTACTAATTATGGTATTGCTATAGAAAGTGGAAGCGGAATCAACATTGCAGGTAACTATATAGGAACCGATTATACAGGTACTGTAGCAAAACCAAATGCTACTAGAGATGGTTTTTATCCCGCAATTAATATTCAGCAAAGAGCAGGATTATTTGCACCTAATAATATTGTTATAGGTTTTGACGACAGAATTCATACTGCTGTTGACGCGCCTTTTGTAAGAAATGTAATTTCTGGTAATGGTGGCAGAGCTGTTGTTGCTGCTACTCTTGCAGGTGCAACTTTAGCTACAAGGACAAATAATATTGTCGTCGCAGGTAATTATATAGGAGTTGATGCCACAGGAAATACAGCATTACCAAACGGAACATATAGTACAGCACTAACTTTTAGTACCGGAGCCGGAGTAAGCTTAAACAGTGTTACAAATTGCAGGATAGGAACCGACAGTGATGGTGTTGAAGATGCGTCCGAACGAAATATAATTTCCGGAAATCTTAACGGAGCCGGAGTTTATTTAGCATCCAATAACTTTGCAGTAAGTAATAATATTGTTGCAGGAAATTATATAGGTGTAGGAGCAAACGGAACAACCGCTTTAGGAAACGGAAATGCAGGAGTGTATGTAAACTCAAATGGAAATGGTGCTAACAATAATATTATAGGATCTAATGATGATAACACAAGGGATGATATTGAAGCTAATATTATTGCCAATAATGGATATAAATCCGGAGCAACGATACGCGGTGGTGTGATGATTACCAATAGCAGTAGTGTCGCCGCCAATGCATCCAATAACAACAGAATCTCAAGAAATGTTTTTTATAATAATACGGGGTTACCTATAGATTTGGCAAGTTGGAACGGAACTGCGAATGATTATGGAGTATCACCCAATGATGGGGTGACAACAGCCAATCAGCCTAATTTATTACTGGATTATCCTGTAATTACTGGTTATAGCATTACATCTGCTACAACTCTGGATGTTTCAGGATATATAAGCATTTGTAATGGAAATGAATCTACAGCGGGAGCTACCATTGCAGGAAATAAAACCATTCAGTTTTATAAAGTTGCTGATGATGGCGACCAAAACGGAGCCATTACAGCTGGAGTCTGTACCAGAGTAACCAGTCACGGTGAGGGAATTCAATATTTAGGAAGCATTACAGGAGTAGCAAATGCTTTTAGCAATCAGACGGTAACGTTTGTTTCAGGAGCTACATTTTCATCAGGTGATAAATTAGTAGCAATAGCTATTGATGCTAATGGAAATACTTCAGAATTTGGAGCTGCGGCAATAATTGCAGATTTAGCCGTAACAAAAACGGTAAACGGTCCAACAGCAGGAGTAGGAAGCAATGTAATCTTTACCATTACCGCAAGTAATGTAGGTCCGGATTCTGCAAGTAATGTTGTAGTAAATGACATTTTACCTTCGGGTTATACTTTCGTAAACGCCACAACTTCTGCAGGAACATGGACAGCTCCGAACTGGACTATTGGAAACCTAACAAACGGAGCTAATGCAACACTTACCATTACAGCAACTGTAAAAGCAGGAGGAAACTATTCTAACACGGCTACAATTAGCGGAACATCTACACAGGCTGATCCTGTTTCCGCAAACAATTCTTCAACAGCAACAGTAAATCCAGATTCGGATGGAGACGGAATTCCAGACAGTACCGATGTAGACGATGATAATGATGGAATTTTGGATTCGGCAGAATGCAGCGGAAGCAGCATTCTTAATAGTACTTTTCCAACTACAGGTGGTAATACAGATACAGTACCTGACTGGACTGTTGATGGTACATATGGCGGTACTTGGGGTTCAGGTACGGGAAGAGTTAATCTTAACACCAATGGTCTTGAATTTAGAAGAGATGCAGGAACTACAACTACTTTATCAAGAAACATATCCAGTGTTTTCGGTACTACTTTTATCAATCTAAACAATTTATATTGGTTTAGAACCACACAAGGTAATAATACAGGAGGTTTTACCTTCACCGTTTCGTATGCAGGAACAGTTTACGCAACAATTTCATCCGCTACTGTTAATAATACAACATCGCCTGTAGTTACAGCTAATAACGGAGCATCTGTAAATATAGCTTCCCTTCCGTTAGTAACATCAAACTCTACAAAATCCGCGAACAGCAATCTTATTATTGCTTTACCAAACGGCACTCCTGTTTCAGGGGATTTGGTATTTACTTTTATAGCTAACAGTGACGGTTCTCAAGTAAGAGATCTTGGAATGGGATCTATAGTAATAAACTCATGCAGTGATACTGATGGCGACGGTATTCCGGATTATTTAGACTTAGATTCTGATGCAGACGGCTGTTCTGATGCAGGCGAAGGAGGAGCTGATATTGCCAATTCTGAACTGGTTACAGCAGGAGGATCACTCAGCGGAGGCAGCACAACCATAAACCAAAATCTCTGTGCTTCTGCAACATGTGTAAGCACAACAGGAATTAATATTGGCCTTCCGCAATTTTCATCATTGCCTACAGGATATAGCAATGCAACGGGACAAAGCATAGGAAGTTCTCAGAATACAATGGTAAAAGGATGTATTTGCTATGAAGATCCGACTTTAGTAGCGGGACAAACTTATCCTGTAAAGCAGGGAATTACAGTTTTGGGCAGAGCCGGAGGAAGCAATGCAAGCTGGCCGATGATCAGAAATTCAGCGTATACTGCACTAGAAGCCAAAACAAAAGGTTTCGTCATTACAAGAAACTCCAGTCCGGAAACTACGATTGCCATTCCGGTTGTCGGAATGATGGTTTTCGATACCGATGAAAATGCAGGTGCAGGATGCATGAAAATTTATATGGGAGCCGGAGCCGGCGAAGGATGGAAATGTTTCAGCACACAAGGTTGTCCTTAATTCACTCATTTTTTGCAACCGTTTAAATGATGATTTATCCGGTTGCTTTTATTATCGTTTTTATTAATTTAAATTTTAAACAATGAAAAAGACCGCAATTATATTATTCGTTTTCATATTTGGAAAAGTTTTTTCGCAGGTAAGAATAGGATCTGCAAATTCTGTAGGTAATGTCAGCAGCACTTCCGTTCTTTTAGAATTCGGGACAGATAACGACAAAGGGATTATTCTTCCTTATACAGAAACCTTACCTTCAGGAACCAATAATTCTAAAGGAGGAACCTTTATTTTTGATGTTTCTTCAAATACAGAGTATAAAATAAAAGTTAAAAATGAAAATACAGGCTGGACAGATCTAAGCGTTCGTTCCGGCTACTCTACCGTAATAGAAAATACAGTAAAAACACCACAGGCATTACCTTTAAATGATTTCAACGGAGCAAGGGCAATTATCGGAAATTCAGGCACATCTACGGACGGTGTTCTGGTATTGGATTCCCCAAATAAAGCATTGGTTTTACCAATAGTCTCCAATTTTACCAATATTAAAAATCCGTCTCCAGGAATGATGGCATTTCTTAAACATCCAACAGATGCAACGAAACACCGACTGATTATTTTCAACGGACAGAAATGGACGTTTTGGAAGCCTTAAGAATAAATCCAGTATTTTTTATAATTAAATAAAAGTACGTTTTAGCTACTATTAAAGCGGAATTTTACAAATAAGAGAGCAAACATACATTTAAAAAACATTCATATAAAAATGTAGAATCCTGATAGATGGGTATTTTTTTCACTATATAAAAATATTGCTCTTATTTTGGTCATTAAATCAAAAATTAACACAACTTGAACTTTAAAAATATTCATATTGGCTCGCTCATCAATCAGAGGATTATTGAGACGAATATAGATCTTACAAGAATTTGCAATTTTATGGGTAAGACAGAAAATGAAATTGAAGAAATGCTGACTTCAGAAAGCATAGATGCAATTACCATTTTGAAATGGTGCAAACTTCTGGAATACGATTTCTTCAGGATTTACAGCCAACATTTAATCCTGTACTCTCCACCTACCTCCGCATTGAATCTGATAAAAAAAACAACCCAGAGATCCAGCCTTCCTTCTTTTCGTAAAAATATCTATACCAAAGAAATTATAGATTTTATTCTGGATCAGATCAATTCCGGAGAGCTTAGCAGAAGTCAGGTTATCGAAAAATACGGCATTCCCAAAACCACTTTATACAAATGGATTAATAAATATGAAAAGATTAATAAATAGATTCAATTCTTAAATAAAAAGCCCATAATTATGAAGGAAATCCAGCCCAATTATAAACTTATATTTTCAGATATTCTGGAGAAAAAACATCCTGAAAAACGTAAAGAATGTGAAAAAATTCTCAGAAAAAAAACATTGTCAAGTTTTGATATCATCAACCTCAACACAATTATTTTCGGGAAAGAAGTTCAGAAAAAAGACGAAAATCAAAAGCACAAATCCTATAAGAGGTCTGATATAAAAAAAATTATAGAATACCAGAAAAAAAATAATCTGAATAATATTGAAACTTCCCTTCAATTTAAGATAAGCAGAAATACAATTTACAAATGGAAACTTTACGAAAAAAAGAATCTGATTTAAAAAAAGTTTCGTAAAACAAAAAAATAAAAACTGATTTTCAAAACATTACAGCAAATAGATACAGAATAGATGCCTATTTTTTTTGAGCTATCACAAAAGATTATTTTTCTTTGCAAACAACAAAAAAGGAGGTAAATCACAAATGAATCCAATAATCACGTTGCAAAACTTTTTTCATTTCAGAAGAAAGTTTTGCTTTTTATAGGAAGTTTTTTTTAATTTTTTAAAGAAAATTATTTTCTGAGAAATGGATAAAAATTCTGTCTGAAAAAAAAGAAAAATGTACTTTACGTTTTTCTGTATTCACGAAAATCAAATCTATTTAAAGGAATATCCGGAAAGGACAGGTTTAATAATCTGTCTTTTTTTAAATTATAACTGAATACTGTTAATTTTAAGTAATTTTATTTTGTGATGATTGTACTAATTTATGAATTCAAATAAAGCATTATTTTTTTAGTCATTTTACTCTTTTCAAATTTTGTTTTGGGTCAAAAGTCCAAAAAGCAACTTGATTCCCTTTTCAGCCGTCTTTTGGTAATGCGTTCTGAAGGAAAACTGAACGAGTCTTTGGTTGTATGCAGAGAATTAATTTCAGGATATGAACGGCTGAAAAACGAAGAGAAAGCTCTAAAAACCTACATTATTGCAGCCAATGTATCGAGTAACCTTTATAAAACAAAGGAAAGTCTTGCTTTTCTGGATATTGCTTCAAAAAAAAATGAAGCATTGAATAATGACGATGTTTTCACAAAAATAAACGCTGAATATGGAAGAAATTATAAAAATCTCGGATTTTATGCGCTGGCTCTGGAATACTATCAGAAAGCTATAGATGCCGCGAAAAAAAGCAACAGCAAGCCCAATCTGGAGTATTGTTACAGTCTGCGTTCCGTTGTTTATGAAGAGCAAAAAAATTACTCCAAAATGTATTCGGATCTTTTTAAAGCCCACGAAGCAAATCCTTCAGCATACACCGCTTCAAGACTCGCCAAATATTTTACATCATTCAAAAAAAATACAGATTCTACAAAATTCTATTTGGATCTGGGAGAAAAATTCGATCTTTCTAAAAAAATAACCTCGTTCGAAAGATCAATCTTAGACCGGAACTGGGGAAGATATTATTTAGAAAAGGGAGATTATAAAAATGCAGTTTCCTATTTTGAAAAATCTCTTGAAATTTCCAAAAAGCTGAACAAACCTCAAGATATAAAAGATACCCACAGACTTTTGGCGGATGCTTATAAACTGATGAATCAGCCAGATAAAGCTACTGAAAGTTTAGAAAAATATACCACGATTAACGACAGTCTTTCTGTTGAAAAACAAAAAATACAGGATTTCCCCGTAAAAAAAATCATTCAGGAAAAAGAAATCAGCAATCAGAAAACGTATACCAAACTGTATTTTTTCATTGCTTTGACGATTCTCTTATTTATAGCGATATATCTTTATACTTTAAAAAAACATAATGCCCGAAAAAAAGAAAATATTGCACTGATAAATACAAAAGAGGAAGAAAATCTGCAGCTTCAGCAAAAGGTAAATGAATCTTTTGAGGATATCATCGAGCTTGCCAAAAGCAACAGTCCAGAATTTTTCACCCGTTTTCAGGAGGTTTATCCTGAAGTTGTGAATGAACTGCTGAAGATTAATCCCAAATTAAGGGTCTCAGAACTCACCTTATGTGCTTTCATCTATCTGGGTTTTAATACAAAAGACATTGCTAACTATACTTTCCGCACAGTGAGTACCGTACGAAACCGAAAGCATAACCTGAGAACCAAACTGAATATTCCGGCGGAAGAAACTACGGAATTGTGGTTTAAAAATCTTGGAAAAAAACTGTACTGATTCTAAATTTATCTTCAAAACATATTAAACCAAAACTCCTCAAGCTTTTGAGGAGTTCAATAGAAAAGTAAAATGGGTGAAAAAACAAGTGTATCAATAATTTTAATCAAAATCAAGTAATCCGTCCGTGAGAATCTTCCACTGCATTTTCCCGAATCCGAAAATTCCGCCTAAAGCAATAAAAAAATTTCTTACTTTATCCCAAAAAGACGCATTGAAATTAGGACTTTCGTTCCTGCCGTAGATTGCGGCTTTTAAAATATTACCTTCTCTGGAAATCAGCATGTTGGATGTTGCTGCAGGAGTATAAAAATGGGCAATATGACTTTTCAGCTTATTTGGCTGTTTGGAAGGTCTGCACATCATCAGATACGATTCACTTCTGTCTGTATCTCTGTGAGAAATATTGATGATCTCCACCCAATCATATCCTTTAGCTTCCACCGTTCCGGGACCCGGAATGGAAATTCTTATAAAATCGCCTTTTCTGGGAATTCGGTCTGCAACGTTTCCGGAAGCATCAAAATGTTTAAAATCAGCAGAAGCTTTACCACAGTATTCTTTCCAGCGATTGATGGAGAAAAAACGCTCTTTAAGAACAGCAAATTTTGCGTTAACATCTAAAATCTTACACTGTTTGGTACTTTCTGTATCTTGGAATCCGCCTTTCTTCTGGATCGGAACTCCCGGAATCTGTTTCGGCTTCATACTACTTTCTTTGTGATTATTTACAAATTTAAAAATCTGGATATTAAATCATTATGAGCAGGATCATAGTAAATTTAAATGTCGAAATTTTCCTTTTCAAAAATTCAAATAAAAATATCCTCAAAATCATTTTATAGATTCTGAGGATCTTCTTAAAAGTTCTTTTTTGATCTTTCTTATTTAACAGCCATCATCGCTTTTTCGGATTCCATCAAATGATGTTCCAGCGTTGGAAGCGTTGCGCTTGCAAAAGATTTCAATGATGCTTCAGAACCCGCTGAAGCTTCTTTTTTAAATGCCGCAATATCTTCTTTATGATCGCTTACCATAAGATTTGCATACGCTTTATCAAAATCTTTTCCTTTTTTGGCTTTCAGATCGTCATACATTTTCTGTTGATCGGCATCCATAGCAGTCGGTAAAGTATAGCCTACCGTCATTGCCCATTTTTTTAGTTCCTCATTAGCTTTGGTGTGATTACTCACCATCATTTCTCCCAAAGATTTTACGGTAGCACTTTCAGCATTGGTTGCAGCCAGTTTTCCCAGCATCACTTCCATCATTCCGCCTTTTGCAGCGGCATCGGCAAACATTTTGTCCTGATCGCTGAGAGAAGCAGAGGCGTTTACCGCAGGTTGCGCTGCAGTTGTAGCAGAATCGTTGTTCATCATTCCGGAATCTGCAGGAGCCGTCATTGCTGTGCTGTCTGCGGAAGTGTCTACATTTGTGGTTTCATTTTTTTTGCACGCTACCATCGCTGCGATGGCAAGAATACTTAAGATTGAATTTTTCATAATGACATTATATTTGTGGTTTGATTTTCGGATGTTTTCTTAATTGATTTCAAATATGTAACAATTTGTCTGCCAAAAACTTAAAATAAATCCTGATATTAAAATAACGGATACCACAGTTTTTGATTAAGGCTAAATATTTTCAGAAAATCATAAACTGCTGATCTCGGATTGGGAAGAAGAGGGGAAGGAATAAGGAGAAATATGATGCTTCAGCTCGAAACTGAATTCAGGAAACTGATGTAAAGTAAAATTGTATTCGATATGTTTTTCGGTAAGGAGTTCTTTAATGGCCGCAATAAGATTCTGGATCATCCAGATGTGGAAGGAATATTTCTGATCCGAAAAAAAATCTATCTTTTTCAGGACATTCAGAAAAGTTCGCTGTACGATTTCTTCTGCCAGTTCTTTGGAGGAAACCGATTTCAGAGCAAGACCATATAATATACAGCCATAACTTTTATAGAGTTTCTCAAATCCCTGCTGCCGGTTTTTCCTTATCAAAAGACACAAGGCGGCATCTGAGCTGTTTTTGGTATTCAATTTTGTCATTTGGTGGTTACGCTATTGTATTGAATAATACTCATTTTCACGTCATCCAACGTCATTAGAAACTTAAAATGATAGAACAGAACATCAACTCAACTGACAAATCTCTACACTCTATAAATAAAATTTTATGATTTCTATCTGAACGATCAGATACAATCTATTATACAAATGCTATGCTAAAAATTTTAATTTTGAAAAATTATGAAATTAAAACTTGAAATTCTTTAAAAACGATGCCTACAACATAATGTAAATATGATGAATTATTGACTAAAATATAAGACTTTGGCTTTGGTTTCGATATTCTAGTATATAAAAAAAGATTGCCTGAAAGACAATCTTCTAATGAACATACATTCAATCCTAACCTTTATTTACTTCCCAAAAAACAAATCCGCCTCAGCTTTTCTTCTTCTCGCCAAACCTGCGAGAACTTTTCCGCCCGCTGTTATATATTTTGTAACAAACCAGTTTCTGATGGATTCCGGATTTGCTTTTTTGTTGATTAACGAAAACAATGTATCGGAACCTCCTGTGTTGTAGGTGTGCGAAACAAGCGCGTCGAACTGATTTTGTGTAAGGGGAATTTTAATTTTTCCGTACACAATTTTTTCATACGTTGGTAAAACTGATGCAAACAGTTCTGCTCCTTTTTCTTTTGTAATCGGCGGATCTTTCATGGTCACTTTTTTACCTCCCGGATAATAGGTGTTTCCGTAACCGATCGTCGGAATTCCCGCAGAATCCAGATAAGGTTTTGCACTGAAACCTTCGAATGATAAAATGAGCTGTATTCCTTTTGGTGATGTTTTCATTTTTTAAAATATTTGTAGGTGAAAAATGCCAGTATTAAAATTCCTGCAATAATGGTAATTACGATCCATGCTCCCGCCTGAAATCCGGTCACCTTTATTTTTTTTGTTTGTGCAGAAATTGTAAGATCAGACTCTTTTTGAGTTTCTCTGGAAATAACTTTTCGATCATTATTCCGCAGAAGAGTTACTGACTGTTCTTTTTTTGTCTCAGAAATTTTGTTGTCCGATTTTGCATAATGGGTATTGATGATATATTCTGCATTCCCTACAATTGAAATACTTTGAAGAGTATCTTTCCCTACAATATTATGATAAACAAAAGGACTGGTTTGATCGGATCTGCCCTTGATTAATATTTCTCCGGACTGTTCGTCCTTTCGTTTTTTTGAAAGCGTTTCTGAAGAACTGTTCTCTACTGACCGCTGACTTTTTGTACTCAGGGAATCTATTTTTACCAGTTCTGATTCCTGCTTTTTTTCTTCATAATTAGTGATCAATTTATTTTTAGTTCTACAGCCAGACACGATGCTCATTAAGGCAATCAGCAGTAAATGTTTTGCATTCATGATGTTGGTATTTAAAGTTCAATTTTGTTAAGAAAATATTTTATCCTCTTTTAAATATTCTTTCCTGATACTTTCAAGCAGCATCTCTGAATTTGCTCTGTAACCGGATTCTTCCGACGAAATTACTTTCAGACAAACATCCTGAATGATGTTCATGATATTAGAACCCGTAAGTTCATATCTTCTGGAAACCTGCTCCAGATTAATATCTCCAAGATCTAATTGCTGCGGTAGATTATGCTGCCATATGCGCAGACGTTCTTCATATCCAGGATTATTGAATTTTATACAGCTATGGAAACGTCTCGTAAAGGCTTTATCCATATTATTTTTAAAATTGGAAGCCAGAATAATAAGTCCTGAAAAGGTTTCTATTCGCTGTAACAGATAAGAGACCTCCTGATTGGCATATTTATCATGCGCATCGCGAACGTTGGTTCTTTTCCCGAAAATAGCATCTGCCTCATCAAAAAACAGGATCCAGTTTTTGTTTTCCGCTTTATCAAATAATTTGGCGAGCTGTTTTTCTGTTTCACCAATATATTTGGAAACGAGCATGGAAACATCCACTCTGAAAACAGGTCTTTTCGTATATTTCCCTAAAAGACTTGCAGCAAGGGTTTTTCCTGTTCCCGGATCTCCGTAAAACAGTACTCTGAAACCCGGTTTAAGTTTTTTCTGCATTCCCCAGTCTTCCATAAGAATTCTGCTGCTGTTGTACCACGCTTCAATCCCCTGAAGCTCATCCAAAGTATCCTGAGGAAGGATTAGATCTTCCCATGTTCTGCTTGTATGAAGCTGCTCTGCCGGGAAATCATTACTCATTTTAGGAAGCAGTTCTGTTCCGAACATTAAAGCCTCAAAAGCATCCTGATGAATGTTTAGCTGGCTGTTTATGGACGTGCTTTCCTGTCCTGAAAAAACAATAAGTTCCTCTCTTACAAGTGTTGAAATCTGGCTAAAATTATCTAATGCCTTCAGTCTCTGCTGAATATTTTCTCCGCCTAAAATATACTGTACTGACTGAATCGTGGGATTAAAAAGTCTGCCATTTTCATTAACCGAACAAAAATCGAATAATGAACCGGCAGGAAATTCCAGATAAATCTTTTTCAGCAAGGAAGGTTCCAGTCTTGGCAGCAAAGCCATTAAAAGGATAATAATTTCCTCATGTGTAAGCTTTTTTTCCAGAATATAATTTCCCAAATGAAAGTTTTTGTAATCGTATGGATTAAATTCGGGAGCAGTAGTGAAATCATCTTCCGGATGATTAAGACGCCAAGTAATAACGCTTTCTAAATGGATGAATAAATGTTGTAGTTGTGTTGGTTGCATTTTTGTCATTTTAAACCTCAAAATTCACCTTTTTCAGGGAGAAATCCTTGCTTTTTGGATGACAGTTTCTGTAGTTGCAGCAGAGTTGCAATTCGTATTTTTAAAATTGTTTGAGTTGATCTTAAAAGACTTAGATTATAAAAATCTAAGCCTAAAATTCTACAATTGATATAATGGTTTTTACGTTATGAAATTGGATCCAATAATGACTCTTTAATGGTAGTTCCGGTAGGTAAAATATGATTAAGAATCCCTGCGATTTCCTCATTGTTTTCATTAAGAACCGCGTCTTTTAATTCCTCTGTTCCGTTTTCGATGAAGCTGTTTAAAAGATTTTTTGTAATTCCGGATTGCTGATAATTTGAGTAATAGCTGAAAAGGGAATCAATATGCTGTTTTACGCCTAACCTTACGCCGGATTCTTTAAGATAATCGATCATCCGTTTACGCCTTTTAATAACCAATTCTGCACTTTCTGAAACAGAAAGAGGTACATACACACGTTTAATAAGCACAGGATTTTCATAGATATCGAACCATTTAATGAGGATATTTAATCCTTTTAAAAATCCGTTTTCATCCAGCTCATCTGAAAAGATTTTCTGAATTGCCAGATTCGTCTGTTCCTTGTCTAAATAGTAACCGGCAACGGCTTTTCTTCCTTTTTCATAAGTAGGTTCCCCTTTAACGATTCCATTCAGAATGGTGATATCTTTTGCCATTAGTTCAAAAGGCGTAAGATCTTTAAGATGCTGGTTTTGTTCAAATATTTTTAATTTCATTAGTCTTGATTTTGATAATTACATTCAATTCTTATATTTCTGATTCCCATTGCCACATCACCACCCCAACCATTTTCATTATTTTCTCCTGCATACAAGTATCCCGTCATTATAAGCTGATTATTGTCTACATTGTAAACTTTACATTCAATATGTTGATTAATTTCTTTGAGATCAGCTTTATAGAAAAAATAAAGATTATCCCATAAATTATAGTGATTAGTAACACTGTCTCCATTTGAAAACAAACTTCCCCAATAAGTTGCATGAGCTCTATACATAATATTTACATTAGTATTATTAATAAATTTGATATTGGTATTAATGATGTTTATTTTCTGACCAAAATCTATTTTGGAGAACGTCAAAATAATTTTGTCATTAAAAGTTCCTAAATCAAATCCTTCAGGTAATACCTGCAAATTATTTCCTATAATTCTTTCCACAGTGAAGCTAGAATTAGAGTTAGGATTAATCTGGTAGTTGAAATAATAGTATTCTGTTTCGGCAAGTTCATCCAACTGAAACTTTTTTATTTTAACTGAGTAAGGAGCAGTACCAAAAAAGTACTTTCTTTGTTCCTGATAATTATTCGTTTTACTAACATCAATTAGTTGCTCTCCTTCATCTTGAGAATTAACTGTTAGCAAAATTTTTTCTTTTCCGAAATTGTATCCATGATATGCTAAATATGCGTTATCAATTGATGCCAAACTATTAGCTAAAATTACCGCTTCTTTATTTGTCGGGATATCTTCTCTATGTTTAAATGCATCAATTAATTCTGCAAACTGGCTTTGAGTAGGATATTTATTTTTTTCAAAGTAGATTTTTAGCTGCTCTCTGGTAGCTAATTTATTCTTTTCCATAATTTTTTAATGTTTTTATATTTTGGCTTGCCAAAAATGATATTTTCAGTTTTGTGAAAGTATTTTATTTCTATATTCTTAAGATTCGATCCAGTATTTTCCAAAATCAGTACTACAAACATTAAGATTAGAGTATGAACCTTTTCTAATAGAACACAAAGGTTTCATTGTACCTACTCCAGTAATATCTGTATTCATTGTCTTGACATCACTACCGCTTCTAACAGTAATGTTTAATATGTTCCCTACTTTTGTAAAAATAATTGTATTATTGACACTTTTTGAAATTGTATTATAATTTTGATTATAAACTAACGGAGTGAAATTTATAGAATTATAGTAACCATTCCAGTTTACTCCTGTAGTAAAATAGGATATGAAACTGTCAATAATACCTATATTAGAAGTTGCATCAGAAGACGCCATACCTATTGTTCCTCTGTTTCCTTCATATGTTTCATTTCCAACGCTACCACCTATAACAAAAACCCAGTTTTTATTAGATGGTAAAATCAAATTAGGATAAGCACAAGCCATTATTTCATCTGTCGAAAATGTATTATAATTACTATTGTTTGTTTTTAGAACTATTCCACCATTTGCAGACAAAGCTGATGCTGTATTATTAGAAGCATTAATCAAATTCCAATCGTCTACCGTTAAATGTGTAAATTTTAAATTCCCTATATTCATAATAAATTCATTTAAATCCTTTACATTGGTATCTAATGCGGTAGGACTGTTTGTGTAAGTGTGAACTATATTTAAAGTTTGTGATGTTGGTGTAACAGGGTTAGGTAAAGTATCCGGTATGGTTACTACTAAAGCATCACCTTCTACAACCTGTTTTGTGTTTGAGTCTATTCTTAAAACTTTGGGATGGTCTTTGTAATCACTGCCTACATCCTTCAGTCCTTTCAAAAAATAAGCATTTCCTAAAGTATTCCATGTAAAATCCGCATTCTGAGTGAAAGTTCTTGCCTGAGTATTGGTAAGATCTGCGGTAGCAATATTACTTCCCAAAGTTCCCCATGAACTTCCGTTCCAGAGATAATATCCGGCTGTGCCATCAGTCTGATAAACAACAGCTCCCGCCTGAATAGTTCCTAAAGAAATCGCAAGCCTTTGAGCCTGAGTCATTCTTGGAGCGATAAGCGCTGCTTTAGAAGAAGAATCAACAGACCAGATAATATTATTGTAGTTATTACTTCCAATTCCCGAACTGTTTCCGTTATCCTGTAATAGGCTGTTAATAAATGTTGAGCCGTTCCATCTTCCGAGATAATTCGCTCCCATGGAAGGTTTATCAAATTTATTATTAAATGTATTCCAGTCTGTATTACTCAGATAACCTGAAGTATTCGTATTAGACTGAGATATGCTTAATGTTCTGTCAGACGATAAATTGCCTCCTCCCTGTAACGGAGAAACAGTATTGATAGCTACTGTTTTTTCTGCTTTAGCATCTAATGCGGTTTGCAATCCTCCAATGTTAGAAACTGCAAACATCACATTAGACAATACGTTTCCTTTGCTGTCTTTTAACTGTAAAATGTTGGAATTTAAAGCCAGTTGCGTACCTACATTATTCACAAAATCCGAAACTGAAATGCTGTCTAAAAGCTCATTGTCTGCATTATAAAGTTCTAATGAGGCTGTAGCCGTATTATATCTTAAATCTGTCCCTTCATTATCCAGAGACTGCAAAGAAATTTCCGACAATACATTTCCCTGAGCATCTGTTAATGACAATTTTTTGCTGGTAGGTGACCACAGAAGATCAAAGTCTAACGACAGATTTTCTAACCCTTCGATTTTTTCTTTAGGAATACTTTCCTTTTTATGCCAGTAAGAATCTAAAAATTCTGAGAATTGGGCTTCGGTAGGTTTCTTTCCGGTCTCAAAATAGAATTTTAGAATTTCTTTTGTTGTTGATTCATTTTTTTCCATACTTAATTTTTTAACTTTTCTAAGTTTTTAGCACAGCTGATTTGGATCCAATAGTATCTGTACTTGAGGGTTCAAAATTCCTTATTTTTTTCTTCTTATTAAAGTTTTTAGCCTCCTGCATTCTGTAGTTGCAGTAAGTCGTAAATTTTGTATAGCTTAAGAAGCCTTTTATTTACCGCTGGGAAATTTTACTGTTTTTTCAAAAGGAAAATAAGACACTTATATTGAATAAATGAAGCAGTATCCGAAAGGAAAACGAACATGAAAACTTTTATTGAGAAAATTAAAAAGAAGAAAAATTAGAAATGAAAAACTCGGGTGTAAAAAAAGAAACTGCCTCATTTTTGAGACAGTTTCTTTTTATTATAGAAACAAATCATTTGACATAGGAAATACTCTCGGTACAAAATGATCCGCCTCAAATTTAATGGTAACATTCTTTGGAACATCTTTAATCTCTTTGATATAATTCCCTGTAAAACATAAGGAAATGAAACATTCGGAAACTAAATTAGATAAAAAAGACGTATCAAACTCTTTAATTTTATTGATCTCGAAAGTTAAAAACTCCAGATTAATAAGATGATCTAAATTCTCCACTTTGCTGATATTATTTTCACTTAAATTTAATCTTTTTAAATTTTTCAAATTATCCAATCCTTTGATTTTTGAAATCTCATTACGGCTTAAGTCTAATACTTCTAAATTTTTCAAGCTTTCCAAACCTTCAATTTCTTCTACATGAGTACTCGAAATAAGAAGTTGTTTGAGATTGCGTAAGGTATCCAAACCCTCAATTTTTTCTACTAAGGTTCCATTTACTCTCAATTCTTCCAAATAGGGAAAGCGCTCCAAATCGGTTATTTTTTCAATTTTAGTTTCTCCAATATTTAAAGAACGGATATTTTCATTAACATTTATTTTTTTTATATGATCAATTTTAGTCAGAGTGACATCTAACCGCCGTAGGAACTTTAAATGTTCCAAACCATTTACTTCGAGATACGGATTGCAACTGATATATAATATTTCTAAATTAATTAAATCGCCCAACAAAGAAGTATCTTTAAGTCCAGTTGCTCCCAAATCCAGATTTCTCAGACTTTTTAAATCTCCTAAATACCTAAAGGATTTTTCCGGTAATTTATTGCTGGTTAAATCTAATGTTTCTAACCGTGAAAAAGCATTTAATGGACGTAACATTTCCACATTACAATATGGAATGGCTAATTTAACAAGACTGTCTGCTATTGGTAATAATACATCAATATCCTTTAAATCAACCTTATTTAAATATAATGTTTTAATATTCCCATCTTCATCTACATCATAATAATTTTCCCAGATGTGTTCTTTGGAACGAATAATTTGAGTATCAACCTCTTTTTCCAGTTTTTTTATAAAATCTGTCATGGTTATTTTAAATTTCTCTGCTTAAAAGTTTAAAGATAAAATAAAAAAGGAAAATTTCTAATTGAAATTTTCCTTTAGAGGCTTTTTAGGGACTGATCTTTCAAATGGTATTATAGACAAAATTATTCAAAAATTCCTGTCGGACGGCGATACAGTGTTGTGGGATAAGGATAATCATTATCAAAATTAATCTTAACATTATTAGGTGCTGCGTCTTGAATTACGTCAATATCTTTAATATCGCGTAAGTAAATATGACATTCTGAAACTAAATTATGAAAAAAAGATGTATCAAAATATGTGACAGTATTATTAGGTTCTAGCAATAAAAGCTCAAGATTTACAAGATTATCCAAATTTTCAACTCTTTTTATTTGATTTTCATTAAGGTTCAATCGTTTCAAATTGGTTAGATTATCCAAACCTTCTATTTTTGATATTTTATTAAAATTTAAATCTAAAACTTCCAATCCAATTAAATTTTCCAAACCCTCAATACGCTTTATGCTGTATGTAGATATAAAGAACTCTTTAAGATTTTTTAATGTATCCAATCCTTCAATTTTTTCGACTAAAGTACTTTCCATATTAAGGCTTTGCAAATTAGAAAACCTTTCCAAATGCATTATCCTT
Source organism: Chryseobacterium sp. C3 (assembly GCF_014218905.1). NCBI lineage: Bacteria > Pseudomonadati > Bacteroidota > Flavobacteriia > Flavobacteriales > Weeksellaceae > Chryseobacterium > Chryseobacterium sp. C3. The sequence goes on along the minus strand of NZ_JACLCU010000002.1, from coordinate 512,595 downwards.
TTTATGTTAGTCCCCTTTACATTCAGTGAAGGGATATTTTCATTTATTCTAACTTTTCCAATGCTATCAATTCTACTATAAGATGCATCTAAATGCTGTAAAGATTTTAAACCTTCTAAACCATTCACTTCGTAAAGGCGGTTACTACTACCAATATACAATTCCTGCAAATGAGTAACACTGCCAAGTGGCGATGTATCCTGAATGTTAGTTCCACATAAATCCAATCGTTTAAGGTTTTTCAGATGGCCTAAATGACTTAATGTGGATCCGTGCAAACTATTGAGTCTTAAGCTTAATGATTCTAAACGGCTAAAAGATTTTAACGCTCCTATAGTTTTGATATTGCATTTAACAACAGCAAGATTAATCAAACTGTCTGCTATTGGTAATAATACATCGATATCCTTTAAATCAACCTTATTTAAATATAATGTTTTAATATTCCCATCTTCATCCAAATCATAATAATTTTCCCAGATGTGTTTCTTAGAATGAATAATTTGAATATCAAGCTCTTTTTCCAGTTTCTTTATAAAATCTGTCATGGTTTTTATCTTCTTTTTTTATTTTTTGTAGTCTGCTCTTTATCTTCTTTATATCTTATTAAATCATCAAATTTATCATCATTATCATATCCTTCAGGCTCACGTTTTAAATCTCCATTTAATCTATTATTTAAAATATCTAGAGCAAATTTAAAACAATCTGTTACACCAAGTTCGTATCCTATTTTCTGATAAGCATTCTCATAATCAGCTCGTTCTGTTGCTGCTGCGTCATATAAATTTCTTACGGCATGTCTATTTACATTTACTATAATATAATTTTCTGAAAAATATTTATTATCATCATCACCTCTTTCTCTGGCAGGACCCAAATTGAATACGGTTACTTTTTTCAATCTTACTTCTATCTTATCACCCGTAGCCTTAAGATCAAACATTATTTTATTAGGTAATATCGCTCTAAAATGTCGTCTATGGCTATCTCTAACTATTGCTGCCTGATTGTCTTTTAAAGGAATTTCATCACCATTTTCTTTTTTTAATATAGTATGTTTTACAACAGGTCCTTTTTTGCCTGGATTAACTTTACCAAATATATAAACCCATTTCCCAGTTTGGTCTAATTTTTCAGTAATAATCTTTAACTCTTTTAGTTCATAGGTATGCTTTATGGCTTCTAAACTTTTTTCTCTTTCTTCTGGGGTTAGGTTCTCGTCTTTTAATAGTTTTGTTCCTTCTTTCACCCCTTCATCTAAATCCCTTTTCTTTTCCTCAGTACTACGAAGATCTTCTCCTTTTTTCTCCTTCTTCTCTTTCTTGTCTCCAAAACCAATTTTCCCAAGCAATCCTTTAGCCTTCCCTTTCACAAAGTTCCAGAACTTCACAATGGCATTATTAATACGCTGTCTTATTTTTCTTACTACGCCGGTGACTTTATCTACCAATCCGCCAAGACCTGCCAAGGAAGCCAGAAAGCCTATCACGACTGGGATTGCTCTTCCCAATGCATTTTCTATCGCCTTCGCTACCGCTGCTACATTTCCGCTGGCAATGGCTTTGATACCTTCTGTAATGGCTTTTACCAGCTCCATGATCTGTGCAGCCTTCTGGATAAAGAATTTCACCAGATCGATAATCATCATTGCCGCTTTTACAAACGCTCCTGCCGGAGTAAGCAAGCCCAAAATAAACTTAATTCCTGCCTGTATTGCCTCCGTTTTAATGATATCGATAATGGTATCCATCACCGTAGCTTTAATATCCGCAAACTGGTCTTTTACATGTTCCCAAAGTCCGGCAAAACCATCTTTCTGAACAATCTGTACCATTTTGAAACTTCCTTCAAGTACCTTCATTGCAGGCTCTCCAACTACTGAAGCTCCAATTCCTCTGATATTATCCCATGTTAATCCCATCATCTGGGTACTGATGGAGAAAATACCTTTTAACGAGAATATATCTTCCGGCAAAGTGAAAGAAATATTTTTCATTGCTCCGGTCAGCCATCCGAAGAAACCGGTCTTAAGATGTGTCCAGATGTTTTTTCCGAAATTAGTAAATCCTTGCGAAACTCCGGCAATAAGATTGGATAAAAATCCTATCGGGTCTGCAACAATTGCCATAACTGCACTTACCGCTCCGGAAAGCAGCTCTGTAAGTGTTTTTCGGATTTCCATGATCGTTTTTGCCACTCCCACCGTTGCATCTTCTGCAGCTGCGATGAATCCGCGATTACGGTTCTTAATATCAACAATCAGTTCATCCACTTCTTTCAGTGCATCGTTGTACTTCGTTGCCAAAGAATCGATTAACGAAGATTCTTTTTCACTGATGGAGTTTTCAAGTTCTTTAAACTGTCCCTGAATTGCATCAATATCTCCTTTAATGGCTTTTTTTACATCCGCAGGAAGATTTTTAATAAAGGTAACAACTTTCTGGCGTCCGGAAGCAATGGACGCTTTTGCAGCATTCAATCGTGAGGTTACTAAATTGGCTATAGTATCAATAATACCGTCTAACCTTTGAAGAAATATCTTTCGTCCTTCAACGAAAAATATATTTACCTCATCTGGTAATTTTCTATTCCAGGCGTCTTCCAAACGGTTTCCATACTTATCCGCTCTATACCAACTGCCATATCTTTCATCTTTATAGTCTTCTATTTTTTTAGTAACATACCTTTCAAATGCAGATTTGGCATCTTTAGCTCCTGCATCGAACAACTGTGTAACTTTACTTTCCAGATCATCCAACTGTCCGTCAACCGATTTTTTGGTCTCTGCATAAATAGAATTCAGCTTATCCACAACATCCTGATGTTTGGCGGTATTTTTCTCACCGGCTTTATGCTGCTTGTTGGTTACACTATCTAGCAGTCCTTTTCTGCTTTGGTGCATTCCCTCCATTGTGCTGTTGGTTTTGCCCTGAGCTTCGCGTTTAGAAGCTTCCAGCTTTTTGCTTTCTTCATTTTTAAATTCCTTTGGAGCCTTTTCTGAGTTGTCTTTAGCTGCTTTTTTAGCATTAAGGGCATTGATGAAATCCGGTTCGTTGGATTTTGCCAACTGCTCATCTGTGATCTGGTTTTTGGCAAACTGCTGGTCAACAGACCTGTAACTTTTAGCAATCGGCTGGCTGAGTTCGGAGTCTCCTCTCTTAGCAGGCATTGCTTCAGATGCTTTTATATTTACTTTAGAACCTATTTTCGGATCTGGCAGTGCCGTTGCTTTACGCTGTGCAAGTTTGGTTTCATCCGGTTCTTTCTTCGCAACTTCAGCAATCTTGCCTGTTACATTATTTTTAGCCGCAATAACGTCTGCTCCCGCCGATTTGTTTACTTGCGCAATATTATTATTTTTTTCAAAATTATCTGCCTCTTTTTCATTTCTTGGCAGTTTCATTTTAGTGATTTTGCTTTCTAATTTTCTCTTGAAATCTGAAGCTTTAAAAGGTTCTGATCTTTGCTGACTCAACTGTTCTACCTGTTGACCCCTTGCTTTCGATTTTCGTTCTCCGGCAGGTACGGCGGCGGCAGCGTTGGCATGGCTTTCTGCCTTTTCTTTGGAACTGTGTGTGCTTTTCACTTTTGCCGTATTTTTAACCAAACCTATAGTCTGGTTAAATTTCGGATCACTGTTCGCGCTGGTTGGCGTTGTTCTAGCGGCTTCTTCCTGCTCGCCTGCTAAAGTAAACTCTGAACTGAGATCCATTGCAGCAACGGAATCCTGCACTTCAGATATGTTAACAGAATCTGCTAAGGCTGGAACTGCTGTTTCAGAATTACTATTGCCGTTGCTTTGAGCCATTGCAGCCTGTTCCTCCAACGTTTTCGGCACATACGTTCCGGATTTCAGATCATGATAATCTTTAACCTGACTGATGTTCAGCGTGGAAATATAATTTTTTTCCGCTTTTTTTGTTTGCGGATGATTGATATCTCCGGTTTCTGCCAGACTTTCCTGATGCTTTTTAAACATGATCCCGGAACCCTGATCGTAAATGGTCTGTGAACCGTGAACCGGAGCGATAATTCCGCTTGCATTCGTCTTATTGATATTCGGGGTTGCGAATCCTGCAAGAGCTGCAGATTCTTCAGGCTTTTGTGTTTGTAAAGGAGCCACTTCCGCCACGGGCAGAGGTACCACCACCAGCTTTTTAGCCTTCTGCTTTTTGCTCTGGCTATGATGGTTTTTGTTGTCTTTTTCTACAGGTTTTGCTGCTTTCATTGACTTGGTGTTTTTTAATTATATTTTGTTTAAAAGGCACGTAAAGCGCAACAATGGAAGCTGTGCTTTACCGTACCTGATGGAACTGAAAAATCAGACGCGGTAAGGTATTTTTTTAAGATTTTACTGCCTGTAAAGTGTACACAGCGTTATGATGAGAAATCGGAAGTGCTGTGCTTTTTTCTTTTGATCCGGCTGAAATTCCAGATTCAAAATTCAGAATTTTTAAGGAGAATAAGTCTTTTTTGGAGCGGAGGATTCTGTAGTTGCAGTAAGTGGTTTCCCGAAATGATTTCTGATGACAGTAATACAGAAATTTACTTTAAACTTTTACCACAAAAGATGCAAGAGATTTAAACACTTTAGTTTTTTAAGTTTAATGCTTAAATGAAAAAAAAGAGCACATAAGTTAAAAAAATCAAAGATTTTTTAATGTACTGATTATTTTAAATGGGACGTTTACTGTGATGTATTTTTATTGCAGTATTCTATATTTATATTCCACTGTTATAGATTGAAAGCCTACTGTACAGCAATTTTAACAATATGTTCTCCATTTACATTCCACTGTCTTGGATTGAAGGCTACTGTTCTGCAACTTTATTACTGCTCACCTTTTCTGCTGCTTACCACAGTACATTTTAAGCTTACTACAGTACATTTTTATTACTGCTCACCTTTTCTACTGCTTACTGCTTAACATTTTAGGCTTGCTACAGTACATTTTATCACTGCTCACTCGTTCCATACTCCAATACACTATATTTTAGCCTTACTGCACTACAATTTTATTCCAATACATTTTTCCTAAAGCTTAGTACACAAGATTCAAATAGTATTTTAAAGGAGTTTAGCCTGCTTCATGTAATAACGTTTTCAGATGTTGGTTTTTAACAACAATAATTAATTGTTTTTGATGTTTGTCCTGCTTCGGAGGATTTCTTTGTTCTTTATTTTATTTCCTCTTTCTTCTCTTTTTCTTCTTCAGGCTGTCTGTTTGGCTGGTTTCCGATGTAAAGATTCATGGTTGTATCAATCCAGTTGGGAAGATTGGTGGTAATCATTTTCAGGAACTTGTCGTAGCCATAGCCGAGTACAAACAATATTCCTGTGGAATACCATTTGTTGTGGAGTTCGGCACTTTTCATGACATAGCTCATGGTGAAACCGACAATAATCACGATAATTAAGGTGATGATATGTTCCCAAGGCCTCTTTTTTTCTTTGTTCTGTATGGAGATCAATACTCTTAACAGTCCTCCCGAAAATGCAATGGCAGTTCCGATGAGGAGGGCTTTTATACTATCTAAATTCATTCTTCATATTATTATTCATTAAAATTGATTTTTCACAACGCTAAGTTGTTAATCGTCCTGATCGAGCATATACATATCATCCAGAAATTTTCTGCTCGTTTCGATGTTTTCGTTTTCGCTGAGGTAAGCCAGCTCGTCTATAAGATCACTAATGTCTCTATCGGGATCCTGAAATTTTTCTAAGCTTTCTTTAATTTTTTTGTTTTCTTCTTTTTCCATGACTACCAAAATTTATTAATGCTGATTTTTAATTTTCAATTTCTTCCTGTTACTTTCGAAACCAGTGTATTGCAGGCTCGTCTTTAGCCTTAAAAGCATCGTTCCGGAAAGTAAAACAGTTTTTACCTTGTTGTTGTTCTCTATAAATTAAATGGATAATGAAAAGACAATCTTTTATTGATCTGATGGGCAGATTGAATTAGAAGCACTGAACTGTGCGGTTGCTTGGTCTTAAGCTTTTTAGAATATAATTTTCCGGCTCTAATTTTTTGTGATGGTGGATCAGTTGTAAAAGATTGTCCTGAGGAAGCCGCACGAAATGCGGATTTTTAATGGATTTTGTTTTTCCGTTTTACTCCTGAATGATGTTGTAAATGGTTCTTTCCGACAAAAACAGCATCTCCGTAAGTTCGGTTACAATAACTTTCATTTGTTTGTCCTGATTGCGTTTTACATAATCGTTGACAAAGTCTTTTCTTTTCTCTACAAGTTCTTTACTACGTTTCATTTTTAAAAAGGTTAAAAGTTGTTTTAATAAAATAATTTTTCGTGTCTTTTTTTGATCATTTGGGTCAATAAAATCCTGCAAAGGCTTAAGTCTGCCTCTGAAAAGATGTTTAATGATGTTATTTGATTTTAATTCCTAGAAGTCGGCTTCCTGTGTTTTCCGGCACAATTTCATCGGCCTGTCTTCCTGAATTTTATTTTCCTTCGTCTGCGAAAAGTATCTTCATATACAATTTGTGTTTAAACTTAATAGCAAAGGCGCAAGAATTTTATCTGCAATAAAATTAAGCATCAATCCTTGTTGAAAATCTTGGATTTTCCTGCACCTCAAAAGATCTGAGACCAATAAAATCTTGCGTCTTTGCTTCTTCCAACAAGAATCTCTTTATTTAAAAAAGTTTAAACAAATTCATATTAAAAAATGAATTTATTTCTGCAAACTCAGATTCTCCGCTTTGGAATGTATTTAAATTATTACTGACAGTTATAATGAATCGATATTTTATAATCTGAACAGCATCTTTGTCTTACATTTTCACGGTCTGTGTTTATGGTCGTTAAAACAAAACAGCAAATGTTCGCATTATCGATTAAAAAAAATGCACATTTTTCGGAAAAAGAATTTAAAATCAATAATAAAAACATTCTCACAAATATAAAAACGCACTTTTTACATTGTTTTTGTATTACTGAACGTTTATCTTCTGTCTGTAAACAAAATGTACATAAACAATTTTAAATATTTGATTAACAACCTATATTAAACCAAAAAAAATTAAAAAGCATCAAATATGTATTAAATTGTTGTGATAATTTTTGTACATTTGCCATATTCTGTTTTAACAACGAGACAAATATACGAACAATGTTCGTATTTCAAAATAAAAAAGGAAAATATTTTGCGTATTTTTTCATAAATAACGATAAACATATCAAAATGACCAACTTAGAATTTAAAGAGATCAGAAAGAAATTAAAGATGAAGCAGGCCGAGATTGCCGAGGCGATAGGAGTTGGTACGAGAGCCATCCAGTACTGGGAAAAAGGCGAAAGAAAAATACCGGAAACCACTGCTTATTTTGTAAAAAACCTTTTGCAGGAACAGCAGCAGAAACCCAATAACAGTGCATCGCCGGTTGCTTATTCGGATCTAAAGATTATGTACGTTCCGCTGGCGAACCAATACGCACAAGCCGGATATCTGAGCAGATTTGCGGACGAGGAATATATAGAAAGTTTACCCACGATTCCTTTCAGTGATGATGTGGAACACCGCGGCGAATATATGTGCTTCGAAGTTCGGGGAGACAGTATGGACGACGGCTCCTACGAAAGTTATCTTGAAGGCGATATTATTTTATGCAGAAATATCCGTCAGGATTACTGGATGAGCAAGCTGCATTATGATAAATGGGATTTTGTCATCGTACACAAAGAAAAAGGGATTCTCGTGAAAAGAATCATCAATCATGATGTGGAACGAGGCATTATCACTCTTCATTCTCTGAATGAATATTACGAAGACTTTGAAATTCATCTTCAGGATGTTGCCAAACTTTTCAATATCATCAGTACGAGGCGTAAAAATAACAGAAGGTGATAGAAAGCTTTATCATAGAATAAAAAGTCCGTCTCACAACGAGTGAAAACGGACTTATTTTATAATTTCACTTGATATCTATTGCTTTTTAATCTATTAAACACTCGTAGTGCATTTAGGCAATATTTATTTTTAAATTATTGATATTCCTATTTGCATTTCTGTTTATTGTTTGAATAATAGTGAGCGTTACTATTTTTGAAAGTATCCTTGTTTTAAAACCTAAAAAACTTTTGGCGTAATTCCTTCTAATCATAAACTGGTCACAAAGTTGAGAGAATAAAGTTTCTATCCTCTTTCTGGACTTGCGTATTATGTAAGGCTGAATTTTATAATTTTTTTGGTTCTTTCTCATTGGAACTTCAAGTTTTATATTATACGATGTAAACAAGTCTAATTGGTACTCTGCAGACAAATAACCTTTATCACCCAAGATTGTACAGTTTTCAACTTGTTGCTTTATATCTTTCAGATAATGAATATCATGCACTGAAGCAGGGCTAATATCCAGACTTTGAAATACACCTTCTGCTGAACAAACTGCATGAAGTTTATAACCATAGTAATGCATTTTCTGTGATGCGCAATACCCTCTGTTTGGAAGCGCATAATCTGTTTCTTTACATATTCCACTCCATGAACTCCTTGATAATTTGCACACTTCCAATGGCATACTGTCTACCACAAAATACTTTTCAGAGCCATTAAACCTTTCCGCTAATAATTTTCTAATCCTTTCCATATGGTTAAACAGTTTCCTTTTTCTTCTGTTGTAAACACTTCGTTCGATAAGAGATTTAATTTCAACAGGTAAGATTCTAAAAAGCTGATGCTCACTATCAATACTCATATATTCAGAAGTCAGATTTATGGCGATTATCCTTAAATCTGTTAACTTGGGTTTTCGTATCTGAAATAAAAAATTCTCACTATCTAATTCTAATTTCTTTAATACTTCTAAAATTTTCTCGTAATTTGCTCTAAAGTTGTGCATTTAATTGTTTGTGTGGTAACTACAATTTACTGCTTTTTAGCAGCTTGCACAACTTTTACTCAATATAACACAAATGCACTACGGGTCTATTAAACAACTAATATCGGTTTGTAAGATACCTGTTGCACCAGTAATAGAAAATATTTTATCTCCAACTTGCTGACCATAATTGTAAATTTTTATATATGAATAGCTTCCACCCGTTACAGGAGTTCCGTTACTATTATATAATTGTGAACCAATATGGGGTGTTAAAGTATCAAATCCTAAAAGATGAGTATCTTTTGTTGTCCTGCAGGCAGAAGCGGTATCATCATGAAAGCTTACTCCGAAAGAGTATAATTGTGAAATTTTATAATCTCTGCTAATAACATTACTATATAAAATTTTCCCGTTAGAATAAGTAACCTTTAAACGCATCGAATAATTATGATTAACAGGATCAAATCCAAAAGCGTGAGAGGTTGTTCCACTTCCGTTATTTTCTAAAACCCAAGCCGAGCCTAAAGTAACATCAGTCAATTCCCATTCTGTCGCTTTAATTGCACCTTCATAAGTGGAAATTCTTACCGAATAAAGATATGCATTTGAAGAATTATCATAATGAGTACTTAAATCTGTTCCCGCATTATCCCAAGCTATTAACACTGGATAATAAGTACCAGATGTAAATTGTATAACATTTGACCAATCTGAAACCGTACCTGCTGGTGTACAATATTTTCTTGCCCTTATATACAGAACAGTATCATTGGGAATGTCTCCGCTATCCATTTGAATATTTTCAATTTGATTGTACTGAAATCCCACTCTAGAGTGAACGATTTTTGCAAAACTACTATCTGTTGCTATTTGGTATTCTGGTGACCAGGAACCTAAATTAAGGACCGTATAATCCATCACGATTTGTCCATTAGAAAGTACATCTACTTTATTAATAACTGGTGTTTCACAAGCTGAAGGATTACAATTTCCAATTTTAAATAAGCTTTTTCCTTTAGCTATAACCCCATCTTCATCCATTAATTCTACAATGAGCTCATAGTCACCTTCATTCTGAATAAAAGGAAGCTTTACAGTGTCTGAAGAGCTTGGAATAGGATTTATATTGTATTCGGAATATGGATCAGACGGACTTCCGTTTTTATTTTTATAATAAGCAATTGCGCTTTTTATTGGCTTAGAAGATGTGTAATCTACCTTAAATGAAATATTGCATGTTTCTGTTGCCATTATTTTATTTTATATTGTTATTAAATTTAATAAGCAAAGGGTGAATTTTTAATCTTTCAACTGCATAAGGATCCCCTTTCTTATTGTGATATTTATTTAGGAATACGTCCTTCACAGCAGTCTCCTCCTTCCTCGAAGACGATACCTTTAATAATGATGGGATTTTCTTCGTACCAATTTTCAAGAGATACATTCTGTTCACATCCGCCTCCAATAACTTTTACTTTTATGTTCGGAATTTTTCTCGGAGAAAGATTATTAAACGTATGAGTTACAAAACCTTTTGAATCCGGATTTTGAATTACCTGACTTCCATTATCAAGGAAATCCCAGCTATACTGATAATCCATGAAATGTTCTCCTGTTATTTTGAATTTCACAACAGTTGCTGTTGAATCAGACTCAGGAATATCAACTTTCTCCACGACAATTCTCACCTGCGGTTCTGTAATCACGGTTACAGTACAATCAGTAGGTTTTCCGTTAACATTAAAACTGATTAGCTGGTTATGCAATTCCTGACTTACCGATGCAGGATTAAAGAAGTATAATCCGTCAACTAACTCTACACCACCATCCAGATCAGAATCTACATTTGCCGTTACGATGCCATTGAAAGGAAATACTGTAAACGGAATTTTCTCCGCTTTGGCACAAATAGTCGTATTAGGTAAACTCAGATTAATCTTCACTTTCGGCGTACAGCAGATGTACGGAAGCGAGAAATCTGCCACAATAACTTCATTTCTCCCAATATGATCATACACCATGATAAAAGTACCTCCTTTTGCAACTCCGTGTTTGTGTTCTAAACCCGAATATTTATCGATATATTCATTAAAATACGCCTTTGAAAGATCTTTATTTTTCAATAATTCTTTGAAAGACAAAAGCATGATATCAAATCCGAGCTGTTGCTCATCTCTGATTTTTTTTATCTGATCAAATGCATCCTGATAATGCATTCCCTGATGTCCCTCAATATTATAAAATGAAACTCTGTCAATGTTAAAACCTAAAGGTTTTCTCACATAAGATTCTTGTGAGAAAAGACCAGAATTATAGCCTATATTATTTCGGAAAGCCGGAGTTCTTACTTTATTAAAATCCCAAACTTTCAGGAAATTATCTGTAATCCTGTAATAAAAAGGGATTGCTTTATTCCCTAAGAATTCTGACTTTTGAGATGGGGTGATTTTAATGGCGGATTCCGCTTCTATTGGTATATCATTCCCAATTACTTCTACATTGCGGTTTGGATATTTAAAATTCTGTACCAGCAAATTAAAACGGCTAATTAATGTTTTAACTCTCTGCACCGCCTTTTCATCATCCAAGGCCGGAGAATTGTAAAACTTATGTCTTGAAGAATCCAGCTGAGTTTCTGAATTTAATTTCCCTAACATCATATGCTTAGGAAAAGAAGCAAAATCGGGAAGAAACTTCGTAAACGTCTTAGGAAGCAGTCTGATGATTTCGGAATACGTAGCCGTTAAATCTTTTACCACATCATAAGCATACTGAAAACCAAACGGAAGGTTAAGACATTCTTCCAAAACACTTTTAAAAGTAAGATGATCCGCAACAGGAAGTCCAAACATTTTAGAAATTTCGTAGATTTTTCTAAAAACCAGCTCACCATAGCCGTTTCTTTCTAAAACATCGGCATACATATTTTTTAAATCGGCATAGGAAAATCTTGTTTCAATTCCTTTTTCCTGAATAAGCCTTTCCAGAATCACGCGCTCCTGCTTTACACTTCCTAATATGTCTTCTATAAATAACGGATGCGGCTGAATACGGTCTTTTTGAAGAATATAATTAACACCCTGTTCGTTTGTAACCAACACTTTAAGATTTCGGATCTGCTGAATTCCGTGGTTGTCACAGTCGACGCCTCTACAAGGCTTTACTTCTTTCTCATAGCTTTCCAAATAGAGCATTAAATATTGATCTTCCAGATTTGAGAAATTAGCAACAGGCTGAAAATCCGAAGTTGCTTCCTGAACTGTCGCCAGTTCCCAAAGTTCAATCTGTCCTCCGTTTTCGTCATAAAATAGAGGATAGTTTACCTTGAAATTGTCGTATTTTTTAAAGTGAGTATATTCTTTACTATCAATGCTGATTGTCTTTAAATCACTTACATATAACTCTTCGCTTACCTTACTCGTATTATTCAGGGTAAGCAAATCTCCGTCTGTAGTAACTGCAACTCCCTGCGAAAGTTTTATGCTGTTAAGTATTTTATTGGAATAGATAAGCTCAGGTTTAAAACCACATACTATACCTACACCCTGAAGCATTACTCTGGATAAACGATCCTGATCTTCAAAAAAGTCTAAAAACTCATTGAACTGAGTATACTCAATGTACTGTCCTTTACTGAATTTGCGGTATTGGGTAGATACATCACTTAATTTAATGAACTTCCGGTATGGATTCGGTATATTATTTAATTGATTATTCATTATTGTTCATTTTTAATGATTTGTTAAAATGATTTAAACAACACCTTAGACAAATGTATTTCTAAGGTGTTATTTTAATTACTGCTCTGATTCTTAACTGAACTTATTGGCAAGTCTGGCATTTACAGGAAGACTGGGCAGTAAATACTTTTTTTGTAAGTGTATTTAAATATTCCCTATACTTCCGGATAAAAATCTCTGCTGTTTCCGACATAAGAATCCTGTCCTGTACAGTATCGAAACTTATATACACCACATCGTTCAGAATAAAAATCTGCTTTATATCAATCACAGAATCTTTTGTAGTTAATAAGCTGTCTACCTCAATAGTAATTCCGTCTTTTTCATATGTATCAATCAGTTTCATACTATTATGGTTTTACTTCTCCTGTACAAGGATTAATTGTTAAGAAATTATTTCTAGGACATCCGTCATAAATCACGACTCCGCCAAGTTTTAATGTAGTCCATGCAACACCATCATGACAGCTATTGTCTGCACATACTAAAGAGAATGATATAAATCCTTCCCCATTCAGATCTGTTGCTGCGATAGACTGTGCATCCGTAGGACTCAGGAAGAAGGTATTAATCCTGTTTGGTCCTCTAAGTTCACCATTAGGACGTGATTGTCCGTTTTCAAGACTTTCACTTGCATTATTCAGGTTCACACCACCGATTCTGTACACTCCGTTCGCCATTAAATTGAATTTCGCGCTATTACATCTGTGATTTCCGGGACATGGTCCTAAGCTTTCATTGTACTGAACGGTAATCTCCAGACTAGAGAGACACTGAACGAGTGACTGACCTTTCAGTTTTATAGGGGATATCGTATATTGTGTGCTGCATTCACTTCCATTACTCACAGAAAGTATCGGGTTGAACGTATCTTCCTGACCAGCAACCAGATTATAGGTATGAGATTGATTTACAACTCCATTTGCATCAGGAGCTGGTTTCGTTACAGTAACTAACTGACCGTCACCGAAATTCCAGTTATAGTCAAGATTACCTAAATTATTACCGGAAACAGTAAATGTTACCGTTGCTGTAGGATTTGTAGGGTTTTCTCCATTTACAGGAGTCCCTGTTGTTACCGTAACATTTGGAACTTCATTAACAATCATTTGAGTATCCACAGGATCATCATTAACTGTGAAAGTAATGGTTTGTCCGAGATAAGCTGCGCCAACCAATGCAGGATCAAAATAACTTTGTCCTCCGGTCTGGGTAATGGCGGATATTTCTGTTCCGTTTACAAATGCTTTTACCTGACCATCCAAAGGAACGATTGTCATAAGAACCGGTTTTTCATTTTGGCAAAGTTTACCTGAAGGTAATGATAAGAACACAGGATCTTTTTTGGAACAACATAAATAAGGCAATGAGAAATCTGCAAGAACCTGATTATTGGCTTCCGATTCGCAGATTAAAACAAAGGTTCCGCCCGGTTCTACACCGGAAAGATGCTCCAAACCAGATTTTCTTTCTAAAAATTCGCTTAAAAGTTCTGTAGAAATTTCTTCTTTTCTGGGATCTTCTTTTACGATCGTTACATCGTCTGATGTTCCGGAAGGAGTTTCAAATTTAGCTTTATTTAATAATCTCAGATCGCTGTCTAATTTAGATAAGTTAAGGAGTGCATTTTTAGGATCTCCAGTTTCTTTGCTGATCTCATTGGAAATAGACAATAATTTATTTCTGAGCTCTTCAATGGAAACTTTTCTTGGCTCTTCAGGCTCATCGTCTGTTTTTTTACCGTCATTTAAAAGTAAAACGCTAACGTCAAAAGCCAGTCCGTACTTCACTTTAAGATCATTAATATTCTGTACCGCTGTTTCATAAGGCAATCCAAGATGTCCTTCAATTCTGTAGAAATCATTGTTATCAATATTATAATTCAGAGGATTCTGAACATAATCTTCTGATGATAGGTTCGCAGTATGATAACTTAAATTATACGTTTCTCTGTCTGTTTTTGTCTTTTCGAAATTCCACTTATCAAGTAAAGACTTATCGACATTATAATAATATGGGATTGCTTTTTCCCCTAATCTTACATAAAGATTGGACGGTGTAATTTTAACCGGTCCTACATACGACTGAAATCCATTGATTTTCTGAACAAAACGATTGGCAAGCAACATCAGCCTTTCATAATTTTCATCATCTTGGGTTGTGATGGGAGAATGATAGAATCCGTGACGGAAAGCCGCATATTCTCCCAGTTCCAAAGAACCTCCGACATATCCCAACATCAAATGTTTAGGGAATGAAGCAATAGTCGGGCAACATTCTACATTCAGACGTAAGATCAGTCCTTTTATTTCGTTGTAGGTATCAATGAGATCTTTCAGGAGATCATATCTGTACTGAAAATCATCCAGTCTTGGGGAAGATGCAGACAATAAAGTATTGAGTTTATTAAAAAGCGATAAACCACTGAAGTTAAGATCTATTTTAAAAGTATCTGCAATAGCACCAAAACCGTCGGACAATTTCGAAACAGAATCCATGGCGTTACGAAATTTTGTTTTTAACTGGTCTGCTGTTTCAACTTTAGGATCAAGAATTACTCTTTTAGCCTCAATATTCGGTAAGCGGTCAAAAAGTTCTTCGTAAGAATTATGAATTTTATACAGCGTATCTTTTGCATTTCCATTCGCTATAAGATATGAAACCGACTGAAAATCTGCCAAAAGTACTTTAAGATCAGAAACCTGCTCTGCTCCGGTGTTATCACAATCCGCATCTTCACAAGACGTTTCATCATTAGAGTAGCTTTCCAGATAAAGGATAATGATCTTTTCATTCAGTTTTTCCAAGGTTTTAACATCTTTAAAACTTCCTGTATCTAATCCTTTAACTTTCATTTGCTTCAGTTCGTCTTCGGTTGCCAGTTCCAATAAAGGAATCTGTTCTTCTCCGATTCGGAAATGATCATACTTCACTTTGTCTTTATACTCTCTGAAGTATCTGTAATTTTTGGTATTAAAGTCTATGGTAACGTCCGAAGATTTTTCTTTTCCTGTACGAAGGGTAATTAAATCTCCGTCTGTGGTAACGCCTGCTCCCTGAGTTATCACAATGGTATCCAAAGCATTTTCAGCCTTTTGCGGAGCGATTTTTTCCATAACTTCTGTAATGAGACCGGAACTGGTAATTGTGGATTTAAATCCGCATACAATTCCTACCCCGCTGAGAAGTGTTCTCGAGAGCCTGTCCTGATCTTCGAAATAGTCTATGAATTCATTTAACTGCCCATCCGTAAGTACCTGATTTTCGTTAAATTTTCTATATTGGGTTGTTACATTATCTAATTTAGCATTCATTGTTTTTCAATTTTATATGTTTGATTGTCCTAATATTATTTTTCCGTCCAGACTGTCGTTATCTTCCACAGCACAGTCTAAGAGTCTTCCCGGTCTGTAAATATTATTTAAGTTGGTAAGAGCCGTCAGTAAATTCTGAATGCTGTTTCCTAAATTTCTGAGATTATTTTTTGCCTTATCTGAAAGATATTTTTTGAATGCTGTTTCAAATGCAGACAAATCGTTCTGAGCGGTCTGTTTTTCACTTAAACGATCTCCCACCCAACAGATTTTAGCCAGAATATGAGCCGGAATCTCCTGTCGTATAACCGTTTCTGCGTAACGTCTGAAATCCGGATCCTGAAAACGGTAGGCAAAGCCCGGAAGAACCACACTTACGCGATAAGAATAAGGATCAAAAACATCATATTCACAGTCTTCTTCACAAGAGGACATTAAAGCATCTGCATAATCTACCGGATTTCCAGAAAGAATATCTCCGTCCTCATTAGGAGCTACTTCAAAAGAGGTTCCTACGATCATGCTTCCGATCCCTTCAAGATCCTGAAAAACTTTGAATGTGTCTTCTATAGACATACAACCAATTCCTTTGATCAGTTTGTAATCTTTGAATGCCGGTTTCAGCAACAAATGTTCTACAAGGAAAATTCCTTCTTCGGTAAAATCATATTTGAAATATCTTACCAGTTCTTCAATTCCCTTTTTTAATTCAGCTAAAGAAGGGTACGGATTGGTCATTTTATGAGTAGCCATTACGTTTTGTGGCTGGCTGTCATCCATAATTTCAAGATAATAGTTCCCTCCGGCAGACATTCGGATCTGAATATTCCCAATCAAATCATAATGAGTCTGATTTTCCTGTAAAAGCTCTAATGCATTTTTAAGATCTTCTTCGTCTATCTGAATGGTCTGGTAAATGGCTTCATGCAGATTTTTAGTTGCTGCATATTCGATATGGAATGAATTTACGGATGATAAAGTGATATTACTTTTTGCATCTTTTATTTTCCATGAATAGCTTGCCGTTCCGTCGTCACTTAACGATTTAATAATCGAAACAGGTGTTTGAGAAAGATTTCTTTGCTGATAATTTTTAATCCCCAGTAATCGGGCAATTCTTTTCTGTACCCCTGAAATATTGTCTGTATTCCAGACATTCGCGGTATCATCTAATGTATAATTATAGCCCAATCCACGGTCTTTGCTCAACGATTTGTATTCGTTTAAGAAGGTTTCTTTATTGTTCAGTACAATTTCATCGGTAGATTTTCCGTACAGAGATTTCATCAGGAAAGTATAGTCGCTGAATGTTTCTGCAAAACGGGCAATCAAATGATCCAGCACTTCATTTCGGCGTTCCACGCTATTATCAAGCTCCTCGTATAAAGTATCTGTAAGTTTGTCGTCGTTTTCATCATAATCCGAAACCAATTCTTCAAAACCTCTGATATTTTTAAGAGCCTGAGTAAAGAACGTTCTTTTTAAACCTCCGCTGATACTTAAAACTTCTTTTACTTTTTCAAGGTGTTTGAAATAACTGGCAAGAATCTGGTCGAAAAACAAAAGATATCCTTTCATCTGTTTTGCCAAAGCTTCTCTTTCCGGGGTTGGATTTCCGATGATTCCGGAAATTCCTACTCCGTACGTATCCGGAAATTCATTTAAAATAGTCGCATAATTTCCGATATCGTATGAAGTTCCCTGCGGCAGAGTCAACTCTTTATTTTTTCTCGCATCTTCTCTCAGTACTTCCTCCTCTTTTCTTAACGTTTCGAGATATTCATCTACTTTTTTAGTATTGATATTCAACGGAAGTGCACCTTTGGTGTAACTGAATGAACTCAGATCGCAAAGCTCCGGTTTTTTACCTTTTTCAATACAGATCATCCAGTCATCGGTCTGTTTCACTGCGCTGTCGCATCCGGCAATAGAAATTTCGTGGATTTCTTTCACTCCGTCGATTTTCATGATTTCGCTGATGATATCAGAAAGCCGGACTTCTCTTCTTAACTGACTTGCTTTCAATTCTTCCGTATCAATAAAACCATTATCGAGAATCGGTCCGTCAAAAATTTCATCTGTGGTAAGACCTTTTTCCAGCATCTGCTTTAATGAATAGAAATGAACTTCCGGAGCCAGATAATTGTTGATTGCTCTGATTACCTTTGCATGAACCAGTTCCTCATCTACTTTATTTACAAGTCCGATGCGGGCACATACCGCCACTTTATGGGTTTCGATTTCTTTGATATCTACAAGATCTTCGCAAAGACCTCTGTTCTGGTGATAACGCTCCAGTATTTTTACTCTTGCATTCGATTTGTCACAATCTTCATTCTCACTATCGTCTATATCATCGGCATAATCTACATAAAGGTCATACAATCCTTTTACGTTAAAATGTTGTGTCTTTTCTCCGATAGGTTCAAAATCCAACTGTCCTGTTTTGCAATCCACATACAGCGTTTCGGTTCTCGGAACCAGCCAACAGTTGCTGATTGGTCTCGGATGACCGAATTTAAAGCTGATATCGATGAAGAGCTTTCTGTAATCAAGCTCTGTTAAAGGTCTGGAAGGTAAAACTTCCGTAGCTTTCAGGAATTGTGTATGAATATCTTTTTTTGCATCGTTTGAAGCAAGAATGTCTTCCATATTCATATTCATCCTCATCCCAAGATCTGTGATGGCGTAGCTTAAAACCTCCAGTGTGGTAATCCCCGGATCGTGAGAGTTATAATCTGTCCAAAGTTTTCCTCCTAATCCTTCTATATATTCAATACCTGTTCTGCGTAGAAAATGAAAATCGGTCTGATCCTGCGTTTCTATATTTTTGGGTATACTAATGTGCTTATTTTCTGACATAATTATGTTTCTGCTTGTTTGTTATTAAAGGCATACCTGTTCTGCAATAGTAACTTTGTGCTGTTTGGCAGATACGAGTATGGATTTCGGATCTACTTCGATTAAAGACTGTGTCTGTAAAACATTATTTACCAATATACTGGTCTCCTCAACGTAGTCTACATAATGCAGTTGTTCCAGATAATTAATGAGCTGATTAACATTCAGTTTCACATTAAAATCAATATCTTTAGTGTCTGTAAAAGCCCAAGGCGATATATACTTTTTGATGTCTTCGTCTAACTGTTTTGTGTAAAATGTTTCATCATACTGATCGAAGAATTTCACCTTTGTTTCTACCTTCGCTTCTTTATAATTCGGGTTGATTACCTGAGCGTTGATGTGCATGGTATTCAATTCATTTATATAATTCTGAATCCTGTTAAGCGTGGCTCTGCTTACTCTTGGCTGATAAATATCAAAAGCGTTTTTATTTTTAATATTCGGAACAACCATCAGCGTAACGTATCCGGGAGCGAGGTAAGACTTTTCTGAAGTATGATTCAGGCATTTTACCTTGAAAACTTCCGGAAATTCCTGCAAAACGAGATGCTCGTAATCCCATTGTGTAACGGCTCTGTTTTTATGTCTCAGTCTTTCGCTTACTCTTCTGTAGAATTCTGTATCTGTTTCTTTGTATTTTCCGTCGAATGAGTTATACGGCTGGCTCACAGATTTTACCTGCGGAACTCTGGTAATAAGTCTGGAAATCGTATTGGCTTCCAAACCGTTGTTTAAGTGAGACAGATCGTTGTTCTGATTCTGGAATGTTGCCAGAACTGCCTGTGTATATATTCCCTGAACTTTACAAACCGCATCGTAACTTCTTCCTGATCTTGCTCTTATCCAGATTAACTGATCTGTAAATCTTGTGTGATTCAAATTAATATCTTTTGGAATTTTGAATTTTACAATTCCGGATTCCAGGAATTTTTTAGAATCATTCTGCAGCATAGAGTTTGAAAGATCAATCCATGTATTTCCGGAAAGGATGCTCCATTCGATATACTCTTTTTCTTCAAAAGTCTCGGCTAAAGGATTTTCGCTTCCTTCGAGCATCTGGATGAGAAGGGAAACCGTCATCTGCGGAACTGCTTCCAGACCGATGTATAATTCGCCTCCTTTCTGATGTACCGGAACAATGGTTTTCGTATCGATTTCCTTTTCATACTGCCCGAAAGCATCTTCATGATACATCTGTACTTCTTTACTTTTCAGAAGTTCTCCTTCAGAATCTTTTCTTAAAGAATGATAAGCGGTTTCTGTTGCGCTGTAGCTCAGTTCAATGTCTTCCGCAAAAGGAATATAAGGTTCGTTCGGAACTACTTTCAGTTTTTGAGGATCTGATAAAACAAGCGTATATAATTTAGGATACAAGTCCTGTAATAAAGATTTCTTCAGTTTTACCCTGATCGCTTCGCCTGTACCTGCTTCATCACTGGTGCTTTTTACAGAAAATTGTGTTTGGTAAACATTTCCATTCTTTTTAAATAAAGCAATATCACTTTCCTGATTGTGCCAGACTTCTTTGTCTAACACCGCTGTATCGATCTTAAAATAATCGTCTCCTGTTACAACTGACGAATTTTTCAAATTGTTAAAATCCTGCTGACTGATATTTGTATCCGGTTCCATGATATACCCGCTGTATAAATCCTTTATGGAAGCCGGTGTGTTTTTCCAATTGATGGTAATGTCTGCAGTTTTCCACTTTTTAGAGAACATTTCAGGACATTTTATGTAAAAATTGGAACCTTTGATCGGCTGCGCAGTAAATGGATAATAGGATTTTTCGGAATTCAGTTCTCCATTGTCATTTTCAATCTGAAGAGATTTTATCCCTTTTACATCTACAGAAACTTCAATATTGTTGACCAATGCTTCTGAAAAAGCTTCATAGACTTCATAATATTTCTTCCCTTCAATCATGAATCTGAGAACAGGAAAACTGGTCTGGAAAGTTTCCTTCAGAACATCTTTATTGTATTTTACGATGGCAGGAAAATCTTTCGGTAATGTTAAAGAAAATGTTAAACGGTGTTTTTTATCACTTTTGGTTCCTATTTCTCCATTTTCAGTACATTGTAATGCAATGTCGGATAACCATTCTTTCTCCCCGCTGCAAAGTACTTTGATGTTGTTCTGAAAGTCTTCTTTTTCAAGGTTTTTTAGTTTTTGAACAGAATTTGCGTTGAAATCTATTTTCAGGGTAATTGTTCTGTCTCCTTCTTTTAAATCGAATAAAGATGATGCTACAGAAAAGCCCAGTTTCGCTTTTTGAAGTTCTTTATAAATAGATTTGCCCGAAGCTGTTTCTTCAGCATTGTATCCGAACGGCCACCAATAGTTTCCGCCTTCCGGCAGTTTTTCGCCCAAACCATCGGCAGAATTGGTAACCGGAGCCATTTTAAGCTCTTGTTTTCCGCCGTCGTTAAGAAGACTTTTAATTTCAACTACTTTTGCCTGATTGGCAATCAGTTCATTATTGATTTTGTAGACCCGTTTTTTTCCTTCCGCATCTTTATCTCCGTCCAGAAGTGTTCCTTCCGGAATTCTTTCCTGAATTGCTTTTTTTGCCAATTCAAAAATTACATAGACTTTGTCTTCTTTAGCATCATTCTTCTGAATCTGAAGGATCTCGTTATAGTAGAAATCCAGATGTCTTTTCGTTAAATTATTGAAAGCTTTTTTGGAAAAATCCAGCAATTTCAGAAAGCAGATAAAGAGGGTAAGATGAGGCGTCAGATTGCTGTCCTGTTCAAATTGGGAAATAAGATCTGTAACCTGTTTTTTCATACTTTTGTACTCTACGCTTTCTCTGCGCGGAATAGCATTGGTATCATCACCAAAGAAAAAGTTTCCCCACTTTTTATCTGGTATTGCTGTATCAGCATCTTTTTCAAAAAAATTTACATGACTGGCAAAATTGTTTGCAAATAGCAGCCAATCGAACAGATCGAAGTCGTGCAATTCGAGATTGCCGGGATCCAGATCCGCTAAAAAGCGCTGCATTTGTGATTTTCCTTCACGATAATGTGAAAATGTATCTGTTTTTTTCATTTGTTTATATTTATATTCTATGGTCAGATGCAATACTTAATGTAATGTTTCGGTAGTATTCAAAATGGTTACAGACATCCCGTAATTATTTATATTTCAGTAGCTTCACCTTTATAGAAAGGGAAAACCATATTGCTTCTGGTATTCGTATTCCTTACTTCGTAATCAATTTTTATCAACACTTCTCCTTCCAGTTCTTCCTGAGTATAGATGTCGATATTTAAAATGTTTATTCTGGGCTCGTGGTATAAAATGGCACGCTCGATGATTCCTTTCATCTGGGTAATCAGCGTTAAGTCCAAAGGTTTGAAAAGCATTTCCTGCAGGTCGCATCCGTAATCGGGGAACATAACGCGTTCTCCCGGTCTTGTGGAGAGTAAAATGATCAGACTGTTGTTGATGTCTTCCACATCTGTAGTCATTACCAGCTTTCCTTCAGCCTCATTAAACTCAGGCGGGAAACTCCAGCCCATTCCTAAAAAATCTGTATTTATTTTCATACGTTCTTGTATTATATTTAATTGTAACATCTCGCATCTGTAACATAGAGTTTTAGTTTTCTAACCGTTTTGTTATTGATGTTTTTACATTTTTTAATCTTGCAGGCTGTGTATCATCCGCCTATTAAAACAGTTGCTTCACCCGCGCTTATTACGCCTCCGTGAGCGGTAGAATCTCCCATTCTTGCGGCTGGTTTTCCGCCGATCATTACGCTTGAGGATCCTGCTGCAATGGTATCGGGCGGACCTGTGCATATCGCTTTGTCTCCTACTCTTGCTGCGGGTTTACCTCCGATAAGTACAGTAGGTTCACCTGCCGGAATGATGGGCCCGCCAACATGTGGGGTAGTTCCCGTTACCATTGGACAGGTATGCATATCTGTAATTCTTGCTGCCGGTTTCATGATTAATTAATTTTAACTTGAGATCCTTTTACGACGGTTACTGCGCCTGATTTAAGCTCAGAACCGGAACTTCCTTCTGCTTTAAACTGTGCGGATGCTTTGATACCGATATTGGTTCCTTCCATCTTAATATCACCTTTTGCTTTGATCTTGATGTCTTTCCCACTTTCCATACTGATCCCGTCTTTATTGAGGGTAAGAGTATTTTTATGCTCGTCTTCTATTTTAATGACATCTGCATCTTCGTCTACAGTTATTTTTTTGCCTTTTGGTGTTTCAAGGGTGTATGAAATTTTATCGTCATTAAAAATCATCTTCATTTTGCTGCGGGTGACAAATCCTTTTTCATTGTTGTCATCGGAAGCTACAATAGGAGCCGGTTTTGCGCTGCTGTTCAGCATTCCCAGAACCACTGCATCATTGGGATCATCATTAATAAAACCAATGATTACCTCATCTCCGATTTCCGGTCTGAAGAATGATCCTCTGTTTTCTCCTGCATCAAGTGTGGCTACACGCGCCCAGATTCCCTCCTCTTCGTTATTGATGATCGGGATCTGCACCAAAATCCTGTCTTCTCCATCGGGATCGGATTCCAGTTGGGATATTTTCCCGATGTGCAATCCGCTGATGGAAGGAATAATTCCTGAACCCGGCATTTCGCTTACATCGTACGTTTCTGAGAACCATGTCGGAGAAAGCCCGAATTGTGCATCAACCAGCCAGTTTCCTTCAGCAATTTCGTGACGGACGCCTGTTACGTAAATTTTTCCGTTGAAACGGTTTCCTACGCCTTGCAGCATTAATGAAACTCCCGGTTTTACAGCCGGAATTCCCTGAAATTTCACCCTTCCTCTGGTCTTTGCCAGTTGCTGGAAAGTTGCTTTCGCATCACTCCAGTCCTGAAGTTCACTCTGCGTAAGATTTCCGCCATGTTTAAGCTGCAGATCGTCTATTCCAAATACTTTTGCCAGATCATCCGGTGAAAGGTTTCCGTTGAGTTTTACTGCTGGATCCTGAGCTTCCACTTCTGTAAGTTCCTGATCGGTATAGCTCCATGTTTTGGCTGAAATTTTTTTGAACTGATCTCTTGCGTCTATTTCTCCGTCAAATTCATGCACCGAAGATCCGTAAACCACTGTTTCCACTTCTTTTTTACTGAAATCGGGTTTCGCTATTTTAACGGTTCCGTCTTCTACAAAACAAAGTTTTCCGTTTGCCTGTGCTCTGGTGAGCATAAAATCCCAGTCGGAAGCTCTGTACTGAATCAATTCTTTGTGTGAATTTGAGGTAGCCTGAACATCGGCAGTCAAACCGTTGTTACTGATGAGTTCTCCGATAATATCGCTGTCTTTACTGTCGTAGAAATATTTACTTTTTCTGCCTAAAGTCATTTTCACCGCTTTATCTCTGCATTCTATGATGAGGTAGGAAGAGCCGTTTCTTACTTTTATATTGTGCTTTACAACAACTCCTTTAAAAATACTTTCTTCGTCCGAATGATAGCCTGCGGTAATTTCAATTTCTTTTCCGGGAATCAGAAGATCTTCATTGCTTAGTTTAAAATCCTGCTCCGGTACGCTTCCATCCAAAATAACAATGCGGGCATAAGGAATTCTGTTTACTTCTTTTTCTACAACAATACTTTTTACCCCATATTTCCCGGGTAACTCGGTACCTCCGGACATTACTTTAAAAGTGATCAGATCCGGATTTTTTGATGTTTTTATGTATCCGCTGTTGTTCATGTTATGCTATTTTTTCTATGGGTGGAAAGTAGAGTTCAGTTCCCGGTTTCAACTGTCTGAAATTGATGAGATTATTAACTTTAGCAACTTCCAGATAATATTTGGAGTCTCCGTAGATTCTTTCAGTCATTAAGGGTAATGTGTCTCCTGCCTGTACGGTTCTTTTGTGGGTAAGATCCGGGGAATTTTTTTTGGCTTTTAAAGCACCAAGTTCATTTGAAACTGAACCATTAAATGTTGCTTTTCCGACAGCTCTTAATGGTTTACCGTCTTTGTCAAAAAGTTTATAATCTATCGTAAATTCAGAAAGCATTCCTTGATATTGAAATTCTCCCCAAGTAAGCTCTACATTATAAGGTTTATGAATAGAACCATTGTAGTCGCCAGTAGCCGAATAAAAATCTTTTAATTGTTCTGTTACAGCTTTTTTTCTAAAAATATCTTTCTTAACTCCTATTTTTTCAGCAATCTTATTTACCAATTTATTTCCAGAATTTGTTTGTACTACACCAGTACCATCAAATAAAAATTCTAGTTTTAATTCTGAAGGAAGAGTTTTATCATACTTTAGGTTATTATCGCTTGTACCTATTGCTGAATCTGGATTCAACTGATTTTTACGAGTGAAAGAATAACCAGTCGGGTTAATTAAAATATAAAAAGGCTTACTTCCTTCACCTTTATAACTTGAGTCTTTATAACTGACTATTTTTAATTTATCCATCATCTTTCTTTTTTACGTTGTTCAATATTTACTATCTGCTCTATGCTTTCACTCACTGCTCGCATAATTTTAGTTTCATCTACTGATTGAGTAGTTGTCGTTGCGGCTGCTTTTTCGTCCACATTTATTTTAATGTGAAGCTCTTTTATTTCTATTGGCATTTCGTTTATTTTTTAATTAATTATTAATACGTAAAAAACTTAAAACCAATTATTTAACGTATTTATTTAAAAAAATCTAAGCACATAAAGCGTGTGTTCAGTCCTGTTATAGACCAATCCTTTATTTTTTTATTTTAAAATTTTTGCTGAATGTTATCCGAAAACTAAAACACGGTAAGTGCTTAGATTTGATTTAGAAATTACAAGCCTAAACTTGCTAACGATGAGGGTATTTTGAAATATCTGTATTTCAGCTCTATTGTTTCAATAGCAAGCCTGCTTTCTTCTGCGTTGAATTCTGAAACGTTCCATTTTACCGGATAGGCTCCAACTACATTCCAAACCATTAAAGGTGCTGTAGACTGAAGTCCTCCTGAAAGTGTAATGACAAGATCTCTGGGTTCAAACTCGAAGTTTTCCATTGCATTTCTGCACCAGCTTATTAATCCTGAACTTACGATCAGTCCACGCTTAAGAACTAAATTTTCATATTTCGGTCTCAGAGGAAGCTGATGAAGAAATCTGTTTTCGCCTCCTTCGGCATATTCTTCGACCTGAATTTCTGTAGATAAACCAGATATAGACTGAAATCTGGAGTCAATACCCTCTGTTGTCGAAATCCCGTTAACAATAAAAGAGAAACTGGTTGGAGGATATAAAAGAGCCATGATTAGTTATGTTCAATAGTTAAACCTTCGTGAGCAATTTCCAAAGTTTCAATTGCTACCTCATTACCTTCAGCTTTCAGATCGGTTGACTGTAATTTTAACGGGAAGGCATTTTTCACTTTCCATGTTATCGCAGGTGCACCGTTCTCGTCTAAAAGAGAAATCGTAATGGATCTTCTTTCTACCGTATTCATCTGAACGGTCTGTAGCCATTCGAAATAATCGTTATCGCCTTTGAAAGTTCCTCTTTTTAAAGTGATGTTTCCGAATTTTGCCATTCCCGGCATTTTGATCTTGCTGAAATCCGGACTTGCTCCCTGTCTGTATTCAATGATATCGCGTTCGATGCTTAGTCCCGAAACTTCCTGAAAACCGATATTTGTTCCGCCCCAGTCTACTTCAAAGGAAAACTTTACTAATGGATATGTATTCATAATTGTCTTGATTTAATTTTGTTATTTGTTTGTTTAATTTTTAAGCTTCCTGCAGTTTGTGTGAGAAACGAAGAACAATAAATTCTGCCGGACGAACTGCCGCCATACCGATCTCCACGATCATTCTGCCTTCAAGGATATCCTGTGCAGACATGGTTTTATTTAAGCCAACGCTTACGTAATAAGCTTCTTCCGGCTTGCTTCCTGCCAATGCTCCGTCCTGCCACTGCTGGTTCAGGAAGTTTTCGATCATCGTCTGTACGCGAACCCATGTATTGGCTGTGTTCGGTTCAAATACGAAACGTTCCGTTGCTTTTTTCACGGATTCTTCTACCATGTTGAAGAATCTGCGTACTGAAATGTATCTCCATTCGTTGCTGTTGCCGTCAAGCGTTCTTGCGCCCCAAACCAATGTTCCTTTTCCTGTAAAAGATCTGATAACGTTGATGGATTTTCCTGAAGCTGGATCTACATTAAGAGTCATCTGATCTTCGTGGGAAACTTTTACTGTAGGAGCCACTACATAACTAAGTCCAACATTAGCAGGTGCTTTGAATACTCCGGAAGTGCTGTCTACTTTAGCATACACACCCGCAACTGCTGAGGACGGAGTTAATACGACTCTTTGAGATTCCATAGCATTTTTCGCAAGATTGTATAAATCGGAGTCATTTGTTTTCCAATGTTCCAATGTATTGGTTCCGACAGTAATCTTCGGATCATAGCTGTATGTAAGAACTGTTTCCAATTTTGGATGGTAAGCAGCTCCATATTTTAAACGTTCTCCGCTTGGTCCGGAAGTTACATTATCTCTAAAATCATCAACTGCATCATCGGTATCTCCAATAACATCCATAATAACGAATCTGTCCTTCATTGATTCTGCCTGATCTAAAGCTAAGCCGTATAGATTATAAGCATTCACTAAGCTTAAACCTTCAGCATCAGGGAAAACGATAAGTGTTGGCTCATCTTCTTTTTCCAAAGTTTCAAGACCATCTTTCAGATCATCAAAATCTACCGCAGCCGGAAAGCCTGATGCCGTATCTCCCGCAGATACGATATAACATGGTCCTCCTCCATTGGCAAAATACATTTGCATCGCATAGTACATTTTGAAGGGACTTGGTGATAAAGTCGCAGTAACCGTTCTTGGCGCATTTGCAGTCGCAGGAACTATATTAAGTGAAAAAGCTTCATTTTTTGCTTTTCCGAAAAGCGTTTCGTATTCCAACATGGAAGAGATTCTTGTCGGCTCATTTTTTGGTCCTTTTTCTGTATATCCGATGAAAGCAGGGATCGCTGTTTCTACTTGTGCTACGGAAGGCGGAAATTTTGCCAGTTCCTCCACGTAAACACCTGGTGTTTTGTAATTCATTTTGTTAAAAATTTAAAATTAATATTTAGTTATGTTCAATAGTTAAACCTTCGTGCGCAATCTCCAAAGTTTCAATTGCTACCTCATTACCTTCAGCTTTCAGATCGGTTGACTGTAATTTTAACGGGAAGGCATTTTTCACTTTCCATGTTATCGCAGGTGCACCGTTCTCGTCTAAAAGAGAAATCGTAATGGATCTTCTTTCTACCGTATTCATCTGAACGGTCTGTAGCCATTCGAAATAATCGTTATCGCCTTTGAAAGTTCCTCTTTTTAAAGTGATGTTTCCGAATTTTGCCATTCCCGGCATTTTGATCTTGCTGAAATCCGGACTTGCTCCCTGTCTGTATTCAATGATATCGCGTTCGATGCTTAGTCCCGAAACTTCCTGAAAACCGATATTTGTTCCGCCCCAGTCTACTTCAAAGGAAAACTTTACTAATGGATATGTATTCATAATTGTCTTGATTTAATTTTGTTATTTGTTTGTTTAATTTTTAAGCTTCCTGCAGTTTGTGTGAGAAACGAAGAACAATAAATTCTGCCGGACGAACTGCCGCCATACCGATCTCCACGATCATTCTGCCTTCAAGGATATCCTGTGCAGACATGGTTTTATTTAAGCCAACGCTTACGTAATAAGCTTCTTCCGGCTTGCTTCCTGCCAATGCTCCGTCCTGCCACTGCTGGTTCAGGAAGTTTTCGATCATCGTCTGTACGCGAACCCATGTATTGGCTGTGTTCGGTTCAAATACGAAACGTTCCGTTGCTTTTTTCACGGATTCTTCTACCATGTTGAAGAATCTGCGTACTGAAATGTATCTCCATTCGTTGCTGTTGCCGTCAAGCGTTCTTGCGCCCCAAACCAATGTGCCTTTTCCTGTAAAAGATCTGATAACGTTGATGGATTTTCCTGAAGTTGGATCTACGTTAAGTTCATCCTGACGTTTATTGGAAATTTTAGTAACGGGAGAATCAACATAATTAAGTCCTGTATTTGCAGGAGCTTTGAATACTCCGGAAGTGCTGTCTACTTTTGCATACACACCAGCAACTGCTGAGGACGGAGCTATTACTACTTTTTTGGATTCAATTGCCGCTTTAGCCTGATTGTACAGTTCAGAATTTTTTAATTTTAATTCTGCTAAGGTTGTTACACCGGAAGCACCCATCACAGAAACCTTATCTTCTTTAAAAGCGTACGTTAAAATTGTTTTAAGGTTCGGATAATAAGCTGCTCCGTATTTTAGTCCTGTAGATGTTACTTTATTTCTGAAAGTGGCATCATCTCCTAAAACATCCATAATAACAAACCTGTCTTTCATAGATTCTGCCTGATCTAAGGCACTGTCATACAAAGAGTAGGTATTCTTAATAGCATTGATAACCAAAGGTTCTGAAGAAGAAGCATCAATCTTTTTAGTATTATCAAGTTCTTCATTGGCATCGCTAGTAATACTTGTAGCTATAATAAGATCGTTTTCAAAATTTTGAGCTACAGAGTTAGCTGCCTCTTTAATATCAGCAAGAATAGCACCTGCAAGTTTACTTTCAACAACAGCATCTGCAACAGCTTTAGCGGCACTTCTGGCAGCAACTTCAGTAGCTGCTTCAATTTCTTGATTAAAAGTAACCGCAGCAACTTCAGCCGCAGCTTCAGCGCCAACTTGAGCATCTGTAACAGCATCTGTAACAGTAGTTGCAGCCTGAGCAACAGTTTGAGCTAGCTCAACATCTGCAGCATTATTAACAGCATCTGCAACAACTTGAGCCGCAACTTTAGATGCAGTGGCTAAAATTTCATTCTTTTTTGCAGTAGCTAAAATGGCTTTAGCAGCATCGACATCAGCAGCAGAAGCTACTCGATCTTGAAGATCAGGAAAAACGATAAGTGTAGGTTCGTCTTCTTTTTTTAATAATTCAAGACCGTATAAGAGAGTTCCTTGCTGAGTTGCAATAGTTCCAACAGTAACATCATCATCATCATAATCGCCTACCGAAACAATATAGCATGGTCCGCCTCCATTGGCAAAATACATTTGCATCGCGTAATACATTTTGAAATCGCTTACCTTTGGCTGAACTGCTGTTGCAGCACCCTCTTTGAAAGCTACAGCAAAAGTTTCAGCGTATGCTTTTCCAAAAAGTTCTTCAAATTCCAGCATGGACGAGATTCTCGTAGGTTTGTTTTGTGTCCCTTTTTCTGTATATCCGATAAAAGCGGGAATAGCTGTTTCAACTTGCGCTACGGAAGGCGGAAATTTTGCCTCTTCCTCCACATAGACTCCAGGGGTTTTGTAATTCATTTGTTAAAAATTTTAAGTTAATATTAATTATCACTCGAAGCAGAACTTCAATATTTTGTTGTGATTGATTTTGGTTTTGTTATAGTTTGTGAGAAAAATTTAATACAATAAACTCTGCAGGACGTACTAATGCTACTTCAATTTTTACATCCATGATGTCTGTTCCTCCGGATTTTACCTCAACTTTGTAAGCTTCTTTGGGAGAGTTTCCCGCCAATGCTCCGTCTATCCATTGCTGATTAAGAAAATTCTCAATCATTGCTTTTGCTCTTAACCATGTGTGAATGACATGCGGCTGATTGATAAATTTTTCATTAAGTGCTATGCTTATTGACTGTTTAAGCATGTTATAATAACGCCGTACATGGATGTATTTCCACTCGTTATCTTTTTCATCTTCTTTTTTATCTTTTCCGTCCAGTGTTCTGGCTCCCCAAACTAAGGTTCCTTTTCCTGTAAAGTTTCTGATAGCGTTGATTGATTTTCCTTCATCATCGATATTAAGACCGGATTGCTCATCATCAGAAATTTTTTCTGTCGGAGCTGTTACATAATTTAGACTTACGTTTGCAGGAGCTTTCCAGACTCCTCTTGTATTGTCTATTCTTCCGTAAACTCCTGCTATTGCAGACGATGGCGGCAAAACTATTTTCAGAGATTTCAGTAATTCTTTTATCTGATTGTATAATGAAGAATTTGCGGTCTTTAGGGACTCTAATGTTACCCCATTGGCAATTCCAACGGGCTGATTCTGCGTATCAAGGTGAGAAACAGGAGTTATTTTTTCATCAAAATGATAGTTTAAAAACGTTTTCAGATGAGGAAAATAAGCTGCCGCATAACTTGAGGAATTTACTGTATTTCTGAAACTCTCTACTGCAGTAAGATTTCCGATTTTAGTTGTTGAATTTCCGTAGTAGGTATCTAATAGGGCAAACATATTTTTGGATTCTCCTTCAGATTCGGCTTTAGCAATTGCGGTATTATATAATTCATGAAATTCATTTGGAGAATTTAATGATACGGCATCCGGGAAAATAAGAAGAAGTGGCTCTTTTATATTATTGATTAAATTTAACCCTGATTCCAAAAGACTTTTTTCTACCTGTGCTGCATTGTAATCTCCCACAGAAACGATATAGCAAGCACCGCCTCCATTAGCAAAATACATTTGTAACGAATAATACATTAAAAATTTTGCCTTTGGTTCTAAAACTGTTATTCCTGCATCAGTATCTTTTAATGTAATACTTTCCATTTTTGCGCTCCCGAATTTTTTCTCAAAATCCAGAAGAGAGCTGATCTTTGATGGCTTATAATCAGATGCGCTGGTATCATTGTCTTCGGAAGGCTTTCGTTCGGTATATCCTATGAATACAGGTACAGCAGTTTCTACCAATGCAATGGAGTTGGGAAGTTTTGGCAGTTCTTCAATAGAAACACCGGGTGTCGTCGGATTTGGCATGTTCATAAATTTTAAATTAAAGGGTTATTTGTTTTCTGATATTATTTAACCGTAATATCCTTGATATCAACATCGTTAATAAGCTGAACATCAGAAACATTTTTGGCTCCAATCTTCACCACACTTACTTTATACATTACGGAAGGAATGATCTTCCCGCCCAATAAACCCCAAATGTAACTTAGCTGCTCAAACGGTACGGCATGCATTTCTGTTCTGAAAGTAAAGTTGCTTTCCCCGATACCGGTTGCAACATATTCCAATACATTTTTTGCACGTAGAGTTTCAATAACTTTGGAAATGTTTATTAAAGCACTGTCATAATCCGTCATATTGGCTGTAACCATTACGAAAAGATTTACATATGCCGAAGGACTTTCCATTTTTGTAACATTGGATGTATTTTTTACATATCTTGAGATATTTTTCATGGTGGATTCCTCCTGAACGTTCAGTAAGGTAATCACCACTTTATTATCAAGTCCCGCAGCTCCGTCTTCATGCTTTGCGATGTCGTTAACAACAACATCTGCTAAACCGGCAGAATGCAACTCATTTTTTAAAACTGTTAATACTTCTTTTATCATAATTTTTGTTCTTTAGTATTATGGTGCAAACATACAATCAGCCCGACTTAAAAAACGAATATTTTGAGGGCTCCATCCTGTCTTTGCAGTAAATGCTTTTTTTGAATTTTCTTTTAACCTAAAAAATAAATTAATATAAAACAATGATAATCAAACAATTAACACCTAATAAATTTAACAAAAATTTATCCTGATCTAAGGCTTGTGAAATAAACACTGTTAACTGAAGGTAATTTTAAGGCGTAAAAAATGATTATTTTAAGTATAATGTTGTGAGATTCCTCCATTGATTTTTTTATCCGCTCAATATTTTTTCAATTATCGATATCTGATCAGATTTCATCCTTTTCTGAATTAAAAAATTTATCGTTTTTATTATCAGAACAAAAGTTTATGATCTACTGCAAAGACAGAACAGCGAGGTCTTATTATTCGTTATACTGTTTTTCTTCCTCTAATTTTGACCCCATAATTTAAACTTTAATCACAATGAATATTAAAACTCTTTTTGGCAAGCGCAATGAAATTATTGGCGGCCATTTTAATGAATTAAGATCAAAATTGGGTATGGCAAATCAGGACGAAGAAGTTGTTTTTTCTGTAAGAGAAGAAATCTGTAACGCCTGTCCTTTAAAAAACGGAAACAACTGCAATACCCAAAAATGGATTCATCCTCAGACTCTGGAAGTTTCAGATGCTCCGAAAGACGGCTTTATAAGAGGTTGCGGATGCAGACTGAGTGCAAAACAGAGATCCAAATACAGCCTTTGTCCTGCAGGTTTCTGGGGCGGAGAATTTGACAAGAAATAGGCATTTTACGGTAATTCCACCATTGTATAACCTAAATTTATTTAATGTGAAGCAAGATCATATCATTCAGAAAGTTTTTATTGAAATTACGGTAAATAATAAAGAAAAAGGACTGAGTATAAAAGATGATATCAACAGTTTTCTGTCGATGGATATTTTTCCGAAAATAGAAAAATACCTCAGTACTTTTGAACACAGATTAGCAGACCGCACTTTACAGATCCCTAAACTAGAATTGAATCTGGATGTAAAAAG
Organism: Chryseobacterium sp. C3; assembly: GCF_014218905.1. Classification (NCBI taxonomy): domain Bacteria; kingdom Pseudomonadati; phylum Bacteroidota; class Flavobacteriia; order Flavobacteriales; family Weeksellaceae; genus Chryseobacterium; species Chryseobacterium sp. C3. The sequence continues at coordinate 479,291 of NZ_JACLCU010000002.1, read as the reverse complement.
CAGCGCATTAAATTCTGATCTGAAAGATAGAATTGCAAAAGTTTTCGAAGAAGAATTATCTGAAATTACAAATCCTGTATTAAATTCGGATGAGGTTAAGACCAATAATTCTGAAGCGTATCTGTTGACCAACCAGGAAAAGATCCTTCAAAGCTTTATCTATTTTTTGGAAAGAGGAAGTGTGCCATGGTGGAATTCTGATAAAAAAAGTTTTTCTCTCCTTGAGCCAAAGGTATTTAACGCCATTATTCATGCTGATCATTTTCAAAGCAGTATCATTTCTGTTTTTTCTAAACAAAATGTACAGGAAAGAATCATTCATCAGCTTTCTGACGGACAAATTGCCCAATTATGCAATGTCATTTTAAAAGATAAAGTATTAAAAATCAATTTACAATCAGAGATTATACAGTTGATCTCAAAGCTGGATCAGACTAACAGAATTATGGTGTGGAGACTGATTTTAAATATTTTGTCGAGGCATCTGAAATCTCCGAACATTTATATTGAGGATTATTTTTTAGAAGAAATACTGAAATCTGAGACTTTATCAAAAGATTTATTTTTTGTGAAAAATCATTTTCATAACCTAAAAACAGTATTAAAGATATTTCCGATCATCAAAGAGGCTGAATTGATTGAAAAAATTGAAGATACATTCATCAAAAACGATCAAAATACAAAAAAGACAACGAAAAAAAATGAGCAAAATTTTACGGAAATCAATGATGTGGTAATACAGAATGACAAGAATTCTGAACAAAAAGATGAAGAAATTATTTCTGATGAAGGACAATATGTTCAAAATGCCGGGCTGATTCTGATTCATCCGTTTATGAAAACTTTTTTTGAGCATTGTGATCTTCTGGACAAGAAAACTAATCAGCTTTCAGATCCGGAATTGGGTGCGCATCTGCTTCATTATATTGCTACCGGAAAAATAAATGCTCCTGAATATGACATGATATTTGAGAAATTTTTGTGCAATATTCCTCTTCATCAATCGATCAACCGACATATTAAGCTTACGCGTAAACACAAAACTCAAGTTAAAAATCTGATAGAAAGTGTTCAGCATAACTGGAGCGCTATGAAAACATCATCTGCAGAATTACTTCAGAATGAATTTTTTCAACGTCCCGGAAAACTGGTTGTCTCCGACCACGACTGCACTCTTACCGTAAAACGAAAAACGCAGGATATTTTGCTGGAAAGACTTTCGTGGGGAATCGGTCTTGTGAAGCTGCCGTGGAAGAATCAGTTTATGTTTGTGAACTGGTAAAGAGTTTTAAAATCAAAGTCTGTCAAAACATACAGACTTTGATTTTCCTATTTTTAGAATAAATATAACTTAGGATAAATTTTTGCGATTACTTCCCGATGCAGAAAGTAGAAACTACTTTATTTAGAAGGTATTATAAAGATTAAGGTGTACAAAAGAAGTACATAAAAGAGTACGTACTAAGTATTGTAACATTTGATTACTTTTTAAGTCACTTTATAAATTTAATATTTTTTGCTATAATGATATTTATATAATTATCAAGCATTTAAATATTTTTAATTATTAAAAAGTGAAACAATTTTAAATCTCTTTAAATCAATTGCTTATATTTTAAGATTACAATCCATAAATCATATTACGAGAAGTTCGCAGACGGAACCGTGAAATGTATTGATGACGAGATACCGTTTGAGATACCGGAAAGTTGGGAGTGGTGTAGATGGAAAAATCTTTTCCAAATTAATCCCAAAAACACAATAGAAGAAGATCTTGAAGTTTCTTTTGTACCTATGGCCTATATAAAGGACGGATATGCAAATGAAGTTAAATTTGATAGACGACAATGGAGAGACATAAGATTAGGATTTACACATTTTCAAAACCATGATCTGGGTATAGCTAAAATTACACCTTGTTTTGAAAATAGAAAATCTGTAGTATTTAAAAACTTATATAATAATTATGGTGCAGGAACTACAGAATTACACGTATTCCGCCCCATTTTTTTCCCTATTATTTCAGAATATGCCTTATACGTATCAAAGACGGAAAATTTTATTTCAAATGGGATAGCAAATTTTTCTGGAGCCGTAGGACAGCAACGTGTCGGAAAAGATGTTATAGGAGATTATCTTATTGCACTTCCACCCCTAGAAGAAATATCTAAAATTCTCTCAAGTATATCAAAATTATTTTTGATTGTTGATGGCATTGTGAATGATGAGAGTCATTTATATTCTTATATACAAAAAACAAAATCCAAAATCCTCGACCTTGCCATTAGTGGCAAACTTGTTCCTCAGGATCCAAACGATGAGCCAGCTTCCGTCTTGCTTGAACGCATAAAGTCAGAGCATCCCGCAAGCAAAAAGAAGCCTAAAAATAAAGGGGATAACTCACATTATCCCTTTGAAATTCCAAAATCTTGGGAATGGTGTTATTTTGAAGATATTTCAACTAATGATTTAGGCAAAACATTGGATAAAATTAAAAATCAGGGAAAGTATTATCCTTATCTCCGTAGCGTAAATGTTAGGTGGGGAGAAGTTAACTTGGATGACTTGAAAGAAATGAAATTTGAAGATATTGAAATCTATCGTTACTCAATAGAGAAGGGAGATTTACTTGTTTGCGAAGGAGGGGAAGTTGGGCGATGTGCAGTATGGGATAGAGAGAACAGCATACTATATCAAAATGCAATACATCGAGTACGTTTCCATTGTAAAATTGATTCTTATTTGTATATGTATTTTTTATGGCATTATAATGATATACGTTTCCTCGACAATTACAGCAAGGGAGTTACTATTAAACATCTCACAAAATCATCTTTAAATACTATTCCTTTCCCTTTACCCCCACTATCAGAACAAAAACGAATTGTCCAAAAAATTGAAGAAATTTTTGATTCAATTGATAAAATAATAAATTCAATTATAGCGTAAGCATCTGCCTACGCTATAATTTTCAATCTTTACCAATTCACTATTTTATCAACAATTGCTTGTTGTTCACTTGCAGTACGGCGAAGATAAATTCGGGTCGTTTCTATGCTTTCGTGTCCCATAAGGTCGGCAAGCAGTGCTATGTCATTAAATCTATCTAAAAAGTTTTTGGCAAATCGATGGCGAAAAGAATGTGGATATACTACATTCACATTTAAGCCATATTTTGAAGCAAAATGTTTCAACTGTTGAGATATTCCACGGGTTGTAATTCTTTCTCCAAAACGATTAAGAAATATATATCCAGATTTTATACTTTTTGTTTCTAACCATTTGATAGCTTCTGAACGAAGATTTTTAGGAATATATAAACGTCGGATTTTCCCTCCTTTTGTGTACATATCAAGATGTCCTATTTGAACGTGTTCTGCTTTTATCTGCAACAATTCACTAACCCGAGCTCCGGTTGCTGTTAAAAACCAAACGACAAAATACCATTCAATGTTTCCGTCTGCTTTTAACTTTGTTTTGAAAAACTTGTAATCTGCGTCACTAATAACATTTTCTAGAAAATTTTTCTGCTGAACCTTAACAAATTTGAGCTTCAGCCTATCTTTTTTGATAAATTCTAAATACTTATTAATTGCTTGCAAACGCAGATTCACTGTTTGTGGTTTAAAATGTTCGATTAGAAATCCTTTGTAGGCCAAAAGGTTTTCTTTGTTTACTGCCCCATATTGGGTAAGAAAGTGATTTACTGTCCATACATACGATGTAATTGTGTTTTCTGCCAAGTCATTTTTACTTAGTGATTTTTTAAAGTCTGTTACCATTATTCTATTAATTTTTTAAAATAAGACAACAAATTTATCTTGGCTATCTCACATTATCAGAAATTGCCTCAAGGATGGGCAGAATGCACCTTGGAAAGTATTGGCTCTTGGTCTTCTGGAGCAACTCCAAACCGCTCAAATAAAATGTATTATGAAAACGGAACGGTTAGTTGGCTGAAAACTGGCGACCTAAATGATAGCTATATTGATTATATACCAGAAAAGATTACCGACTTGGCTCTTAAAGAATGCTCAGTTAGATTAAATCCAAAAGATAGCGTATTGATTGCAATGTATGGCGCAACTATTGGAAAAATTGGTATTCTAAATATACCAGCTGCTACAAATCAAGCTTGTTGTACCTGCATTACATATTCAGGTATTTATAATAAATTTCTTTTTTATCTTTTGATGGGTAAGAAGAAAATTTTGCAAATGAAGGCAGAAGGCGGGGCACAACCCAACATTTCGAAAGAGAAAATTATTAATTTTCCTATTCTATTACCTCCAAGCCAAGAACAAATTAGAATAGTCCAAACCATAGAAAACTTATTTCAACGATTAGAAAGCATAACAGCAAGGTTATAATTCTGCTGTTATGTTATCTAGTATAGTATATAATGAATTAATTGTTTGTGTTATTATCAATTGTTCTTTAAGCGGGGGAATCGGAATATATTCATTCCTAATTGCTTCGCTAGAAATGGCCAAAAAAGTTGTACCGGTTGCTTTATTTACAAAGATATTTTTAAAATAGGAAACCCAATAATAGGCGAAATCAAGAGAAATTTCATTTAATGGTTTCAAAGAACACAACCCACGACCTATACAAATTTCTCTATTTGTTATGTTTATATCACCAACAGGCGCTCTCACACACAACAATAAGCTATGAGATTGAGCGAGTTTAGTTGGATAAGATGTGAATGTATGGGACGATAATAATATTTTATCTCCAAAATGAGTTTTGCCTTGATGAAATTCATATTTTCCATCACTACTTATGTATTTACCGCTTGGCGATTGTCCCATTATAATATTGAATATATCTTGAAACCTTGTCCATAACCAATTTTCAGGTATCTCAAACGGCAATTTCTGATAATGTGAGTTATCCCCTGCATTTTTAGCATTCTTTTTGCTTTCGGGATGCTCTGCTTTTATGCGCTCAAGCAAGACGGAAGCTGGCTCATCATTTGGGTCTTGAGGAACAAGTTTGCCACGAATGGCAAGGTCCAGGATTTTTGATTTGGTAGTTTTTACAAATTGAATTAAATCCAGCTGGTCTGTTTCTATATCACCTATTAGAGCAAATGCAAAATCAATTTTTTCAACAATACGATTTTGCTCTATTCGTGGTGGAATGGAAATACACAATCGATTTAACATACTAACGTTTAGTCCTGGTTGAGCTGCTCCAGCAGAATGCTGATTAAGATTCATAGCAACTAATGTATAATAAAGCCATTTACTGTTTATATAAGATCCGAAATTCTGAACAACAACTGCATGTTCTGTTGCGTGAAATTTTCCCGAAACATAATTCACATTACCACATAATGCTCCTTGCCTGCCTATTAAAGCAAAATCTCCAGCATGCGTGTATGTTTCAACATATCCGCGAAGACCGTTTCCGCCATAGCACGGATTTAGTTGTGAATTATATTTCTTGTTAATGTCTTTGGCTGATATAAATTGTCCAGCTTTCAAAAAACAAAAATCACCAAATCTCACTGTTTCCCAACTTTCCGGTATCTCAAACGGTATCTCGTCATCAATAAATTTCACAGTTCCGTCTGCGAACTTCTCGTAATATGATTTATCGGAACGGTAAATGTATGATTCGTTCTTATCTCGTTTAATCTTTTTTTCTTTTATTAACTGTTCTTTTTCTGCGCGTATTTTTTCGATAAGTACAGAAGCAGGTTCATCATTTGGGTCTTGAGGAACTAATTTTCCACGTATCGCTAAATCGAGGATTTTTTGTCTTAATTTCTTCGTATCCATTATTCCTCTATTTTGCCGATTATTTCTTTTAATGAAGTTACCGCTCTTGATATATTGGAACTTTTCTCTTCAATTTGTGACAACAATTCGGCAAGCGACATTTCTACGGTCTCTTCTCCTGTTTTAATCCACGTTATATCAAGGCTGGTTTTGTCTCTTACTAATAATTCTGCTGAAGTAAATTTCCGCCAGCGACCGGATGGATTTTCTTTGGAATAAGTTTCTATTCTGCTATTAATATTTTCAGCATTGTAGCATTTTATAAAATCATCTAAATGCTGACGGCGCATAGGATTGGTTGCCAATGTATGTTTTACATTGGTGCGGTAATCATAATACCACGTTTCGTTGGTTTTATTCCCTTTTGAAAAAAACAATACATTTGCTTTGACACCATTGGCATAAAAAATACCAGTGGGCAAGCGAAGAATGGTATGAAGATTAAATTCTGTAAGTAATTTTTTACGAATCGTTTCCCCGGCACCGCCTTCAAACAATACGTTATCTGGCAATACCACCGCTGCTCTTCCGCCATTTTTAAGCATCAGCATAATTTGTTGCATAAAATTCAGCTGATTATTGCTTGTGGAAACATACAAATCGGTACGCATAGCAGCAATATCTGTAGAACCAGCAGGTCTATTCCCGAACGGAGGATTAGCAAGTACTACATCTACCAATGTATGTGGTTCTCTTTCTAATGAATCACAGCATTCTATCGGGCTGCGTTCCGTGCCGATTCCGTGCAGATATAAATTCATTGAAGCGAGGGTTACAACGAGAGGTGTATTGTCGTTACCGTGCAATGCTTTATCTCTCAGGAATGCCCGTTTTTCTTTATCTTGCGACTGCTCTTTCATATAATCGTAAGCAGCAAGAAGAAAACCGCCTGTACCACAAGCTGGGTCGCAGACCGTTTCTCCAATTTGCGGACGGGTAACTTCAACCATTGTATTAATTAATGGTCGTGGAGTAAAGTATTGCCCAGCGCCACTTTTCTTGTCTTGTCCGTTTTTCTCAAGAATACTTTCATAAATTGCACCTTTAACATCTCCATCCATCGACAACCAATTTTCTTCATCAATAAGTGTTATTACTTTTTTGAGATATACCGGTTTATCTATTTTATTCTGGGCTTTTGTATAAATTGTTCCTATCAGGTTGTCTTCCTGACTCAATAATTTTAAGGTTTTCTCGTAATGGTCGATTAAATCAAGTCCATCCAGTTCCGTTAAATCATTCCAGCGATAACCGTCTGGAATAGCAGATTCTTCTCCGAAAATTTCAACATTTTCGTTGTCCATCTTCAGAAATAAAAGATAAGTTAACTGTGTAATATAATCGGTGAAGCCAACACCTTGTGAAGAAAGAATGGTAGCTAAATTCCAGACTTTTTTTGTAAGCGACTGTTCGGTCGCAACTGTTTTTTTTGCCATTAATAATTTTATTTTAAGCAGCTTTTAGTATAAATTGTGAAAGTGAGATGATGGCGGTATTTACAGAATCTGCAGTGCCAAAATCTCTTACCATTTGAGCAACCAAAGGTTTGTCTTCCTCTTTAATGTCGTTAAAATTGCAGCTTCCATTGGCTACAATATAATTAACAACGTTGCGGATGATCTCTTTTTGAGAATCCGTCAAAGGTCGTTGGTTTTGCCCGCACCAAAGTTCAAAGCGACTTGCAGCCATTGATGATAAAGAACGTAGGTCAGGACTTTGTTTGAATGCAAAACGTACTAACTGAATAATATTGGTTAGCGCATCTTTTTCATCTTTTGAGCGAAAAGAGACAACGTGATTCGGGTCCAGGACAGAATAGGTATTCCATAACAGGATAGGATTGAATTTGTTGCTGGCTTGAATTAGTTTTTCTCGTAGTTCCTTCAACATTTTATAAGTAATCGGTTCATTGCTGTTGTTGTAAATAATCCGTAAAGCTTCAATCTCATCTTTATGAGAATTGACATAATTTTCAAATGCTTGTGTGGTGTTCTGAGCTTCTTCAATGGAAAATCCTTTCTCAATTAAATTATCTTCTCCTGGTTGCAAAATGGATATAAATCCTGCATTCAGTTCTAACAGATATTGTCTTGCTTTTGGATTATGTGTAAGAGGACGAACAAGACCTTTTCGTCCAAGATTTGGATGATTAACCTCAATAAAAGGTTCCGATATTCCTTCTTCTAAAGCACTGAATATTTGTAATGCTAAATCTTTTATTTCGATTCTTGCTAAATCTGTGAATTTTTGACGTTGTTTGTCATCCGATTTATTATTGATTCGTGATAAACGGCTTGCCAAAAGTCTTAAATTATCCTCCGACAAATCTCCGTGCGTAATACGCTCTAATAATATTCTCAAAGACATATTAGGCGGCGGTATATCTGCACCAGGACGAGTAACCTGCATTTCGTGTTCTGTTACTCCGACTGCATCTACCAAAAAGAAAAGGTCTTTACTGACTGCATTGGGAGTTACATTACGGAGTTGTTCGTCTCCAATTGTTCTTACACCACGACCTTTCATTTGTGTATAAAGAGCATCCGATTCTACATCCCGCATAAACATAACAACTTCCAAAGGTTTTACATCCGTTCCTGTTGCCACTAATGTCACGGTAACAGCAATGCGGAAATTTTTGTCATTTCTAAAACTTCTTATTAACTGATTGCTGTCTCCTGCGGAATAAGTAATTTTTTGAATAAAATTTTCGGACTGGTTAGGAAATACTTTCTTCGCAATTCGAACTATATTGGTTGCGTGAGCATCATTTAAAGCAAAAATCAAAGTTTTAGGAATATACTCTAATTGAGGTTTTCTATCTGGATAAAGCTCGTTATATATAGAATCACGGTAAGTTTCTAAAATAAGTTTGATTTGCGAAGGATTGATAATACTGCGATTGAGTTCTGTAGAAGTATATGTTTTCTCTTCTGAAGTTCTTATATCTTCTACCTTACCGGAATATTTTGTTATCTGCGTTATATTTTCTCCTTCTTTTACAGCCCCTCCATTTTCCGTCGCTTGAGTTTTAATACGGAACACACGATAATCAACATTGATTCCATCCGCAATAGATTTTTCTAGGGTATAATTTACTATACGGTTATTATTGAAAAAAGCTAAAGTTTCAGGAGCTGGTGTAGCGGTAAGGCCAACCATTTTTGCTGATTTAAAGTACTCCAAGACTTTTCGCCAGTTGCCGTAAATGGAACGGTGGCACTCATCAATAATGATTAAATCAAAAAAGTCAGGAGGAAGATTTAAGTTTCCATCCAATTGTATTTCTTTGCCATCGTTATTAAATGATTCGTCATCATCATTATCATTTAATTCTTGCCCTGTAAGTAGCGCAAAAAGTCTTTGAATGGTTGAAATAACGACATTTGCATCTTTGGGGATTTTAGCAGATTTTAATCGCTCTATTGTAAAAATCGTATTAAATGGTTCTCCTGTTTCTGTAAGTCGGAATGTACCAAATTCTCCTTCTGCCTGTCGGCCTAAATTGTTTCTGTCAACAAGAAACAAAACCCTCTTAATCGGCGTATAAGAAAGTAGTCTGTAAGCAGCCATACAAGCCGTAAAAGTTTTTCCTGCTCCTGTTGCAAGTACCATTAACGCACGGGATTGACCTAATCTGAAACTTGATTCCAATTCAGTAATTGCTTCATATTGACAGTCTCTTAGTCCCTTTTTTTGGAGTGAAGGCAGACCTGCATACTCATCTTCAATTCCAAGCATTTTTACAATCTCTTTTGGCGAATGGATACGAGGGACTGTCAGATAATCTTCATCAAGATTATTAATATTTCTAAATAATATTTCCTTACCGTTTGATAAATAAATGATGGGCAACGGCTGATACCAGTAAGAACACCAAGCAGGCAACCTTTTAGTATATCTTTCAGCTTGCTTCATCACAATATTAGATAGCCGACATTCTTCTTTTTTTGCTTCAAGAATACCTATAGCTTTACCATTAATAAATAGAAGATAATCGGCTTCAAGACTTCCTTTTAAAATCCCTTCTTCGATTGCCACAGCAGAAATATTGGGTGAGTAATGGTCTCTTTTGACAATTTCCCACCCAGATTCATTAAGCATACGATTGATAATTTCTCTTGCTTTTTGTTCTGGTGTCATTTATTTACTTCTATATAATTTATATTATCGGAAGTTATGTACAAAAATAGTTAATTTCATATAATTTACTATTATTCTTTATTGCCAAATAAAAAACCAGTTAGCATAAAAAATATTATTTTTCATTTCTTATTCTCAAAATATTCTTAGAACCTACACTGAGCATAGTTTTCCTATAAAATATACAGATATTGTACTATTATAAGTTTGATCTTCAAAACGTCTTATTTTAATTATTGACATTTTTATGAAATCTCAACATTCTAGAGGTCAATTTAAGGAGTAATTATGCCTAATTTCGCAGAATTTTATAATAAAAAAATATTAAAAATTCATTTATTTTTTCCAAATCACTAGCTTGATTTTAGATTTAAGTAATATTAATATCACAAATATAAATTTTAAATACTATTTTGACTTTTTATTGGTTTGGCTAAACTTAAAACCAAAAATTACCGTAAAAATACGGTGATTTCATTTTAAGAAATATTACTTACATTTGAAACATAATTTTAACGAAACAAGCGTAAGTTTCTATCATTAAGGTAACAGAAAACTCGGAATCTTCTATACAACCTGAAAATGATAGGCTTACGCCCGTGCATGTATATGGCGCGGGTTGTAAGTCATATCTGGTTGTAGGGCATCCGAGTGCCTCTGTTACTGATTGGCTTCAACTCTGCGCCTTTCTTTATTATTACACCTAAAGATTTTTTTGCAGTTGAAATACATTTCAATAAAATACGACACGTTCTGCCGTTCTGCGAATTTATCTTTGCTGCCAGGAACAAAAAAATAATATTTAAAACAAGCAAAATGGAAATAAACAACCGATCAAGCTAAAATAATTTGGCTAATCCAAACCAAAATATGGGGTTTTTACGGATTGCGAACAACTCACAATTAAAAATATATTAGTAACTTAAAATTTGATATTTACAATGAAAAAAAATTATGTAGGTGCATTTCTACTATGCGTACTCTTGGGTGGTTTTTCTTCTGCCCAGGAAGTAGTCTGGCAGAAAGACATCCGGTCTTTTACGCAGGACTTTCTCTCACAGGTCACCACGACCATCGATCAGCAGTATTTAATTACCGGAAGCAGCATCCATCCTTCGACAAGCTCAGGAACCTTACAAAACAACGGCTACGATTTCCATTTAGTAAAACTTAATCAACAAGGCGAAGAGGTCTGGGGAAAATATTTCTCAGGGAAGAACCACGATTTTTTGTCGGCAACGGTTAATACGCAAGAAGGCGGATTTCTTCTTGCCGGAACTTCCTACAGCGGAAAAGGTTTGGATAAAAAAGACGATTCCAAAGGCGGATCGGATTTCTGGCTCATCAGAATCAACGAATTCGGCGATGAATTATGGCAGAAAACCATTGGCGAAACTTCTGATGAAGAAGCAAGAGCCGTGATCCAGACGATGGATTTTGGATTTTTTGTAGCCGGCAATGTGCAGAACTCACCGAGAGGTTACGGTTCCAAAGATATTTTGGTAGTAAGACTGGATAAAAACGGGAAGAAACTATCCCAATTGGTATTAGGCGGAAAAGGATTAGATGAAGTGGAAAAGATGATTCCTACTAAAGATGGAGGAGCTTTGTTAGGGATCTATTCAAGAAGCGGAGGTTTGGATGGAAGCGGGAAGACAGAGGCCGGAAGTAATAAAACCATCAACTATCAACCAAAAACAAGCAACAATTTTGGTGAAGGCGATTACTGGATCGTTAAGCTTTCGAAAGACGGTAAAGTGGAATGGGAAAAGAATTTCGGAGGAAAAGGTGATGATCATTTAAGAACACTGGCACTGACTTCAACAGGCTACCTGATCGGTGGAGAATCCAGATCGGAAAGATCGGGAAATAAATCCGTTGGGATTGAAGACGGAACCGATTTATGGTTGGTTGCTATTGATTTAAGCGGAAATGAGCAGTGGCAGAAATCCTACAGCTTTAAAAACAGGGATGTTCTGATGGGAATGAGTGTCATTGCCGGGAAGCAGGAAGATGGAAGCGGGAAGTCTAAAGGGATTCTGCTGGGTGGTTACACACAGGCGGAAGGAAGGATTGAAAATGATGATGAGACTTTCTGGATGCTGTATCTCGACCAGAACGGAAATGAGCAGTGGAGAAAGCACGTAAAAGGAGAATCCCGAAAAAAAGAGGAACGATTATCTGATATTAAGCTGAACCGTGACGGATCGATTGTACTCGCAGGAACCAGCGCAGAGGAACTAGGAAAAGAAAACTGGAAGATTGTGAAGCTGGGCGACAAACAGGTTGACCAGCTGATCGAAAAACAGGATATTAAGATCTACCCGAACCCGGTAACGGATTATGTGTACGTGGAGCTTGGGTTTGAGGGTTTGAGAGAGGGAGCGTTTGAAGCGGAGATCGCGGTATACGATATGGGCGGAAGAAAGCTTGAAACGGTAAAAACAAAAAACAAGATCACCAAGATCAATACCCAGCCTTTGATTCAGGGGGCATATCTGGTGGTGGTGAAAACCAATGACAAAACGGCGAATGCCAAATTGATTAAAAAATAATACAAATGAAGAAAATACTATTTTTATTCTCACTAATAATGGTGGGTTCTCTGAGTGCTCAAAGTGAGCATAAAATAAGAATTCCCAGTATTGTAAGCCCTCAGGCTTACCAAATGTTAAAATACACGGAAACTCCTGTTTCATACGCTTCAGGACTTCCCCAAATATCAATCCCTGTTTACAGTTATACAAAAGATGATATTGCATTAAATTTAAATCTTTCTTATCATGCAAAGGGTATTAAAGTTAATGAGATCGCTACTGCATTCGGATTGGGCTGGAATTTGAACGGACTCGGAGAAATAACGCGAAATGTAAGAGGGTTAAGGGATGAAAACGAACCGAACGGCTACATCTATACCGATAAAAAAGCTGCGACCGCCACACAGACTACATTGCAGAATTCTATGAGTGGTGCTAACGGAACATCGGTTATTGATTATGAGCCGGATCTTTACAATATTTCTCTTCCCAACGGAAAAAGTGTTCAGTTTATGTTTGCCCAGGATCAATCAAATAATCAGAATAATATTATTACCTATCCTTTGTCGGATATTAAAATTATTTCCCCGTACGGTCAGGGAGTAAATTACTGGCAGGTTATTGACACGGATGGAACGATCTATTATTTCGGCGAAAATGGAGCATATGATATCAGTAAAATGAAATATTACACGTATGATCCTGAAAACGGTTCTCTTCCTGCGGAGGATGTACAGCCATACGATAGCACAATTACATCTTGGAAACTCACTAAAATAAAAACAGTAAATAATAATATTATTGAGTTTAATTACAGAGATGAGAATTACAATCAGGGAAATCACTGTTACAACAACACCATGACTTCAAATTTTCAGTTAATTAACGGACTTAAATCAGAATATCATAATTCTTACAGCCTTACAGGAAATATAGGGAAAAATAGTGTTATTGATAATATTGTTTCCGGTGATGTTAAAATTGTATTTTCCAAAGGAGCTTTAAGGCAGGATTTAAAATACAGCAACCTGATTAATTCGGTGGATGTCTATTCTTATAATGTATTGCAGCGTCAAATAAAATTTAATTTTTCTTATTTCAATTCCACAGATAATTATGTGGCGATGCAGTATGGCTGTGGTCAGGGACTGGATATGAATGAACTTTCAAAAAGGCTGAAACTGGATCAGGTTGTCTACAATGATAAAAACTTAACCAAAATCAACAGTTATTCTCTGGAATACAATACTGATGTAAATCTTCCAAACAGAAACTCCTTTGCTCAGGATTATTGGGGATATTATAACGGTCAGCAGAACATAAACCTTATTCCTAATATGGTTATTGATCCCAAATACCTTACTCAGTACGGGATTCAGGTTACCCATCATAGAAATCCGGGTGCCGATAGACGTATTTATCCTGATTTTACGCAGGCAAATATGCTGAAAAAGATTATCTATCCTACAGGTGGATACTCGATTTACAAGTTTGAAAACAACAGGACATCTTATAAAAGGGACAGTTTAGACCTATCCATTATGGATGCTGCGGATAAAATTTCAGTCTTTGCATCGGCATTAGATTATGATGCTACCTCCCAAAATCCGACCTACTATATTTTTAAGAAAAATCTCACTTTAAGTTCCGGTTTTATTAAAAAATGGGGTATAGATTATGTTTCCAAAGCAGGAGATTGTCAGCCTATAGATCCTAACGGACAGGGTAATATTGACTGTTCCAGATTTAATATTTTTAATTTAGATACTAACTCATATGTTTTTTCAGTAGACAGGACATTAGGAGTGGATAATTATATTCTTGATTTAGATCCGGGCAATTACGAGATACACATTAAAGTGAAAAAGCAGGAATATGACTATTACTCTGCTAATAATCTGCCAATTCCCGACTGGTCAGTTGAAATGAATTATCTAGTAAAAAAAGATTCTGAAAGCTATCATTTCGGAGGGCTTAGGGTTAAGGAAATTCTTACATATGATGAAAACAATAATCTCGTTTTAAAGAAATCTTATTCTTACAACAGACCGGATAAGCCTAATTTATCCTCAGGCTATTTTTATTCTTATCCTAATCACATGGAGATAAAAGAAGCTAAATATGCTGCATACAAAGGTCCCACCGGGGCTCCACCGTGCGGGTTGCATAATCTTGTTGATGGTTATGCTTTGAATTTTTCGTCTTCCAGCTATTTTCCTTTAATTGATTTAGGAAATTATATTACTTATACTCATGTAGAAGAAAAAGAAGTGAATCCAGAAAATAATCAGATAATTACCCACCAATATAAGTATAACTTCGTTGAGCCTTATTTTCATTTTCCCAGTGAACCACAGTCAAGACAGTGGGAGTCCGGAAACCTTTTGAATGACAGCTCTGTCAACACCTCAAAATCATATCTTTATAATTATCATGCTAATATCAAGTCTGTAAAAGGAATCGATACCAGCAGTCTTAACTTTTATGCAAAGTGGATTCCCACATCCAACTGTACAACAGAATTCACCTTGGTAGATTCCAAAAGCATTAATCTTGTCAATGGAAGCTATGAGCTGTTTAGTAATTATTATTTTACACAAACAGAAGATATTACACAGGACAATATTACTTTAAAGAATGAATTTTTCTATAGCAGCCCAAATCATTTTGGACTTACTAAAAAGAAAACCACAGTAACAGAAATAAGTCCTGTTGTGAATGAAACCACCTACGCCTACGCCCACGAAAAAAACAACCAGTTATTGATCTCTAAAAACATGATCGGCATTCCATTGGAAACCACCATTACGCAAACCGTTGGCGGTGTTACCAAAACGCTGGGCAAAACAGAAACGGTTTATCCGACAGCTCTTTCTACACCACAGACCGGAAATCTGGTATTGCCATTGTCTGAGAAGTCGTATGATAAACTGAATAACACGATGTCCACGGATGTAACCTATGATAAATATGATGATAAGGGAAATATCGTTCAGTATACCGAAAAAGACGGAACTCCTGTAACTATTGTATGGGGTTATAATCAGACTGAACCGATCGCCACTATTGAAGGCATCACCTATGACCAGCTTACGGCTACCGTTTCAACCAACGCCATTGTTTCTGCTTCCAATGATGATGCTTCTGATCCAAGTAAAGAAGGTCTGCTTTTAAATGCGCTGAATGATTTCAGAAAATTATCGGCACTTTCAGGAAAGAAAATAACAACCTATACCTATGATCCGCTAATTGGCGTGACTAGTATCACCCCCGTTTCAGGTATCAGGGAAATATTTGTATATGATACAGCAGGAAGGCTGAAGGAAGGAAATATCAAAGGGAAAAATACTTCAGGAGCTGAACTTATAAAGACCCTTAAAAAGAATAACTACAAATTCAAACAATAATCACAGAAATGAAAAAATATTTAATTTCAAAAGGATTATCCTTGTTAGGCATATTGCTCGCAGGGATGTCTTTTGCACAATCCAATGAAAATTATGTGCATTCTATAGGCTGTCTGAATCAGGATTGTACAAAAAAATCGGAAACCATCACTTACTTTGACGGTCTGGGAAGACCCAAACAGATCATTAATGTAAAAGCTACTGCTACCGGAAAAGACCTGGTCATGCCGGTAACGTATGACGGATTCGGAAGACAGGTAAAAAATATATTGCCCGTTCCTGTGGCTTCTCAAAACTCTTCTATCCATACAGGGATTACCGATGAAACCGCTGCCAATTCCTATTACGGCGTTTCCAATGCTTTTACGGAGAAGGAAATTGAAAACTCCCCACTGGACAGGGTATTGCAGGAAGCGAATCCGGGAGAGGAATGGAAAATGAGTTCGGGAAAGACAAAGAAATATAAATACGAAACCAATATAGGAAACGAAGTTAAAGCTTTTGTGACAAACACTTCAACCAATACAGTGAGCGGTGTTTCCAATACGGTTTCTTCAGTATCACTTTCTTCTGCCAATTCAGGATTTTATCCGGCAGGAACACTGTACAAAAACACGGTAACCGATGAAGACGGGAATTCTGTCATCCAGTTTCAGAACGGAAGAGGGCAAACGGTTTTGATCCGTAAAAACGACGGTTCACAAAACATCGATACCTATTATGTTTTTAATGAGTATAACCAGCAGGCTTTCATCATCACACCGAAGGCGGTAAAACAGATCGAAGATAATAATAACCTCATTACGGATGCGATTTTAAACGAACTCTGCTACCAATATCGTTATGACGGAAAAGATAGGCTCGTGGAGAAAAGATTACCGGGCAGAGAATGGGAATTTTTAGTTTATGATAAGCAAGATAGGGTCATCTTGGCTCAGGATGGTATTTTAAGAACAACCACCAATAATTTCGGAAGCAAAGGCTGGCTTTTCACCAAGTATGATGAATCCGGAAGAGTAGTTTATACCGGTTTTTTTGCCAATACCGCTACAAGGCAGGCAATGCAAAGCGCATTAAACAATATGACGGCGAATGCGTATAATAACGAAAAAAGAACGACTACATCTTTCAATTTGCAGGGACTGGATGTGTATTACAGCAAACAGGCATTCCCAACGGGAAGCATGACGCTGCTTTCTGTTAATTATTATGATACTTACCCGCCTGAAGCTCCCGCTGTTCCTCAGACTATTTTAGGACAGTACACCCTGCCCCAGACACTGGATGCCAATAATGATGCTTCTACCAACGGAGTTCTCACGGCTTCTTATGTGAAAAATATTGAAGACAACAACTGGACGAAAACCTACAGCTATTACGATTCTTTTGGCAGGGTAATTGCCACCAAAAGCACCAACCATCTCGGAGGATATACCAACACGGAGACAGAACTGGATTTTACAGGAGTTCCTTTAAAAACAAATACTTTCCACCTCAGAAAGCAGGGCGAAACCGGAGTAACGGTTATGGAAAGATTTGTATATGATGACCAGAACAGGCTTCTGAAACATTTTCATCAGGTAGACAGCAATCCGGAGGAATTACTCGCAGAAAATACCTATAACGACCTCTCGCAGATTGTAAATAAAAAAGTAGGTTCTACTTCGGGTTCTGTGCCTCTACAGAGTATTGATTATAATTACAATATCCGTGGCTGGCTTACCGATATTAATAAGAACCAGATGGCAGCTGCCGATCTTGGCGGAAAATTATTTTCTTACAAAATAAAATACACCAATCGTGACGGAATCCAGAATCCGGATTCTTCACAGTTTCCTGGGAAAAATGTAGTTCCGAAATACAACGGAAATATTGCCGAAGTAGACTGGAGAGCCGTAGAATCTATTGGTGCAAATCCATCAACAACACCGAAAAGATACGGGTACGCGTATGACAGGTTAGACAGATTAACGGCTGGGTTTTACCAGAATCCGCAGAATCCTTACAGCAAGGAAAATATGGAATCTCTGGTGTATGACCTGAATGGGAATATTTCCAGCCTTTACAGGACTTCGGTGATGGAAAACGGAAGCAGTACGGCAACGGTAATTGATAATCTTACCTATGACTACACCGGAAACAGAGCAACGAAAATTAAAGACATCAGCGGAAACTCTACCGGATATGAAGGAACAGCGGGAAATACCATTGGGTATGATGTGAACGGAAACATGAAAAACATGATCGATAAAAGCATTACAGCCATCGGTTATAATTATATGAATCTGCCCAACTCGTTAACGATTAATCTGGGACAGCTTACCACTGATATTGCCACAAAATATAGTGCAGACGGAAGCAAAGTAAGAAAAGAAACTACGAAAACTTCGGTAGGAATTACGGGGACGACTACCACTAAGGAAACAACAGATTATCTGGACGGTTTCCAGTATTTCAGTACAACAGGCGGAAATACAGGCGGTGGCGGAAGTACGGAAATGATGATGGCTTCAAGAGCTTTTGAGCCGCAGGCTTTTAGTTTGGTTGATCTTACAGGCACCAATACACTGCTTACCATAAAGACTCCCGACTTACAATTCTTCCCAACAGCAGAAGGATTTTATGATTATGTAAAAAATCAATATATTTACCAGTATAAAGATTTACAGGGAAATGTAAGGCTTTCTTACGCAAGAAACAGCGCAGGAGTTCTTGAGATTGTCGACAATAATGATTTCTACCCATTCGGGATGAATCATCTGAAAACGGGGAATGCGTATTTTGGTGGGGGTTCTTATAAAAATCACAAGTTTTTAGGTCAGGAATTACAAGAAACAGGATTCTATGATATGAATGCTCGTTTCTATATGGCTGATATTGGGAGATTTGGTACACATGATCCATTAAGTAATGCAACTCTTGACGCTTATGGTTATGCCTATAATAATCCCATAATGTTTTCTGACCCTACAGGGTTATATGGTGATCCGGTACCAAAGCTATCACCAAATGCCGTAGGTGGAGATAATAATCCTGCACCAATACAAGAAGTTGTAATTAATGCCCCTTTAAGAGCACTTGCTTCAAGTTCGGCTTCTACAATGCCTAATAATTGTTATGTTTGCTATGGAAGTGTAGGTATGACTATCGGTAATTTACCTACCCCGAAGCCTGAGCTAATACTTCCTGCACACTTTTATGACAGAGGAGTTGCTTACATGGGTCCAAGTGATTTAGCTGCAATGTTGGCTCAAGATAAGTTGGCTGAACATGTAGGAGAGCAGGATGCTCAGTTTTTAATGACTTTGGCTTCCGTTGGCTTATTTGTGACAGGTACTTTAGGAGAAACTACTCCTCCTACAACACCACCAAGTCCAAATTTATGGAAGGTTGGAAAGTACAAAGTAATTAGAGGATTGGAACAAGGCTTAGATGCACATCATGTTGGTCAAAGTGCAATAATGCGAAGATTAGTTGCCGGTTATGACCATGACTCTGCTCCCGCGATTCTTGTACCAAAAGCAGGTCATAGAACAAAACTTCCAGAGATAGGAAGAATGGCAATATCAAGAGGAACTGGAGGTTTTGAAAACGCTCGTCAAGTTTTAGCTAGAGACATTTTTGAATTGAGACGTGTTTACGGTAATCAAGGTATACCAAACGAAGCATTACAAGAATTAATACAACTTAATAAAACAATGTACGAAGGAGCATTTATAAAAGCAAAGAAATAGAAAACGAAATAGGAATTATGAATAATCGAGAAATAATAGAAAAATTCTATTTACAATCAACTAAAGGTATGAAAGATGAATGGTTTGTAAGTGATATGCCATATTGGTATAGTTATGTTGTTAATCTACCTTTACATTTGCAAACAACCTACTTGACAGTGATTTTAGAAAGCCAAGTATTTAATGGAGGATTTGACCAATACTTTGTAAATGGATATGGACAATTTGCAAAAGAGACCATTGATGCCTTAATTGAAATAGGAGCATTTAAAAAATCAAATCTATTGGAAAAAGCCTTTAATCTTGTCAAAGACGATACAATTAGTGATGATGAATTTCGCAAACAGTTATTAAATAAGACTCTCAAAAGGCTTTTCAATGAGGATATTTTAAATGAATCATTTAGAAAATTGGATGATACATATTATGATATTGAAGATGAGAATGTCGAAGATTTGTTAGCAGATTATTTAAGAAAAGTATCATGAGCATTACATCAGAAAAATTAGTTGAAATCTTTAATAGAGATATTATTGAAGAAAATTTAAGTTTGTACAAAAACCTGTTAGAAACAACAACGCAGGCTACAGACCCAGTATGGAAAGCTATAATTCCAATGTATATAGATTTCTCTAAGGAACAAAAAGAAGTATTTTTAAATTTCCTGAAGATCGTTGAAATTAATACATTATCGCATACATTAGGGATATTGGATGGATCAACTTATGCAGAAGGTATTAATGATGAGTTTTTATTAACAACAGAGAATAGTACTAAAAAATTAAACGAAGATTTACAAAGTCTATTCTTAGAGTTAGTTGAGGAATAATAATATAGAAACAAATATTATTGACAAAACTTAGTTACGTAAACCTCAAAGCCACCTATTTGGTGGCTTTGTTATTTTGCAGTTCAATTCTTTCTTTTTCTAGAACTTCCGCCATTATTTTGGCTTGTGCGGTACAGTCTTTTAATTCGGCTTTTAAGCTGTCTATTGTTTTATTTTTAGCTTTCAAAATTTCCGCTGTTTTGTTTCCTTCTGTACAGGAAAAACAGACCAGTGAAAGAAGTAGTAAAAGATATATTTTCATCATTGTAATTTTAAGGTACGGCTAATATATACAAAAAGAATCTATTGATGCAAATCCATCAACAACACCGAAAAGATATGGGTACGCGTATGACAGGTTAGACAGATTAACGGCTGGGTTTTACCAGAATCCACAGAATCCTTACAGCAAGGAAAATATGGAGTCTCTGACGTATGACCTGAATGGGAATATTTCCAGCCTTTACAGGACTTCGGTGATGGAAAACGGAAGCAGTACGGCGACGGTAATTGATAACCTTACCTACGACTACACAGGAAACAGAGCAACCAAAATTAAAGACATCAGCGGAAACTCTACCGGATATGAAGGAATAGCAGGAAATACCATTGGGTATGATGTGAACGGAAACATGAAAAATATGATCGATAAAAGCATTACAGCCATCGGTTATAATTACATGAATCTGCCCAACTCGTTAACGATAAATCTGGGACAGCTTACCACTGATATTGCCACAAAATATAGAGCAGACGGAAGCAAAGTAAGAAAAGAAACTACGAAAACTTCGGTAGGAATTGCAGGGACAACTACCACTAAGGAAACAACGGATTATCTGGACGGTTTCCAGTATTTCAGTACAACAGGCGGAAATACAGGCGGTGGCGGAAGCACGGAAATGATGATGGCTTCAAGAGCTTTTGAGCCGCAGGCTTTTAGCTTGGTTGATCCTACAGGTACCAATACACTGCTTACCATAAAGACTCCCGACTTACAATTCTTCCCGACAGCAGAAGGATTTTATGATTAT
Organism: Chryseobacterium sp. C3; assembly: GCF_014218905.1. Lineage (NCBI taxonomy): Bacteria > Pseudomonadati > Bacteroidota > Flavobacteriia > Flavobacteriales > Weeksellaceae > Chryseobacterium > Chryseobacterium sp. C3. The sequence goes on along the minus strand of NZ_JACLCU010000002.1, from coordinate 457,821 downwards.
GTAAAAAATCAATATATTTACCAGTATAAAGATTTACAGGGAAATGTAAGGCTTTCTTACGCGAGAAATAGCGCAGGAGTTCTTGAGATTGTCGACAATAATGATTTCTACCCATTCGGGATGAATCACCTGAAAACGGGAAATGCGTATTTTGGAGGGGGTTCCTACAAAAACTACAAATTTGGGAAAAAGGAATTACAGGAATTTGGAGCCTATGATTTCGAAGCGCGTATCTATTGGCAAGATTTACCAAGAATGGGACAAATGGATCCATTGGCGGAAAAAATGCCAAGTTGGTCACCCTATGCGTATGGATTTAATAACCCGATTAGGTTTGTGGATCCCGATGGAAATGAACCCATAGATACTGTAGAAGATTGTTGCAGTGAAAAATCGAACTTTCAGTTACAAAGAAGTGATGCCGATGATGCAGCCGCTTTGGTAGAAATGATTGGAGGTGGAATTCAAAGCGCAAGAGCGGCTGCTTCAAATTTAGTAGTTACCGGAGTTAATTTTATTACTGGAGATAAAGTTAGAAACAGATATGAAGTTGATGGCGCATCTTTGGTTTTAGTAACGGGAGTTCCGAAGCAGACAACTAAAGAAAAATTGGTTAATTCTGCATGGGATTTAGGAACACTTGCATTAACTGCTGCAGGAGGTCCAGAAGGTGCCTTAATGGCACAAGGAGGAGAAGCACCTGCCATAAAAGCAATTGACGAAATCAAAAGTGCCGTAAAGAAGGCTGGAAGAAGTGGTAAAGAAGCAAGATTAAGAGAATTAGCTACTGATCCCAAATTAGGTAAGGCAGACAAAGGATGGCTTAAAAATGAAATGAGACAAGTAAGTACAGGTAATAAAAAGGCAATGAGAAACCCTCCAGGAAAAGATCTAGCTCATGAAAGAGGCAGGGAAGCCGCAAAAGGATATTCTTATAAGTATTCTAATATTCAAGATAGAAAGTTACATAGGACGCAACATAAATATGATAAAGGCGGAAGATTAAATAAAGAAAGGCCCGTAAATTAAAAATTATACATTATGAATAATAAGCAAATTGAAAATATTTTAAAGCTTGAACCACAAAAAAGATATGAATATTTTATTAGGAAAGTAGCAGATTTTGAAGAATTATGGACGATTGTTGATGAGAATGGAGATTATGCTTTATCAAGTGTTGATGATAAAACTTTGGTTTCGTTTTGGTCTGCTGAAGAATTTATTGGATCAAACTTAGACGATGAATGGAGTAATTGTAAAACTTTAAAATTATCACTTGATGATCTCACTGACGAAGTTTTACCATATATTGCTGATAATGACTATTTAATGAATATATTTCCGATTAATGGTCGATCAGGGTTTATAGTAGATTTGGAAGAATTTTCAAGAGACTTTACAGAAGAATTGAAAAAGTATGAATAATTGACATTTGAAAAAAGGCTGTCCCGCATTTATTATTAACAAAACTTAAGTATGCAAAGCTCAAAGCCACCTATTTGGTGGCTTTGTTATTTTGAAGTTCAATTCTTTCTTTTTCCAGAACTTCCGCCATTATTTTGGCTTGTGCGGTACAGTCTTTTAATTCGGCTTTTAAGCTGTCTATTGTTTTATTTTTAGCTTGCAAAATTTTCGCTGTTTTGTTTCGTTCTGTCCAGGAAAAACAGACCACCGAAAGAAGTAGTAAAAGATATATTTTTATCATTGTAATTTTAAGGTACGGCTAATATATACAAAAAGAATCTATTGGTGCAAATCCATCATGCAAGGATAATATCCCAAAAGATATATTTTATATGAATTAATAAATACGTAAACTGAACAGTTATTTTTAAACACTAACTGTCAGATAAAGTCGTGGCTATTACAAATAAAGTCGTGGCAATTATGACTAATTCAATTTACGGCATAGTGTCTTCTCTTGCATTATAACCATCTTTGAACCGTTGAAACTTCTCTGCTTCTTTTGGATATTTTTTCATCCATTTTTGCATGACACTTGTATTTTCATTTAAGATCTTAATCTCATTTTCATCATAGATATTTTGTCCTTTATCAGCTATTTCTTTCATTATTTCCTCCCGAATCTCACTTTTAGATTTAATACTTTCCCTGTAAAAATTATTAGCAAAATTAACAGAGACAATCATCATTAAAACTGCAAAAATTAAAATTACAATCCCTGCCCAAGCAAATCTTTTCATTATTTTTATTTTCTCATGAAAACCTTCATAATAATCAATCGTTTCTTGCGATAGAACTGTTTCTATTTTAACGGGTATACTGTTAAGAAATTCCTTTCTTTTGATATTTTCTAATTTAAAAGAGGTTAAGATTTCATCAGATATCAAATTGCTATCTTTCAATCCGAATTGCACTTCATTCAACGATGTCTTGAGATCGTCAATTTCAAATCTTAGTTTAACATTATGTTCTATATTGTCTAAATTTGATTTGATTACCTTTTCTAACAGTTCCATTCCGTTACTGTGTGAGCCTTTATTCTCATTTTCCATATTTTGTTAATTACCGTTTTAATTTTCGCTTCTTTTTCCAAAATTCTTCATCGGCACGAGAAACATAAGTCGGGTTAAGAAGATCATCTAATAATTTATTTGCAATTTCTATCATGCTTTCATTTGCTGTTAAATTGAAATAATTACCTGTATCATAAATTGTATTGCTTTGATTTATTGATCTTACCCAATCAGCAAGATTCGAATCTATTGCAGAAAAAGAAAACCCTACATTTTTTCTGAAAAAAAATCCGTTTTTTTGTTGATTATTATCAATTTTATTTATCCATAAATCCTGAATTTCATTTCTTTGACCGGCTTTAAATATTCCTTTGTATTGAATTTTCACTGTGTACCCTGCTTTTTGAAGATTTTCCCGAAAACAGTTTAGATTACCAGCATATTTTTGTGCCTCTTTAACAGCTTGTTTTAATTCAAATATATTTTTTATCTCGGAAATTTTTAGCTGACCTGATATTTCGGATAATTTATAGCCAGCTTTGTATTGACGAAGGGTTTCATGGTTTATATCCTTTGTCATCATAATGCGCATTCCCGAAATTCCATCCTTTGCATTTGAAGATAATTGAACTTCAAAACCTTTTTGTTTCATTTTAGAAATGATATCGGCAAAATTATCTTCTGACCTAATAGCCTCAATCAAATTTTCCAGCATATGAGCTTTTTTCTGAATCCCAATCTCTATATCGGTTAATAAACCTTTCTCATTACAAACTTCTCTTACAGCTTCTCCAAATCTTTTTCCAATATTATGAGATTTTACTGTACATTTTCCCGAAATATCAATTCTGTTGACGACAAAATGAATATGCTTATGTTTTGTACTGTTATGTATATCCAGCCGATATTGATTTTTTCCTGTTACGCCTACTTTTGTAAGCGCTTCTATTGCAATTTTTCTGAGTTCTTCATCACTTAATTTTCTACCAATTTCGTCTGGTTGAGAAATGTAACCGGTCAGTGCCCATTTCTTTACCTTAGAATTTCGCTCAGCCACTGTCTTCATTTCATGAAATTGTCCTTCTGCTGTTTCACTCAAAAGACAATTCGAAGCCACCATCTCTGCTGTTCCTTTATCATTACCATTATATTCCAAAGCAATTTTCGTGATTGCTCTCGTAGTCGCAGAATTATTCATCTGTATTTCTTTGTTTCACTTTTGAGTACAAGTATTGCTGGATTAGATCAATTGTCGTTTCGATGTTTAAAAGAATTTCTTTTTTATTCTCAAAAACATTCCATTCCCGATTTCGTAAAAGATTAGTTATTTTTTTGAAATAATTTCCGTATTGTAATAAAATTTCATCAGCTTGAAATTCATTGATCTTAAGTTCTTTTTCTAAATAAACCATTCTTGCGTAGGTTGATAACTTGAGCTTATATTTAATTGCCTTTTTCAGATTATCCTCATATTCAGATTCCGTCACCCGAAATGAAATAACTTTATTGAGATGGAATGATTCTTTTTTCTTCAAACCTCCTTTTCTGCCCAATTCCTGAAAGTGTTTCTTTCTTTCTTCCCGAGCAATTCTTGCATCATTTTCTTTGGTAACGTTAATTATAAACTCTTCTAAAAAGTCTTTTTCCATTGTGCTAATTTTGTTTTGATTAGTAACCATTTATGACGATAGGAAGAAATCAAAAATTCCAATTTTACAATCAGCGGCTACGCTTATTGTAAACTTTGGGTACTTTTTGCACTAATTACCCACCGTATTTTACCTGTATTATTTTCCATTCATCTTATCATGTATCTAGGGTGTTTTTCAGTGGATGGATTTTTGTGAATCAGCCAGTCATTCAGATCTTTAAAATATGAGTACAGAACCCGGCAGTCTTCTGCGTTTTGGTTTTCATTTTTAATCATTTCAACGGCTCTGTTTCCGGCTTCATCATTGTCAAAATACAGCTCAATATTTTCATAGTTTCCGAATGAATTTTTAATCTTAGAAATCATTGCTACCGAATTCAAAATGATATAGTCGGATGGTCTTTTTTCTAAATAGCTTTCTACATTTTTAAAGGAAAGAAAGTCGAAAAAACCTTCGAAAACCCGAATTGAATCTGAACCGTTTTCTATGCTACTGATGTCTTTTTTACCCAGACAGATTTTTGAATATTTATTACGAATTTCGTAACCGTTTGAATTGTTTTTGAAACCAATTCCGAAAAATCTTTTATTGTTCATTCGATAATGAATCTCTTGTAAAAATTCGGTTTGATTTCCAACTTTTCTACTTTTTAAATAATCTAAAAGCGCCGGATGTTGGATTCCTTTTACTTCAATTATATTATAGTTTTTAACTAGATCTTCTAATTTTGGTTTAGAAAAACTTTGCTTTTGAAAAGAAGAAAAATTTTGTTTGGCTGCCCAAATAAGAACTTCACTTACTGAAGTATTTAGATATCTTATCATAAAATCTATATTGTTACCTCCAACACCTTCAGAGTGAAGATACCAGACATTATTCCTTTTATCTAGTTTAAAAGATGCTTGAGATTCATTGGCAAAAGGATTTAGATACCAAGCTTCGTTTTTATTTTGTTTAATTGGAAGATATCCGAAATAAAGTAGAATCACTTCCAACAATATGCTGTTGAATTGTTTACAGTTCATTTTTGTTATATTTTAGATTTTCTTTTAAATTTCACCTACCTTATTACCTAAGTCTCTGCAGCTTGTCTTTATCTGGATTTAACCCTCTTACTTTTTATTACCTGCTTACCTAAAAAAATAAAATAGTAAAGGTAATTAGGTAAGCTCCCGTTTATTCAGTTACCATATTGTAAACTACGCGCTAACATTGATTTACAAAGTTTCAGGTAAGTGATAAGTGATTTTAATATTCGTGAATTTTTATTCTTCAATTTTTCTTCGAATCAAATAGCCATATACCTGTCTTTTCGGATGTTTTATTCTTTCATAATTCATGGCAGTGAGGGCTTTACCAATTTTTATTATATTAAGCCGTACACCGAGTGCATTATTCATAGCTAACATAATATCTGAAGATGTCATAAATTCATTCTGCAGTTTGGATTTTTCAAAATGTGAAAGAATAATTTCCTGTTCAAGCGATATCTGCTTGAACTTTTCATTTCTTTTTTCATTTTCCTGTATATCTTCAACTGTAAGTTCCGGATTGTAATTTTTTCTTTCAAATGCATTGTAATATGCTTGCGACCATACCTTTTCAATATTGATATCTTTGGAATAATTGAAATCAATGTTTAGAACTTCAAACACCTGCCACCTTACACTTCCTGTTTCATCGGTTAAAAAATCAAAGCGGTTAGTGGAACCACAAAATGAAGCGGTTCGTTGCATAAGTGTCGATTTACGATCATAAGGCAATCTTGCATTAACAGTATTTTTTGAAATGAATGATTTAAGAATATTAACATCCGTTTTCGACATCACAGAGAGTTCGTCAATATTAATTAAAAGATTCTTACACAAGGCAATCAAACCGTCTTTATCAACGCCTATATCTTCTGTGTAATATTTTTCAAGTTGTAAAGGAATAAGAAATCGCAGAAAACTGGTTTTCCCTGTGTTTTGTTTTATATTAAACAAAACCAAACACTGTTTGTTGATATAGCCGGGTTTTAATGCGCAAATTACAGTTCTGGTAAGCCATTTTTCAAAATATTTTTGAAAAGACATATTGTCAGTTGTCCTTATATAGCTGCATAATTTACCAATATGATCCTGTTGATCCCAATCTTCCAAATTTTCAAAATATTCCCGAATCGGATTATACTGTTGGATCAAATGACTTCTGATAAGAATTTCCAATTTATTAATCGGAATATCAATTCCAGATCTAACGAGTTCTATAAATAATGAGTTTAAATTGAGTGTTGTCCATTTTTTATCAAACAATAACTTAATTTCAAACTCAAGAGAAATTGTATTGAATCTGATTGAATATTTAGAATTTAAATAATTAAGTGTTCTGTCAAATATAGTTTTAGTTTCTGTATCAGTTTGATACAGAATTTTATTATCTTTCATAAAACATTCTAGATTGCGGAAAGAGTTAAAATAATTTTTATATTTGCTCTTTATTTCCAGTAAAACAAACATTTAAACCGAACTATTGCAGTAGTTAGGTTTTATTTTTTACGCAAAGAAAACTCTATTGCTTCTTGTTGGATTTCATCATTTGATTTATGACTGTTTTTTAGCAACCATTCATCAATTTTTATTCTGTCAAAAAAAAGAACTTTCCCGAAAGGTTTTGAAAATGGGATTGAATTAGTATGAACTAATTTATATATATACGATTTCTTGAATCCTGTATAATCAGAAAGTTCTTCTACATTAAGAATTGTTTTAAGTCCAAAAATATGCTTTTCAATTCGATTAAGTTTGTAAATAATAATTTCGTTATTTTCCATTTGTTTCTTTTAATTTCTTTAACAAAATTCGATATCAGAAATCATATAAACAATATTATCAATAACTTACAGGCTATTTACTATCAAATAAGGCTAAAAACTACAATTTTTATAAATCAATATTCAATTGTGGTATAATTTCCGCTGCTTCTTTAGCTTTAGAATCAACAATTTTTGCATAAATCTGAGTAGTTCTCAACTCTCTATGCCCTAATCTTTTTGAAACAGTGTAAATATCTGCACCATTTTCTAAAAGCAAAACTGCATTAGTATGTCTTGCTGAGTGAAAAGTAATATGTTTTGCTACACCAGCTCGATTACACCAACGAATAATTTCTGTATTGTAAGTCATCCCATATTTTAAACCTTTGAAGACTCTTTCTTGGGGATCTTGTCTTTCGCCCAATAATTCCCTAGCTTGTTTTGAGATATAGAGATACTCTACGCCATCTGTTTTTTCTTGACGAAAATTAACTTTTGAAATATCACCCTCATCCCGGACTTCTTTCCAGATCAAAGTATTGATATCAGACCAACGCAATCCTGACAAACATGAAAAAAGAAAAGCTTTTTTCAGAACAGGGTATTTACATTCCGCTGTACCTAAAGATTGTAATTCATCAAACGTTAAATATTCTCTCTGGCTTTCAGCTTGTTCAAAAGATTTTACTTTTGTAGCGTAATTTATAGGTAAATATCCATCTTCAAATGCTTGCCGGATAGCTGCTTTAAATTTATTAAAATAGGAATATTTTGAATTTTGGGATAATGGTATTTCGCTTTTTGTTAAAGCATCGTTCTCAAAATAATTTTTAACTTTTTTTATGAAATTTTCGTCTATTTCATCAAAGGTAAAATTTGGAGGAACAATCTTTTTAAGATGTTGAAGTGTCGAAAACCAATTGCCGTAATTGTTGGAAGAGTCATGTTTTTGTTTTTCTTTTGTCAATTCTTCAAAATAAACTAAAAAAAGCCTCTTACTTTTAACTTTATCTTTTAGATCGTAACGCCCCTGAAAATATTCTGCTTTACGAATTGAATATATACTTTCGGCTAAAGCCATTGTTTCTTTATTTTCTTTCTTTTCTTTCGCAGAATTAGGTTCTGAATGAAGATACAATTTTAAGTATTCAAAATCTCTAATATGAATTCTTTTACCTTGATTATTTGTGGAAGATCCTTTATAATATTCAATAAAAAGACTAATTTTTCCGTTAGTTAATTTTTTTTGCTTTAAAGTAATTTTCATAGTACGCTTTTAAGATGTACAATTGTACACCTATTTAATACTCTTGTAAAATCGAGGTGTACAAAAGATACACAAATATAAAAATAAACTCTAAAAAAAGAAATCAAAAATCGCATAAACATATGAAAATCAACCAAAATAAAACATTAGAAAGCAAAAGAAAAACATTTTATTTCCCGATACAAAACTTCGAAAAAATATTCCCCAAAACCTCATCATTAGTCACCTCGCCCGAAATTTCTCCGAGATGTTCCAGTGCGTTTCTCAGTTCGTAGGCTAAAAGCTCGGTGGAAATTTGGAAAGTAATTGCTTCTTTTACTTTTTGTACGGCTTCTAAAGATTTCTGTAAAGCTTCAAAATGACGCTGATTGGTGATCACAACATTGTTTTCAGAAGCTTTTAACTGTTCTACGTAAGAAGACAATTCATTTTTAAGATCCTGAATATTCTGATTTTCAACAGCAGAAATTTTAATAAAATCAAATTCCTGAGATATTGCATTTCTGAAAACATCTTCAACTTTTTCATATGTTGCAGGAGAAACCTCATCAATCTTTGTTGCACAGATAATCAGTTTCAGATCATCTCTTTGCAGAGACTGGATCATTTCAATATCTTCGGAAAAATCTTCTGTTGCAGCATCGGCTAAATAAACCAGTATATCTGCATTTTCTACTTTTTCTTTGGCTTTTTTTACACCAATTGCTTCAATTTCATCCATGGTTTCACGCAATCCCGCCGTATCAATCAGGCGGAAAGCATGACCTTTTATATGAAGAACCTCCTCTATCGTATCCCTCGTTGTTCCCGCGATATTGCTTACAATCGCTCTTTCTTCCTTTAACAAAGCATTGAGCAAAGTCGATTTTCCGGCATTCGGTTTTCCGATGATGGCAACCGCAGTTCCGTTTTTGATAGCATTTCCGTATTGGAAACTTTCAATCAGGGAATTTAATTTTATTTCGATTTTATTTAAAAGCTCAACCAAAGCCGATCGGTCCGCAAATTCCACATCTTCTTCTGCAAAATCAAGCTCTAATTCAATTAATGAAACAAAATTCAGCAAATCGGTTCTCAGGAAAGAAATTTCGTTGGTAATTCCTCCTTTCAACTGATTAATTGCCACTTTTCTCGAAGCCTCATTTTCAGATGCAATAACATCAGCAATCGCTTCAGCCTGAGAAAGATCAATTCTTCCGTTAATGAAAGCTCGAAGCGTAAATTCTCCGGCTTTTGCCATCCTTGCCCCATTTTTAATTAGGGTTTCAAGAATACGTTTTCCAATGTGCGGCGACCCGTGAAAAGCAATTTCCACAGAATTTTCCGTCGTAAAACTTTTCGGAGCCAGAAAAATAGAAAGCATCACTTCATCAATTGCCTCTTCTCCATCCATAAAATATCCGTAATGAATGGTGTGAGACTTCTGTTTTGCCAAATTTTTCGCCGGAAAAGACTTTTGCACAACAGCTAAAGCTTCATCACCTGAAACTCTTATAATTCCCAGAGCACCTACTCCATTGGCAGTTGCCAACGCACAAATGGTATCATTATTCATGCTGCAAATTTACGGTTTTTAACCGCAAACAAAAATATCCTTTATCTATTGCAATAATTTAACGAGTTCAAAATATTTTCAGTAACATAAAAATCAATCTCAATACTTTCAAACATTTTATTTTGGAGCTGTTTCCGGCTATCCACTCATACTCCTCACGCCAAACAAGCCACAGCTTTTGCCATAGCTTCCAACCTTTGTTGCGGGGTAACCGTTTCTATCCGGGCTAAGAATGTCGGAAATTAATTATTGGTTTTCTAAATTCATCTTTAAAGCAACGTTTATCTTTTCGAATTTATAACCACCCCGTCAAAAATTTCTTCGAAATTTTCGCCACCCCTCCAAAGGAGGGGAATTTCTATCAGGCAAAACATACAAATAAAAAATCATCTCAAGAACTGAGATGATTACCTGCTTTGAATTTACTATATGAAGATATGAATGATGTGTTTTTGCTGATACAAAGATAGATTTACCGATGGAGTATTTTTTCAGGATAAACCCTAAAAACACCTCCGTAAAAATACGGTAATGCAAAAAAAACCGTCCTGCAAATACTTACAGGACGGTTTTTTAATCTATTTATTTTCTTTACAAAGGACTTACCAGTTCAAGGAACCAGTCTTTTACTTCTCCTTCTAAATATGGCGCAATTTTATCTTCACACGTTTTGTGATAAGCATTCAGCCAGTTGATCTCTTCCTCAGAAAGAATTTCTTTCACAATGGTATCTTTAAAGAACGGACAGAATGTTAAAGTCTCGAATTCGTAGAAAGTACCGTGAATGGTGGTTTCAGATTCTTTTACAGCGATCAGGTTTTCATGACGGATTCCATACTCACCTTCCAGATAATATCCGGGTTCGTTTGAGCAGACCATTCCGACCAATAATTCCTGCGGATTCATATCTTTTCTGATGTTTTGCGGACCTTCGTGAACGTTCATGAAACTTCCTACACCATGTCCGGTTCCATGGTTGTAATCTTTCCCTTCCATCCAAAGCGGAAGTCTTGCGATAGCATCCAACTGAACCCCTCTTGTTCCTTTCGGGAATTTCACCATCGATAAACGGATTAATCCCTGCAAAACCAATGTTGAATTTCTTTTAAACTCATCAGAAACTGCTCCTAAAGCCAAAGTTCTTGTAATATCTGTTGTTCCTTCCAGATACTGACCTCCGGAATCTACCAAAATACTTGCATCATTGGTAACTTCTTTGCTTCCTTCGCTTTTTGCAGAATAATGCATGATGGCTCCGTTGTCTTTATAACCAACGATGCTTCCGAAGCTTTCGCCTACGAAATTTTCGCCTTCTGCACGAAAACCTCTCAGTTTTTCACCGATAGAATATTCGTTCATGGCTTCTTTTCCCGCGTTGTGAGTCAGCCAGTAAAGGAATTTCACCATTGCAACGCCATCTCTTACCATTACTTTTCTGAATCCTTCAAGTTCTGTTTCGTTTTTTTGGGCTTTCATCAGATTTCCCGGAACCGGAGCTTTAATGAATTCATTTTCAGATTTCAACGCTTCAAAAATCGATTGGTTGCTGTTTGGTGAAACGAGAACTTTTTCGTTTTTAAATTCTTTCAGACAATTATAGAATTCTTCGTAAGGCATCATTTTTACCCATGCTTCGTCCAATTGTCTTCTGGCTTCTACTTCAAGTTTATCCAGATCTGTGAATAATTTTGCATCGTTTTTAGTGATGACGATATAGCCTAAAAACACAGGATTGCTTTCTACATCGCTTCCTCTTAAATTTAGCGTCCATGCTACATCATCCAAGCTTGAAATGATATGTACCGTTGCCTCAATGTCTTCCATTTTCTGGCGTATTGCCGCGATTTTGTCTACTACGGACTTTCCTGCTCTTTCTACAGGATGTACATATATTGGATTTTTCGAAGGTGTTCCCCTGTCTTTCCAGATTTCTTTCAGTAAAGGAAGGTCTTCAAGGGTAATATTTTTTGCGTTTAATTTCTGTGTTAACAATTCCCAGTTGGCGTGAGAAGTTGCCAGAGCATTTACCGCTACTTTTCCGTTCGCAGGAATTTCGGAAATGATCCAGTCGATATAATGAGGTGTTCCTTCCATTCCGTCCTTGAAAAGATCGATTCCTGAACCAGCCAGCTCGATTGGAGCCTGTGTAAAATATCTTCCGTCTGTCCAGAGTCCTGCATTATCTTTGGTAACTACCACAAAACCTGCAGAACCCAGAAATCCTGATAGCCATGCTCTCTCCTGCCATTCTTCCGGCAGATATTCGCTCATGTGAGGATCTGCAGAATATACTATAAATGCATCAACATTATTTTTCTGCATTTCTTCACGAAGCGCAGCTACTTTTTCCTTTGAAGTCATTTTATCTTAATTTTTTAAAGAGGGAAAGTTACGAATTTTTTGAGTTTTGAAGATGAAATTATTGTTGTTTTTAAACCGTTTCTGCATGATTGAACGTTTTTCTGTGCTTTGTTATTCTTGATTTCCTGAAATGGCAAATGTTTGTGGAACGACAGAAATCCTAGCCCGGATTGCAGCATTTGTCTGAGCTCGTTTTTTGATTTTTGGATTTGCGGCGGCTCCGCCGCCGCAAATCCAAAAATCAAGAAACAGCGAGTGCGGAAAGCCGGAAAAGCTCCTGAAAAATAATCCGTTTTATAACGAGGAAAGATCAGAATTTTTTTAATTATCTGTTAAAAACGGCAATATTTTTATACCACAAAAATCAATTATTATCAAAATTTAACATTTTGGAAAGGTTATTGCTTACTTACACCATATGGAAAGTCAGAATTACAAAAATCACAGAAAATTTTATCCGCCGCATCATTTCATTTATCTTCCATTGCTTATGGGACTGGAAATATTTGGCATTTATAAAATCTTTAATGATGAAACCAACCAATTCATCTGGATTCTGTTTTCTACTGTTATTTTTCTTCTTTTCTATCTTGCGATTATGCTGAGACAGCATTATGCGCTGGTTATTCAGAACCGATTGGTTCGGTTAGAATTTAAACAGAGGTATTACGAACTTTTCCAGCAGAGATCTGATGAGGTTGAAGGTAAGCTGAAATTTGACCAGATCGCAGCATTGAGATTTTCTTACGACGATGAGTTTAAAGAGCTTTTGCATAAAGCATTACATGAAAATATTTCGGGTGACGAAATCAAGAGATCAATAAAAAAATGGCGACCGGATCATCACAGAATATAAAATTATCAAATATAAACACCAAATAATAAATTAATCATGAAAAAATGGAGCTTATACAGCATGACCGCATTGTGTCTGCTGACTTTAACAAGCTGCGAAGCAGTAGAAACGATCTTTAAAGCAGGAATGTGGTGGGGAATTATCGTAGTAGTCGCCATAATAGCTATTATCTTATGGCTGTTTTCAAGGGGTAGGAACTCTTAACCAAATCGTATGGAAAATTCAGACTTAGAACTCATTTCACATCTGAAGCCTTCGAAGATCGTAAAAATTATGAAAGATCCGGTAGCCTCTGCAAAGGCGGTACATCTTATATATACCACCGATGCAGAAACGGCCGGAATTACCCGGAAGAAGACCGGAAAAAAATATTCTTACTACAGAGACGGCGAAAAGATCAGGGATAAAGAAGAAATTACAAGAATTAACAAGCTGGTTATTCCTCCGGCTTGGGAAAATGTCTGGATCTGTGCGCTGGACAACGGACATCTTCAGGCAACCGGTTTTGATGTTAAAAAACGAAAACAATACCGTTATCATCCGCTTTGGAGTGCCCTCCGAAATCACACAAAGTTTTACAGAATGCTTCAGTTCGGGTATGCTTTACCGGATATTCGTCTTCAGGTTGAGAAAGATTTAGACTTAAGAAATTTTGAAAAAAGAAAGATTCTTGCACTGATCGTAAGTTTAATGCAGAGAACCAACATAAGAATCGGCAATAATGCGTATGAAAAATTGTATGGTTCTTTTGGTTTAACGACTTTAAAGGAGAAGCACGTTCAGGTTAAGGGACAGAAAATAACTTTTCATTTTAAAGGAAAAAAAGGCGTAATGCACGATATTGATCTGAAAAGCAAAAGACTTTCCAGACTGGTACAGAAATGCAAAGACATTCCCGGAAGAGAGCTTTTCCAGTATATTGATGATGAAGGAAACCGCCATACTGTAGATTCGGGGATGGTAAACGACTATATTAAAGAAATCAGCGGTGAAGATTTTACGGCGAAAGATTTCAGAACGTGGTCGGGAACCGTAAATGCTCTGATTGCTTTTAAGGAAATCGGTTATGCAGAAACGCATACAGAATACAAGAAAAAAGTGAAAGAAGCCCTTGAAATAGTTGCTTCCCATCTTGGAAATACAAGTACGGTATGCAGAAAATATTATGTTCATCCTTTGGTCATTAATCTTTATGAGAACAACACCATCAAAAAATATCTTGATGAGCTTGAACAGATAGAGGAAAACGATGGTAAAGCAGATCTCACACAGGAAGAAAAATTAGTTTTAAAAATTTTAGAAACTGAGAAAATGTAGAAGAATCAATGGTGAATTGTCAATTCGTCATGCCTGTCAATTTTCAGCTATATTCAAAAAATTCACAATTTACTCGCGAAGCAAAATTGACTGTTAACTGTGAAAATCAATGGTGAGTTGTCAATCCGTTATATTTGTCAATTTTCAATTATATTTTAAAATTCACAATTCACTTGTGAAGCAAAATTGACCATTCACACATTCTCTCCGACCCAAATAATTGTTGTAAATTTGTATCATTAGCAAATAAAAATATACAACTAATATGTCTAAAGCAATTTCGCAAGTACCATTTGCAGTAAACGAGCCCGTAAATTCGTATGCACCGGGAACTCCGGAAGTAAAAAGTCTGATCGCCCAGTACAAAAAAATGTGGGCAGAAAAGATCGAAATCCCAATGATCATCAATGGTGAAGAAGTAAAAACAGGAGATAAAGTTCAGCTTCAGTCGCCTCAGGATCATGCGCACGATTTCGGATTTTATCACAGAGGAACCATGCAGCATGTAGATGATGCGATAAACGCTGCGCTGGCCGCGAAAAAAGAATGGAACGAACTGGGATGGGAGCACCGTGCAGCTATTTTCTTAAAAGCGGCTGATCTTTTGGCAGGGCCTTACAGAGACGTTATTAATGCAGCAACGATGATCGGACAGTCTAAAAATGTTCATCAGGCTGAAATTGATTCTGCTTGTGAATTCATCGATTTCTTAAGATTCAACGTAGAATTTATGACGGAAATGTATTCTGAACAGCCGGTTTCTGACGCAGGAATTTGGAACAGAGTAGAATACAGACCATTGGAAGGATTCTGTTTTGCGGTAACTCCTTTCAACTTTACTGCGATTTCAGGAAATTTACCGACCTGTATGGCGATGCTTGGAAACGTAGTGGTTTGGAAGCCTTCTGATAAGCAGGTTTATTCCGCAAAAGTAATCATGGACGTTCTTACGGAAGCAGGTCTTCCAAAAGGGGTTATCAACATGATCTTCACGGATGGAAAAGAAACGGCTGAGAAAGTTTTGGCGCACAGAGATTTTGCAGGACTTCACTTTACAGGTTCTACGAAAGTTTTCCAGGGAATGTGGAAAATGATCGGAGACAATATTCATAACTACAGAACGTATCCAAGAATCGTTGGAGAAACAGGAGGGAAAGATTTCGTAATTGCGCATCCTTCTGCAAATGTGGAAGCGGTGGCAACTGCTTTGGTAAGAGGTGCTTTCGAATATCAGGGACAGAAATGTTCTGCGGCTTCAAGAGCGTATATTCCTAAGTCTCTTTGGGCAGATGTGAAAAAAGTAATGGAAACCCAGATCGCTTCTATTAAAATTGGTTCTCCTGAAGATCCGTCTAACTTTGTAAATGCGGTAATTGACAAAAATTCTTTTGAAAAATGTAAAGGATATATTGACAGAGCGAATGCTTCAGATGAAGCAAACGTTGTAATCGGCGGTAAAACGGACGATTCTAAAGGATGGTTTGTACACCCGACTGTTATTGAAACTACAAATCCTCAGTACGAAAGTATGGTTGAGGAAATCTTCGGACCAATTTTGTCTATCTACGTTTATGAAGATGCAAAATGGAAAGAGACTTTACAGTTGGTAGATTCTTCTTCTCCTTATTCTTTAACGGGATCTGTTTTTGCACAGGATCGTTATGCGGTAAATGAAGCATTCAAAGCGTTGGAAAATGCATCCGGAAACTTCTACATCAATGATAAACCTACAGGAGCAGTTGTGGGTCAGCAGCCTTTCGGTGGCGGTAGAGCTTCAGGAACAAATGACAAAGCAGGTTCTAAAATGAACTTACTAAGATGGACTTCTGTAAGATCTATCAAAGAAACTTTTGTATCTCCTAAAGATTATAAATATCCGTATTTAGGTTAATCATTCAGGAACAATACATAATTGTTGTTCTTATATCAATACAGCCCCGGAATTTCGGTTTCGGGGCTTTTTCTTTCTTTAAATTACTGATTGATAAGAGATTTATTAACACTTTTTAATTTATTTTATTGATAATTTAATAGGCTTACCAATACTTTCGGAATAATAATTGAATTAATCGTGTTACAATCACACCAAAATAAAATATTATGAAAAAGTTATTGTTAATGGCAACAGTCGGAATATTCGCGGTAAGTTGCGGTACAAAAGAATCGTCCATGTCGACCACCAATTCGGATTCTACAATGGTGGATAATACAACAGCCGTTGCTCCAGCCACAACAGACACCATGACTACGGCAAAAGCCAATCCGGACAGTATGAAGATGAAAATGGATTCTGCAAGCACTACTGTAAAATAACACAGAATTTTAACTTAAAAATTTCAAAATCCTCAGAAAATTTTCTGGGGATTTTTAATGCTCAGAAGTTTAAAAAGAACTTTTTACTTTTTACTTTTTACTTTTTACTTTTTAAATCATTATATTTGATATACACTAAACATTAAAAAATTTACTATGAAAAAATTATGGATTTGTGCCGTTTTAGGACTGCTGTTTTTAGGAAGCTGCGCCGATAAGAAAGAAAACAGAGAAGAATTTAAAGAAGAACACAATAAAGATTCTTTAAGAAACAGAATGGGAGATTCTGCCGTTGCCCATTCAGAAAGTACTTCTACTGCTTCGGACAGTACAAAAACTGCCTCGGATTCTACAAAAATGAAATAAAAAAACAAAACCGCGGAAAATCTGCGGTTTTGTACTTAAAAAAACTTGACTGAAAAAAACCGGGCAATCACCCCGATTGTATTGTTAGGAAGACTATTCTCCCAGATAGATAAACGTATTCACTACAAGATACGCAGATCTGTTATCTATAGATTTCCCTAATCCTCCTGTAGAAACAGTTGCTGTTCCTGCAACAGTATGCATATGCGCTCCTGCAGGTGCTGTATTGTTCAGCATTCCGATGCCGCCCCATGCGGTTGATCCTCCATCCGGCTGATAACCTCCTGAACTGTTGTTAACGGTAGTTCCACCCAACAAAAAACCGCCTTCTGTAGAAGAATGGGTATGAGATCCTGCACTTTGCGCCACCCCGTTTACCGATCCTGAAAGGGTAATATTCGGTAGGTTAGACTGCAGAATTCCGAAATGGTTTTCGCCTCCTATTGCGCCTAAAACTTCTCCATTGGCTCTGGATTTTAAAACCCGGTCTCTGGAATCTGGCAGATTGTCCGAAAATCCCAGACTTACGGCTGCAGACTGACTTACCGGTGAAAGTACAGAAATACTTCTTCCGTCCAAAAGATACCAACCTCCGTGGTCGGTCTTTTTTACAGAAGTTTTAATATCCCCGATGTTTTTGCTGTTTAATGATTTTTCATCACCAAGCATTAATTTCTGCCAGATCGTACCGTCAAAATAATACAATCCCTGAGCATCTACTCTGTTGGTTTTTGAAGTGATTGAAGTGACCGGTGAAGTTACATATACAATAGTTCCGGCGTGTGTGCTTGTATATCTGGAATCTCCCGCTTTTAGCTGATCTCCCGTTAATCTCGGGGGCAAAATACCCTCCGCAGTGGAGCCATCGCTGTTCTTTGCGACTACATCCAAACTCGTTATAGGATTTGCTGTATTGATCCCGATCTGCGAAAACGCAAAATTAGATCCTACAGTAGCCATAACGACTGTAAAAATTGTTCTCATCCGTTTAATTCGTTACTAGTTAATGTTTCATGGTTTGGTGCAAAATATCGGTTACATATTTTACAACATTGGCTAGTGGCATTATTAGTTTTTAGTGTTTAGGTGAGCAGTACGGGTTTTATTTTTCCGGAAAGATTGGTAATAACTGCAGTAGTAATGGTTATCCCGTAAAACTGGCGCAAATATAATGCACTCAATAGTTTCTGCGAAAAGAAAGGTTATCCGTTTTCAGGAAAATGAAAAGAAAAAGACTAAGACTTTTGATCGTTTTCGTGAAAAAAAGGAATCATATCCGACTGATTTTCAGAATAAAGCAACTTAATATAAACCGAAGGAGAATAATCTGTAATCTGTTTAAAAACGGAAGCAAACTTGCTGTGAGAAGAAAATCCGCACTCTTCAGCGAGGATGCTGATCTTGTATTGGCGGTATTTTTCGTCATTAATAAGCTTATCGACGATGTAATTTATCCTCAGACGATTGATATAGGTTTTAAAATCCGAATTTTTGTGGCGGTTGATGAGGTGCGAAAGATATTTCGTATTGGTGTTTAACTCTCCTGCAAGAAAGGACAGAGACATATTTTTATTCGTGAAGGACGTTCCCTTTTCAAAATCATCCAGAAGTTCAAGAAGTTTGGCTTCGGTTTCGGAAGTCATCGGAGATTCTGCTCTTTTTCTTCTATCTTCATTATCATTATTCTGAATTTCTTCAATGGAAATATTAGCAAAATCCGGTTTTGGATCCTCAGAATAAAAACCTTTATCCTGAACAAATTCCTGTCGATGGTTTCTCAGGATTTTCCTCATTCTTGCAAGCTGCTTTTTCTGTTTGGATCTGAAATGAAGAAATAACCCTATTAATGCAGAGCACAACACAATAATGATTACGTTCTGTGCAACATGTATCGTTTCATGATGCTCATGTACGGAAACGGGAAAGGCATTGACCAGTAGCAATACAAACCGGCAGAAACTATTAGACATACTTCAACAAATTATTATCCTTGTTATAATAATTCATCATTTTCATGGGTGTCTTTTTGTTTTTCACAAAACTAAGAATAATTTATTTTTTAATAAAATTTAATACTACCAATTAATTCGATAGGTAAAATGAAAATATTTACTGTTTTTAATAAAACATCCGTTTCTTTTTTAACCTGAAATCAAAAAAATAATCAAAACATCATTGTAACTATTTCTCTCCTGAAAAGACTTATTTATTAACATAATTATTACATTTGCAACCAATAAAAAGTATTTATGAAAAAACTATCGATATTTTCTGCCTTATTCATCGGAGCGTTTGCTCTTGCGCAGGGAATAAAATTTGAAGAATCCAACTTTACAGCCGTTCTTGCTAAAGCAAAAAAAGAAAATAAACTTGTATTTATCGACGCTTACACCACTTGGTGCGGACCTTGTAAACTGATGGCGAAAAATATTTTCCCGCAGAAAACCGTAGGAGATTATTACAACTCACACTTCATCAATGCAAAAATTGATATGGAGAAAGGCGAAGGAATTGAAATTGCCAAAAAATACAACGTAAAAGCCTTCCCTACTTACCTTTTCGTAGACGGAAACGGAGAATTGGTACACAGAACTTTAGGATATGTGGAGGAAAACGACTTTATCCAGTTTGCAAAAGATGCAGGAGATCCGGGCAAAAGATTAACCGCACTGAAGCAAAAATTTGAAGACGGTGAAAAAGATCCTGAGTTTCTGAAAAACCTTGCTTCTCTTACGATGTATAACGATGCTGAGTTTGCAGGAAGAGTAATGGAGCGCTATTTCAGTTCAAAAAAAGAACTGGACAGAGAAGATGTTCAGATGTTACTTTCCGTTGCACAGAATCCGGACAGCCCGATGTACAAGATTTTTCAGGCAAAAAAGGATGAAATCTCAAAGATTATTACTCCTGAAAAGTATGAAGCGATTGACAAAAATATCAAGATCAGCAGTATCTTTAAAAAGTCTTACAACCCACAGTCGAAAACGTGGGACGACAATTATTTCCTGACGGAAGCTCAGAAATTTTTGTCTAAAGATGAGGCTGAAAAAATCCTGAAAAAAGCGCAGGCTTCAAGAGCTTTAAGAGATAAAGACTTTGCCAAATACGAAAAACTGACGCTTGAACTGAACCAGGACACTTCTGCCTTAAGCTCCGAAGAACTGAATTCTCTTGCATGGAATTTCTTTGAAAATGTAAGCAACAAAGCTTCTCTGGAAAAGGCATTAGTCTGGGCGCAGGAATCTGTAAAGAAAGACGAAAACTTCGCGAATACCGATACTTTAGCCAATCTTTACAACAAAACAGGTGACAAGAAAAACGCCAAACTCTGGGCTGAAAAATCCATCGAACTGGCAAAAAAGACAGGACAGGATTCTTCTGATACCGAAAAATTGCTGAAAAGCCTGAATATACAGTAAAAAATAAAAAGGTTGTCTCTTAAAACGGACAACCTTTTTTTATGAATTTAAATCACAATTTAATCCAGATGATTATTATCTTTTCTGTGTCTTTTTTCCACCCACTCTTTCTGTTCTTTAGTTAGCGTTTTTCCTGTAGCCATAAAAAAAGCTCCTGCAGGATCATTTTGAAAATCTGCTCTTTTTTTAGAAAACTTCTGATAATCTGTTTCGATGATGTTTCTGATAGGAGCTATTAACTCACTGATATTTTTAAGTTTAATTAAAGTAAAGTGAAAATAATCTTTATCATCGTAGGCTTCAATTACCAATCCGGGTAATCCTTTAAAAGTGTAAGGACCCTCAGAAACAGGAACTTCTTCCGTATACCATGCAGTAATATTTTTATTTCGATATTTTCCTACCGCTTTTCTGCATTTATAAGTACTTATTATTTTAGTATCATCTTCTAATTTCCAATCAATTTTTTGATCTGCTTCAAAAGAATATGTTGCATTAAAAATCTTATCGTAAATCTCTAATTTGTTTTCAGATTTAAATACTTCCGGATTAAAATAAGCTTTTGGAATTTTAGAAAAATCAATAATAATTCTTCCGTTTATAGGATTTTTGATACTATTCTTCGTTGATTCCTTCGTTAAAGAATCATAGATTGCCTTTTGATCGCTTTTGAAAATAGAAGATTTCTTACCTATCCACAGACTCGTCATTTCTTCTTTTTGACTGTTTGCATCTGTTGTGTCTATTAAAAATTTAGTCAAATAGGTACATTTAATATTTGAATTTTCCAATTCTTGAGAATATAAAATATTCCCTAAAAATATCAGAACTAAAAATAATAATCTCATCATGTTTTAAAAATTTAATAAAGTCTCAGTATAAAACAGACTGAGACTTTTTATTTTACAAATTATTGTTTACCCACAAAAGAACTTTGTTGCCAATGTCCCATTTGTGGTCATACAATTCCATGCATCATCCCATGTTGAAACACACGTTCCTGAACCGTAGCAAACCTGATCATCAAGAAACATATCTAAACAGGGAATATACATTGAGTATTCTATACAATTATATTGTAATGTTTTAGATTCTGCTTTAGAAGATTCATTCGTGTTTTTTTCCTGAATAACTTCTTTTTTCTCTTTTTCTGTTTCTTTAGCAGGTTTTGTTTCTTCTGCGTTTTTTGCATTTACCAAGCCGGCAACTCCAAAGGCTGCCAATAAAATAATTTTTTTCATTTGTTTTTAGAATTTGAAATTAATAATAATTTTTCATTAAAAGTATTTCGCGAAACTTTTTTCAAAAATAAAATCTCATTCCCTAATCATCTATTCCAAACAGAATAAAATACAATTCCGTTTGGAATAAATTTTTTCTCCCAAAAACAGTATATTTACAGTTCAATTTCCATAATTATGAATAACAGTGTTGGCTTTAAAATAAAAAAATTGAGAGAACAGAAAGAAATGTCTCAGGAAGATCTGGCTTTTCAGCTTGAAGTTTCCCAAAGCTATCTCAGCAAAATTGAAAATGGGAGCATTGAAAAATTAGACTTTATTTTTATGCAGAAAGTGGCTGAATTCTTTAAAGTAGAACCTCAGTATTTTTTGGAAGGAGATACGTTTATTAATGATATTGAAAATAATAATGGAATGTTGGTAAATAATTTTAATAATTCAAATGGTATTGTTAACAACGTTTCAGAAGATTTATTAAAAAATGTAATTGATAATCAGCAGCAGATCAGCCAACTTATGGAAATGCAGAATAAACTGATCGAAAAAATGTTGAAAGAAAAATAGGGAGAAGCATTCTCTACCTGAGAATACCGAAACTCAAACAGGTTCTTGCTTTCTCGGAACGAGAAAGTTCATCCCGAAAGAAAAACACACCGTCTCGCTCCGAGAAAGTGTAAACCCAAACAGTCTGGCTCCGTCTCGGAGCGAGAAAACGCAAAACCGAAAAGAATATTTATTTATAAAAGTTTAAACAAAATCCACATAAAACAAAATCCGCAGACTGTTCTGCGGATTTTTATCGTAAAATGCTTCTTTGGCATTAATATTCAAACAAAACGCTTCCCCATGTGAAGCCACTTCCGAAAGCAGAAAGAAGCACCAAGTCTCCTCTTTTTATTTTCCCCTGCTCAATCGCTTCACTTAAAGCAATCGGGATGGAAGCTGCCGTTGTATTTCCGTACTTCTGGATGTTGTTGAAGACCTTTTCATCCGGAAGTCCAAACTTCTGCTGAACAAACTGGGCAATTCTTAAATTCGCCTGATGCGGAATAAACATATCTACATCGTTAATTGTTTTTCCTGCTTTATCCAAAGCTTCCTGCATGGTTTCAGGGAATCTCGTTACTGCGTTTTTAAACACGAAATTTCCGTTCATGATCGGATAAACTTCTTTGTTCGTTACATTTTCAGGTTCTTTTCTCATCCTGTCGCTCCATCCGTACTTGGAACCCGGAAACTGGGTGCACAGTTCATCTGCAAATTTCCCTTCGGAGTGCATATTGAATGCTAAAATATCTCCTGCATTTTCATCTTCTGTTGCAGACAGTACAATCGCTCCTGCCCCATCTCCGAAAATCACGGAAACTCCTCTTCCTTCATCCGAAAAATCGAGCCCGAAAGAATGCACTTCCGCACCCACCACCAGAATATTTTTATACGTTCCGGATTTAATGAAAGCATTTGCCACACTCGTTGCATATACAAAACCGGAACACTGGTTTCTCACGTCCAAAGCTCCAATGGTATCGCAGCCAAGCATATCCTGCAGCAGAACGCCGCATCCCGGGAAATAGTAATCCGGAGAAAGGGTTGCAAAAACAATATAATCTATATCTTTAGCCGTTAAACCCGCATTGGCAATCGCTTTTTCGGAAGCTTTAAAACCTAAATAAGCTGTCGTTTCCTGAGAATCGTTTCTGTTTTTACGGTGTCTTCTTTCTTTTATCCCCGTCCTTTCCGTGATCCATTCGTCATTGGTGGTCATTAATTTTGCTAGATCATCATTGGTAACAACGTTATCTGGAACATAAAATCCGATTCCTTTTATTGTACTTTTAATCATATAGTTTTTTAATTTTGACAAAGATAAACTTATTTAAGACATAGTATTTCAAAATATTACTATTTTTACGGTATGCCAATTGACACGATTTACAGAGATTCCCAGTGCGAATGGGTGGATGTAGAGGCTCCCACAGCGGAAGACCTGAAATTTTTACACGAACGATACGAAATCAATAATCTTCTTCTTGAAGATACCTTAGATCCCAATCACTTACCGAAATATGAAGAGGACGGAGAGGTAAAATTCTTCCTCCTGCGGGAAAGTACCGAGCTGGAACGTAAAAACCTCAATACGATCAGCGACATCAGTACCAAAATCGGAATTTTTATTCTGGGAAGAACGATCATCACGATCCATAGGATGAAAACGAAGAGCATTGCAGAAACCAAGAAACAGCTTTCTGCCATGAAAACCGAAACCACCTCCAAAAATATTGCGTTGAAAATCGCACTGCTCATCATGAAAAGTTTTGATGATGAATCGGTAAGTCTTCTGGAAACAATGGACAATATCGAAAACGAAATTTTCCTTAAAAATACCAATCATACGAACCAGATTAAAAGGTTATATAAGCTGAAAAGAAAATCGGGGCTGAATTCAAGAGTGCTTACGATTTCCACAGATGCCATTGATAAATTTAAATTACTCGGACTTCAGGATTCTGAAGCGTATGATTTAAAAGACAAACACAAGGACGTTGTTGCGGATTTCGATCATCTTAACGCACAGATCACCAACCTTATCGGGATGTTTCTTGCTCTTTCGGATCAAAAAGCCAATCAGGTGATGAAAGTTCTGGCGATTTACTCGGTGTATTTTTTACCCATTACCTTTATTGCAGGAGTTTACGGAATGAATTTCGACAATATGCCGGAATTACATACCCAACACGGATATTTTTATACCTTAGGCTTAATGGCTCTGGTTGTCATCTGTACTTTCATCTATGCCCGAAGAAAACAATGGTAATTTTCCCGCTTTAATTATCGTGAAAATACTGTGGCTGAATCTTTTAAATAGTTGTAATTTTAATTCAGAATCAATGAACTAATGAAACGTTGAGAATTCCCCTCCTCCGGAGGGGTGGATCAATTTTCAGGGAAAATTGAGACGGGGTGGTCTTATCAACCCCATTTAAAAAATAAAAACAACCAAAAACAAAAACCATGAAACCTGAAATGCTGCAAAAAATTCTTGAGGAAAATGTTCTCTCAAAAGAATCCAAAGAAAAACTTTCTGCGCTTCACGACCGTATTTCGGCGAAGGAATTTTCTGATCTACTGGATGCGGAAGGCAATCAGTATGTGGAATTTGTGCAGGAAGGAGGCGGAGTCTGGGGAAGCGCACTGGTAGGTTATCTGTACGGACTGGAAATTTTCGGGATCCGTTTTCTGAAAGTGGCGGGAACGAGTGCAGGAGCGATTAATACGATGCTGATCGCCGCGTGTAAAACCAAAGAAGAAGCCAAAAGTGAAGTGATTAAAGATATACTCTTCAACTGGAACTTCTCCGACTTTATGGATGGAAAACCGTATGTAAAAACCACCATCCATTCCATGCTGAATAACAAAAACTTCCTGAAGATCAATTCCATTATCGCAGGAATCATTATGCTGATTCTCGTGATTGCGCCTTTTGCCATTTCTTCGGAAACGACGCTGAGAGCCAAACTGCTTTTTCTGGTTCCTATCATTCCGATCATCATTGCTTATCTGTATTTGAGAAAGTTATATAATGATCTGAAAAAAGCCAATTCAGGATTAAATCCCGGAAATACTTTTCTGAATCAGATGAAGGATGTTCTGGATGCTTTCGACATTAAAACAGTGGCTGCGCTGAATGATAAATTTGTAAAAAAAGGCAAAGACCTCAACCTGAATTACCGTCATGGCAACGAAACACAGTACTATAATATTGCCTTAGAAAGCATTGAAGAAATTCATCAGAACAATAAGGAACATATTGATGAAATCCGGTTTAAAATATTCTATGATGGAGTTATTAACAACGAATATTATAAAAAAGATCCTTTCTATTCCTTAAAATCGGAATATATTGTGATTACAACGGATATTAACGCCAAAATAAAAGTGGAGCTTCCCACAATGGCAAATCTGTACTGGTCGGAAGAAGAGCTTAAAAAGATCAGTCCGGCTGAATTTGTGAGAGCTTCGATGTCGGTTCCCTTCTTTTTTGAGCCTTTTCAGAAGCAAATCGATAAAAATGATGATTCTGTAAAATATGCATGGAGATTCTGGATGAATACGAAACAGGAAGACATCAATCCTGCCGGAGTTTTTATTGATGGCGGAAGTATTTCGAATTTTCCAATCGATCTTTTCCATTCCACTGATATTTTTTATCCGAGAATGCCTTTATTCGGAGTACAGTTAACCAGCGATTCTGATATTCAGTCTGAAAAAGGAAAAACCAGTGCCGAAATTTTAAAATCGCCTCTCTCTTTTGCAGGTAATATTATTGATACTTTAAAAGGTTTTAACGACAAAACTTTTCTCACCAAACATACGTTCTACCATCTTTTCAGCATTCAGACCGTGAACTGCGGAACCAGCAACTGGCTGAATTTCTTTATGCAAAGAGAAGAAAAAGAAGAATTGTTCAACCGCGGATTTTCGGCTGCCTTAGATTTCCTCAGTAATTTCGACTGGCAAAAATACAAATGCGAAAGAATGATGGTTTCCATGAAGGAGAAAAAGATCCTGAAGGAAGAGGATACGAAAACGGTGGGGTAAGGAATTTTGAGTAATTTAACTAAAACTGTATAAATCTGCTTTTTATTAAAAATGAATAAATTTTCAAATTTACTTTACTTCACACTTATTTTTTATTTTTACGGATGTGGAAACAGTTTAAGTGAATGGACTATTGATGAATTATATGCACAGAAAATTGAAGGAACTTCAAAAATATTATACAAGTATAATGCTTGGGGAGGACTTGATTCTAATGCCAATGGATTTATAATTTTAGATTCGTCAGAAGATTTTAAAATTAACCTAAAAAATGAACTTCCTTTTTATTTCCTCTCAGAAATTCCAAACAGTTCGCATATCGAAGGTATTACTCACGATTGCTATGGTTCTTGTGGAGAAAGTTATAATAAAACAAATCCCATCTATAGACCAATGAAAACTGAAAATAGCGTTAGTAATGAAATAAATGTAATTACACGAATCTTCCAGTATCGTGGCTATTCCGAAAAAGATCATGCATTAGAACGTTATGTTTTTGAAAGATTTAATGAAACTTCAGATAGCTTATTCTTTTATAATCTAAATGATGTTGAAAGTTTGGATGGAATTCATCTTGATGAATTAAAAGTAAAAAAAGGAGAAATTTATCTACAGGAAAACAATAAGAAAGAGATAAAGAAAATAATTATTGAAGATGTAAAACTAAATCTGAAAAATAAAAATATTGAACAGATAAGAAGTATTTTTCTGACTCCAAAATATCTAACGAAAAATACAGAATTTTCAGAAAGAGGAATATTCAGACAAATTATACTTACAAAATAAATGTAAAATATGTCCGGTTATATAAATATCTATAAACTCGACCCCATTAAAATAAAGGAAAAACTTTATCCTATGCTTATTAGTACAGAACTTCCGGAAATTTATATTCCTGAAACCGAAAGATTAATACATAATTTTAAAAAGTTTTTGCAAACTAATAAAGATGATTGGAATTACCGGGATGCTTCTTTTGAAAACATTATACAAAAGCTGACTGTTGAGAATTTCAATCTCACTTATGATGAATTTACTGCAATTAACGACTGGTTTAGATGGTATCACAGAGATAAGATAGACATTGATGAAGTTATATTGGATGATTATGGACTTATTGAAATAGGAAGTCTTCATACGGGGTTTGAAACATCAGCATTTCTGAATTTAGGATGTAAAGGTATCGAAGATTATCTATTTCCAATCCGAAAGCCTGATTTTGAATGGAATGAAGGACATTTCCCTCTAAATTCTAAAGAATTAATCTTAATGATTGATTACATGCTTATTTTATGTATTAAGATTTCATTATTTTTAAAAGATTCTGAAGCTGGAGATATGATTAAAGACTTCCAGCCAAACTCCTTTTCTTACATTCAAGAGCTGAAATTAAGCGTAGAACAACACTTACAGTCTTATCTTTTAAAGAATGATGAAACAGTTTATCATGAAGAAATGAAACAGATGTTTGAAGGGTATAATGTACATTTTGCCTACCTGTTAAAAGCAATGAAGAATGATTTGGGCAATTATGAAGGCTTACTTTATAAAGAAGATCATTACTGATAAAATTTAAAACATTGAAGTTGTTTAAAGAACTTTGCTCCTTAAAGAGCTGAATCTGTGTAGAAATAAAAATAGATCTATCAATCAATCCTACGGATTGATATCTCTAATACAATAAATATTCTAAAGATAGCGTTCCTATGGAACGCCGAACATCTTCCGAATATGATTTCTACACAGATAAAACTCTATAGAGTTTTCTAGCATTTTACTTAAAACAATTTTATTCTAACAATTTTCATTATCACTAAATTTTAAGTAAAAAATCAATGAAGAAACTTATTTTTGGGAAACAAAAAGTTCGGATATTTCATAAATTGATTTAAATAAAAACCATATACACCAAGCGGAATGATAAGCAAAAAAGACCTTCGGGAAAACCTCTCCCTTCCGACATTTGAAAACAGCAGTAAAACAGAATTATTTCAGAATAATGTGCTGCGTCCTGTTTTAAAATTACAAAATGATATTTTCATCCAGATATTCAGAGACTATGCAATGAGAAAAATGTCAGATTTTACTTCTCTGAAAAACGAGCAGAAAATAAATTTCACGGAACAAAGCCTGCAAAAAGATATTGCGCTGAAAAACACCTTCGTCGGAATAACAATCGGAATGCTCACTCCGGAAGAAATAACGGTCTATCTTTCCGACAGCAAATCCTTCAATAAAAGGATCATTACGATGCTTTCGGAAAGAATCAAAAGTCAGATCGAAGCTTTATAAATCAATAGATAATTGTTGAAACTACGGTTTGTTCCACATCGGATTATGTTTTAAAACCTCATCATACACAGGACAGCTTTTTGCATGGGAACCTTTCAGATAACCGATGCTCATCAGGAATTCATTTACGATTTCTCCGCCTGTAAATTTGAAGGTCTTTTTGAAAAGCTTCATCCATTCCGGCAATGTTTTGGGATGATGATGTTCCAGCCATTTTTCAAAAGAACCGAATTCTTTCTGAAGTTCTACAATTGTTTTTGCATTTTCTATGGCAGCATTTACCTTCAGCTTATTTCTGATGATTCTAGGATCGTTCAGCAGTCTTTCCCGGTCAGATTCACCGTAAGAAGCCACTTTTTGAATATCAAAATCATCATACGCCTTTCTGAAACCCTCTTCTTTCTTCAGAATGGTTTCCCAGCTCAGCCCTGCCTGATTGATTTCCATCACCAGTCTCCCGAACAGTTCATTATCATCATGAATCGGAAAACCATAATGCTTATCATGGTATCTTTTGTGCAGTTCTCTCCTGCTTTCAGGCTACATTCCTTCAATTGCCGCGCAATAACTCATTGTTATTATTTTTTGTGGATAGTTAAGTGCAAATATAAGCACCGGTAATGACAACTGTATGGCAGGAGCGGTAAAAATTTATTCCCGAACACCAATCTCAATCTTCCATACTGCGATAAAAATATTCAACAGTGCAACAAAAATCTTTAACAGTAGAATAAAAATGCTTAATACTGCAGTAAAATTACTCAACACTGCTTTAAAGATGGTGTAAAAAGTAAAATTTATTCTAAACAATACACCGTTTCATGTAAATACTAAATGAAAAATAATACACAGTATTAATAATCTTCTAAACAGTGCATTAAAAGCATACAAACCTCTAAAGATGAGGGATTAAAGTGTATATTTATTTTCCGAATTTTTAAAATAATTATACAATGGGAATCTTAAAAGAAGAGTATGTACCGATTGCTGATGCATTACTAACCAGTTTAGCTAGAGACTTAGCTATTTTTGAAGCAGAAAATCATTTGTTCAATGCTTCCTATCTTTCGGCAATGCAAAGCAAGACGGATGAGGTAAGGGCAAAGGAAACCGGAGACGCATTGCTGATACAGCAAAAGCAGACCACGAAAGAGCTTTATACATTGGGCAAAGAACTTTCGAAACCCATGAAACTGCTGAACCTCGTTTTTGATAAAGCCGGAATAAAAAATTCTTTAACCAGCGATGTCCTGAAAAAAGTAAATAAAAGAAATTTTGAAGGCGTCCTGATGGGGCTTAAATCTCTGAAAGATGTTGTTGCAGCCAACAACGCTCTATTAACATCCTATGGAATGAAAGCCGATACCGAAACGGTACTGCAAAATGCGTTTGATGCCATTACGGCAAAAAGCAATGAGCAGAGCAGCTTCCAACAGCAGAGAAAAGCCTTTACCTCTGCCAACAAAGGCATTTACAGGGAGCTTTATGCCTATATAAGTGATGTGGCAAGATTGGGAAAAATTATATTTCAGGGAGAACAGAAAGCTTCTGAATACACGCTTGAAAACCTTATTGCTATGGTAAATTCTTCCAGAAAGAACAAATCTATAGATGATACCCAAAATAAAGGATAACCTTTGAAAAAAATTTTGATGCGTTATAAAAAGTAATATTTTTTATTTCTATATTAGCATCCATAATTTTAACGAAACAAGCGTAAGCTATCATACTGGATTAAGAAAACTGCGAATCTTCTTTATGCATCCAAAGAAATGATAGACTTACGCCCGTGTATCTATAACTGGCACGGGCTAAATCTTTCTGGATGCAGGGTTCTTCGCAGTACCTCTTAACCGATTGGCTTTTGCTCCGTGCCTTTTGCATGATTCTATCTTCTGATCAATTTTGTCTAAGGCTTTTTATTAAAATTAATACGACAGCTTTTGCCGTACCGCAAATTTATTTTTGCACATGAAAATGTTTAATTAAAAAATCTGAAAACGATGAAAACACTGAATAGGTCGGGATAAAATAAACCGTAAGACAAAAAATGTAAAATATAGGATTCTCCCTATGTTGAAATATCAAAAAAAATTATAATTTAACACTCGAAAAAAAATTAATAACAAATGAAAAAAAGTTATTTCATAATGCTTATGGCATTAGCATTCTTATTGCAGGGATGCAGAAGCGGAGATCTTGCAGAGATGCAGGATAACCCCACAGAAACACAACACTCTTCTAAAAATTATGCTTCACTAGACAAATTTCTGCAGGTAACAGGAATACGGAAAGACGACCTGTATAAAGATGTTTCTTTTTCTAAAGGAACATCTTCCGCCGAAGAATTTGAGGTAAACACAGACAAAATTCTGGAAACCATCAAAAACCAGCAGGTTACTGCGTTTTCCTTCATTGTATATCCTAAAAACGGAAGTACAGTAGAACAGCAGAACAATAAAGACGTTTTTTATAATATGGCGTATCTGAAGAAAGGAAACCATTGGGAAAAATACATCCTGAAGTACACTGTAGAAAAAGGATGGCTTTCTTCTCTGGACACACAGCCCAATAAACCTTTTAACGGAAGTATTGCGATGGTCTACCCGAATGCTGCTGCCTCAAAGACATACGTCTGCGGTTTTTCGGCAGTTCCTGTTTTTTACTGTTGGGCAGGGCATACCGATCCTAATGATGATGACTGTGGAAGTTGCTGGCACTGGAATACGACTTCCATATTATGCGATGACGGATCTACAGCAAACCCAAATCCGGATGACGGAACAGCAACAGGAGGGGCAAGTGGATTTGAGACCAATCTTCCTACCGAAGAATATGAAGCCATGATGGTACAGAAGTTTGCTTCTTTTATTAATAATTTTAATCTGAATTCTTATGGTTTTTCCACAGAACTCAAATCAAAACTTTTCCATTTCTACCTGAGTTTACAGGAGGATGATTATATTATCAGCCAGTTACTTTCTGCTTCGCCTACCAACTCACCTCAAAAGGCAAATCTTCTTAACTGGGCGATTGATTATTTTAATGCAAATCTATCTACCATGCCTGTTGATGAGTTAACAACCTCTACTAAAAGTTTTTTAACTTGGGGAAGTAATTTCTTTATTCAGAATCCTACAACAACTTGGCAGCAGTTTGAATATCTCATATATAATAAAACAATATATGAAACTTCATTAGGAGATGATGACAATAACATTACGGGAGGATATGATACTACGATTTATGATAATTTTGACCCATTACAACAAAATTGGCCTACAATTCCAAGTATAATTCCTATTGGTAGTTTCATTGGATGGGGATATCCCGGAATCAAAAGAAATTGTATGGATTATGCGAAGGCACAAATTGCAATAAAAGGATTTCAAATATCTAACTATGGTGCACCAGGACAAACTTACCAAATTTATAGAGAACAAACTGGAGTTAATCAATCTAATTTAATTGCAGGACTAAGTTATCTAAAATATGCCCTATCAAATAATATACCTGTTATTGTTGGTGTACATGATGCTCCTGGACATCCTGGTAATGCTGATCAAACTACTGATCATTTTATAGTTATAGTAGGTATGGGATCCGATAATTCTGGTAAATATTTTACATTTTATGATAACGCATCAGGAAGTGCAAGTTTAGGAGCCAATCCAAATAATAAACTTTATTATAATCAAGCTACAGGTATAATCTCAGGAACTTCCGCGACTCCATATGCAAACGGATTAATTTATATATTAACACAAATTAGAAAAAGCAAATTGAAATGAGAAAGTGTTTAATTAAAGTATTGGTAATTAGTAGCATTATATTGCTCCAAGGCTGTAAAGTTCAGTATTCAGATTTAAGTGTTTTGCAATTAAAAGTACAAGATATAGGTAAAATATGCTTAAATAGTGATGAAAAATCCAATTTAAGTAAAATATCAAATATAAAAAGCAAATATTTTACTTCTGCAATTTACACTACAGTTGATGGTAAAAACATATGCTTTCCAATTAATGATAAGACTTTTGACTATAATTATTACAAGCTAAATGAAGACAACATACATACAAAAGAGATAAAAATATTTTATAAAATATTCAATGTAAATAATAAAGAAATAAAAGTTGTTTACAAAATTGATCAACAGTGAAAAAAATATTTTATTTAATAGGAATTTTATCTATTGTTTCGTGCAAAGACTACAATGAAATTATCATTAAAGATGCTTCCAAAGACACTTTAATTGAAATTCAAAGTAAAAGCGCTACACCGACAAACCTAATTTTTAAAATAGATGGTACTATTGATGATACATGTAAAATCATGGGTGTCCCGATAACTAAAAATAATTTAGGAAAAGATATTTCTGTGGACGCTTACAGTAAAAAACTTCCAATAGATTATAAAGCTTTTAAAGTAAAGAAAGGAAACATCGTAATTAAATACAAATATTGAGACATTTATAAATTCATAATTTTCACCGATAAAAAGTTGCTTTAAATATGAATAAGTACATATTTTTATTACGTATCGTTTTTATCATTGCATTCATAATTCATTTAATCATTAGATATTTGAATCCTTTTTCCGAAGATGTAAATGATAAATTATTAGCAGTATCTCTTTATGTTTCTATTATAAGTCTTGTTAGTGTATTACTAATTTATATACTTAGATATTATTTACGAATACAAGATAGAAAATAATAGTATGGAAACAAATGAAATAAGTCCTGGAATTGTTTGTATGGCAATCTATCAAATACTATTAATTTATTTTGTTTGTAAAATTTACAAAAAGCTAAAATGAAAAGTCAGACCGCAGAAAATTTCTGCGGTTTTATAAAATAAACACAAATATGAAAAGTCTATTTATTTTAATTTTTTCTTGTCTATTTACGGTAATCTTTTCACAAAATATAAAATGTGAAACTACTGATTATGTAAAGAATATTGATAATAGAGAATACTCTACTTACCAATATATTAATTCAAGTTATAGTCAATCAAGACCGCTAATAATATTCATTACAAGTAGTGACATTTTTATGAAAGTACATGAAAAAGTTCCAATTATTTTTTCATCCAAACAAGAATATACAGATGTGTATTTATTGGGTATAAAAAATTTTAATAAAAATAGCATTGATCAACTCGATGAGAAGATTATTAAAAACTTTATTGATGATATTATAAAATATAGAAATTTTCATAATTTACAACAGAATAATATTGAATTTATTTCATCAAGGGTTAGTTATCTTGAAGATAACAATTTATGTAAATTTCTAAATTGTAAGAGGGTAAGATAGCTTTTATTTTAAAACCGCAGAAAAAATGTCTGCGGTTTTAAATATATTATATAAATCATGATTGGAATTAGTGAGTCTGCAAACGCCTATGGAGTTCCTGGAGGTATAAAATCTATAAGGATTTGGGAATTTAAACCATAAATATTAATAATATGAAAAATAGCATTTTAATTATTCTATTTCTTATTTTAAATAATGCTTCTTTATTTTGTCAACAAATTACAAAATCAAAGAAAGTAAAAATTGGGAAATATACATATTCATTATTTTTAAAACCTTCTTACTTTTATGAGGATGACATATATAATATAAACTATACTATTTCAAAGAATAACAAATAACAATCTTTGGGTGGTTTTTTGTCCTATAGAAAAAATATAAGGTCTCGAAATGAACCATCATTAGGTGAAAATTTACCACCAAACAGATTAGAAAAATTGAAAGAGTGGCAAGTTATAGGAGAAGGAAATATGATGATTGATCATAAAAAAAGAATGATAACTACTAAGTTTATAAATTATTTTAAAATTGATGAATCAGAGGCAGATTCTATTAAAAATATATATAAGCAAAATAAAATTGGCTTTTTTGAAACTGTTTTAATAAAGAAATATAATAACGGAATTGAGAAGATTTTATACAAAAAATAATTTAAAATCTATCTACCACGCTTGTTGATGAATTAATAACCTCTACTAAGAGTTTTTTAACTTGGGGAAGTAATTTCTTTATTCAGAATCCTCAATTTAATTCACACTTTTCTATACATCCAGAAGATTTAGAGAAAATAAAGTTTTCAAATTTTAATCCTACAGATAATAATGAATTTAAAATGGCAAACTCAATGGCTAAAATGGTTACAGAGTATCTAATCGCAGATAAAAATGGAACGACTTCTTCTTGACAGAATAATCAGGTTGGGAATCAGGAACACGTGGATTGAATGATTATGATGGCGACTCTACAAATGACAGTATAATTCCAGACAAACCAAGAGGACAAGGAATTCATCTTGGCGGGACTATTGGCGAAACGTTTGGATGGTATGAAATTATAACTATTCCTTAAAAGTAAATATATTATGAAAAAATACCTTTTTATCATTATTTTAACTTTCTTATATTCTTGTAGTGATGGACCACAAGCAACATTTGATTCTACGTTTATAAAAGCTAATCCTAAAAAAGAACTCCCCTTTAATAAATTAGTTGGAACATATAAACTTGATAAAGATTCTAAAAAAAGATATAAAATTAGTGATACAGTGAGTTTTTTTCTTGAAATAAAAAAAGATACATCATTCGTTTTAGCAAATAAAATTAATTATAAGGATAGAAATATTAATTATGGCAATTTTAAATTTAAAACTAACTATATCAATGATTTTAAAGAAAAAAATCCGAGTTTAGGTTTACATACATATGTTCAAGACTTCAATGGTGGGGGAACAATTGATATTTATTATCGTAAAAATGATAGTGCACTTGTTCTACTTATTTATACACAATTTGTTGAAGCCACAAAAGAAAATAATATGAAGTATAGAGAAGGAGATTATTTACGTTACATAAAAATAAAAAAATGAGAAAACATTTAATATTATTGATGGTTTTCATGTGGGGTTTATTTTATTCTCAGAATAAAAATTTATCTTTTAAAGATATTTCTTTTACTCAAAAAGATTCTATTATCAATTTAGAAGAATATAGGAAGGGACAGGAGAAGGCAATGGTAAAATTTGAAAGTGAGATGGGTTTACTGATGGATGGACTTTTTGAGTCTTTAGGCGGAAAAGCAAGGACAAAAGCAATAGATAAAAAAAAATCTGACAGTATAATTAATTCCTTATCACAGAAGGATTTGGATAATTCTATTATAGTCTATCATTACAAAAAAGTCGATGAAAATATCTGGAAACGATGGGAAACAAAAGAAAACAACGACATACTGAAGTATCCTGTATTTACTGATTTTTCTAAAGGAAAAGAATATTATGAATATCCTTACAACGGGATACAGGAATATTCCTATATTTTTGAACGAATAAAAGATTTAAAAATACAAGAGTTTAGAAAAGAGAAGAAAAAAATATCCGAAATACAATGTTTCAAAATAAAATGTTCTTATTCTCAAATTTTTAAACATCGTAAAATTGACGGAATGCCTGAGTTTCCAGACAAAATAGAGCTAATGGAGTCGGAAATGTGGGTAACAGAAGAAATAAGATCCACATATCATCCTGCGTTTAAAGTAAAGGAAATATTGGAAAAATATTATCCTTTATACATAAAACAAAGAAGTTCTCTGGTTCCGGGTATGATTAGGAAAATAGCTTTACACGATTTTAATTAAAAGAAACCCGCAGAAAATTTCTGCGAGTTAAAAATAATAAACTGTGATCATACTATTTTTCCTCTTAATTATTGTCGTAATAATTATAGTTATAGGTGTCGTTTCTCTTCTCTTATATACACTGGTTATTTCAATCAGAGAGTTTAAAAAAGGAAATCAATCGCTTGGTTATCTTTTTCTCGGGCTATTTTTGCTCTCCGCATTGATCTTAGGCTATAGCTATATAATTATAAATTAAAGGTAATTCGATATTAAAATCATGGAAATACACTTAGAAGAATTCAGTTTTGGACTATTCGCAATACAAACACTTATGTTTCTATTGTTAATCCTGCTTGTCTATTTTGTTTACAAAATTTACAGAAAGATAAAGTAAAATTTTAAACCGCAGAAAATATCTGCGGTTTTATTATATTCAATTAGAAAATTTTTGGCATTTTAATTAATGCACCCCACTCAGATCAATC
The DNA here is from genome assembly GCF_014218905.1 of Chryseobacterium sp. C3. Taxonomy (NCBI): domain Bacteria; kingdom Pseudomonadati; phylum Bacteroidota; class Flavobacteriia; order Flavobacteriales; family Weeksellaceae; genus Chryseobacterium; species Chryseobacterium sp. C3. The sequence continues at coordinate 421,173 of NZ_JACLCU010000002.1, read as the reverse complement.
TTCTCTTTGCTTTTTCGTTCCTTAATAAATAAAATGAACGGAATACAGACAAGGAAGATCACTCCCAGATAAAGGAAAACATCCATGTAAGAAAGGACGGTTGCCTGTTTCGTTACAGAAAGATCAAGCATTTTGTAAGCGGCGTTCATTGCGGCATCGGGAGTCATTCCTTTTGCGATAAAACTGCCTTTCAGAGCCTGTAATCTTTGCTGTACCGCAAAATCGGTCTGGTCGAGGTGCGAAATAAGATTCACTCTGTATTTCTGGCTCGCATTGGCAATGAATGTGGTGATCGCAGCAATTCCGAAGGAACCTCCAAGCTGTCTCATCATCCCTGTAAATGCAGCTCCCTGTCCGATTTCCTGCCCTTTCAATGTACTTAAGGAAAGCGAGGTGATCGGGATAAACAATAACCCCAGTCCGGCTCCTCTTACGATAAGCATCCAGAAGAAGGCATCTTTTCCTGTGTCCGGAGTCAATATTTTATATCCCCAGAAACTGTAGATAAAGAAGATAAATAATCCCAACGAAACCAAAATCTGCTGTTTAGCTCCTTTTGAAAGCAGTCTTCCGATAATCGGCATCATGAAAGCCGTCGTTAAAGCTGCCGGAATCATTAAAGCACCCGACTGAAGCGCCGTCCATCCCAGGATACTTTGGGTATATAAAGGAACGATAAATGTAGATCCGTACAAACCAAATCCTAAAACAAAGGACATCACGGTTCCGATTCTTAAGTTTCCGTTTTTCAGAACCCGGAGTTCAACAATCGGATATTTAAAGGTAAGTTCTCTCCACAGGAAAAGGATAAATCCTAAAACCGCGGCGGCTGTAAAGAAAACGATCATTCCGCTGGCAAACCAGTCTTCTTCATGACCTCTTTCCAGAATAAACTGTAAGGAACCTACGGTAATTGCCAATAATGCAATTCCAATCCAGTCTACATCGGAAATCTTTCGTTTTTCGGCATATTTCGGACTTCTTACAAACTGAAGCGTCATTAAGGTTGCCGCAATCCCGATCGGAATATTAATATAGAAAATATATGGCCAGCTAAAATTATCCACAATATATCCTCCCAAAGGCGGACCCAATGTAGGACCGATAATTACCCCAAGTCCGTAAATTGCCTGTGCCATACTTCTTTTTTCCACGGGATAAGATTCCGTGATGATGGTTTGTGAAGTTACCAGAAGCGCTCCCCCACCGATTCCCTGCATAAGACGGAAAAATACAAGCTCCCAGATATTGGTTGCATTTCCGCATAAAAAGGAGAAAACGGTAAATATAATGATGGAAGCCGCAAAATAGTTTCTTCTCCCGAACTGCTGGGAAAGCCAGCTCGTCATCGGAACAATAATTACGTTTCCGATCGCATACGCGGTGATTACCCATCCTACTTCGGAAAGGGTGGCTCCAAGATTTCCCTTCATTTCATTAAGGGCAACGTTTACAATCGTGGAATCCACTATTTCAAGCAAAGCACAAAGTATTGCCGTAATCGTAATGATTACTCTTCGGGCTCCGTATTCTACTAATGAATCTTGCATAGTTTTTTTAGTGTTGTATTAAAAATCAAGAGATTTGAGATTCGGAAATATGAACAAGTTTTTACGAACCAACTTTGTTCTCTCATCCATGAGATGAGGTTTCAGAAAAATTTAGCTGATTAAAATTTCATCAAAGTATTTCCAAATCTCTAAATTTCTCAATTTTAAAAAAGTGAATTGTCAATAATCATCCTCTGCATGGTCTTATTTTTACCTCTGCATTTTCCTCTTCATGATCTGTCTTCATTAAACCGGAATTCTGCTGCATCGTTCAGCTTCATCATTTCAACATCAATTTTCTTCTTCATATCCGGCAACCGCTTCATTTATCGTCTTCATTTCCTGTTTCCTCTTCATGATCTTTCTGCATTACACCGGAACCTTCTTCATGGATCAACTTCATCATTTCCACATCTATCATTGATCTCTCTTCATTATCCGGCATCAGCTTCATCATCAATCTTCAAATTCATTTCATTAAAAAATGACTTCTCCTTCAAAAATTGACAATTCACTTATATATTTTTTTGATAATCCGTTATTAATTATACTGCTTTTTAACGCAAAGATCACTAAGATTCTTTTACATACTAACTGTTTTTAAGTTCGCAAAGTCGTTTCACTCAGCAAAGAACTCAAAGATTTTTCAATTATGACAAATTACAGATAATCATATATTTTTTTGAAAAAAAGTGAATTGCAGTTATCAATCTTTCATTGTCAATTCTACTACTTCATTACATCTCATAACCGATCTGCTTCTGCATTGCTGACAATTCACTTATTTTATATTTTTATTTTAAAGAAACTTCTGCTTTTACATTCATTCCTGTTCTTAATCTTTTGGATACATTTTTATCCAGATTTACAAAATCGATTTTTACAGGAAGTCTCTGTACTACTTTTACGAAATTACCACTCGCATTATCCGGAGGAAGTATAGAGAAGGTAGCTCCGGTTGCAGGAGAGAAAGAACTTACCACACCGTCAAATTCTCTGTCCGGGAAAGCATCAATCTCGATTTTCACTTTTTGTCCTTCCACCATTTTATCAATCTGGGTTTCTTTGAAGTTGGCAATTACCCATTTCTGGTCATTTTTAACCAAAGAAAACAATTGTGAACCTGCCTGTAAATACTGTCCTGCCTGAATTGGCACTTTTCCTACATATCCGTCTTCCGGTGCTACAATTACCGTGTAAGATAAATTCAGTCTTGCATTTTCCACATCCACTTCTCTCTGTTTTGCAACGGAATTTGCCACTCCGATCTGCTGAGAACTTGCTGCGGTCTGAGAAGAAGCGATATTGGTTTGCTGTGCAATCTGGTTTCTCTGATCGATTAAAACCTGAAGCTGCTTATCTGCAGACTGTTTTGCTGCCAGAGCCTGCTCATACTGCTGTTCTGTAATAGAGTGGTCTTTCACAAGATTGGCATATCTTTTTAAATCCTGAGAAGTTTTCCAAACGTTTACTTTTGCGGCTTCAATCTGTGCATTCGCCGTAGTAACAGCAGCTTCAGAAGAATTTATATTTTTTGAAGTTGCCGTTGTGGAAGCCTGTGCATTAGAGATGCTGCTTTTTGCTGTTGCCAAAGCTGCTTCTGCCTGCTGTAAAGCCATTTTCTGATCTCTGCTGTCCAGAATAACCAGAGTATCTCCTTTTTTTACAAACTGGTTGTCTTTCACTTTTACTTCCGTTACGTATCCTGAAATTTTAGAAATTACGGGAGCCATATTGGACGCGATCTGTGCATCGTCTGTTTCTTCATGAACCTGCCCGTAAGAATAGGTTCTGTAACCGTAGATTCCTCCGCCGATTAAAACTACTGCTAATATGATAGGGAAAACTAAACTTTTTTTCTTTTTAGGTTCAGCCGTTTGTGTAGTATTATTTTCCATTGTGGGTATAAGTTCTTAATTTTATTTGTTTGTTAAAGTTCCGGTGGTCTGTAATAGTTTTCTGTAAGCTAAAGCGGCATCTGCTTTCGCATTGATCACTCCTACGTTCGCTGAAATCTGTGCAGCATCTGCATCCAGAAGTTCCGTCATCGTAGCCAAACCGTTATCATATTTATTTTTTGTAATTCTGTAATTTTCGTTAGCCTGTTCTGCAGATTTTTCGAAAACGGCAATTCTCTTTTTAGAATAATCTGTGTTCTGATATTCTCTGTTTACATCCAGCTTGATGTTGTCGTTTAACAACTCGTTGGTTGCAGCCAACTGCATTTCTCTGGCTTTTGATTGTTTAAGCGAAGAGTTTTCTTTCCATAGGTTTGAAAGATTGTAAGAAATTCCTACGCCTACATTTACCGCATTATAGATCGTTAAAAACTTCGGAATATCTGCCGCCACATAACCTCCTGTAAAAGCAATGGAAGGAAGATTTTCTGCTTTCGCGGATTTTGTTCCCAAAGCTGCAGCCTGTCTCTGTTTGTCCAAAGCCTGAAGATCTTTACGGTTTTCTCTGGCTTCATTTAAATAGAAATCAAGCGGTTTTACTTCATTTCCTTCATCTATATAATTCTGGTCTACTTCGATTTCTGTGGTTTCCGGAAGTCCAAGCAATAAATCCATATTGATATTGGCAATATTGTAGTTGTTTTTTGCTTCCAGCAACTGAAGTTCGATGTTTGAAGTCTGCAAACTTGCTTTTAAACGGTCATTTCTCGCAATTACTCCATTGTTTTCAAGTTTAAGGAACGTTTCGTCTCTCTTTTGGGAAGCGGTAAGGTTTTCTTCTAAAACTTTAATGGACTGGTTGGCTTTAAACAAATTATTGTAAGCCTGTGCTACGTTATAAGCAATGGCTACTTTGTCGTTTTCAGTAGTTAATTTAGATGCTTCCACTAAATATTTTGCAGATTCTATTCCGTATTTTATTCTTCCTCCGCTGTAAATCGGAACGCTGACATTCGCTGATCCGTAGGCAACCTGATGAACTTCCGGACCTGCTCCTGAAACTCCGGGAAGTTTAATATCAATATTCGGTTTTAAAGGAAGATACATATAGCTTCCTGAAATTTTCAGCTCCGGAAGCTGTCTGTTTTTGGCTTCCAAAAGATTGGCTGTAGCTTCTTCTATTTTTGCAGCATCAATTTTAAGATTTTTGCTGTTCTGGATTCCCAACTGCACGGCATCATCAAGAGTGAGGGTCTTTTTCTCCTGAGCATTTGCGTTTGCAATCCCTACGAATAGAGCGAGCGCAAGGACTGAATTATTTATTTTCTTCATAACCTAGAAGGTCTTTTAGTAGATATTTAATATGTTTATTAAGTTCTGTGTAATATTTTTCATCAAAAACTTCCTCTTCATTGGTGTCGTTAAGGAATTCCTTATACATTTCTTTGGCATTAGAAGCGTAAAATAAAGTTCCGCTCACCGTGGAATGAAGGAGATAAATGGGAGGATTTTTTGTGAAAATTCCTTTCTGAAGACCGCTTTCCAGAATTTTTGAATACATGGAAATAAATCCCATTTTGGTTTCCTTCAGAAATTCTACGATCTGCGGGTTTTCTGCATGAAGCTGCTCTCTCTGCATAATTCTGTAGAAACATTTGTTGTGTCTTACCTTTCCTGCAAACTGATCTACGATTTTTTCAACTTTTTCCCATTCGTTGATATCGGTTCTTTCAATAATATCTTTGGAAAAAAACTGTCCTTCGCTCATTCTGTATTCTACCAGTTTCTCGTACAGTTTTTCTTTAGAACCAAAATAATAAGAGATCATAGAAATATTCACATTTGCTGCTTTAGCAATTTCTCTTGTTGAGGTTCCTTCAAAACCTTTCTCGGCGAAAAGCTTTTCTGCGGCAAATAATATATTCTCTTCTTTTGAAATCATCTTTTACTCTGTATCTGTTTTTCGAGGTGCAAATCTACAACCAATTTTCCATAAATCAAACGATTGATTGATTTTTTATTGAAATTTAATTTTTTTTTAATCTTAAAGTTCTCAGAATGGAAAAATTGTTATATTTGGATTCAATTAAAAATTTAGATCATGAAAAAAATAATTTCTGTTTTAGCCATCACTTTATTCACTTTCAACTTTGCACAGGAAACTCCGAAAGGCGCATGCTGCGCAGGAAAAGACAAGAAAGAATGCTCGACAAAAGATAAAAAAGCCTGTGGAGATCATAAAAACTGTGATGCTAAACACAAAACAGCAGAAAACAGTTCTAAAACGACCGATAAAAAAGCTTCTAAAGTAAAGAAAGCAGCTTAAAATAAAAAACTCCGAATTCGTTTCGGAGTTTTTTATTTAGCTTTTATGTATGTATCTTGATAATTTTATCCCGAGATCCGTCCAGACAATTTTAGGATTTCCGTTTCGGGTTAAATGCAGATCGGCTGTATTGATTTCTTCCAGAATGCTTTCAATATTCGCGCCGCTGATGAATTTTGAAAATCCCATCCAGTTGAAGCCATTCGCATCAATCTTTTTATAGACTAAATTCTCAGACTGATAGTTCTGCAGCAAAGCCAGTCTGAAAATTTCGGAACAATAGTTTAAGAAGTTTTTCTGCTTTTCCCGGTTCCAGCCTGCAATTTCTCTTGCCCAAAGAATGATGCTTCGCAGAAATTCAGGTTTCTTTTTTACCATAAATGCATCACGAACCCACTGAACAAAAAGCTTTTCGAACTCATCAGTTTTGTTTCCGGATTGTAAAAGCTTTAAGGCTTCATTAAGGTCTCCCTGAGCCTGATGGATGATCTCCCCTGTCTTGTCTTCTGAAAGATTATAATTTTTTTTCAGATAAATTTCCAGATCTTCATCGTTTATTCTAGGTACCTCTACAATCTGCGTTCGGGAAAGAATGGTTGGTAAAATATCGTTGGTAGATTCTGCGGTAAGCAAAATAATTGTTTTCGCTGGAGGTTCCTCTAAAAATTTCAGGAATTTGTTGGATGCTGCGACATTCATTTTATCTGCTCTCCAGACAATGAGAATTTTAGTTCCGCCTTCGTAACTTTTTAAAGAAAATTTCTGGTTCTGTTCATCAATTTCATCTGCCGAAATAAAAAGCTGCTTGTTTTCGGATTCTAAAACAGCCGTCCATTCATCATATCCCGCATACGGAGATTTAAGAATCATTTCCCTGAATTCATCAAATTTATTTTTGCTTAATGAGTTTTTATTATCTGTAAAAACGGGAAAGCTGAAATGCAGATCCAAATGATTGAGATGCTCTACTTTCGCACCGGCGTGAGGATTTTCACTGCTCAGAATTTCTTTAGCATACGCCAAAGCAATCGGCAATGTTCCGTATCCTTCTTTGCCGACGAAAAGCTGGGCATGGCTTACCCTGTTTTCGGCGATACTGTCTCTAAGAAGTTTTTTCAGACTTTCCTGTCCGGCAATGTTCTCCCAATTCATGATTCAAAGATATGAAATTTGTAATTCGCAGAATGTGAATTTTTACTTTGCAGGTGAATTTTGCGTTGCAAATGAATTGTGAATTTTATCATGCAGTGTATTGATAATGTATAAAAATTCACAACCAAAGCGAATTTACAATTAAGAATTCATCATAATTATAGCTATTCATCCCCCTTAACAAACTTTAACCTCTTATAATTTTTACAATTCATTAATATTTAAGATATTTGCGCATTGTTTTAAAAATAAAGAATGAAAAAAATCTTTGTACTATCATTGATATCAGTTGGATATTTCCTTAACGCGCAGAACCTGAGTAATTCACCTTATGCAACTTACGGAATCGGAGATGTAAAATATGATAATACGATCGAAACTACCTCAATGGGAGGTATATCTACCGCTTTTATAAGTGATTTTACAAGTAATTTCAATTTTGCAAACCCTGCAAACAATGCTAATTTCGAGCTTACAAGTATTAAGCTGGAAGCTACCAACGAAAACAATTACTTTAAAACAAACTATAATAATACGAAGTCTACCAAACATTCTACGTATTTATCTAATATTTCTATTGCTTTCCCTTTGTCTCCAAAATTGAAGATGGGGATTTCTTATCAGCCGTACAGCTCAAAAAGCTACGATATTATTCACAGAGATACGCTTTCTGCGGGTAATATCAGAGCCAACAGATTTAAAGGAAGCGGAACTTTGAATACGGTACAAATGGCTTTAGGATATAAAGTGAACGATAAACTTGCTGTTGGAGCAAGAGCAAATTATTATTTCGGGAATCTTTATGACCTTAATGAACTTGCTTATTCTAATGCAGAATTAATTAACGGATACGAAACGAGAAACAGCATCCACAATTTCAACTTTACTTTAGGAGCTAGCTACCAGAACCTGAATACAAGTACAGACAAAAAACTTACGATCGGAGCTACTACTACTTTCGGAAATACGAGTAACATGACGACCGATTATGTAAACAGTACGTATTTCTATTCTGATGCAGGTGCTACTGTAAAAAGTAATGAAAGCATTATCGACCAGAAAAGTACAAAATCTAAAAATCTTTTGCCATTACAGGCTTCTTTAGGGGTAGGTTATGGAGAAGAAAACAGATGGTTCGTTTCTCTTCAGGGAGATTATAAAAAGGGGGAAAATATTAATTATTTCGGAAGTACGCTGGATCTTCAGGATTCTTACAGAATTTCTGCCGGAGGTTGGTATTTACCGAATTATAATAATTTCAGAAGTTATTTTTCGAGAATCGTTTACAGATACGGAGCCTTTTATGAGAAAGGAAATCTTCAGATTGCAGGGCAGAACATTAATAAGTTCGGTATTTCCGGGGGAGTTCTTCTTCCGTTTAAAAACAGCAGCATAACGAGAATGAGCGGTCTAGAACTTGGTCTTGAAGTAGGAAAAAGAGGAACTACTAAAAATAACCTGATCAATCAGAATTTTATAAACCTGAGAGTTGGTTTCAATTTTGCGGATAAGTGGTTCAGAAAGACTCTATACAACTAAAATGAAGTTATTTAGAAACATATCATATAAAAAAAATATAGCATACCTTTTTAGTTGTGCTATATTTTTTGTGATAACTTCCTGTGAAGAAGATCTTACGAAAAATAAAGGTAAACAAAGCAAAAATTTCCCTTCACAGATCATTAATAATGCAAATATCATCCAGAGAGATTCCGGGTTTGTGACGATGAGGGCAAAAGCTCCGATCATTGAAAAATATGAGCTGATCGACAGTCCTTATACGGTTGCAAGGAAGGGAATTGACATTCAGTTTTTCGACAAGAAAAAGCCAAAAATTCCCGGAACAATTAAAGCAAAATACGCTAAATTCTACGATTACAAAAAGTTTTACGAAGCGAAAGGAAACGTAAGAATTACGACTAATGAAGGCGATAAATTTGCCATGCAGAGCATTTACTGGGATCAGGTAAAGAAGAATATCTACACCAAAGATACAGTGTATGTAACGAGAAAAGACGGAAGTACGCTCATCGGCGCACACGGAATGCATGCAAAAGATGATTTTTCCGAATATGTTTTCTTCCAGAATTCAGGGGATTTTGCGGCGCCTGAAATATCTCAAAACAAAAAATAATCAAATGGTTTTCCATGCGGTCGGATTGATGTCCGGAACAAGTTTAGACGGACTGGATATCTGTTTTGCCAGATTTGAAAAACAGGATGAATGGACATTCAAAATACTGAAAGCAGAAACACTTCCCTACTCTAAAAGCCGGGAAGATAAGCTTAGAAAATCTATTTATCTTTCTGCAGAAGAACTGCTTGAACTGAACTCAGAATACGGTTTTTATTTAGGAAAATCGGTTAAAAGTTTTATTGAAAAGCATCAGATAAAAACAGTTGATCTCATCGCTTCTCACGGTCATACGGTTTTTCATCAGCCTCAGAAAAAATTTACTTTACAGATCGGCGACGGAAGAGCAATCAATTTAGAAAATAATGTTTCAGTAATTTACGATTTCAGAAGTCAGGATGTTTTGATGGGCGGAAACGGCGCTCCGCTTGTCCCGATTGGCGACGAATTATTGTTTTCGGAATACGATGCCTGTCTGAATCTAGGTGGTTTTTCTAATGTTTCAATGAAGATTCAAAACAGAAGAATTGCCTTCGATATTGCCCCAGTCAATATTATTCTGAATAAATTAGCTCAGAAATTCAATAAAAATTTCGATGAAAACGGTGATTTAGCGAGAACAGGAAAAATTAATGAAGACTTACTGTCTAAATTAAATTCGCTGGATTTTTACAGCCAGTCTCATCCAAAATCATTGGGAATTGAATGGTGTAACGAGAATATTTTTCCTCTTTTTGGAGATATTGAAACGGCAGATATAATGGCAACCTTTACAGAGCATACTGCAGAACAGATTTCTAAAATTTTCAATATTTATAAGTTAAAAAGAGTACTTTTCACAGGTGGCGGAACGTATAATCAATATTTAATTGAAAAGTTAAAAGCCAAAACCAATGCTGAAATTATTATTCCTGAAAAAGAGATTATTGATTTCAAAGAGGCTTTAATCTTTGCATTTATGGGAGTTTTAAGATACAACAATGAAATCAATGTTCTTTCTTCTGCGACGGGAAGTTCCCGTGACCACAGTTCGGGAATCATTGTTTGAAGCATAAAAAAACCTTCATTGCTGAAGGTTTTCGTTTTATTTGTAAACTTCGATCTTATCGGTAAGTGTATTAATGAAATTCTGAAGAGGTTTTTCTACCATCATTTTAATAAACGGGTTGAATTTTCCTTCAAACAGCATCTGAACTTCGGTCTGATTTTCATTTAGAGGGTTTAAAGCCGCTGTTAAAGAAAAATCTAAGCTTGAACTTGCAGACTTCAACACTGCTTTTTCATCGGTTACTTCATCAATTTTCAGAGCAATTTCCGGCATTCCCTGTAACCCGAATTTAAATCCATCTTCTCTCGTTTCAAATTTCTGAAGACCGTCCGGCATGAAATCTTTGTAATTTTCCGGCGATTTCAGGATTTCTACCAAGTCTTTAGATGATTTATTAACAATAATCTTTCGTCCTTCTAAATTCATTTTTTATTTTTGTATTTAAATTCTTAATTCTTACAAATATATGTATAAAGTTTTTGTGAACGAAAAAAAATTATTGTTGTCTAAGCAATCTGAAAACTTAGAAAAAACGCTTGGATACGAAAACGTCACAAGCCTGGAAATCGCGTTGGATCTTCTGGAAAATACATCGGTGAAAGAATTGAATGTTTTCGGCGAGAATATCGATGAAATATGGGCAGAATTTCAAAAGCTGTTCAGAATTATCGAAGCTGCGGGAGGAATTGTAAATAATCCTGAAGGTGAAATTCTTTTCATTAAAAGATTAGGAAAATGGGATCTTCCGAAAGGCAAAATGGAGAAAGGAGAATCGCGTGAAGAGTCTGCTGTACGTGAAATTGAAGAAGAAACCGGACTTTCTAATGTAGAACTGGTAAGGTTTATCAATACAACTTATCATATTTACATTGAAAGAAACGGCGATAAAGTCTTAAAATGTACGCACTGGTTTGAAATGAATTTCGATGGTGAAGATACCTCAAAACCTCAGATTGAAGAAGGGATTACGGAGGTTGCCTGGAAAAACACCACTCAGATCGAAGATGAGGTTTTCCCAAGCACATTTAAAAATATTAAGCTGATTGTAAAAGAATTCTGGAATACGAAGGCTAAATAAAGTCAATCGATTTTTCAAGAGCAATTCCTCTGGAGGCTTTTAATAATATGTTTTCTGAAAGAATTTTATTAAGTTTTAAATATTCTGTTAGTTCGGCTGTGTTTTCAAACGCAGTTTCTGTAGAATTTACCTTTTTAAAATTCTTTCCGACGGTGATGATCTGATCAAAGCCTAATTCCTGAGCCAGTTTTAAAATATTTTGATGTTCTTTTTCGCTTTCCTCTCCCAATTCCAACATATCGCCTATAATAATCGTTTTTGAACCTTCAAAGGTGATGAAATTGTACAAAGAAGCAGTCATAGAACTCGGATTGGCATTATAGGTATCCAAAACCAATGTTTTCCCTTCTTTTTTCACAATTTGGGAACGCATATTGGTGGGTGTGTAATTTTGGATGGCATTTTTAATGTTCTCAAAATCGATTCCGAAGTAAAGACCTAAACTTGCCGCTGCACAAAGGTTGGTGAAATTATATTCTCCGGTAAGCTTTGAAACTGCTTTCTTATCTTTATATTTGAGACCTACAAAGTTTTCTTCTGAAAATAATTCAAACTGATAATCTGAATCTTCTTTTCCGAAAGTAATTTTTGGTGAATAATTTTCAGTTTTTTCAACCTGAACAGGATCATTTTCGTTAACAATGATCGTTTTTTTATGATCTTTAAGATAATCATACAGTTCAGATTTTCCTTTAATTACTCCTTCGTATCCTCCGAAACCTTCCAGATGTGCCTTTCCGAAGTTGGTAATATATCCGAAATCCGGCTGAGAAATGGAACTTAAAAGAGCAATTTCTTTTTGATGATTGGCTCCCATTTCAATAACCGCCATTTCATGTTCCGGTTTAATGGAAAGAAGAGTTAAAGGAACTCCGATGTGATTATTAAGATTTCCGGAAGTATATTGTACATTAAATTTTTCGGAAAGAACAGCATGAATGATTTCTTTTGTAGTGGTTTTTCCATTGCTCCCGGTTAAACCGATCACAGGAATCTGCAATTGTTTTCTGTGATAAATGGCAAGCTGCTGCAAAAACTCAAGTGTAGAATGAACGAAGAAAATATTTTTTTCTTTATTTTCAAATTCCTGCTGTTCAACAATTACGGCTAAAGCGCCATTTTCAACTGCCTGTTCAGCCAACGTTGCTGCATTGAAATTTTCTCCTGAAAAAGCAAAGAAAATATCATTCTTTCCGACTTTTCGGCTGTCGATGGTAACTTTTTCTGCCTGTAAAAATAGCGGATAAAACTGTTCTGTATTCATAGTTCAAAAATAAAAAAACCCTCCAGAATTCCAGAGGGTTTTTTGAAAATTATTTTGATAAATATTATCTTCTTGTTCTACCTTTTTCGTTGGCTCTCGCATCCTGAGCTACACGGAATCCAATCCATCCGTAAGCTTTATCCTGAGACTTGTATCTTCTCTGTCCCGGATCCAACCAGTATGCAGTATCCTGCCAAGAACCTCCTTTTACAACTCTTACATCATTAGTAACAGCAGAAGTTCTTTCTTTTCTGTCTTTTTGCAATACTACTTTACCCTGAGCATCTACAATAAATCTAGATTTCGGAGAGTTGTACATATCGTAAGAAGTAGCAGAATCTGATGCAGTTCTGTATTCTAAAGAAGACATTCTGTCACCATCTCTGTAGTTTCTGTAATCTGCGATTGTTTCTCTTTCGTACTGACCCGGCAAGTTTCTGTAAACTAATCTTCCGTCAGCTAAAGTATCATATTTAATGCTGCTTTCGTCTACCATTTTGTAAGTTCCGTCTCCGTTTCTTACGATAGCCTGCGGCATATTTCCTCTGTAGTAGTTGAAGTCACTGAAATCTTCATCAATGATTGGTCTGTAAACATCGGCAGTCCATTCTGCAACGTTACCGTACATTCCGTAGATTCCTAAATCGTTAGAAGGGAATTGTCTTACGTCTGAAGTTCTTGCAGAACCGTCGTTTTTCCAGCCAGCAATACCTGAGTAATCTCCTGTTCCCATTTTGAAGTTTTCAAGGAACATTCCTTTTTCTCTTCCTTTAGTACCTCTCAGTTTTTCAATTTCAGGTTTTTTACCCATATACTGATTGTACTCTCTGTTTTTAGCCATACCTAAAGCTGCATATTCCCATTCAACTTCTGTAGGAAGTCTGAACTTCGTTACCATTGCAGCGTTCGGAGCTCTGTTTGCAGCTAACAATCTCTGGTTTGTAGTTTTCAAACCTGTTTTCTGCTGCATTCTTTTTTCATTGATGTAACCTTGCATTTCAGGATCATTCGATTTGAATTTATCCATGTTGAATGCTGTTCCACCTTGGTTATTAGATTCGTTGATATACAAATCTTTCGCAATGATACCGGCTTGCATTAAAGCTTTCTCGTTCGCTCTGTCTGACAACCATTCGCAGTATCTGTTTGCCTGAGTCCAAGACACTCCTACTACAGGATAGTAATCGAATTCAGGAGCACGGAAATACGTCTCGTTGTAGTCATTTCTAGATAATTTGTTGTCCCACAATAAGGTATCCGGCAACGCACCGTTGTAGATCTCCTTAAAGCTTGGATCGCTTGGTGGGAATACGTACTTCAACCATGTAAGGTATTCGCGGTATTCGTAGTTAGTAATTTCAGTTTCCCCGATGAAGAATGAACTTACCTGCATTCTGCGAGGCGAGTTATTCCAATCGTGCATAACATCATCTTTCACTAATCCCATTGTAAAAGTTCCACCTTCTACATATACCATTCCCGGCCAACCTTTTTGTTTTTGTTGCTTTCCTGCAAAAAACCAACCTTGTTTCTCGTTTGGTTTCCAACCTGTTTTGCTGACAAATTTTTTAGTACCGCCGCCATTATTAGATCCTCCGCAACTGGTTAATGCAAGTGTAGAACTTAATGCTATTAATGAAAACAACTTTAGTTTTTTCATAGTCGATATAAATATTTTCAAAGTACAAAGAAAAAATAAATTATTCAATAAATCAAGTAAAGAGTTGATTTTTTTGAAAAACGTTAACAAATTAATTTTATTGTATCACAATTTAATTATAAAATTTTCATTTATTTTGTAATTCAGAAATTTCAATAGTAAACATGAAACAAAAAATTTCTCTATTATTCTTACTAAGCTTTGTATCAACACTTTGGGCTCAAAGGATCACTATCGAATGGGATGGTGCTAAAATTCGAGACTTTGGTGAGACAAAACTCAATCTCCCAAATTTTAAAAATCAGGGATTTTTATTCAGCCAAAATAACATTTTTATCACAACTAAACAACAAGTTGGCGAAAACCAGTTAAAAGTTTCTAATCCTGTCTGGGAAAATGTTTCTGCAAGGGAGTTGTTTTCATTAAGCAAGGATCTTATTACGGATCAGGAGATAAAAGATGTGGTTTATTATAATGCGGACGGAGTAAGATATGCAAGCGCCAATGTGTCTCTTTTTAAAAATGTAAAAGGGCAAATCCAAAGATTGTCTTCATTTGAACTTTCGGAGACGAATGTTTCCAACAGTTTTGGAAATACCTTAAAATTAGGAACTACAAATAATCCTTTATCATCAGGAACTTTTTATAAAATAAGAGTTGATAAATCCGGAATATTTAAAATAACCCGACAGTTTTTGCAGGATAACGGCATCAATCCTTCTTCTGTAAATCCTAAAAATTTCAGAATTTACGGAAACGGCGGAATCATGCTTCCTGAAAACAATCAGGACGCAAGATACAGTGCTCTTCAGGAAAACGCGATTCAGGTAGTGGGAGAAGACGACGGTGTATGGAATGATAATGATTATGCTTTATTCTACGCACAGGGTCCGAATGGCTACAATTTATATAATAACTCGAACGGAAACGGAGTTAAAAGAACAGAATCCAGAACATATCCGAGTGAAAACCTGAAGAATATTTATGAAGATTATTCCTATTACTTCATCAATTTCGATAAAGGTCCCGGAAAAAGAGTTCAGCCGGTAGATGTTAATTTACCTGCTACTCCGCTTATCACACGATTTGATAATTATCAGGTAATTAATGTAGACCAGAAAAACCTGATGAGAGTGGGAAGAACATGGGTGGAAGATACTCCTTTTGTAACAGACAAAACGGTTACTTTTACGACAGCCTCCCCTATTCAGTCTGGTGATGATATCCGATATAAAGCACAGGTTATTGGCTATAAATCTCAAAAGAACAAATTGCTTTATAACATCAATAATCAAAATCCGATTCCTTTTACAGTTCCTACTCCGGATCTGAGTTCAACGTATGAATTTTATCCTATGAATTATTCGGGAGTCATATCCGGATTAAGCGGAAATCAGATTACTATCAATATGAAACCTGATATTACCCTGAATCCGAACGGAACTTTCTATCCGGATTATTTTGAGGTACAGTATAAAGATAATTTAAGTTTCAACGGTACTCAGATGAGTTTCCGTGATTTTTCTCTGGTTACCGGAAGCAATACCACTTATGGTTTCAGTCTTTCCAACGCTTCTGCGGCAGAGCAGATCTGGGACGTTACGGATATTACCAACGCTAACAGAAGAGTAAATAAAGCAGCAGGAAGTGCATCATTTAATTTTGCTTATACAGCATCTAATCTGAACTTCAATAATGAATTTGTAGCTTTCAGAGCGGATGCGGCATTCAGTCCTTCATTTGTAGGAAGAATTAATAACCAGAATATCTCAGCATTACAAAATGTAGATTATTTAATTATCACCACTCCTGAAATGCTGGGACAGGCACAAAGAATTGCCAACTATCACCAGACCAAAAACAATTATAATGTACAGGTGGTAGATACGGAAAAAATCTATAATGAATTCGGAAGCGGCAGCAAAGATCTTACGGCGATCAGAGATTTTGTAACGAAGCTGAATACTCCACTCGGAACCCTAAAATATGTATTTATTTTAGGAGATACTTCATTTGATTATAAGAACAGAATCCCGGGTAATAACAATATCGTATCTAGCTATCATAGTGAAATTTCTCAGGATGTGATAAGATCATTCGTCACCGATGATTATATCGTGATGACGAAACCACAGACGGTAAGCTACATCGATTTTAATCTACCCGATCTTCCTGTGGGAAGAATTCCGGCTGCCAATGCAACGGAAGCTTCTATTATGATTGATAAAACTTTAGCTTATTATAACAGTTTATCCGGTCAGTCTACGCCTTTCGGGGAATGGAAAATGAAACTGGATTTTGTTGTGGATGATGATAACGACGGAGGTCCCCCTTTCCATACCGTAATGAATAATTCTCTGGTAACGGTTTTTGAACAAAATAATACGACTCTTAAAGAGTATAACGTAAGAAAACTTTACCTTGATGCTTTTCAGGCACAAAGTACAGCGGGAGGACAAAGATATCCTCAGGTAAACCAGGCGATCTCCAATGATATCGGAAACAGCCTTTATCTTTTCTATTTCGGACACGGAGGAATCAACGGATGGGCACAGGAAAGAGTTTTAACATTATCTGAAATTCAGAATGCAAATAATTTCTCTAATGTGTACAGCAGATTTCCGTTTGTATCAACAATTACCTGTGAGTTCACGCTTTGGGATGATCCTGACGTTTCTTCTGCAGGAGAACAGTTTATGAAGCTTAAGCAGGGAGGTCCTGCAACGATGATTACTTCTAGCCGTGCAATCGACGTAGGTTATGGAGTAGACTTTACCAACCTTTTTACGCAAAATATCTTTAAACTTACCAACGATGATTTCGATACTTTAGGATATGCCCATCTGAATGCAAAAAAACAGAGAGGAGCTTCTTCAGAACATTTAAAGGTTAATCTATTAGGAGATCCTGCAATGAAACTGAGCAGACCTAAAAGATTATTGGTTATTGATAATATTGAGACTCCGGTTCCGGGATTAATCAGAGGATTGGATTTTGTAAAAGTAAAAGGACACATCAATAATCCGAACGGAACGGTAAACACAACGTTTAACGGAAGAGTAGTCATTAATATTTTTGATAAAAGATTAAATAAAACTACATTGAATAACGACGGAGGATTAACTCCGGTTCTTCAGTACACCGAGGAAGGAAGTGCAATTGTAAAAGCTTCCGGAACCGCTGTAAACGGAGTTTTCACTGTAGAATTTTATGTTCCGAAAGACATCAACTACGCAGTGGGTACAGGCAGAATTTTAGGATATGCAGATAATAAATCTTCTGATGTATTCAACAACCAGCCGGTTCAGGTGGGTGATATCAATCCGAACGGAATTAATGATAACGAACCGCCAAAAGTAAAACTGTATATGAACAATACCAACTTCGCAGACGGCGGTATCACAGACCAGAACCCGATGTTACTGGCTTGCGTTACGGATGATACAGGAATTAATTCCACAGGTTCTGGTATTGGTCATGATATTACAGTATATTTGGACGGACAAATTATCAATACAATTGTACTGAATGATTTTTATGCTTCAGGTGAAGGAAACGGATGTTTAAGCCCTAGTTTAGCAGACTATCAGAAAGGAAATGTAACCTATCCTTTCAGAAATCTTGCGGTGGGACAACACCAGTTAACATTTAAAGTTTGGGACATAAACAATAATTCTACAACTGCTACGTTAAATTTTGAAGTTAAGGATGAAGCGGATCAGCATTTGGTAATTAACCGACCTCTGAACTGGCCGAATCCGTTTACGAACAAAACGTATGTTCAGTTTGAGCATAATTGCGACGATATTCTGGATGTAAACGTTCAGATTTATACAATTACAGGAAAATTGGTAAGAACTTTATCACAGCCTGTGGTTGCAGAACCTTTCCTACAGGGCTTTAGAACGCCACGTCAGGCAATAGAATGGGACGGAAGAGACGATTTTGGGGCAACAGTAGCAAAAGGTACGTATATTTTTAAGATATTTGCAAAAAGTCAAAATCAAGAAAAATGCAAAGGAAGTGCTACAGCTGTAGAAAAAATGGTACTTTTGAAATAAATTTAAAACGATAACAGTAATAATATTAACAAAAAACTGATAATATATAAAAGACAACATATGAATTTAACTACTAAACTGCTTTTAGGAATTGGGTTAAGTGCTGGTTTTTTAGGCTATTCTCAAGATTTAAGCCTGGTAAGACCTGTATTAACCGGAGCTCCTTTCTTAAGAATCGCACCAGATGCAAGAGCCGGAGGTATGGGAGATCAGGGTGTGGTAACCTCGCCGGATGCTTTTTCACAATTCTGGAATGCAGCGAAATATCCTTTCAGCAGATCAAGTTCTTCCGTAGGGTTAAACTACACGCCTTACATGGGAAAACTTACCAATGATGTGTTTTTATTATACGGAGCCTTCCACAAATTCTTAGGGCAGGAAGAAAGATCTACCATCTCTGCAAGTATTTATTACTTCAATATGGGAGAAGTAGACCTTACTCAGTTAGTAGGAAACGAAGTAACATCCATGGGAACCTCAAAACCAAACGAATTTTCCATCGACGTAGCTTACGGTCTTAAACTATCCGATTCATATTCAATGGCGGTTACCGGAAGATACATCCGTTCAGACTTAGCCGGAGGATTCAACACAGATACAACGCTTAAACCTGCAAACTCTTTTGCGGTAGATGTTTCAGGATATTATACCTCTCCGAGATTTTCAAGTTTAGGAGGAATGGACGGAAAAATCAACGCCGGTTTTGCGGTTCAGAACTTAGGTCCGAAGCTGGATTACACAGGAAACGAAGATTCCAGATCTTACCTTCCAACTATGGCTAGATTAGGACTTGGTTATGATATGTATCTTGATGATATGAACAGAGTGGGATTAAGCTTTGAAGGTTCAAAAATCTTAGTTCCGGGCTCGGAATATGCAGGAATAGACCCGAATACAAGACAGCCGATCTATCAGGTTCCGAACGTTGGTGTAATGGCAGGAATCGGAAAATCCTTCAAAAACAAAAATTCCATCATGATGAGCGGTGCATTAGAATATTCTTATGACAATGCATTCTCTGTAAGAACAGGTTACTTCCACGAAAGTGAAGAACAGGGAGCAAGACAGTTTGCAACTGCAGGTATCGGATTAAAGTACCGTTCTTTCGGTCTGGACGTTTCTTACCTCATCAATATGTCTAAAATTAATACCGCTTTGGATAACACCCTTCGTTTCGGACTTACATGGAACATTGGTGATGAAACCTCAAACGTAGATAATTAAAATCTTAAACATACCAAACAAAAGTCTCATAATTTATGGGACTTTTTGTTTTTTTATAACTCTATTTATTTTAAGGAGCTTTTTCGTGCTATCCGCTCATACTCCTCGCTCCTCTCCTATGCCCGCCAATTTCACTCCCTCCTCTTTTCCATTTCTGCTGTGGGGTAACCGCTGCTATCCCGGCTAGGTTTTTGTAGGTGATTTCAATATTTCGGAATAATGACAAGCTCATACTATAATACATATTGGATATATAAAGACCACCCCGTCTAAAATTCTTACGAATTTTTGCCACCCCTCCAAAGGAGGGGAATTAAAAAGCTCATAGAAGAATTTTATTGTCCGTTTATTAACCTAAAGCTTCGACAGGCTCAGCTTGACATCGCTAGAAATCAAGCGTTTAGTATTAGAGGTGTCACACTGAGCTTGTCGAAGTGCCTGTTATAAATAATTGATTTTCATATCAGTGCAAAGTAATAGGTTGTTTAACGGATATTCAAATAGAAGAAAAATTCATATTTAACTGATAAAGTAAATTGGCGATTTACATCTTGAGATTTTTCAAAAATTTAATAATTACCGCATAAAGTAAAACGCACAATTCACATTTAACTCTTATTTTTGTAGCATGAACTACTCTGCAGAACTCAAAAAATTCGTAACCAGTCAATATGTATATTCTGCGATCAGGATTACACTGGCTACTGTTCTGCCCTGTCTGGTTCTCGCCCACTTCGGGATTTTGAAAGAATATTTTCTTTTTCCGCTCGGAACCAGTTTTGTTGCCTTAACAGATCAGCCGGGACCTTTCATCAGAAGAAGAAATGCATTAACTTTTGCCATATTCTGCTTTGTATTCGTTGCAACGGTTGCAAGCCTTGTGATGAACTTTAAAATTCTGGTTTTTGCAGAAATTATAGTTTTTGGAATGTTCTTTTCCCTGATCGGAGTTTACGGACAGAGATTAGCTGCCGTTGGTTCTTTATCATTGGTTGTTCTTGCCATTTTTATCGACGGACATTTAACCGGAACCAATATTTTCAAAAGTTTACTGATTTTTGCTTCAGGATGTACTTGGTTTTTGTTGATATTTCTTGTCGTAACGACCATTCAGCCTTACAAACTGGCAAGTCAGATGATTGGAGAAAATTATCTTCAGTTAGCCGAATTTTTAAAAATCAAAGCCAATTATTACCAGAAAAATCCGGATTTCGACAAACTGACTACTCAGGTTATCGCCAAACAGATCGAGATCAAGAACCTTCAGGAAGAAACCAGAGAAACGGTTTTCAAGACGAGAACCATCGTAAACGAATCTACCACAACAAGCCGTTTACTGATGTTGATGTTTCTGAATTCTATGGATCTTCATGAAAAACTGATGACTTCAGAAAGCGATTATCAGAAATTGCAGCAGATTTTTGACGACACCACTATTCTTGTGGATATTCATGATTATCTTAATCTGCTTGCCGAAGAAATTACCAACATCGGAATCGCCCTGCAAATAGGGACAAAAGCAAAACCGTTATTTAATTTAGATACAGAGCTGAGTAATTTAAATCATAATTATTTCGATCTCAGAAACAAAAAAATATCTCCCGAAAACTTCGAAAACTTCATGGTGCTGCGCCAGATTTTGATGCGCATTAACGAAATCACCAAAGAAATTGATGAGATTTATAAAGTTTTCTCCCAGAATGTAAAGCTTGCAAAAAGTCTTTCCACTGGTCTGGATCTTAAAAAATTCATGCCCAATGAGGAAAAACTGAATTTCAGAGTTTTAAGAAACAATATTTCACTTTCGTCATCTCATTTCAGACATGCTTTGAGAATTACGATTGCGTTATTATTGGGATACCTATTTTCATTATTCCAGTTTTTAGGAATCGGACACACCTATTGGATTTTAATTACCATTGTTGCGATCTTAAAACCCGCCTACTCCATTACCAAACAGAGAAATCTGCTCCGTTTATACGGAACTGTTGCCGGAGCTGTAATTGCCTATGGAATTCTGCATTTCATCCACATTAACGAAATTTTATTTACCATTCTTTTATTAAGCATGATTATGTGTTTCAGCTTTCTGAAGGGCAAATATTTCTGGGCTGTTCTGTTTATGACGATTTATATTTTTCTGAGCTTTAACTTTTTAAGTCCGGGAAATGTGAACGTAATTTTTAAAGACAGAATTTTAGACACCATCATTGCAGCAATAATTACTTCTTTGGTTGCTTATATCGTTCTTCCGGTTTGGGAACACACCCAAAATCTCGATCTGATGAAGAAATCTGCGGAAGCCAATCTCAGCTATTTCCAGAGTGTGATTTCCAAGTTTCTGGAAGAAAAATATGATCTTGAAGATTATAAAGTAAAGCGCAAAAATGCCATTATTTCACTGGCAAATCTTTCTGACAATTTTCAGAGAATGATTTCCGATCCTAAAAATCAGCAGAAAAAACTGGAAGTAGTGCATCAGTTTGTAGCGACTTCACACCTTATCACCGCCTATACCGCTTCCCTTTCCCAATATGTAAAGGATGACGAAAAGTATCCTGAAATTGACGCCGAAAGCTGGAGCCGAAAAATAGAAGCCGAAATGCAGAAAGTTTCCATTCTTTTACATGGAGATACTATAACCGAAGAATTAAAAAAGGAAAGCCGCATAGAACCTGAAGATTCCTCTTTGGAAGATCTAATTTTAAAGCGAAAAACCGAGCTTACAGAAAATGAAGCCTATGATTTGAGAGATCCGAACAAAATTTCGCATTTAACGGAGCTAAAAAATATTCACGATGTTCTGGAACTGATTTTTGACGTTGCCAAAGAACAGCGAAAAGTCATTGAAAAATACCGGAATGAAACGGATTCTGTTGAAAAAGACAATCCTATTCTTCAACAATCGTAAAGCAGTAATCATCGAAAAATTCAACCCTTGCTTTAAATTCATCTGAGATTTTATCATCATGAACCTTGCATTTGATGTGATGAAGATACTTCAGTTCAAAAGGCTTCACTTCATAATGCTTTTTCAGCGACCAGTGTTTGGAATGATGAATTTTATACATACTTTCTTTAACGCTCCAGATAATCGTGTAAAAAGTCACTTCATTGTCTGATGGAATAAACCCGCGTTCATTTTCGTAGGTAAATTTATCGATTACCCTTAAAATTTTGGGATTAAATTTCTCAATATCTATTCCTATTTTATTTTTTGAAATAGCGATGGCTGCGAAAGGAAATGAATGCGTAATGGATATTTCCGCATCTTTTGGAGATAAAAATGGTTCTCTTTCTTTATATAAAATCTTGGAATCAGGTTTTAGACTTTTTAATAATTTACGCACCATTAAAACCTCCAGTAATTTTTTGGGATGATAATCTTTTACTTTATCGGCATTTTCGGGTTCCAGAAGTTCATGAATATCCAGTGTTTCATCTTCATCATATTTCCATACGAGAATTGTAGCATTATCATCAGAAAAATCGCGGTAAAGTGGCATGTATTGAATTATTTTGCTAAAATAACAATTTCTTATGAATCGTATTTTGAATTCAGAAGTATTCAAAATTATTAAATTCAGATTTATATTATCTATTATCTTAAATGTTGTTATCTAAAATGCAATAAAAATCGTTATAATATGCTTAATATCATATATTTCTTGAGGGAACAGCGTTTTTTTATCTAAATTATTAATTGTAATTTTGCACATTATCAATTGAATTAAAACTTATTCATTCATATGAGTACTACAACACAATACATGCCTTATAAAGTTAAGGACATCTCCCTTGCAGAATGGGGAAGAAAAGAAATTACCCTTGCTGAAGCGGAAATGCCTGGTTTGATGGCAATTCGTGAAGAATACGGACCATCTCAACCATTAAAAGGTGCAAGAATCGCAGGATGTCTTCACATGACTATCCAGACTGCTGTACTTATCGAGACATTGGTAGCTTTAGGTGCTGAAGTTACATGGTCTTCTTGTAATATTTTCTCTACACAGGATCACGCTGCTGCTGCCATTGCTGCTGCAGGAATTCCGGTTTACGCTTGGAAAGGTATGAACGCTGAGGAATTTGACTGGTGTATTGAGCAGACTATTTTCTTTGGTGAAGACAGAAAACCGTTGAACATGATTCTTGATGATGGGGGTGATTTAACCAATATGGTGTTTGATAAATTCCCTGAACTTACTGCGGGAATTAAAGGTCTTTCTGAAGAAACTACAACAGGTGTTCACAGATTGTACGAAAGAATGAAGAACGGAACTTTGGTAATGCCTGCCATCAACGTAAACGATTCTGTAACGAAATCTAAATTCGACAACAAATACGGATGTAAAGAATCTGCAGTAGATGCTGTAAGAAGAGCTACAGACATTATGTTGGCAGGAAAAAGAGTGGTAGTTTGCGGATACGGAGATGTAGGTAAAGGTACTGCTGCTTCTTTCAGAGGAGCGGGTTCTATTGTTACGGTTACTGAAATTGATCCAATTTGTGCGCTTCAGGCTGCAATGGACGGTTACGAAGTAAAAAGATTAGATACTGTAGTGGATAACGCAGATATCATCATCACAACAACAGGTAACTTCAACATCGTAAGAGGAGAACATTTCCTTAAAATGAAAGATAAAGCGATCGTTTGTAACATCGGACATTTCGATAACGAAATCGATATGGCTTGGTTAAATGACAACTACGGTCACACAAAATCTGAAGTAAAACCTCAGGTTGATATCTACACGGTAGAAGGTAAAGAAGTGATTATTCTTGCGGAAGGTAGACTGGTAAATTTAGGATGTGCAACAGGACACCCAAGTTTTGTAATGTCTAACTCTTTCTCTAACCAGACTTTGGCTCAAATCGAACTTTGGAACAACTCTGAAGCTTACGGAAACGAAGTATATATGTTGCCTAAACATCTGGATGAAAAAGTAGCAGCTCTTCACCTTAAGAAATTAAGCGTTGAACTGGAAACTCTTTCTCCTGAGCAGGCAGAATATATCGGGGTGGATGTGAAAGGACCATTCAAACCTGAATATTACAGATACTAATAAGCATATTTGCTTTTATATATTGAAACTCTCCTTTTTGGGAGAGTTTTTTTTGGTCTTTCCGGCGGCGGCTTCGCCGCCGGAAAGACCAAAAACCAGTGAATAATTACTTTTCATCCAATAAACTTAAATTCCAGACAATAAAATTTAATCATTTGAGTTATCGTTCACATTTAATTTAAATTAATATCTTTGAAACCTTTAACAAAAACATTAAACATGAAAAAGCAAAATGTATCAACTGCATTTGTCGCGGCATCTTGGGTTGCTTTAGGAGCCGGAATGATTGGTTTTATCGTAGGTTTAGCGAGAGCGGAAATGCAGCTTAATGAGAAAGGATATTATTTTACCATCCTTTTATATGGATTATTTGCAGTAGTTTCTTTGCAGAAAGCAGTACGCGACAGACTGGAAAATATCAAAGTGACTGATATTTATTACGGGATCTGCTGGTTTGCTACCCTTTCCTCCATCGTATTACTGGCAATCGGCTTATGGAATGCCACCATTCTTCCTAGTGAAAAAGGGTTTTACGGATTTGCCTTTTTACTGGCACTTTTCGGAGCCATTGCTGTACAGAAAAATACGCGCGACAATATGCTTCAGGAATAAAAAATGATTACACTCTCCAAATTCGGAGAGTTTTTTTTATACTACATCTTTCGAAAAAAATATTTTGTTAATATTTTTCATTAAAATATGATTTTTAATGAAATTTTTAATTATTTCATTACTTTTACAAAAATTAATTCACAAAATATTAACATGATTAAAAAACTAATAACCGCCAATCTTTTCATGCTTTTACTTCAGACAGTTCATGCGCAGAATGAATTCATTACGATCTGGAAGCCCAATACCTCATCCCATAATCTGCTGAATCCTGTAATGCCTTCAACAGCGGGAGACGGACAGATCTGGTTTCCGGGAATCGGGGAAAATTATAAAATTGTTTGGGAAGAAGTTGGTTTTCCATCGCACACAGGAACGATGAATGACGTAACTTCCACCGAACGTATTCTTATAGATTTCGGAACTCCTCTCAATCCTAATGCGGCAGAAGCTAAATACAGAGTAAAAGTATCCAATGGAAACGGAACTTTCAGACAGATAAAATTCGGAAAAAATGTAATCTCTTCAAGCCTTATTGCTGATATTCCAGTAATTTCAACTTCGGGAAGTACCAATAAAATTGTAGAGATTGAACAATGGGGAAACATCCAGTGGACTTCTATGAATAATGCTTTTGCGCAGTGCATGAATATGGAACTTACCGCAACAGATTCTCCGGATCTTTCAAATGTAACAGACGTTTCAATGATGTTCAACAATGCTTATAATTTTAAAGGCGCTCCTTCGATGGCAAACTGGGACACGTCTACCATCCAGAATTTTAAATACATGTTCGGGTATATTTCTACGCCACCAATAGGCTTTCCGTTGATTGAATCTTTCAATGCACCGATAGGATCATGGAATTTATCTTCAGCCGAAGATCTCAGTTATATGTTTACCAGAAGAAAGGCCTTCAACCAGAATTTAAACAACTGGAATGTTTCGAAGGTGACAAATATGGCATATATGTTTGCCGAAACACAAGCCTATAATCAGCCAATGAACAACTGGAATACATCAAAGGTTACCAATATGACCTTCATGTTTCATTTCAATCCTGCGTTCAATCAGCCCCTCGATCAGTGGAATACATCGAATGTTATAAATATGGGACATATGTTCCACGGCTGTTCTGCCTTCAACCAGACCATTAATGTATGGAATACCAGTAAAGTTACGGATATGAATACCATGTTTACTGAAGCCACAAGTTTTAATCAGAGTTTACATTCATGGAATATTCCGGTTCTTGCTTCAGGAAATAATATGTTTTATAATTCAGGCATCAATTGTGAAAACTATAGCAATATTCTTTACGGCTGGGCTCATAATCCGAACACCGCAAACAATGTATTTTTACAAAGCTTAAGTCCGCTTACCTACTCCGGCGCAGTGGCTGGTGAAAGAAATATTCTTATCGGTAAAGGCTGGACGATAACAGGAGATTCTGCATCTGAGTGCAACTTTCTGGGCACTTTAGACATAAAAAACCAAAGAGATAAAGAAGAGATCTATCCAAATCCGGCAACAAACTTTATTTTCGTTAAAACATCTGATGCTAAAAATTATACCATCTTCGAACAAAGCGGAAGAATCGCTGCAAGAGGAATTTTAACCAACGGAGAAATTAATATTGACTTTTTAACTGCCGGAAATTATGTATTACAGATCAATTCCAAAGGAAAAAGTCAGTCATTTAAATTCATTAAAAAATAAAAACCTCACAAACGTGAGGCTGTATTCTAAGCTGTAAATGATCTGTATTTTAAATTTGCTCAAAATAATTAATCGATCATTTACAGTAAATTATTTATCAAAATGATTTGGGTGCTGTGCTTTGATAGCATCCACCGTTCCCAGAACTTTATCTTTTAAAGAATTCTGATATTTCTGAAGATTTTCAGCAACGGTTTCATCTGAGCTTCCGATAATTTTTGCAGCTAAAATCCCCGCATTCAAAGCACCGTTCAAAGCCACTGTAGCTACAGGAATTCCACCCGGCATTTGCAGGATCGATAATACAGAATCCCAGCCGTCAATAGAATTACTCGATAAAATCGGAACGCCGATCACCGGCAAAGTTGTGCAGCTTGCGACCATTCCCGGAAGGTGTGCTGCTCCTCCCGCTCCGGCAACAATTACCTTCACTCCCCTTTCTTTAGCGGTTTTCGCGTAATCGAACATTCTTTCCGGTGTTCTGTGTGCAGAAACTACCGTCAGTTCATAAGGGATGTTCAGGGATTTTAAAAAATTCGCTGCCTGTTCCATGATTGGCAAGTCGCTCTGACTTCCCATTATTATTCCTACCATTTTTCAATTTATTAGATGTTCAAAGATAAAAAATTAAAAAACCTCACGCAAAAAGGCTTAAAAGTTGTTGGATAATATTGATGAAGCTCAGGAAAGCTTTTGAATGAACTTTTAATTGAATATATTTGCCGCTAAGACCACCATTTTGAAAGATTTTAAGCTTACTCTTGCCATTCTCACCGTTGCTGTTGTATGGGGAACCACATTTTTATCGATCCGTGTTGCTGTTGAAACCATTCCGGCTTGGTTTGTTGCGGGAATCCGTCAGTTTTTGGCAGCAGTTATCATGCTTTTCATTTTACTGTACAGAAAACAGTTTCAGTGGATCGGCTGGAAAAATCTGGGATATCAGCTTATTTTTTCTTCATTGATGCTGATTATGGCAAACGGACTGACAACGGTAGCGGAAGAAACCTTAACCAGCAGTTTAACTTCATTAATCAGTGCGACTTCCCCCATTGTCGTATTTTTAGGAAGTGTGGCAATAGGCTTGCAGAAATTTACCATTCGGGCAATGATTGGTCTTTTAATGTGTTTTGGAGGAATTTTATTCATCTTTTGGGACGGTATCAACGATCTTGCGAATCCTGATTACAGATTTGGGATTTTCCTTTTATTTATTGCCATTGCAGGATGGGCTTCAGGAACGATTTTTACGAAGAAAATGAACATCCAGAGTAAAAATATTTCGCTGAACCTCTTCTATCAGTTTGCATTTGCAGGGATCATTCAGATTATCTTTGCCTTGCTTTTCAATGAAAATTATAACTTCGAAAACTGGTCTGTGAAAAGTATTTCAGCAATGATCTATCTTTCCGTTTTTGGGTCTGTTGCCGCTTTTTTTGCTTATCATTATGCTTTAACCAAAGTTTCTCCGGTTCAGGTTTCTATTCTGGCATATATCAATACCATTATTTCCATTTTCTTAAGCTGGCTGATCCTTAATGAAGAAATTTCAGCTAAATTTATCATTGCAGCAATATTGATCATTTTGGGTGTTTTTGTTATTAATTACAATAAGGAAATGTTCAAAAAACAACGAATCGGATAAAAATTAGTCTGAATTATTCGTGTTCAGACAAAAATACAGACTTTAATCTTTCCGTTTTTTTTCCTATATTGTTTTCACCAAGTTATTCAATATGATAAAAAACGCCCTATTTGCAGTTTCTGCTATATTAATCCTTTTAACGAGCTGCGACAACAGAAAAAAGGAAAATGACCTTACTTTAAGAGAGCAGCAATTACTGGAAAAAGAAAAATCATTTGCCCAAAAAGAATCTGAATATCAATCTCTTTTAAAAATGAGAGACAGTATCTTTGCCAAAAAAGATTCTGTAAAAATAGTGGTTTGGCCGGCTGAAATTGCCGGATCCTGGACGGGAAAAGTAATCTGTACAGAGTCCAACTGCAGCGATTACGTAGTCGGCGATCAGCGTACCGATACGTGGGAATTCGACAGCGATTCTATCCAGTTGGTTACTAAGATCATCAATAACAATAATCTGGTAAGACTTTACTCAGGAAAATTTGAAAACAACGAGGCAAAGCTTACTTTTAAAACAGATTCTACTTCGAAAAAACAGGTTGAAATGAATGTGCTTCTCAATGATTTTTCAGCCAATAAAATTAGAGGTACAAGAACCATCGCAGTAGACAACAACTGTATGGCAAAATTCTCTGTAGAACTTATCCGTTCCACCAAATAAACACATAATGACTTTACTGAGCATACACAACCTGAGTCTTCCCATCGAAGACCCGGTACTTAAATTTCTTCTGGTTTTAATTATTATTCTTGCCGCACCATTGCTTTTGAATAAGATAAAAGTCCCGCACCTGTTGGGATTGATTATCGCAGGAGCAGTAATCGGTCCGAACGGTTTTAATGTTTTAGCGAGAGACAGCAGCATTGTAGTGACGGGAACTACAGGACTGCTTTACATCATGTTTCTTGCAGGACTGGAAATAGACATGGGCGATTTCAAGAAAAATAAATGGAAAAGTCTCACCTTCGGAATTTATACCTTCACCGTACCTTTTGTTCTGGGATATTTCGGAGCCTATTATATTCTGCATTTTTCGGTCCTTACCTCAGTACTTTTTGCCAGTTTATTTTCGTCTCACACCTTAATCGCGTATCCTTTGATAAGCAAGTTGGGAATTGCCAAAAACCCGGCAGTAAATATTACCGTGGGCGGAACGATGATTACGGATATTCTTGCGCTTTTGGTTCTTGCCGTGATTGTGGGAATGTCGCAGGGTGATGTCGGCACAGAATTCTGGGTGAAACTTTCAGTCTCATTCGTTGTGTTCGGACTGATTGTTTTGCTGATTTTCCCCATGATCGGACGTTGGTTTTTCAAAAAAGTAGATGATAAAATTTCGCAGTATATTTTTGTTCTGGTGATGATTTATCTCGCGGCTTTACTGGCAGAATTGGCAGGAGTAGAAGCCATTATCGGAGCGTTCTTCGCAGGATTGGCTTTAAACAGGCTGATTCCTCACACTTCATCACTGATGAACCGTGTAGAATTTGTCGGGAATGCAATTTTCATCCCTTTTTTCCTGATCAGTGTAGGAATGCTGATTGATTTCAAAGTCTTTTTTAAAAGCTGGGAAACACTGGAAGTAGCCGGAATTATGCTTTTAGCTTCAATTGGCGGAAAATATCTTTCGGCGGTAGCTACACAGAAAACATTCAGGCTTACGAAAGAAGAAGGAAAGCTGATTTTCGGGCTGAGTTCGGCTTCGGCAGCGGCAACACTAGCTTCAGTAATGGTAGGTTATAATATTATCCTTTCGGAAACGGAAACGGGAGAACCGATCAGATTACTAAATGAGCACGTTCTGAACGGAAGTATTCTGCTGATTCTGATTTCATGTACGATATCATCTTTTGTTTCGATGGCAAGTGCACAGAAAATAGCGGAACAGGACAATGAAGATACAGTTTCCGGAAATACGCATGAAGAGGAAAATATTCTTTTAGCTTTAAATTATGAAGCCACCGTCGAAAGAATGGTGAATTTGGGAATTTTAATTAAAGCCCATTCCAACACAGAAAATATATTTGCGCTGAACGTCATTAACGAAGATAAAAATGAATCTTCTGTAAAAAATGCCGAAAAACTGCTGCACAGCGCTACAGATACGGCTGCTGCTGCGGATGTGAAAATTCAGCCACTGAAAAGATACGATAACGATGTCATCAATGGAGTGAATAACGTTATTAAAGAGCAGAATATCACCGATATCATCATCGGACTGGAAGATGAAAAAGGTTTTTCCCCTTCTTTTGTGTACAATCTTTACAACGGCTATCTTCAGAACGACCACGTTAATGTTTTGGTGTATCACGCTGCACAGCCTTTGTCGACCATCAAAAAATATGCGGTGATGATTCCCGAAAATGCTCATAAAGAAGCAGGTTTCTTTCATGCGCTTTTAAGGGTATGGAATATTGCCAGAAACTCCGGCGCGACCATTGTTTTTTATGCTTCGGAAATTATTCTGGATATCCTTCAGAAAATTATTAAAAAAGCCAATATTGAAGCGGAATTTATTATTATGAATTCTTGGAAAGACGGCGAAAAAACCGCTGCGGAACTTAAAGAAGATGAAGCTTTAATTGTTTTTATGGCAAAAAGAGGCATGAAATCCTACATTCCGCAGATGAGGCTGATTCCGGAACTTTTGAACCGAAATCTTCGCAATAATAATTATCTTTTGATTTTTCCGTTCTCCGAATTTGATGAAAATGATGTGGAAAAACGTTCCGTAGGAAATCATGATGATTTTATGGAAATCGGAAATGTGATTAAGAAGATTTTTAAGTAAAAAGTGTATATTATATTCAAATAATATTTATATTTCACTTGTTAAAAACTAATTACCAAATCATGAATGAAACAGAAAGAATCAACGAAGATTTAAGGCAATATAAATTGTTTAAAATTAAGAGAGTAAATACGCATGAACAAAAATTCAAAGAGTTAAAAAATGATTTTGTAAAAATTCAAAAAAATGAAATTTTGAATTATTTGATCGCTTTTCTTAATATGGCTGTTATAGTTATATCACTATACAATCTCTTCAAATTATTCACCGTAAGTAATTATTTTGATAGTAATTCGGAAGTCGTTATTTTTAATATTTTTTCGATATTAGTATTTTCTTTATTCTTAACGTATAAATTTTGGAATTTTAATCTTAAACTTAAAAAATATATCAAAACAGCAGAGAACGCGCAAAGTTATTTTCAAAACGAAAGTGAAAATTTAAGAAGTAATTATGAAAATTATGTTGATCATTATTTAAATGATATCAAAAGAAAATAAAGACATTAATTTTAGAAAAAGTTCAAATAAATGAAATTTACCTATATAATCTGTTTTATCCTATTCTTTGGAACATATGAATACAATTATGCCTGTGATTGTAATTATGAAGGAGGTTTTCTTAAAATGTCTTTAAATTCAAAATTAATCACAGTAGTTAAAGTAAAAAAGTTTATTACCTTCAAAGATATTAATGATGAGCAAGTTCCAATGTCTATGGAAGTTGAAGTTATTGAAGTTGTAAAAGGAAAAGAATCCAGAAAGACATTTATCATTTGGGGAGATAATGGAAATCTCTGTAGACCTTATCTTTCTTCATTTCAACTAGGTCAATACTACATCATGAGTCTTAATGCTGCGAGTGACGGAAGTAAGAATAACTATTTTCACATCAAAGAAAGACCAAAAGATTATTATATTTCAGCTTGCGGATGTTATTGGCTTACATTTAATAAAGATTCAAAAACAGTTTATGGAGATATTTCAAAAAATAAAAAAGAAATGAAGCTTACAGAGTTAAAAAATAAAATTAAAAAGACTGCCTCTTAAAGCAGTCTTTTTCAATGATGTTAATCGTAAAATTATTCGGAAATAACTCTTACCATTTCTTTTACCATTACCAGTTTTTCCATCAGTTCCTCTCTGGATTCTGCCAGAACATTGATGTGCCCCATTTTTCTTCCCGGTTTGGTTTCTGTTTTTCCGTACAGGTGAACGTAAGTTTCAGGAAGTCTTAAAACATCTTCCATTCCTTCATAAACTACTTTTCCGGAAAAGCCTTCTGCGCCCACTAAATTCAGCATTCCGCTGTAGATAATGGCATCTGTATCTGCCAAAGGTAAATTTTTTACCACGCGGTACATCTGCTCAAACTGTGAATTCGCATTTCCTTCCTGACTCTGATGTCCTGAATTGTGAAGTCTCGGAGCCGTTTCGTTTACCCAGACTTTTCCTTCTTTATCTAAAAACAGTTCGATGGCGAAAAGTCCCGGAGAATGAATCGCATTGAGGAATTTTTCTGTAATCGAATTGATCTGCTCTTCAATTTCTTCGGTTAAAAAAACAGGACAGATATTGAAATCCAGCAGATTAAGCTTCGGATCGGCAACCATTTCAGTTACAGGGAAAGTTTTTGTTTCTCCGTTTTCATTTCTGGCAACAATTACGGAAAGTTCTTTATCAATATCCACTAACTTTTCGATCACAGAATCCTGTATCCAGAGATTTTTCATGTCTTCATGGGTGCGGATTACCTGAACCCCTTTTCCGTCATAACCTCCTGTGTTCATTTTCTGTACAAACGGCAGAGGCATTTTGATTTCGTCGGAACTTCCATCCATTACTTCAAATTCCGGACTTGGAATATCGTGTGCCGCATAAAATTGTTTCTGAAGAATTTTCTGCTGAATCGTTTTAATGATTTTAGAATTCGGAACGACTTTTATCCCCTGATTTTCAAGTTCGGCAAGAGCATCCGCATTTACGTGCTCGATTTCGATGGTTACCACATCTTTATCCTTACCGAAATTCAGAACGGTTTCATAATCGTTGAAATTTCCCTGTGTAAAGTAGGAAATATTATGACAGGGTGCGTCTGAAGCAGGATCCAGCGTATAAAATTCATCATCGTATTTCAATGCTTCCTGAATCAGCATTCGTCCGAGCTGTCCTCCTCCTAAAATTCCAATTTTCATTTTTTACTTTTATTTTTCTGTTAGATTTAATATAGTTTAAAATTTAACGCTAAGCTCGCTAAGACTTTTTGAAAAATTCACTCATTATTTTTCGCTCGCAAAGGCGTTTCACTCAGCTATGAGTATTATATTTTATTGAATTTTATCAATTTTCAGATATCCCAGCTCCACTACGTTTTCCTGATTTTCAGCATTGGATTTTATTAATGAAATCGAATATTTTTCTTTCATTTTTTCAGGAAGAATATCATTTACCTTAAAAATATCATCAATGTCTACACCGTGTTTATCATCGATATGACTTTCCGCTCCTTTGAATCCCATCGTTTTATAAAATTCTGTAGCTTTTGCTCTTTTTGTAACTTCCGCCATCGAATTTCCAACCATTAAATGCTGTTCATGAAATTCTTCAAAAAAACCTCTTTTATATCCTCCAAGGTTAATAAAATAAAGCTGTTCTTCCGATGTTTTCTCTCCTCTTTCTGTAATTTTCACTTCATAACCATCAATAAAACGCACTTCCTGATAACAGTCGATGTGTATTTTGGCATCTTTCCAGAACTCTTTCATATCCGGAACCAGATCTTTCAGGCTTTCCGCAATTCCGAAGAAGACATCGTGCTGCTCTATATTTCGCCCTTTCGGAGTAGCTCCGAGGATGATATAAAATAATTTCATATAAAATTTTGTTTATGCAAAAATACGTCAAATTTATCTTTTTTAAACGTTTGGCAGACTAACGCAATAGTTTTATATTTGTAACATGTCAGAAATCATCATTCTCTTTCTTGGAGCAATTTCGGCAGGACTTCTGGGTTCTTTGACCGGATTGGGAGGAGGAGTTATCATTATTCCTTTATTAACGCTGGGTTTCGGCGTTCCTATGCATTACGCCATCGGTGCTTCTCTTATCTCTGTTATCGGAACTTCTTCCGGTGCGGCGGTAGCTTTTGTAAAAGAAGGCTTTACCAATATGAGAGTCGGGATGTTTTTAGAAATAGCAACTACTTCAGGAGCCATCGTTGGAGCTTTGGTTTCGGGTATGCTTAATCCGAATACGATCGGAATTATTTTCGCGAGTATTCTCCTTTTGACGGTTATTTTAAATTTAAAAGGAAAACCGGATCATCAGGAACCTATTATTAAAGGAAGTCTGGAAGAAAAATTAAAATTGTTCGGAACTTTTCCTGATAAAGGGGTGGTGAAAAGCTACTCTGCAAGAAATACAGTTCCCGGATTTCTGATGATGATGTTTGCAGGAGCCATGTCCGGATTACTGGGAATCGGTTCCGGTGCGCTGAAAGTTCTGGCAATGGATAATATGATGAAACTGCCTTTTAAAGTTTCTACGACGACGAGTAACTTTATGATCGGGGTAACAGCGGTTGCAAGTGCGCTGATCTATTTTCAGAGAGGTGAAATTATTCCGGTTATTGCAGCTCCGGTTCTTATTGGGGTTGTGGTAGGAAGTTTTATCGGATCTAAAACGCTGATGGTTTCCAAAACCAAAAAATTAAAGACATTCTTTGCCATTGTCATCACGATTCTTTCGGTTTACATGATGTACAACGGTATCAATAAAAGCTTCAGATAATGAGAAAGAATTTCACGGATGTAGATCTGAACCGTTCGGTAGGAAATTTGCTGAGACTGGGAGTTATCCTTTCTGTTGCAACATCGTTGATCGGCTTTATCAAACTTTTCACGGAAGGCTTTAAAATGCCTAAAAAATACACTTCTCTGGATATGGGAGAATCTTCGGAAAAAGTCTGGGGACACTTCTGGAATTCGCTTTGCAAAGGAGAAGGAATGGCGATTATCCAGTTGGGAATTCTTCTTTTGGTGTTCACTCCGTTAATGAGAATTATTTTCGCATTGATTGGTTATCTAAAAGAAAAAGACTACATCTACGTAGTCATTTCTTCCATCGTTCTTGCGATTATGGCAATCAGTTTCTTTACGGGGTATGCGCATTAAACTTACTCAGATTTCTTCTTTAAAAAATCTTTTTCTAAAGAATCGAGTTCGTCCTGATATTCGTTTTTGTTCATAAAAACAGCCGGATTGTACTTATCTTTTGGCTTATGCTTTTTGTGTAAATCAAACTGACTTGCGTGAGAAGCAACCCAAATATCGAAATCCAGATTTTTCATTGCGTTTAAAGTATACTCATAATCTTTTTCGATAGAGGGATATGAAGTAACTTCCGAAAACTTTTTATCCACGATAATGGTCGGCATATTCGCAATTAAAACTTTGTAGCTTCTTTTGCTGTCCTTGGTTTCAAACAAAAAACTACATGATCCTTTGGTATGACCGGGATGATGAAGCATTGTTAATTTCGCATCTCCAAGCGTTACTACATTTTTATCTTTTAAAATATAATCAGGTTTTACTGGTTTAAAAGTAACACCGTATTTTCCCAGTTCATAATCCGATTTTCCGCCGCTTTTCAGTACATCTGCATCGGCTTCGTCAACATATAATTTGGCTCCCGTTTCTTTTTTAATGTCTGCCATTGCGCCCAAATGATCGTAATGCGCCTGTGTAAGCAGCAATATTTTAGTATCCTGATATTTAAACCCCAGCTTTTTAATATTATTTTTAATGATCGGAAGCGAATCTGCAAGTCCTGTATTGATTAAAATATTTCCTTTATTCGTAACGATAAGATATGACGCAAGATCGTACGTTCCTACATAATACAGATTTCCGGCAATCCTGAACGGTTCGTAAGATTGTGACCATTCTTTAGGATGATCTTTCGGTTCATTGACTTTCTGAGCATTGATATTGGTTAAAGCAAATGCGGCAAGAATCACAAAAATTTTTTTCATCATCAATTTAAATTTTTTAAAGATTACATTTCATAAAATTCTAAAGGAAGCTGATCCGGATCCTGGGTGAAGAAAAATTCTTTTCCGGTGTATTCGTCTATCCTTATTTCTTCGCACTCCAAACCTTTATGAATTAATTCTTCTCTCTTTTCCTTTACATTTTCAACCGAAAAAGCAAGATGTCTTAAACCACATGATTCCGGTCTGGAAGGTCGTTGCGGAGGATTTGGAAACGAAAACAGCTCAATGACATAATGATCTCCGATGGCAAGATCGAGCTTGTAAGACTGTCTTTCTTCACGGTAAACTTCACGAATGATATTTAAATCTAAAATCTCTGTGTAAAATTTTTTAGAAACTTCGTAGTCTGAACAAATGATGGCAATATGATGAATTTTCATTACTTAATTTCTTTACAATTATCGTTTCTTCTGGTATCAATTACATACTGAATCTTCCATTCCGTCCCTTTTTTAATGAGCTGGAAACTATTGGCTCCGCAGTGAGAAAATTTTCTTTTGTAATAAAATGAATACGGAGTAAAAACACTGGCAAGATTTCCGTCTGTATGAATGGCTTCGATCGTAATTTTTTCCTCGAGATCGCCTTTTGCCATTTGGGAAACAGAATTTACGAAAGCTTCAATGTCTTCGGTTTTTACACCATCTTTTGTAATGGTCTGAAGAATCGCGGTATCTGCAAAGGCGGATTTCATCATTTCAGGATCAGAATTTTTCATTCCGGCAAATAAATTGCGGATGGGTTTTTCAATTTCTGCATTCTGATTTTGTTGTCCAAGGCAAAGAGTTCCCAATAACAGGGAAACAGCCCACATTTTGTTCATAGGTTAGATTTTTTTATCTGAAGGTTTAAAATAACGAAATTTTAAATTTAATTTCAAATGAATTAACAAAGTTTAAACAGCAATCCGTTTGAAAACTTATAAAATTACACTAAATTTATCTGTTTATTTGAAAAATATATGTGGACATTTTACCTGATTCTGACCGTTTTATTATTAATTTTAACCATACTGCCTAAAATTCAGCATTCGCACTGGATTTTCCGTGTACCTGAATTTGGTAAAATACAGATCACATTTTTTACTGTTTTCACCTTTATTTTAGGGTTTTTTGTAAAAGATTCAGCATACTTTTGGTATTTTCAGGGACTTTTAATCTTAATGTTCATTCATCACAGTATCATTCTTATAAAATATACTCCGCTTTATCCGGTTAAGAAGTTTTCTCAGAAGTACAAATCTTCAGATAAAGTACATTTTATTTCTGCCAATGTGTATCAGTTCAACACAGAATATGACCGTTTTATTCAGCTTATCGAAAAATGTAAGCCGCAAATGTTCCTCACAATGGAAAGCAACGGAGACTGGGAAAAAGCATTGCGAAAACTTGAAAAAGAGTATCCTTTTCAACATAAAGTAACACTGGAAAATACGTACGGAATGCATTTCTATTCGAAATTAAAAATTGAAAGCTCCCAAACGCATTATTTCGTGGCAGATGATATTCCAAGTATAGAAGCGCATCTGAAAACCGAGGATGGATTTTCTTTCGTATTCTTCGGAGTTCATCCTCCTCCGCCAAGTCCGACGGAAGAGGAAACCTCAAAAGAGCGAGACGGAGATCTTCTGAGTGCCGCCAAAAGAATTACCGAAATAAAAAAACCGGTGATTGTCGTGGGAGATTTCAATAATGTAGCGTGGTCGAAATCGTCCATTCTTTTCAGGAAAACAAGCCACCTTATCGATCCGAGAATCGGGCGTTCTTTTGTTTCCACCTTTCATGCCAAATACCGTTTGCTGAGATTTCCGATCGACCTGATGTTTCACAGTGAAGAAATTTTTATTGAAGACCTGAAAACGCTTGAAAATTTCGGTTCGGATCATCTTCCGGTGTTCTGTGAATTTTTCATTGATTATGAACAGGATGAAAAACAGGAAGAAAGAATTGATTATGCTACCGAAGAGGAAAAAGCTGAAGCCGAGGAAATGATTGAGGAAGGAAAAGAAGAAGATGGGGAGCGTGATGCAGTGGTGACGGAAGATTAAAGTGATATAAGTCTCATAATTTATTCCATAGAACTTAATAGATTTTCTATAGAATAAATTATGAACACTTTACTATTTTGTAAATCAACCGAAATTAAAAATTAACACTCCGGAACATTCACCGCAATTGCCAAACCGCCTTCGGAAGTTTCCTTAAAACGGTCATTCATGGATAAAGCGGTTTCCCACATCGTCTGGATTACTTCATCTAACGTTACTTTTGCTTTCGCTGGATCACTTTCCAGCGCAATATTTGCTGCCGTGATGGCTTTTATCGCTCCCATTGTATTTCTTTCGATACAAGGAATCTGTACAAGTCCTTTTATCGGATCACAGGTTAAGCCTAAATGATGCTCCATGGCAATTTCGGCTGCCATTAAAACCTGACCGACACTTCCTCCCAAAATTTCGGTAAGACCTGCCGCCGCCATTGCGGAAGAAACACCTACTTCTGCCTGACAACCACCCATTGCCGCAGAAATGGTTGCATTTTTTTTGAATAATGTACCGATTTCTCCTGCTACTAAAAGGAATCTCACAATGTCATCTTCGCTGGTAAATTCCGTAAAAGCCTGTGCGTACATCAAAACCGCCGGAATTACGCCACTTGCACCGTTGGTAGGAGCGGTAATGATTCTTCCGAAACTGGCGTTTTCTTCATTCACAGCCAATGCAAAACAGGAAATCCATTTATTGATATTGGTGAAATTTTCTTCGGCTTCTACAACCTGCTGAAACCATTCATCTTTATTTTTGTAGATTTTATCGCCCAGTAATTTTCTGTTGATTCCGGCTGCACGACGCGTAACATTCAATCCGCCCGGAAGAGTTCCTTCTTTATTGACACCTTTGTAAATGCATTCTTTGATTTGCTGCCAGATGTAAAGTGCTTCCGCTCTTGTTTCGTCAGGTGTTCTCCAGCTTTCTTCGTTGATTAAAATTAAATCTGAAATGCGTTTCAGTCCTAATTTTTCACAATATTTCACAATATCTGAAGATTTATGACAAGGATATAAGGTACGGACACAATGTTTCTGAATCGATTTTTTCTCCTGACTCATGATAAAACCTCCGCCTACAGAATAAAAATCCTGCACAAGTTCGGTTCCGTCTTCAAAAACAGCCTTGAAAATCATTCCGTTGGGATGATACTCCAAAGATTTATGCATATTCAGCACCAAATGATGCCCATAAATGAAAGGGATTTCTTTTTCACCTCCCAGATTTAGGATTTGAGTAGATTTTATTTTTTCTATTTTTTCATCAATTTTTGTGGTATCGATTGTTTTAAAATCTTCTCCATTCAGACCCAGCATTCCGGCAATATCGGTTCCGTGACCGATCCCCGTTTTTGCCAGTGAACCGAAAAATTCAAGGAAAACTTCTTTTACCTCTTCAATTGCTCTTTCTCTTTTAATAATCCTGATGAATGCAGAAGCTGCATTCCAAGGTCCCATTGTATGTGAACTGGACGGACCTATTCCTACTTTTATAATCTCAAAAACCGATATTGATTCCATATAGAAAATTGCTCATTTTTCCTAAACGCAAAGATACACGATAAATCGAGATGCAAAAGCCGGAGTTGAAAATTCAGCTCCGGCTTTCTAATTAAAACTATATGAACACTTGTAGATAACCTTTTTTGTGTGAATGACGAATGGTGAATTTGCTTCGCATTCAATTATTAATTGTTTTTAAGTTTAAATAAATTAACAATTGACGATTTATTATTCAATATTCTCTTTCTCAGCAGAGACTTTCTTCATGCTGCGAAATATCCAGTCCCATATCTTCGGATTCTTCTGAAACTCTTAAAGTGATAATGCTGTCGGTAATTTTATACAAAAGCAATGATCCGAAAAACGTAAAAACAGAGACCAACAGTAACGCAGCCATATGATGGGCAAAAACTTCAAAGCCGCCATGAAGAAGACTCGCCTTTTCGCCGTGTGCAAAAATTGCGGTTAAGATCATTCCCATGATTCCTCCTACTCCATGACAGGCAAAAACGTCTAAAGTATCATCAATTTTCTTTAAAGCTTTCCAATTCACCATTAAATTAGAAACAATAGCGGAAATAAACCCTATAAAAAGACTTTCTGCAACGGAAACAAAACCACAGGCGGGAGTAATTGCGACTAAACCGACAACGGCTCCGATACAGGCACCTAAAGCAGAAACTTTTCTTTTATTAATTCTGTCGAAAAAGATCCACGTCATCATCGCGGAAGCTGAAGCTATTGTTGTTGTTCCGAAAGCCGTTGCTGCCGTAGCATTAGCCGCTAAAGCTGAACCTGCATTAAAACCAAACCATCCGAACCAGAGCATTCCTGTTCCTAACATGACATAAGAAATATTGGAAGGATCATGATGAGGTTTTTTTCTGTTTCCAACCACCATTGCGCCTGCTAAAGCTGCAAAACCGGCACTCATGTGTACAACAGTGCCTCCTGCAAAATCTTTTACACCAAAATATTTATTCAGTAATCCGTCCGGATGCCAAACCATGTGACAAAGCGGGGTATAAATAAACAGACTGAAAAGTACCATGAATAAAAGGTATGAGATGAAACGTACCCGTTCTGCAAAAGAACCCGTAATTAATGCAGGAGTAATGACTGCAAATTTCATCTGAAACAGAGCAAAAAGAATAAAAGGAATCGTAGAAGCCATCGCTTTATGCGGCAATACTCCTACTCCACTGAAAAAAGGATAGCTCAAAGGGTTGCCGATGATTCCGTAATGTTCTCCATTGATGGTAAAACCAATAGAATCTCCGAATGAGAGGGAAAAACCAACCACTACCCACAAAATAGAAATTACTCCCAAAGCAATAAAACTTTGAAGCATCGTAGAAATTACGTTTTTCTTTCCCACCATTCCTCCGTAGAAGAAAGATAAGCCGGGAGTCATTAATAAAACAAGACCTGCCGCAGCAAGAATCCAGGCAACATCTGCCCCTACAATTTTATCTTCGCTTAAAAATGCTCCGGAATTCGGGAAATCTGTAATGGGACTCCAGAATAGTCCGCCAACGGCAATCAAAGCAATTATCGCAAAAGAAACGATCCATTTTAAACCTACTCTCATAAAAATTTGTGTTTTACCCCTTCAAATGTAAGGATAAATTTTTAAAAAAAAATAAAAATTTAAAACAAACCCCTATAAAATTAATTGAAATTTAATTTTAAAACTAAATTTTATTCTAATACCCCCTTTAAAATAGATGTAACTTCTTTAAATTTTGTAATTGGGAATAAATGGCTCCCTCCTTTGATCACATAATCGGGTTTGGAATTTTTGATCGGGAAAACAATATCGCGGTCTGCCAAGATCTGTACCACATCGGGATTTTCTTCGAACTTCCAGTCTGAAATCTTTTCAATCGACCATTTTAAATAATACGGATCTCTTACCCTGAAATATTGCAAAACTTTAGGATTTCGGGGATCAAAGAATTTTCTTACGACGGAATACATATTGGTAGTTCTTTCGTTGAAGAAAGTAACGGGAAGAACTTTTGGAATTTTCGTGATCTGTCCGGCTTTGATGAGGCGGGATTTTTCTTTATCGGATTTAATACTTCCGAGGATCACCACTTTTTTGGCAGGTTTCAGCCTGTTGATTTCCTGCACCATAATTCCCCCGAAAGAATATCCCACCAGATAAAAAGGCTCCGAATCATCAATCTTTTCCGCCATTCTTTTTACATAATCTGAGAATTCTTCATTTTGATGAGGAATCAGCCAGTCGATAAAAACCACTTCGTGATGCTTTGGAAATTCTATTTTCTCCAAAACCTTAAAATCTGCACCAAGTCCGCTTACTACATAAATTTTCATACTACTAAAATAAAAAAATCAGTCAAAAAAAATGAGCGGTTTCCAAAGAAATCGCTCATTTTGATTTATTAAAAGGTGTCCTTATTTCTTTTTAACAGGCGTTCTGTTTTCGTTATCCAAAACTGCTGTGGAAATTCTGAACTGGATATCCATTTCGTTTTTGATGAAATAATCCTTCAGAGAAGACTGGTAGAATACTTTGAAGTCCCTTCTGTTCAGTGAGAATTTAGCAGACTCGATTACTACGGTAAACTGAGTAATATAAACGTTTGCAGGGAAAGTGATGGTTTTTCTTACTCCTTTAATCGTTACATCTCCGTAAACGGTAGAATTGTACTCGCTGTTTGCCAGAGGAATAATTTTCGTTAAATGGAATTTCGCCAGCGGGAATTTTTTAACGTCGAAGAAGTTTGGACTTTTAAGATCGTTCGTTAATTTTACCATATCTTCATCCTGGCTTGAAACATCACCCGCCATTAAGGATTTCATATCGATAACGAATTCTCCGTCCACCAAAACTGTTTTATCAAAAGTAAATTTTCCACTTTTCAGCTTTATGGTTCCGGAGTGGGTTGTAGGAACTGTTTTTACAACTTTATATCCCCACCATCTGATGTCCGACGATGTTACTTTTACCACTTTATCTCCTTTCTTCTGAGCGAAAACAAATGACATACTTACGCACATCATAGCAAACAATAGTAATCTTTTCATTCTTTTTTATTTACAATTCAACAAAAATAAAAAAAAGTGTAGAACTTCTACACTTTTAACAATCTTTTTTTGATTAAATTATTTAGCTGTTACCTTTACAAGCAAATCCATATCATCTTTCACAAGAACATCTTGCATTGTAGATTTGTAAGCCACATCAAATTTCTGTCTGTCGATAGAGAATTTGTTAGACATTAAGCTTACTGTTCCGTTTGCATAGGTAATTTTTGCAGGGAAAAAAATAGCGTTGGTTTTTCCTTTTACCGTTAAGTTTCCTGTAACTAAAGAAGTATACACTTTATCGTTGTTTTTCTTTACTCCGGTGATTTTGAAAGTTGCTGTAGGATATTTTTCAACTTCGAAGAAATCTCCGTTTTTAAGGTGACCGTTCAGTTTCTGCTGATATTCTCCGGAAAGATCTGTTGCGTTGATAGAAGTCATATCCAATACGAAAGAACCGCCAACCAACTGGTTTCCTTTCAATACCATTTCTCCGGATTTTACTTTTACCGTTCCGTTGTGAGAGCTTGCCTCAGATTTTGCGATTTTATAACCCCACCACTGTACATCAGAGCTTACTACTTTTTTTGCCTGTCCGAATGCTAATCCGCTTGCTAAAACTGCTAATAAAAATATTTTTTTCATTTGAATAAAAGTTATTTTCTTGTTTGTTATTTACTGGTGCAAATGTAACTAACTGCTTCGAGAGATTTCATTGATGTACATCAATAAATACAATTTTTTTTCATGAGTAATATCATCCATAAAAAAACTCCGAATTTCTTCGGAGCCTTGTTTTATTCTTGATAGTAAGCGGTGTAAAGTGCTGCACCATTCAGTGCCGTATTCGGATTTCTGTTCAGATAAATCGGAATATTTCTCAGCATTTCTTCCATCTTATCGCTGATTTTAAATTTTTCGTAAAATTTATCCTTGTTGATGTAATCTGCAATTGTTTGCGGAATATCTCCGGAGATAAATAAACCGCCTGTCGCTTTTAATTTAAGCGTAAGGTTGTTGGCTTCTCTTGCTAAAAATTC
Source organism: Chryseobacterium sp. C3 (assembly GCF_014218905.1). Classification (NCBI taxonomy): domain Bacteria; kingdom Pseudomonadati; phylum Bacteroidota; class Flavobacteriia; order Flavobacteriales; family Weeksellaceae; genus Chryseobacterium; species Chryseobacterium sp. C3. Next base: position 377,252 of record NZ_JACLCU010000002.1, on the reverse strand, counting down.
AAGGAAAGTGTCCAGTGCAATCTTACAGATCAGTACATCTTCTTCTATTGCAGCTTTGTACAGTTCTTCTGCAAAGTTGCCATTTGCGAAACGATCGGCAAGCCATTCCGGTTCCGGATGTCTTTTCACATCTCTCAGGAATCTGTAAATATTGAATAAACCTCCTTTAGACAATACATTTTCCCAGCTTACGATTCCGTAGATATTATTTAGGAATTGATAAAATTCTACCTCAACATTCGTTCTTGGAGAGAATTCTGAATGTCCTCCTTCGGTTGCAAAAGGTCTCAGATATTTTCCGTCGAAGAAATATCCGGCTTCACCCAGACCATTTCCCGGAGCAAGAATTGCCACGTTTCCGTTTTCGAGGTGTCCGCTTGTGTAGATCGGATCAAGGTCTGCATCTTCTAAAAGCCCCATTCCGTAAGCCGAAGCTTCAAGGTCATTCAGCATATCTACTTTTTCAAAACCTAAATCTCTTTTGTATTCTTCTACATCAAGATTCCAACCTAATCTTGCCGGACTGCTTTTTCCGTTCAGAACCGGTCCCGGAACCGCTATCCCAAGCCTTTTTATGTTTTCAAGCTGATTGTCCTGAATAAATTTCTTTAAAATTTCTGTGAAAGAACCATATTCTTTGGTAAAGTATTTATTCTGGATTTTAATCTCAAGACCTCCGTTACCGGAGACGAAATATCCTAAAGTTGTAATATCTTCACGAAGGTTTGCGCCAATGATAGAAACGTTATCATTGCTGTCGTTTTTTACTCCCGGTAAATAAAGTGGAAATTTTGGATTCAAAATCATAACCTCAAATTTTATCAAATATAATAATATCTTTTGTAAATTTTCGTTAGAAATAAAAAACCTTCTCAAAAAATCGAAAAGGTTTGGTTAATAATTGCTTATATTTAAATCTAACTACTTCCCTAATGGAATGTTGTAAGAAAATCCTACTCCAATGTTACCCACATTGTAGTCCTGATTAGGCAAATCGCCTTTGCTTCCTACAAAAACTTTCTGGTACTGTACAAAGAAATTCCAGTCCTGGTTATGATATCCAATTTCCGGTTTTAAGTAAAAACCACCATTTGGTCTGTCTAAAGCAACATTAGAAGCCACTTTATCATCACCTACCAAAAATCCGTATCCTAAGTCTGTCCCAAAATAAAATCCTGTCTGTTTCGGATAAATTCTCAATAAAGCAGCTACAGGAACTACTCCTACATCATTATTAGTATATCCGTTGTTATCTTTACCGAAATAGTGTGTATATCCTGTTGCAATCCCCAATCCGAATCCCGGAGTTACAAGGTTTTGGTAGGCTACATCCACTCCTACTGCCATAGAAGTATTGTCAGAAGGAACTGCTAAACCAACATTTGCTCCTACCTTTATCATATTATTCATCTGTGCACTTTGTGCGCTCAATGCTCCTGCAGTCAAAATTCCGGCAAATAAAATTGCTTGTTTAAACATTTTCATAACTCTGATTTTTTAAATTTTACTACGCTGAAATATGTAAAAATCGTGCCAAGCAAAGCCTTTACAGCAACTTTAACAATGCTTAAAGCCGTAAAAAATTGAAATTCAATATATTATTTTGATTAAAAAATTAAATAAGCGTTTAAATGAATATTCTGAAAATTAGGGCGGGGTTAAACATTTAAGCAAAATATATTTAAAAAACCTATTCAATATTAACAATTCTTAACCGTTATTAATTTTAACCTTACTTCATCACATCCATCAAAAAGTAAATAATTGATATGATTTCTCCATCGTTACTCAACAATAAACACCTTCTCTGGCGCGCAGGATTCGGACCGGGAATCAATCAGCTTGAAGATCTTCATAAAAAAGACATTAAAAGCCTGATGAATGATTTGTTTAAAGAAGAAACATTTCTTTACGTAAATTATGATACGCCCGATATTGCAGAAACCGGAGACTATATGATGAATGATCAGACTCCGGCAGAAAAGAAAAAGGAAATGCAGAGAATCAGCCGACAGCAGAACGAAGAGCTCAATCTGAATTTTCTTGATAAAATGGTGAACAGCAAAGAGCAGATGAGGGAGAAAATGGCTTTTTTCTGGCATGGTCATTTTGCTTCCAGAGTGGTGAACCCGAAATTTAACCGACAGATTTTAAATGTCATCCGAAAGAATGCACTCGGAAACTTTAAAGATCTCTTATTTGAAGTCAGTCAGGCTCCGGCAATGCTGAATTTTCTTAACAATCAGCAGAACAAAAAAGATCATCCCAACGAAAATTTTGCCCGTGAAGTGATGGAGCTTTTCACTATGGGACGAGGAAATTATACGGAGAAAGACATTCGGGAAGGTGCGAGAGCTTTTACAGGATGGGGATCGGATAAAGAAGGAAATTTTAAAGAACGGAAAAATCTTCATGATGAAGGCTCAAAGACATTTCTTGGAAAGACAGGCAATTTTACAGGCACAGATGTTTTAAATATCATTCTTGAACAAAAGGCAACAGCAAAATTCATCACCACAAAAATCTATAAATTCTTCGTGAATGAAAATGTTGATGAAAACATTGTAAAATCATTGAGCGAAAGTTTTTACCAGTCCGGTTACGACATTAAAAAACTCATGATGGATATTTTTTCGAGTTCATGGTTTTATGATAAAAAAAATATCGGCAACCGGATAAAATCTCCCATTGAACTGATGGCAGGAATCATGCGGTCGCTTCCCATGAATATTCAGAATCCTGAAAACCTCATCGTTTATCAGAAATTACTGGGACAGATGCTTTTGTACCCGCCGAACGTTTCGGGCTGGCCGAACGGAAAATCGTGGATCGACAGTTCGACTTTAATGTTAAGACTTCAGATTCCGCAGATATGGTCCGGCTTGCGACCGTTAGATTACCGTCCGAAAGAAGATGATGATTTGGATATGGGTTTAAAAAACAACACGAATTCTTTAACGAAAAGTTTTAAAAACCCGAATATTACGATCGATTGGACTCGTGTAGAAAAGATTTTTAACGGAAAGAATGTGGAGGATTATTTAATTCAGAGTTCAAAATCTCTGGATATGAGTTCGGTGAAAAATTTCTCCGACAACAGCGTGAAAATGAATGTCATTAATCTCATGTCGACACCGGAATATCAGTTAATGTAGTTTTCAGCAGCAGATTTTAGCTTACCGTTAAAATACAGCTTTAAAACCTGCCGCCTATCATCTTTATCCTAAAACCTAAGCTTATGTTAATCAAAAGAAGAGAATTTCTAAAAATAAGTTCATTGGCAACCGCATCGTTTCTGATGCCGAATTTCCTGAAAGCCATGACATTTGATGATGCACTGGAACCCAATCAGAAAATATTGGTGGTACTGCAATTCACGGGAGGAAATGATGGTCTGAATACGATTATTCCGACAAAAAATGATATTTATTTCAGGGAAAGAAATAAAATTGCCATTCAGAATTCCATGCAGCTTACGGACGAAGCCGGAATTAATCCTGCCCTCTCCTATTTCAAAGAACTGTATGATCAGGGAGAACTTTCTGTGATGAATAATGTCGGTTATCCGAATCCCGATAAATCACACTTCCGAAGCATGGACATCTGGCATTCTGCAAGCAGAAGCGATGAATATCTTGACACAGGCTGGCTGGGAAGATTTCTGGATGAAGAATGTTATAAATGCGATCATCCCACACAAGCATTAGAAGTGGACGATATGCTGAGTTTAGCTTTAAAAGGTGAAAAAAATAAAGCATTTGCCTTTAAAGATCCGAAAAGATTATATCAGACCAGTCAGGAAAAATATTTCAAATCACTCTACGATCATCATCATGACGACGAAACGGTTTCCTATTTATATCAGACTTTAGGTTCCACCATCAACAACGCAGACTACATTTTCGAAAAAAGCAAAGCGAAAAAAACAGAACAGACTTACCCGAATTCTCAGCTCGGAAAAGACTTTAAAACGGTTTCTTCTTTAATTAAATCTGACATCAATACGAGAGTGTATTATCTTTCCATCGGAAGTTTTGATACGCACGTGAACCAGAATGAAAGACAGCAAAAACTCTTTACAGACATCAATGATGCGGTAAAAGCGTTTGTTGCGGATATGAAAAGTAACGGACTTTTTAATGATATTTTACTAATGACTTTTTCAGAATTTGGCCGCCGTGTTGCTCAAAATGCAAGCAACGGAACCGATCACGGAACGGCAAACCAGATGTTTTTCATCAGTGGAGGTTTAAAGAAAAAAGGAATTCTGAATGCACTTCCCGATTTACAGAATCTGAATGAAGGCGATTTAATCTACACCGAAGATTTCCGGAAAATTTATGCTACTATCCTTAAAAACTGGCTGAAAGCAGACTCTTCTAAAGTTCTGGGCTGGAAAAACGGGGTTTATGATTTTATATAAAAGCTTTTGATCATCCGTTATTAATTTATACTACTTTTTAACGCAAAGGATCGCTAAGATTCTTTATATACTAACTGTTTTTAAGTTCGCAAAGGCGTTTCACTCAGCAAAGAACTCAAAGGTTTAATGATGAAAATCACGGACAGTCATAAAAACTTTGTTTTAACTTTTATATAGAATCAATGAATACAAATGCAAAAGTTAACACAAATTTAGAATAACTAATCATTACATTTTGATCATATTTTGCAACTTTTGACTCCGTTGAACATTCAGTTTGCATCAAATTTTAAAATCATTTAGAAAGCTTTAAAAATAAAAAGAGGCTGTTGCAAAAATGAACAGCCTCTTTTCTATAATTTAAATCTAACTACTTGTCATGTTAATTCGTGGATGCAGGAAGTTGCTTAGGATCTTCTTTTTTCTGACTTTTCTGATCAATTTTCTCAGAAATCTTCTTCACGATAAATTCGATAACCAAAGGCGCAACTACTGCTACAACTGCTTTTAATATTCTTGATTTCATACTGTTTATTTTTTTATAATTCATGCAATACAATTTCTAAGCCAAGAATTGTTATCAATCTTCTTCAGGAATGATAAGATTCTGATAGTTTTTTGCCGCCGCTTTGAATTTTTCTTCTAACCGCAAGCGGAGTTTTCTCGGTTTATGCACAACCAGACATTCTCCAAACCCCAAAAGAAGTCTTTCCAGTTCAAAATTCAACTGTACACAGATTTTAAAAATCGTACCCTCATTACTTTCGCTTACAATTTCCTGACTGGCATGAAAAGGTTTGGTTTTTACATAAGGTGCATTATGAGAATCTACGAAGAAAACCACATTTCGCGGAGCCATCGTTGGCGAAACACTCACTCCTACAATATCCTTAAAATATTCGTCGCCGTCGAGATTCATATCAATATAATCGATCTTTTCCTCAATCTGAATATCTTCCATTCTGTCCAGAGCAAGATTATAGACATACTGTTTATTGGAACAGATCAAAAACCAACGGTTGTTAAATTCCTTCAGCAACTGCGGATGAACAATATAAGAATCTGATTCTCTTGCCTTAAAACTTTTATACGTGATGTTCAGTACTTTCTTGTATAAAATCGCATCATACAGAATATCAATATATTCCAGACCTTTCAACTGTTCATTTTTGTCTAAATGAATAATTGATTTCTGGTTCGTGGAATGGATGGAATCTTCCAGTTTTTGGATCACCCCGTTCATTTCCTTGAACATCGAAAAGTCTTTGAACTGCTTTAGAATCTGTACCGCATTATTCATGGCTTTCAGATCACTTTCATTAACCGAAATATTATGAATGCTGTAATCGGGATCGCTGTAACGATAGTATTTTCTTTCGTATACTTCAATCGGTGCTTCATATCCGAATTTTTCACTCCTCATATTCTGCAGATCGAGCTGTACCGTTCTTTTGCTTACAAAAGATTCTTTTCCTTCAAATTCAAACAAAGCTTCCGAACATTCGTCAATAAGATCTTCGAGGGTATATTTCCGGTATTTATTTTTCAGACATTTATCCAGTGTTTTGTACCGGATGAGCGCGTTTTTGTTGGATGACATATGATGAGGTTAAATTTTAGGTTAAGACTGAGATTGAGGTTGAATTTAATAAGGCAGTCAAATTCCCCTCCTCTGGAGGGGTGGCGAAAAATCTTCGATTTTTTGACGGGGTGGTAAAAGCTGTCATTTTTCATGACCTCTTCCTTACCAAGGAAGCACTCAATCAATCTCTTCTAAATTGTTTGAGATTGCTTCGTCATTTCTGAACTGCGTTCGCAGACCTCCGGTCTGTTCGTAATGACAGTTTACTTTCTACTTAAAGCTTTTCCTTCAAAATAAATTCCTTCCCAGCCGGATTCCATAAAGTTTCTGATATTCTGATGATCTGTTCCTTCAGGATTTTTAAGAACATCTTCCCTGTAAAATTCTCCGAAAAGATTCAGCGTTTCTTCTTTCGACAGATCATTTAATTTCGCAAAACTAAAAATCTTACAGGAGCCGTTATTCTGATTGGCTTCATTTACTGTATTTCCGTTCGTAAATTTTGTCGGGGTAAAATCGTAATGTTCATCAATAAAAGCAATTACATCCTTAAACTCAATTTCCTGTGGCGCGTTTTCTAATTGTTCAAACAACATATCTTAATTTTTTATTTATAAATAATTCAATTTTAAAACAGAAATCCGCTCGATCAGAGCAATATCTGTGTAGAAAAGTTTTAAAAAACCATTTCTCGTTCTTTAAGGACACTATTTTTTGAAATGATTCAGTATCCACTTTAGAGCTTTATTTGTTCCTCACAAAAATCTTTGATTTTTAAATCTGATGTGCTCTAAAGTATCCTCAATCATTTAACTTAAAACTAATGTGACTCATGTGTCAACTAACTTTTGTGCCTTTTGTGGTTAATTCCTCAAAAATAATTAAAATAATTTTATCTGCGCAAAAAGATTGCACACTTTAGTTATTACTTTGCATCATCAAAATGAGAGAACATATGGAATTTAACGGAAATCATTTAATCGAATTAGGATACAGACCAGCGAAATGGTTTAAAGAAGCGATTGAATTCATCAACGAAAATAATTTAGACGAAACTCAGATAAAAGAATATCTGGAACAGTTTAAACAGCCCGAACTGATTCCGCTTCATGAAACGGCAAAAGATTTTGTGATCAACATCAGAGCAGAACACGAAAGTGAAAATGATAACGTAGAAAAAGTAATCAACACCATGAAAGTCCTGATGAAAACGCCGACTCTGGAAAACGGAGCCATTATGCCGGATGCCTGTCCTACAGGTCGTGCAGGGCATATTCCTGTTGGCGGTGTGGTTGTGGCGAAAAATGCGATTCATCCGGGATTCCATAGTGCAGATATCTGCTGTTCTGTGATGCTGACGGATTTCGGAAAAGCAGATCCTAAAGAAGTTTTGGATGCAGCCCATTCCATCACGCATTTCGGATACGGTGGAAGACCGAGAGGAGAACAGATGCCGATGTCTCAGGAATTGATGGATGCTTTCAGAGAGAATGATTTTCTGAATGACGAAAAATTAATAAGCATTGCGCGTTCACATATGGGAACGCAGGGCGACGGAAACCATTTCCTGTTTGTCGGAATTTCCAAAAATACAGGAAACACGATGTTGGTAACACACCACGGTTCAAGAGCTCCGGGCGCAGCTTTGTATGATAAAGGAATGAAGGTTGCGAACCAGTTCAGAATGGAAATTTCTCCTGAAACCTTAAGAGAAAACGCATGGATCCCTTATGAAACGGAAGAAGGAAAACAATATTGGGAAGCCTTACAGTTAATCAGAAAATGGACGAAAGAAAATCATATTTCCATTCATGATGCCGCTTTGAATAAATTAGGAATCGAGAAAGAAGACCGATACTGGAACGAGCATAATTTTGTATTCAAAGATGGAGATTTATTCTACCACGCAAAAGGTGCAACGCCTTTGGATGATAAATTTATGCCGGATATTACAGGTCCGAGATTAATTCCTTTGAATATGGCAGAACCGGTTTTGATTGTAAAAGGAATTACCAACGAAAGAAATCTGGGTTTTGCGCCTCACGGAGCGGGAAGAAACTTCAGCAGAAGTCAGCATAAAAAATCGTTGGCGCATAAAACCATCGAAGAAGTTTTTGAAGAAGAAACCAAAGGATTAGACATCCGTTTCTTCACCAATGAAATTGATATTTCCGAACTTCCGACTGCTTATAAAAGTGCCAAAAACGTAAGAGCTCAGATTGAAGAATACGGATTGTGTGAAGTTCTGGATGAAGTGATGCCTTACGGATGTATCATGGCGGGTGATGTTCAAAAGAATGCACCTTGGAAGAAAAAGAAGAAGTTTAGAAAAGCATAGAATTTCTTTTGTCTTGAAACAAAAGAAACAAAAAGTTCAAGACCTGGAAACTTCCGCTAAAAATTAAAACTTATTCCTAAAATTCCCAAAACTTGCGCGAATTCAAGATAAGTTCTTCGGTTCAAAAGTGCAGTCGCGCTTCAGACAATGAGAATTTTTTAACGGATTAATTTTAAATTTTCTTAACGCTTCACTTTCCGAAGTCAGATCATTGGAAGTTAAGAGTTCAAAATTATCCGTAAAAACAGATTAAGAACAATGGGTTAACAAAAAGAAAACTAATAACCGAACCTTGCAGGTGTAAAAGCCTGTAGGGTTTAATGAAAACCTTTAATCATAAGGTAGGAACAGTAGCTCAGATGGTAGAGCAACAGATTACTTTTCGCTTTTGGCAAATAAAGTTCCTGTAAACTTCAAAGTTGTGGGTCGCAGGTTCGAGTCCTGCCTGTTCCTCAAAAAAAAGAAAAAAATTGTTAGATATACACAAAGGCGCAATTTATTTTAACAACTATAATTTTAAGGCGCAAGGATTTTATCTCCGATAAAATTTAATGCTAATATTTTAGCTAAAAATGTCGCACTGAGCTTGCCGGAGTGTCCGCCTTTTTAAAAAACTTTAAGGCAAAGGGAGTTCCTATAAATTATTTGGAAAATTACTCCCCGCCTTTTAAAAACTATAGGTAAAAGGAGTTCCTATAACACTTCACTTTTAATGAATCTTACTCCTCACTTATTTTTTTAAACTAAAAACAATGAAAACATTAAAATTATTCAACGCTGTACTGGCAAAAGAATCGGATGCTGAAGTATTTATTTCTCAGGATGGTTTCATCATTGAACCTTCTGCATTGTGGGCAAAAAAAGAAATTATTTCTTACTACGCTAAAGAAAAGCTGAACGGAAACGATCTCAACAAAACCTTTCATAAATCTTGGCAGAAGATTAAAGAAAGTACAAGATTCGAACTGTTGATGGAACAGTTATTTCATTATTTTTCCACCTATGGAAGCAGATTTCAGGGTGAAGTATACATTCCGGATGAAGTGTTGAATATCCCGGATCTGAAGCTGAATTTCAAAGTAATTAAAGCCTACTCAGAAGAAGAACTTCAGGAAAAATGTCTTGCTATTCTAAGATCTGGAATTGCTCTGAAAGAAGAAACAATTGATGATTTACTATCTATTCTGCACGACGAACTGGAATATGATTTTACAGGAAAAGAAAATATCAGAAACAAAGAAGCCATCATAAAAATTGCCGACCGTTACGATATTTATCCTGAAAATAATGTCGAATTTTTACGTTACGTGATCTACAAAACCACAAAAGAAACATTATTAATTAAAAACAATGATTTGATTAATGATATCAAGCAAAGTAAATTTAATCCGACCTATCTTTTTGAAAGTTTCGGACTGGAAAAAATGGCGAAAATTTTTAACCGTTTCAAGCCTTTATTTTTAGCCTATAAAAACAGAGCGCCCAAGGTGATTAATAAAATTTCAAAACTGTCGAAAATTTATCACAAACCATTAATTTCGAATCCATTGAATAACGCAACGAATATTTTGCTGGAAAACAGCGATCTACATTGGCTGGAAAATGCCACTCCGTTTGCTTTGTTTAAAGCTTTATCGGCTTGTTATTCAAGAATGTATGGTCAGGATACTTTTGTATACAGAATCCGAAACGGAAAATCGTGGACGAAAAAATCAATTGCAACTTCTGTGAATGAACTGAACTACGATTTTATCTTAAGCTATTTAAAATCAAAGTATCGTTTTGAAGGAAAGAAATTCTATTTCCCTGAAGATGTAGAATTTGCCTTACCGACTTCTGAAAAGATGTTTGTAGGGAATATTCCGACGGGAACAAGATTTTTCGGTGAAAGATTAGCGGTCGGAATTTACTGGGAAAATGCATGGGGAGCTTATGATTTGGACCTTTCGGGATTAAATATTGCCGGAAAAATCGGATGGAATGCAGCTTACAACCAAAATGCCGGTCAACTGATGTATTCCGGAGATATCACTTCTGCGCCAAACGGTGCTGTAGAATATCTTTACGCAAACACAGGTTTAATGGCTCCGACTCTGGTAATGAACAACGTTTTCAACGGAAACAGCGACTGCGGATATAAAATAGTTATCGGAAAAGGCGATGCCGTTTCTTACGATTATATGATGAATCCGAATAATCTGTTTGCAGAAGCAAAATGTCAATCCGTACAAAAGCAGACCGTTTTGGGAATGTTGCTGCCAAAAGACGGAAGACAGTGTTTCGTATTGCTGAATTTCGGAGCAGGACATGCTCATGTTTCAGGAAATACAGAAATTTCCGTAATGGCGACGAATGCATTGTATCAGCAATGGTACGAACCGATATCCTTCAATCTTTTGATTCAGGAATTAGGGGCTGAAATCGTTTATGATAAAGAAAATATCGACTTTGATTTTTCTTTGGAGAATCTGGAAAAAGACAGTTTTACGAAGATTTTTAAATGATAAAATTTTTGAGGCTAAATAATTTTAACGCAATACACGCAAAGTTATATTTATTAAAATGATTTTATTTATTTGTTCGCAAGGGAACTTCGTTCAGCGAATGATAAAAATGTAATTTAAGGAAGAAAAGCATATTTATTTATGGAAAATGTTGCATATAGCTTTACGTCATAAACGGCTGTTAAAGACCTTGCTTAATAGCAGATGAAATCTGCCCTCACTTTGCTTTCTTTTAAAGTATATCATCGAAAAATAGAAACTTTGCGTATAAAATCTAAAGTTAAAATTTCAAACAGATCTAAATAATTTTTTCACCTTCTTAAAAGCTCTTAAAAACATTATTATCAGTTTGTATAAAGTCACTTTAAATTTAACCGCAAAAGAGACAAAAGACTTTATTGGATTTATTTAAAGTATTTCAAAAGTCTGCAAAGAGAAAAAATCTTTGATTTTTTTTAAACTTATGTGCTATTTCTTTCCATTTAAGTATTAAACTTAAAAAACTAAAGTGTAAAATCTTTTGCATCTTTTGTGGTAAAAAGTTTAGACGAGTTTTACATAAAATAATCCTGCGTAAAAAGATTGCGCAGGATGTTTTTTATTTTGTATCAAATTTAAAAATCATGACACCAAAAATAATAGAAAAACTAAAAGAAGTCGAAGAAAAACGCGGTGTAGAAATACTGCTTGCCGTAGAATCCGGAAGCCGCGCGTGGGGATTTGCGTCTCCGGACAGCGATTACGATATACGCTTCATATACCGACACGAAAAAGACTGGTATCTTTCGCCGTGGGATAAAGACGAAACCATAGAATTTATGACGGAAGACGATCTGGACGGTTCCGGATGGGATCTAAGAAAAACGTTCCATTTATTGTTGAAGTCAAATGCGGCTTTGCTGAGCTGGTTCTACTCTCCTGTCGTTTATGTGAAAAATGAGAAATTTCACGATCTGTTCAAGCCTTTGGCGGACAAATGCTTTTCTCCGATAGCCGTATTTTATCACTATTCAAGCATGAGCAAAAAATATCTCGAAGCATGCAGACTTGATGAGGTAAAACTTAAATCTTACTTTTACTGCTTACGAACCACATTAACCGGAAAATGGATATTAGAAAAAGGGACGGTTCCGCCTGTTTTGTTTAGTGAATTGCTGGTCTTAGTGGATGATTTTACAAGAACGAAAATAGAAAATTTAATCGCTTTAAAAGCCACCAAAGGAGAATCTTACCATCATCCGAATGACTGGGAACTCTTCGGATTTTTAGAAAAAACCATACTGAATAATGAAGAAAGGGCAAAGAGCCTGAAAGGAGGAAACTCGGATAAAAACGAAATGGAGAAGGTTTTTAGAGAAATATTAATACATTAGAAATAAAAATAATGCCATGAAAAACCTCATCGCGCTCTCTCCTATGTACACGGAAGACAGCAACAATCTGAAAAAAGCATCCCTCAATTCACCCTACGAGTTGAGCCGGTTTAATGCAAAATGGAATGTTCCCGAAGAATTTCGTGCAGACGTGATTGCGGTGTATGGTGAAGATATTTATGCTGAAATTGTGGCGGAACAATGCAGTCTTACGTTGACAAAACCAGATGACGACTGGCTTTCAAAAGTTTCGGAGGAATTTACCCAAAGGAAAATCTCTTACGGAAAGCTGAAAGATTTCGTGCATGAAGAAAATATTTTCATCAAATGTTCGGATTTTAAAAGTTTTAAAGCCGGAGTTTTTGACAACGTCACCAACATCAAAGGTTTTGATACATTGGATCTGGAAAGCAGGGTTTTCACTTCCGAAGTCGTAGAATGGGAACTGGAAGTAAGATGTTTTGTCTTAAATAATCAAATAATAACCCATTCTTCTTATTGGAGAAATGATGTTTTTGACACCAATCCGCTTTCTGAAAACGAACAGAAACAGCTTTTTGATTTTTTCAAAAATTTCATTCAGCAATACGGTGAAACGCTTCCCAAAGCGATTGTTCTGGATTTCGGGATCATCAAAGGAAAAGGCTGGGCTTTAATTGAAGCCAATCCGGCTTGGTGTTCGGGGTTGTATAATTGTGATGCGGAAAAAGCTTTGGAGGTGATTGTGAAAAGCTGTATAAAGAATTAAAAATGCAGATCATCATATTCATCGGGATTCCCGCAAGCGGAAAAAGTTCCTTCTACAAGGAGCTTTTTTTCAATTCGCACATCAGGATCAGCATGGATTTGCTGAATACCCGAAACAAAGAAGGAAAACTGCTTCAGTACTGTTTTGAAACACAGTCCAAAATGGTGATTGATAACACGAATGTTACTAAAGAAAGCAGAAGAAAATACATTGAACTTGCCCGACAGAACAAATATGAAATTATTGCATATTATTTTGAAAGCAACATTCAGGATTGTATGGAACGGAATAAATACAGAAAAGACTCCATCAGCGAGATCGGAATAAAAGCAAAATACAAAGACCTCGAAAAGCCTTCCATTGAAGAAGGTTTTGACAAAATATTCCATGTGAAAATAAGGGAGAACAAATTTGAAATCAGCAATTATGAAATTTGAAGAAATTGAAGCGGCCATGCGAAAAAACGAAAGCCTTTCGGAACAGTATATTCTGCCGGAAAACTTTATGATCGTGAGACTCGACGGAAGAGGATTTACCAGACTTACCAAAGAAAAACTGTCGCTGGAAAAACCTTTTGATTCGAAATTCAGTCAGGCAATGATCGATACGACGAAACACCTTTTTACCATCGGGTTTAGAGTGTTGTACGGTTACACGCAGAGTGATGAAATTTCTCTGCTGATCCATAAAGACGACCAGACTTTCAGCCGAAAAGTAAGGAAGATCAATTCTGTTCTCGCAGGAGAAGCAAGTGCTTTTTTCAGTCTGCAGTTTCAGGAAATCTGTGTTTTCGACTGCAGAACGATTTCCATTCCGAATCGTGAAATGATCGCGGATTATTTTTGCTGGAGACAGGAAGATTCCCACAGAAATTCCCTTTCCGCTTACTGTTACTGGACGTTGAGAAACAACGGATTCAACGCCAGACAAACCACCGAAAGAATTGAAAGAATGTCACAATCCGATAAAAATGAACTGCTTTTTCAGTACGGAATCAATTACAACGATCTTCCGTCCTGGCAAAAACGCGGTGTCGGAATTTTTAACAGGGAAATTAACAAACAAGGCTACAATCCTGTAACTCAGGAAACGGTGGATTGTGTAAGAAATGAATTGTTTGTGGAAAAGGAATTGATGATTCGAGAAGATTATAGAGTATTTTTGAATGAATTTTAAAAACAACAACCATGGAAAAAGAAAATATTATCACCATCAGCCAAACCCATCAGGAAGCTAATTTTAATTGGGCAATAAAGCGTTATTTACCGAATTTTAAAGATGGAGAGTCCACAATTATTGGTATGCAATTTCCCTGGAAAAAAATATTTGAGGATGTCAAAAATTTTAATGAAATTTCACAAAACACAACCGACTTATACAATGAATTTACAGGAGGAAATTTTTTCAAAAGCATAAATTACACGCCACAGTTTAGGGATGTTTTTATTCTAAAAACAGAACAGTTTTCCGGTTATTATTGGATTGAATTTATTTTTAGTAAAAACAAATGGAACCTTAAAACAAAAAATTACTCTTGGGAAAATGAAACCTTTGTCTATGCAAAAGGATTAAACAAAAAAGACGATTTTATAGTTTCTAAAATATCTTATGAAGTATTATTTTTCTCCTTTAGAAATTCAGTGAAAGATGAAAAGGGTTACAGAAAAAGAAAATATCGCTTACCTGTTTACATCAATGATGAAGACTTTTCTCAAAGTAATTATATTTTCTATTTTAGTAAAAGTGATGGTTTAAGAGGAGACCTGAGAGTAAGAAGTGTTCATTTACTAATTGATGAAGATTTTGATTATTATTTGCATATTTGTTCAAATGAATTTTCTAAAAGCTCTGGAAGAAACCTAGATTTTGTTAATCAAGGACAAATTCCGCTAAAAATTTTATTTCAATAACTAAAAACAGTTCATGAAAATCATACATTTGGCTATTATGGTGGCGGTGCAATATTAGATCTTCCACAAACACATTTTATCTTTAAAATTAAAGAAAAATTACATAAAGCAGGTATATTATCACATTCAGACAAAAAAAATTACGAACTTGAAAATTTAAAAGCACTGGAAAAAACTATTTTGGAATGGATTGATAAGGTTATTGAATTTCAAAAACAAAATTAAAAACCAATGAACTACAAAATCATACACAACGAAGAAAAATTACAGCAATTCATAGACTGGCTTCCTGAACTATTGCCCAATGAACAATATTACGTTGCCCTTCTCGCAAGAAAAAAATACAACCCCGAAACAGGACTGAAAGCAGATAAAGCACAGTTAAAAAGATTTACCTCAACCAAAGAAAGACTGCTTCATAAAATCAGGCAGCTCGAAATTCCGGCAGGCTTGTACGAATCCGGAAATACCGAAGTTTCTCAGGATAACCTCGCGATTTACATCACTCCCAACCCGCGCGATCTTCACAATGCTTCATTGTTTTTAATGAAAGAAATTTCGGAAAAACTCATCCGGAAAGATAACGCTATCAATCCCCACACATTGGCTTTAAATCTTATTCAGACCACCACTTCACGAAAAATATTCTTTGATCTCGATATTGATTTCCGCATAGAAAACCATCAACAAGCCATTGATAAATTCAGAGAAGACATTGCAGACTGCTTAAACCCCGACTGTCTTACCTTTATCAAAACCAATGGCGGACTGCATTGTTTAATTAAACTGGACAACATTCAGAAAGAATACCAGAAAAGCTGGTATCAGAAAGTTTCACAGCTCACCTGCGAAGAATATGAAGTCACCATGAACGGCGATAACGTTTTACCAATGGCAGGCTGTTTTCAGGGAATTGATTTTTCACCCTATTTTTTAGATTAAATTATGTGTACCCCGAATACTGAATTACAATTCTGCACTTGTACTGAAGGAGATATTTTTGAAATAAAAAATATATACATTTGGTCTTTGAATAGATACGTTGGCTACAAGGAAAAAAATCCATTCTTTTTCGCAAGCTTTGTAAAACCCGTAGAAGATTTTAGTAATACAATCTCCGCACAAAACATAATATCAAAACTTAATGAAGGTAATATTTTTGATTTCGAATATCTTCCAAAGGAAAAAGACACATTGGATATCAGCTTCAATGCTAAAAATAGAGCTGAGTATAAATATTTCACCATAATCTTTAGAGATGGAATATGGCAGAAAGGACAAAATCCGCATTACGTCAGTGTTACTGAAAACATCGCAAGAGGTGAAGTGAAAGTCACCTACAAAGAAGAAAATGAGTTTCTAAAACATGTTGAACATTTAAAGATTAAATATGGAATTGAAATTCCTGAATCTATTAAAGTTCGGTGTGCCAATTTAAAAGACGATTCCCAAGATCCAATTTATTTAGCTATTAGGAACTTTAAAGAGTATAAAACTTTCTATCATCCGGAATTTATTAAATACATTACTGATAAATATTTTAACGAATTTCACGAATCAGAAAATTCAAACGCATTGCAATCTCTTTTGGATAAAGCACAAAACACATTCTCTTTATTAGAAAAAAAATTTATTTCTGAAAAAATAGATTTATCATTTATTAATAAATGTTTCAATGAATTAAATGATAAACTTGAATGTGTTTTCACTTCAATTCCTATAAAAGATGACGAATACATGATTATTGATGGACGTTTTTATTCAAAAGTAATTTTCTCAAAAGGCAAACGTAAAACATATTTCATAAACAAAGTAAAAAAAATAAATTATGAAATATTTAAACTTTTTAAAGGATAATTAAATGACCATCCAGGACCTTAAAAACAAAAACCTCATCCTTTTCGAAGCCATCTCCGGAAGCCGTTCTTTCGGATTGGCAACAGAAAATTCTGATACAGACATTCGCGGCGTGTATTATTTACCGAAAGAAGAATTTTTCGGGTTAAATTATATTCCCCAGATTTCCAACGAAACCAACGACATCACCTACTATGAAATCGGAAGACTTATCGAACTGTTACAGAAAAACAATCCCAACATCCTCGAAATTATCGCCAGTCCGGAAGACTGCATCTTACAGAAACATCCCTTAATGGATCTCCTGAAACCCGAAGATTTCCTTTCCAGACTCTGCAAAGACACCTTTGCAGGATATGCCGTTTCCCAGATTAAAAAAGCAAAAGGACTCAACAAAAAGATTCTCAATCCGATGGATAAAGAGAAAAAATCCATCCTCGATTTCTGTTATATTTTGCAGGATCAGGGCTCCGTTCCGTTGAAAAAATGGCTGCGGGAATCCTCTTCCCCCGAAAATAAGAATGGTTTACAGCAGGAAAAATGCGGCTTGGTAAGCATCGACAATACCAAAGGAATGTTTGCCCTGTTTTACGATCAGTCCGGCGATTTCAGATACAAAGGAATCATCCAGAACCTAGAAGCAAATCAGGTCTCTGTTTCCTCCGTTCCCAAAGGACAGCATCCACTTGCCTATCTTTTCTACAACCTAGATGCCTATTCTACCTACTGCAAAGATTACCGCGAATACTGGAAGTGGGTTTCCGAACGCAATGAAGACCGCTACAACGTCAATCAGAATCACGGACAGAATTACGACAGCAAAAACATGATGCACACGATTCGTTTATTACAGTCGTGCGAACAGATTTTTAAAAACAATTCTCTGAATATCCGCGTGGAAAACCGCGAAGAATTACTTGACATCAAAGCCGGAAACCGGTCGTATGAAGAAGTATTAAAAAAAGCGGAAGACCTTATTGCTTCTATTGAACATTATCATGCTGCTTCTACTCTACCCGATGTTCCGGATCTGGAAAAAACCACAAAAATATTAGTTCAGATCCGCGAGGAACTCTATAAAAAAAAATAAAGCTTCATTTCTGAAGCTTTATTTTATCTATTATCTGATATTTATTTTACCAATCTGATCTCCATTGCAGAAAAACCTTTCGGAGATTTTTCCTTTTCGAAAGAAACTTTATTTCCTTTCTTAATCTGGTCAATGCAGTTGTTGTTGTGGAAGAAAATATTTTCTTTAGTCTTATCTTCCGTGATGAAACCGTATCCTTTTTCGCTTAAAAAAGTTACAATTCCTGTTTTTACAGTTTCTTCAGCCTCAATAGGAGCTGCTCCCAACTGGATATTGTTGATATCAATTTCCTCTCTTTCAGCCTGATCCGGTGGTGTAGAAGTAAGTTGTCCGTTCGCATCTACATACATGAACATTTCGTTCAGGCTTTTCCCTTTATCATTGTTTTCCTTACGCTCTTCACGGCGCATTGCTTTTTCTTTTAGTTTTTGCTGTTTTTTCTTGAAATTTTCTTTTTTAGAGAAAGAATCTGCCATATATTTTATTGAATTTTTATTTTACAGTTATTTTAAGCTTCGGAAAAATCAGGGAAATCGCCCTTTTCAATGATGGTATCCACCAAATTCCGAACCTGTTATTAAAGGGTTTCTGAGTGCTTTTATTAATGTGAATGCCCTTAAAAAGGCATAAATTGAAACGGAAGTAAATAAAATATTCTAAACGATCACAGAAAGTAAAGACAGAGATTTCTTTTAATAAGTTAACAAATATACGAAAAATAAGCATACCAAACAAATATTTGGGATTTCAATTCGCTGAATTTCAATTTATTTTAGAGATTGAATTTTAAATGAAGCCTAATGAAAAAGTAATCCGAAGATTCCAACAAAAAATAACACAAAATAGTAATGGATTAATTCTGGAATATGTAAGAATTTCGTATAAGAAAATCTATACCATGTCAGAATTAACATTAAAACAAAAAAACAGAGATCTTAAAAGCATTTGGGATTTCTTACTCTTTTCCATTATTGTCGGAATAGTAATCTGCTTTCTTATCGGCTTAAACACCTTGAATATGAAAGGAGGAATAATGGCTTATCTGGAACTTACAGGAGCATGCATCTTTATTGGAGGAGCCAGTTTTGGAATTGGGGGGCTTTCAGGATTTTTATTTGGAGTACCAAAAATTTTAAACTCAGATACAAATAATCATGACAGAAAACCTTCAGTTACGCAAAATGATAATCTTGTTCAGATCAGTGACTGGCTTACAAAGATTATTGTCGGAGTGGGCTTAACTCAATTGAATAATATTCCTGAATTTTTAGCGCGGGTGGGAAAATATTTTTCGATAATATTTCAGAACAAAGAGTCTGGTGAAAAAATAGCCATCGCTGTAATATTGTATTTTCTTATTATTGGCTTTTTATCCGTTTATCTATGGACAAGACTTCATTTTATTGGTATGGTAAAAAAAGTAGAAGATGATTTAGATAAAAAAGTCAATGCAATGGCTGAAGTCATTAATGATACACAGCAAAAAATGACCGATTTAGGCGGCGGAAAAACAATCTCTGAAAAGTTTGATGAAGTAAAAGCAGAAGTAAACAATATTGCTACGAATGATCCGGATGACCCTCAAAAATCAAAATGGGGTGGAAAATCTGAATGTAATGAAAGAAAAATTACGGCAAAAATAGAACCTTCAGAAAATCCTGCATTATATAAAGTAACCCTTGAAGTATGCAGTACAAATCCGGCAAATCCTCTTACCGGGTTTGTTAAATTCCATTTACACCCTACTTTTAACAATGATAACCCCATCATTGCGGTTACTGATGGAATTGCAAGGCTGGTTTTAAATAAAGTATATGGAGCATTCACCGCAGGAGCTGAAGCAGATGAGGGAAATACCCGCTTAGAAATAGATTTGGCAGAATTATCCGGTGTTCCACAGGAATTTAGAGACAGATAAACCTTTTTAATGATTAAATGGTTTAAAATAATAAAAAAGCTGCTCCTTTAGGAGCAGAATCTGTGTAGAAATAAAAATAAATCCGGCAATCAATCCGTAGGATTGGTATATTTAATGCGGCAATTTTTTAAAGATAGCGTTCCTACGGAACGCCGGGCTTATTTCGAATACCGCTTCTGTGTAAAAAACAAGTTTGCGAAATATCATAATTATACTTAATTTGCTCAGGATGTAAAACTTTACCCCGTAGAAAATCTGCATAATAAATTCAGGAAATCTGCCCATTTAAAGTTCTCACTATAATTTTTAAACAAACAGACCATGATTCTCGAAGGATTAAATACAGAAGGCGTACTCATTTTTGCTAATATAACCAGGTGTAAAAACTATTACTCGGATAAAGAATTCAACTACGATTATCCCGATGGATTATCAGAATTATTAAAACAAGGAATCATCCATATCATTACTACCGATGAAGCAGTAGAACAGGTCGATTTTGTTTTTAATAAAGAAGAAATAGACAGCAGTAGATGGGAATTTCACGATTCTTACAATTACTTAAAAGCAGAGCCCGGAGATGAAATCCGCGCTGTTTCTCATGCAGATTTTACCCAAATGTGCCATAATCATAAAGGTGATTTAGAAGCCCATATCGATAGTTCATTATTCCTTAAAAACATTTTAAACGGAAGCAGAGATGTAACCAAAGAAGAATACTTTAAATATGAATTGCCATTGATAGAATTACCAGCGGGAATCTGGAAATTAAATGTTTATTCGCTTAAAGAAGAGCATATTCTTAGCTGGATGGAATTTTTAATCCACCTGGAAAAAATAGAATCCGTTGAAATCGATAAAATCACCCTGAAGCCGCTTGAAATCTATTCTTAAATACAAATACTTTTCGAGAGCAGAAATAATATGAATTATATAGACGACAGCACAGTACCCCAATGCAACATTGAAGAAAAGAAATTCGAATGGGGAGAACCCTATACAGTGTATACTCCTGTTTTTCATTTTCCACATTGGTTAAATACCACACTGGAAAATTCGATTATTTTATTTGGCGAAAATAACTTTAAGAATCAATTATTGATGGTATACAATACAATCAATAACCATGAAGAATCTGAAAGGTTAACAAACTATCAGGGAGAACCATTGAACAGGAAGTCAATATTGGAATTGATAAACACATATCTTAAAAAAACTGAGACTTTAACTGCCCCTTGGGAAAAATACAACATTGGATTAACAGAGGATGATTATATAAGGCATCTTGAAGATAAGCTGGGAAAATCCCTGTATTATGTAAAAGTCTGATTGCCAAATAAAGTCTTCTCTGTTACAGTTTATTGAAAACCTTTCGATAGCGCGGATTTGAAATCCGTGCTGTACTCCCAAACCGCGCTGCGCAAAGTTTCACGACTTTGAGCAATATCAAACCCAAACATTTTTTTTAAATTTATCCCGTTTCTGATAGTCTCCCTATTTTGAGCAAAAATTAAAACAATACTAAATGAAAGAAGGCTATATTATAAAAGATCGGGAAAAACCGTATTTTATTACCTGTACAGTAGTAGATTTGATAGATATTTTTACAAGAAAAGTTTATAAAGATATCGTAGTTTCTTCTTTAAATTATTGTATAAGAGAAAAAAGAATGATGTTGTATGGCTACGTCATCAATAGATGTTATTAACCCAAAATCCCTAAACAATATGAATTTTAAAACTAAAATAGTTATGATTTTATTATCCTCTTTATTACTTACGAATTGTAAGGAGGAAATGAAAAAATGTGTAAGCCAATCTACCGATACTAATGTAAAACTATATAATGATTTAACAGATCAGTTGATACCTTATTTTTTTAGAGAAGATTATTTAGGTAAAAAAAAATATTTTGATAGTTTAAGAGTTCATAATGAGGATTTATATATCGAAGAGAAGACAAAAGCCCACAACGAAATTTTTAATCATCCTGAAAAATATTGCAATTTGTATATAGATTCTACTAAAAATAAAAATACAGATTTTGTTACAGGTAGTAAAAATTTTATTACAGGTCATCCCGAAGCTCCTATAAATTATATAAAAAGTAGGAAGGAGCTTTTAAAAGAATTTTCCAATAATACAGATATTATTAAAAAATTAAGTACACGAAGTTCTATAAAAGCAAATCAATTTAATTTGTGTACCGCAAAAGTACTGGATCTGGCAGAGTATGATAAACATACAAATGAGTGTGAGATAGGAGTAGTATATTTTTCAGAGATTGTATTTGATCCTTCTAAAAAAAGAGCATTAGTTTTTGTTGACCATCATATAAAAAAAGATTATTACGGTAGAAATGCTGTATTTAAACTAAAATTGCATGATAATTATTGGGAAATAGAAGATTATACGATATTGTCAACTTCCTAATTCTCGATAGCGCGGATTTACAATCCGATAGCGCGAAACCCGGATTTGTAATCCGTGCCTGTAATATCAACAAAAACACCTGATAGCGCGGATTTACAATCCGCGCTGTACTTCCAAGCTCAAAAATGCTTTGGTTATATCCCATTTCTTCATAAAATCCTATACAAATTCTTCTCTTTCTATGGAAGATTTCCTGATTTCCGGAACAGTAACTTTATGGGACGTAAATCATTTTTTCGCATTCGTATAAAACGAATAATAATAAAAAACAGGATACTTTTCAAAAGTTTCAGATTTACCCATGGTGTACGCATCATGTTCATATATATTTGAAAAATCAAGGATAAGAGATTTCTTTTCCGGGAAATTGAAGATGAACTTTATTAAACTGCTCACAGCAGTTTCCGTCTCATAGGTAAATAAAAGTTGTTTTCCGTCAGCGCTGTATACTTTCTTATTATAGACTCTCGCATTCAGTTTTTTATCCACACCCGTATCATTAGATTTTACCTTGTACATCAATGTTTCCTTACCATTCTTCATAATGTATACATCTGCATTTTTATAACTATTATCATACTTAAAAACAACAGCTTCATTGATTTTCATAATCATATCTGTGAATTTTTCTTCATTAGGGATCGACTGCGTTTCCGTGCCTGCAGGCATTTCGATGGGTCCTGATTTTGAAGCTGCTGCCGGTTTCTTTTTTTGTGCATTGACAGTAATCCCGAAGAATACCATTGCAGTAACTACTGAAATAAATTTGAAAATTTTCATGGAATATTTTTTTGCAATGTTATGTAATTTATTTTAAAATGATCTTATTATTAATTTAAAATCTAGTCATTTAGAATAAATACATTGATAATAATTAATTGTTATGGTTTTCCGTAGTATTTTTTTGTGGAGAAATTATATATTTGAAAAAACTAATTATAAAAATCTTGAAAACTATAAAAATTTAATGTTAGACCAATCATTTTCAAGCTCGAATTTTAATCTTATCTTTTTAAAGGAAAATAGAAAAGGAACAATAAAGAAAAGACACTTAAATCAAGAATATTTTGATAAACACGATGAATTCAACGCTGTCTTAAATGATAAAATTAATTTAAGGCATTCTAGAGCAAATAAAACTCTTTCACAAGATGAGTTGAATGATTTTGCAGAAAGACTTCAAACAATAAATGAGGAAAAAGAAGAAATAAGAAATAATTTATTTTCAGATTATTCTGATATCATTAATAATGAAGACACTCCGTTCTGTTTTGAAATAAAATATGATAAATCAAATGAAATGTATATCACAAATAAAAATGGTGCACATTTCTTTGCAATCAAGCAACTTCAAAAAAATTTGCACAAAACTTTCAAAGTAATTCAGTCAGACAGAAATACAATTATCAAACAAATCTATAATTTAATTTCAGATGGTTTTCCTAAAATAATCATTAGAACTGACATTACTAAATTTTATGAATCAATTCCACAGAAAAAACTATTTGAAAAATTAGAAAATAACAGTTTATTATCGCCTCTTTCAAAAAAACTTTTAAAAAGAATGTTTTATGAATTTGAAAAAATAAAAGATACAACTCTAATGCAGCCGCAAAAAGGTATTCCAAGAGGTTTTGGTGTTAGTGCTTATCTTTCCGAGCTATACATGAGAGAAATTGATAATGAAATAAAATGTTTACCGGATATTATTTACTATGCTCGGTACGTCGATGATATAATCGCCGTTTTTACTCCTAAAACAAAAAGTCAAGAATACGATTATAAAAAGCTGATAAAAGAAATTATAAATAAAAACGAACTACAGATTAACGATAATCTGGATGGTAGAAAAGATAAAACACACAAAATAGTATTATTAGATAAAATTTTACCTCACCCCGAAAAATTAGATTTTCTTGGATATAAATTTTTAATAAAACAAAACCATGAAATTATAGTTGAGTTATCAGATAATAAAGTAAAACGATATTTAGATAGAATAAAAAAATCAATTGAAATATATAATATTGATTCTAAGTACAACGAGAAAAGAGCTAGAAAAATGCTTTTTGATAGACTTAAATTCTTAACCTGCAACTATCGTCTAAATCACAATAAAAAAAGTATAAAAGCAGGAGTATATCATTCAAATTGTATGCTTGAACTTAATAAAAAAACATACAATTGTCTAAAAATATTAAATCTTCGAATGATAAGATTACTAAATGATTTAAATCCTCCTCCTAAAATTGGAATCAGTAAAGCCAATCTTATAGACGTGATTAAAAATAAATTTTGTTTTGAAAAAGGGTTTAACCAAAGAATATTTCATTCATTCAAATTCAACTCCAGAGAGCATATTTACTATAATCGTAAATTTAAAAGAGTAACAAATAAATTTGAAGTAATTAAATCAATTTGGAAAGATGAGTAGAAAAAAAAGATATATTCAATATCCAAAAGAAAGAGCAATTTTATCTGACGTTCATCCATATGAGGTTCCGATAACGTTTTCAAATAGGTATTTTTATCGTTTTTTAGTTGAGTATAACGTTTTTGTTCAAGGTAATAAAATTGAGTTTAAAAACAATTTATCTGGTAATGATTTAGATGCATTCAAAGAAATTCTAAAAATTATATTCCATCATGATTATCAATCACCCGATAACGATAACAAATTTAGAAAAATCCCATTTTGTTATCGCATTACACATAAAGAAAAAGATTTTCGTGAGCTTGCCTTAATACATCCAATTAATCAAGTAAAGCTAGTTAAACTTTATGATGATTTTAAGGAATCAATATTGTATTCCTGTTCAATTAGTGATTTTAGTATTAGAAAACCCGTTGATGTTGCGAGGTTTAGTTTTTTTAATGATAAGCTACACCAATTAAATAAAGGTGATAAAAATGATTTTTTAGAATTAAAAGGCAAAGAATATGAGGATTTAAAAACCTTTTTTTCCTATAAAAAATATACAAACGTTTATAAATTTTACGAAGATTACAGATATCATCGAGCAGAAAAAAAATATAATTTTCTTTTTAAATTTGATATTGCAAGATGTTTTGACAGTATTTACTCACATTCAATATCTTGGGCTGTACTTGGTTTAGAAGCAGTTAAAGAAAATATTGATTCCTCTAAAAATAATTTTTCTGGAGTCTTTGATAAATTTGTCCAATATTGTAATTATGGTGAAACTAATGGGATTCTAATTGGACCTGAATTTTCAAGAATATTTGCTGAAATTATTTTACAAAAAATAGATAAAACAGTTGAGGAAATAATAAAATCTAAACACGGACTTATAAATAAAATAGATTACGAGCTGTATCGATATGTTGATGATTATTTTTTATTTTGTGATGATGAAGTTTTAAAGGAAGATATTTTTAAAATTTTTAAACATGAACTAAAATCTTATAAATTATCTATTAATAATTCTAAATCTTTAGAATACTATAAACCAATAATTACGGAGATAACTATTGCTAAAGAAAAAATTAACCAGCTCTTTTCAGAGAATCCTAAATTTTCAATTATTGATTTAGAAAAAGTCCCAAATATAGAAGAAAGAGAACAAGTTGAAGTATTAAATCATAAGTTTTCATTTTTCTTTAATGCTAATAATCTCATAACGCAATATAAAATCTTGATTAAAGAATCAAAGGTCGATTATAAAGATGTTTTAAATTATAGTTTAGCGCTTCTAAATACGATCATCGAAAAGAATTTAGTAAACTTTGAGAGTATATATTTTCAATATAAAATTAAAATTAAATCTGGTGAAATAGAGGATAAGAATGTTATTAATAAATTAGATAAAGTAGAAGAATCCTTTACATCTCATATAGTTAGCTTTATAGATTTTATATTTTTTATTTACTCAGTTTCACCAAGAGTAAATTCAACAATTAAAATAAGTCATATTTTATCTAAAATATTAGCCTTTTACAAAATAAAATATAAATCAGATAAGAAGAAATTTATAATATCAACAAATAACAGACAGCGAGTATTTAAAAAAATTCTAGATGAATCAAGTTTTATAATCAAAAAAAATTTAATTTCAGAATATGCTCAGGTTGAAACGCTGTATCTTTTAACAGTAATTAAGGAATTGGATAGAGAATTTAGAATTCCAGAAGTTCTTTTAGAAAGATTTATTGGCTTTGACCAAGAGAAAAACAAAATTCCTGATTGCAGATTGAATTATTTTTCAATTGTAGTAATATTATTCTATTTAGGACATTCTACAAAATTTGAAAAAATCAAAAATGCCTTAAAAAGTTATATTGTAGAATATATAAAAAGTTTTCCTATTGAAAAACGCAATAAATCTTCAGAATTAACTCATTTGATTCTAGATTTGATTGCTTGTCCATATCTCGAAATTAAGTATAAAAGAAAAATTTTTATAGTTTACAAAGACAGTAAAACATTTAAAGAAGTAATAGAAAGTGTTAGAACATTAAATAAAATATTAGATTTTCAAAAAAGTTATGTAAAATATTGGTTTACTAAATGGGAAAGATTTAATTTAGCAAAAGAATTAGAATACAAGAAAAGCCAAGAGGTTTATTCTTAAAAATATTGTCAATACCGATCTCCAGTTTGGAGTAATTTATTATTTCATTCTAGAATTAAAGTGAGTAATCATTTTCATTCACACACATGTACGTGACAGCATTCCGTAAAGGAAGAAAAAACCAAGCAACCTGAGGAGATGAAGGTTGCTTATTTTTTGATAGCTTAATTTATAATATATTACATGTATACATTATAGTATTTGTTCTCCAGAATTTACAGTATAAAACCAATTTTCCTGCTTTGCAAAGTCTCCCGACTTTGTGCAATAATAATTTAAAACTCAAAAACAGATTTTACAAGCTCTGCTTTTAAAACATCTCCCTCGCCTCACCGCGAGGGTTTCCTATTCCAAAATTTAACATAATATCCTGACTACAAAATATTTACCAAAAAATAATGACCATTTCAAAATAAATTTTAAATTTGAAAGAATTTAAAAAAACACAAACATTTATGTCTTCAAGATCAGAAATAGGGCACGCCAAAAATGTGGCGAACCTGCAAAAATTAATTCAGCAGATTTCCGTTTATCCCCTTTACAATCCGCCGGTTCCCGAGCTTACCATCGATAGTCTCCAGAACCTGTACATTACTGCCAATGCGAAACTTACGGAAGTCGAGGAAAAACGCAATGCCAACAAAAATGCCATTGCTCTTCGTCAGGACGCATTCAAAAACCTGAAAACAAACTGTACCCGAATTACCAACCGTTTAGAAATTCTCGGGTTATCACTGGGAACCTTAAATCAGGCAAAATCATTGAACCGCACCATACAGGGGGCAAAAAAGAAACCTGCCACAACATCGGAGGAAGGCAAAGAAGCACCCAAAATCATTTCCTCTTCCCGACAGTCTTACACCCAGCAAGCTGAAAACTTCGGTATTCTTGTACAGTTACTCGAAACCATCCCCTCCTACACACCGGAGGAAGAAGAACTGAAACTATCAACCCTTAATGCCTACAAACAATCATTGGTAACCACCACTCAGGCAGTAGACCAGACCGAAGCAGAACTTAACCTCAAGTTCATCGAAAGAAACAGAATACTGTATGCAGAAGGAACCGGACTCTATCCCATCGTCCAGAACGTAAAAAAATATGTAAAAAGCCTTTACGGAGCCACCTCTCCCGAATACAGCAATGTAGCGGCAATTAAATTTTCGATGATAACAGAATAACATCCTTCTAAAGAACAGAGGATTAAAACCAAAAATCTTTTTGTAAAAGTTAACAACTAAAATAAAAACATCCTGACGAATATTCAGTCAGGATATTTTTTATATTTGATTGTCCGTTTATTAACCTAAAGCTTCGACAGGCTCAGCTTGACATCGCTAAAAATCAAGCGTTTAGTATTAGAGGTGTCACACTGAGCTTGTCGAAGTGCCTGTTATAAATAATTGATTTTAATATCAGTGCATAGTAATAGGTTGTTTAACGGATATTCAATTTTTATATTTTAATCGCTAAAAATTATGTTCGATCAACTGAAACTTATATTCTTCCAACTGTAAACAATATTCTTGCTTCTGAAATTTATAGTAGAGCAACTGAAACTTATATTCTTCCAACTGTAAACAATATTCTTACTCCTTAAAGTTATGTTCGATCACCTGAAAGTTATATTCTCCCAACTGTAAACAATATTCTTGCTCCTGAAAGTTATGTTCGATCAATTGAAAGTTATATTCTTCCAACTGTAAAAAATATTCTTTTTTCCTTCAATTTAAATTTTAAAGTCAAATATATAACTCCTGCTTAAACTGCTCCTACGGAGCAATATCTGTGTAGAAAAACCCATCCATACAACAACAGAACTCCGGAGGAGTTCAATTTCGCCCCTCAGATATCATCACAACACAATCTGAAACCTCATTTTCCCTATCTCCACCGACAAACCCCATAAAAAAACCACCGGAAATCCGGTGGTTTTCATATCTGTTAATATCAGAATAATCTTAAGCTTCAGATGAAGGATTATTATCTCCCGTAGGTTTTTCACCTTCCGGTCTTCTCTGTCCTTCCGGTCTGTTTGGTCTTTCAGATCTGTTGTTCTGTCCTTCCGGTCTTGGTCCTCTTTGTTCACCTTCTTTCTTCTCAGGTCTTGGAGGTCTTGGCAACAAAACTTTTCTGGAAAGCTTCATTTTCTTACGGTCATCATAACCCATAAATTTCACTTCCACTTCATCCCCTTCGTTATAAGGAACTTTGTCTAAACGAGCCCATTCGATCTCAGAAATGTGAAGAAGACCTTCAGTACCTTTAGCAATCGCTACGAAAGCACCGAAATCCATTACCTTCACAACCTTACCTTTGTAAACTTCCCCTACTACAGGAACAAAAG
Source organism: Chryseobacterium sp. C3 (assembly GCF_014218905.1). Lineage (NCBI taxonomy): Bacteria > Pseudomonadati > Bacteroidota > Flavobacteriia > Flavobacteriales > Weeksellaceae > Chryseobacterium > Chryseobacterium sp. C3. The sequence continues at coordinate 348,138 of NZ_JACLCU010000002.1, read as the reverse complement.
TAATCTCATTGATTTTTGCAATCGCTTCGTTGATTTTTTCTCTGCTGACACCGGAAATTTCGATTCTTCCGATTTCTCCAATTTCTTCAATTGCAATAACAGTATCTGTATCCTTCTGCATTTGCTGAATGATTTTTCCACCAGGTCCGATTACAGCACCGATGAAATCTTTAGGAATTTCCATCATTACCATTTTCGGAGCGTGAGGTTTCACATCTTCTCTTGGAGCAGCAATTGTTTCAGTAATTTTATTTAAGATATGGATTCTTCCGTCTTTAGCCTGTAAAAGCGCTTTCTCCATAATATCCATTGATAATCCCTGGATTTTGATATCCATCTGACAAGCTGTGATTCCGTCTGCAGTTCCTGTTACCTTAAAGTCCATATCACCTAAATGATCTTCGTCTCCTAAGATATCAGAAAGTACCGTGAATTTCCCTGATTTTACATCAGTTACCAACCCCATTGCAATACCAGAAACTGGTTTTGTAATCTGAATACCCGCATCCATCAATGCCAATGTTCCGGCACAAACTGTCGCCATTGAAGAAGAACCGTTTGATTCTAAAATATCAGAAACGATACGGATCGTATAAGGATTTTCTTCAGGGATCATATTTGCCAAAGCTCTCTGAGCAAGGTTTCCGTGGCCAACCTCTCTTCTTGAAGTTCCTCTCAAAGGTCTAGCTTCACCCGTTGAGAACGGCGGGAAGTTATAATGTAAGAAGAATCTTTCGTCATAGTTTGCCATTACGCTGTCTACCATGTTCGCATCTTTTACCGAACCTAAAGTTACAGCCGTTAAAGATTGCGTTTCACCTCTTGTGAAAATTGCAGAACCGTGCGCTCCCGGTAAATAATCGATTTCGCTCCAGATCGGACGAATCGTTTCAGGATCACGACCATCAAGACGGATTTTATCATTCAAAATCATCTGACGCATCGCTTCTTTTTCCACATCGTGGTAATATACTTTTACGAAAGGAGTTACTCTTTCAAGCTCTTCTGCATCTTCTGCATACTGAGCAAGGAATTCTTCACGGATCGCCTTGAATTTTTCTCCTCTTTCTTCTTTGCCTGAAGGAGTTTTCGCTACTTCATATACTTTATCGTAAGTTTCTTTCCAAACTTTTTCACGGATTTCCTCGTCATGAGTTTCGTGAGAATATTCTCTTTTCGGGAATGATTTTCCTACTTTTTCAGCTAATCTTTCCTGAGCTTCAACTTGTTTTTTAATTTCAGCGTGAGCGAAAGTGATTGCTTCCAGCATTTCCTGCTCAGAGATTTCTTTCATTTCACCTTCCACCATTACGATAGAATCTTTAGTAGCGCCCACCATAATATCAAGATCAGAATTCTTAAGATCTTCGAATTTAGGATTAATAGAAAGCTCACCGTCAATTCTTACCACGCGTACTTCAGACATCGGTCCGTTGAAAGGAATATCTGTAATGGCAATCGCTGCAGACGCCGCCAAACCAGCTAAATCATCAGGAATCGACTCTCCGTCATAAGAAATTAATGAAATCATTACCTGAACTTCCGCATGGAAATCTTCAGGGAACAAAGGTCTCAAAACTCTGTCTACCAAACGCATCGTAAGGATTTCCTGATCAGATGGTCTTGCTTCTCTTCTGAAAAAGTTTCCGGGGATTTTACCGCCTGCATAGAATTTTTCTCTGTAATCTACTGTTAAAGGTAAAAAATCTACACCAGGATTGGCTTCTTTGTTGGCTACAACAGTTGCTAAAAGCATTGTTCCGCCCATTTTTACGACTACAGATCCGTCAGCTTGCTTAGCTAATTTCCCTGTTTCAATTGTGATTTCTCTGCCGTCTGCAAGAGTAATCAGCTCTGTAATTGCTTGAGGTACACTCATAAATTGTTTTGTGTTGTACTCCGTATTGAGTACTTTAATTAATTATATTTCGTCTAAATTTTCGTTTGCAAAGATAATGTATTATAATGATTTTTTTAAATTTTTGTCTGTAAAATCTTACCTGTCTATCCCATAATTTCCATATATTCTGCACCGAAAATCACTTCTGATTACGAAAACAAAAAAGCAACCTCTTCCGAGATTGCTTTTTATGTGAAAATCTTTGTAGATTATTTTCTTAAACCTAATTCAGCAATAATTGCTCTGTATCTTGCGATATCCTTATTTTTAAGGTAATCTAATAAACTTTTTCTTTTACCTACCAGTTTCACCAAAGATCTTTCTGTGTTGTAATCTTTGTGATTGCTCTTTAAATGAGCAGAAAGGTGGTTGATTCTGAAAGTGAAAAGTGCAATTTGCCCTTCAGCAGTTCCTGTGTCCTGTGCAGATTTTCCGTGTTTTGCGAAAATTTCCTGCTTTTTTTCTGTTGTTAAGTACATTCCAATATTGTTTAATGATTATTATGTAACGGGTGCAAAAGTACGACTATTTTTTTATTCTGCCAACATTATTGATTTCATTTATTGATTTTGATAGAAAAAAATGTTAAAAATTTCTTAAAAAAATTATGCTACCCCACTAAAAGGCAGTAATTTTGCATACGAATTTAGTGATGAGAAAATTAATAACATTTACCACCTTTACTTTAGCTCTTTTTGCAGGTTTTTCTTTATTAAAAGCTCAGAAAAGCCATGAAAACAAGATCAAAAAAGTTTTATATTTCAATCCTGAGGTAGAACCCGACCTTCAGGAAATTAAAGAACCTACCAATACGGCTTTCTTCAGCGCAGTCTCCGATAATTTAAGCGAAAGAAAAAACAAAATGCTGAGAACGGAAACTCAGATTTCTTTTGACAGCATAGACAAGCAGACCGTTTGGGATTACTGTAAAAACAACGATGCCGATTTTGCCATTGTTCCGAAAGTAAAATATTTCAAAGTAGGAATCGGAAAATATGTTTTTTCCAATCAGGTCGTGGTTAGCATGAAACTATTTGATGCAGAAGGCAATCTGGTTACCGAAACGGATTATGATACGTATAAAAAGAACATGAGATTGCTTGGTTCCACTGTAAATTCTGTAAAAATAGGAACCAACGGAGCCATCAAAGGAATTTTAAAACAGCTAAAAAAAATTAAACCTTCTGCAGAATCTGGATTTTAATTTCCGGCAGTTAAAACTATTATGCAAGTCATTGAATCTTACAAAATTAAATTCATCCCTGTGTGAATAATTAAAAATATTTTATTAATTTAGTCTGAAACAATTCATTCAAACTATCTCAATTGAAATTTCTTAGCATTTGCAGCTTTTGCAGGTTCTTTTTTTATTGAATTGTTTTTATTTAAATATATTCATCAGTAATCCAACATATTAAAATCATATAATTTTCAATTATAGGTGAATAATTAAAACCTTTTTTGTATTTTTAGCATACATTAAATCTAAATAATATGAAAAATTCAAACCTGAAAAAGCTCACCAGAAAAGAGCAGGAAAAGATCAACGGCGGAGGTCTTCAGAAATGTCATTACCATTTTGAATGTCCGGGTGGATCCTGCTGTCAAAATGTTTGTGTCTACTACAACTGTCCGGAAGTTTAACCCCAAAAGATTATTATGAAAAATCTAAAGAAACTAACAAGAAAAGAGCAGGAGAAAATCAATGGAGCCGCTTTGGTACAGTGTACGAAAGACTCCCATTGCTTTGGCGGATATTGCTGCAATTATGCGTGTTATATGTATGCCTGCATTGAACCTTAGTATATGAGAATGTATACTGAATAATAAAATTCAGCAGACGAAAAAAAACAATAATCTATTACTTTTAAAATTTAATTTTTTCAAAGCATCCGCTTTTTTGCAGATGCTTTTTTTATTCTCAGAAATTTAAATAATCCTTAAATTTTGCAGTTCTTTGGGCAATTTTAAAAATTTGGGCTATTTTTGCACTACTCTTAAAAATTTGACGTTTTGAATTCTAAAGACGAACTTATCTTCAACCCTGCCGATATTGCCGAAACTCTTAGCGAACTTCACGCGGACGAGAGGCTTTTGGCATTTCTAAAAGTTCCGAAAGAATACAAAGCAGATGTTTTTTCGCATCTTGATCCCGATTTTCAGGAAGAAACGATCAGAAGTATCGGGAGCGACGAGGTTTCAGAAATCCTGAATGCGATGACTCCGGATGACAGAACGGCTCTTTTTGAGGATTTTCCGGATGAACTTATTAAGTATTCCATCAATCATCTTAATCCGCAGGAACGCAGAATTGCGCTTAAATTATTAGGCTACGATTCTGATTCTATTGCCCGTCTTATGACGCCTTATTACATCCAGATCCGTAAAGAATGGACAATTAAAAGATGTCTTCAGCAGATTAAAAAAGTGGGAAGTAAGGTAGAGACGATGAATTATCTCTACGTTGTGGACGAAAGAAACCGACTGATTGACGATATTGCTCTGGGAAGTCTTTTGTTGGCAGAAGAAGAAACTTTGGTTTCAGAAATTACGGATAATCATTTTGTTGCGATTACCACAACGACGACTAAAGAGGATGCGGTACAGTATTTCGAAAAGTATGACCGTGCTGCGCTTCCTATTATTACAGAAGCGGGAGTTCTGGTAGGAATCGTAACGATTGATGACATTCTCGACCAGATTGAGCAACAGAATACGGAAGACATCCAGAAATTCGGGGGATTGGAAGCTTTGGATGTTCCTTATACGCAGACTTCTCTAATCGAAATGGTAAAAAAGAGAGGAATGTGGCTGATTATTTTATTTTTCTCTGAAATGCTTACGGCTTCGGCGATGGGTTATTTTGAGGATGAAATTCAGAAAGCGGTTGTTCTCGCACTTTTTGTTCCTTTGATTATTTCCAGCGGAGGAAATTCCGGTTCACAGGCTGCAACTCTGATTATCAGAGCGATGGCACTTCAGGAAATCACTCTGAAAGACTGGTGGTACGTGATGAGAAAAGAAATTTTCACAGGTTTATCATTGGGCGGAATTTTAGGAATCATCGGTTTCCTGAGAATTATGATCTGGCATAAAGCAGGTTTTTTCGACTATGGAATTCACTGGGCTTTTGTAGGATTAAGTGTAGGCGTTTCTCTGGTGATGATCGTACTTTGGGGAACACTTTCGGGTTCTATGGTTCCTTTCATTCTTAAAAAATTAAAACTCGATCCGGCAACTTCTTCCGCTCCTTTTGTGGCAACGTTGGTGGATGTAACGGGATTAATCATTTATTTTTCTGTTGCAGGACTTTTCTTAACGGGCAAACTTTTGTAATTTTAGGCGACATCTAAAATAGTACAATGAAGGTAGTTTCTTTGGTTCCCTCGATTACGGGGGCTTTATTTGATTTAGGTTTAACAGAAAAAGAAGTGGTCGGAAGAACGAAATTCTGTATTCATCCCACTGAAAAGGTAAAAGATGTACCAGTTATCGGCGGTACGAAAAACATCAATATCGAAAAAATAAAAGCTTTACAGCCTGATCTTATTTTAGCCAATAAGGAAGAAAATGTAAAAGAACAGGTGGAAGCTTTAATGCAGGACTTCAAGGTAATCGTCACCAATGTTGAAAATATTGAGGACAATTATTATATGCTTAAAAATTTAGGCAAAATCTTTCATCGGGAAGAAAAAGCACAGCTTTTTAATCTTAAAATCTATGATGTTCTCAACCACGCAAAAATTGAATCTCCCATAAAAGTTGCCTACTTAATTTGGAATAATCCTTATATGACGATAGGTTCCGATACTTTTATTCATAAAATTCTGGGTGAGATCGGTTTTGAAAATATTTTTAAAGATATGAAACGTTATCCTGTGATTCAGACGGAAGATCTTGCGGAAGCGGAACTGATAATGCTGTCTTCTGAACCGTTCCCTTTTAAAGAGAAACATATTAAAGAATTAAAGAAGTTTTACCCTGATAAAAAAATAATGATTGTAGACGGAGAGGCGTTTTCATGGTACGGAACGCACATTGCGAAGTGCGAAAATTATTTTAAGGAACTTATTTCTGATCTTAAACACGAATTTCACTAATTTTTTCACGAATAGCAGTCACTCTTTTTTTATAGATTTTCTAAGTTTTGGCTGAAGCCAATTTATTCATTTGTTTATGAAAACGGACTACAGTCCGTTTCTATTGATACCATTTCGAAAGGAAATTTTGATCTATCCTATCATACAAAAGACTCCGGCTCTTCGAGCCGGAGTCTTATATTTTAATACTTTAAAAGCGAGATTTTTACAAAATTTTAGAAACTTCGTTACACAGCCATTCCAATAATTCTCTGTCTTCTTCTGTAAAAGGATCAATCGTATGAGAATCAATATCGATCTGACCGATATTCTGTCCGTCTTTGAAAATCGGAACTACAATTTCCGCTTTGGTATCGATAGAACAGCTTAAATAATTACTTTCTTCATGTACATCGGGAACAACAAACGTTTCATTGGAAACGGCAACCTGACCGCAGATTCCTTTACCGTAAGGAATGATGGTGTGATCCGTCGGAGCTCCAACGTAAGGTCCCAGTTTCAACTCATCTTTATCTCCGTTTTTGAAATAAAAACCCGTCCAGTTGAAATAGGATATTTCCTGATCCAAAAGGTGACAAACTTTCTGAAGTTTCTCTTCTGTATTATGTTTCGGACTTTCAAGAATAGACGAAAGTCGTTTTTTTAATTCTGACATTTTTTTACTGTTTTAAGAAAATTGTTTTAAGGAAAGTTCTTCTTTGTAGCCGAACATTCCACGCTCTTTTATCATCTCTGCCACTCCTTCCGGAAGCTGATTTTCCCATCCTTTCATATTGCACCCTATTTTCTTCAGGATATCTCTGGAATAAATTTCCAAAAATTCCGGATTATAATTGGTAATATCTACAATACGGTTGTTGTGCTTGAAATATTTATAAAGCTCCTTAAGGTTTTCTTCCACTTTAAGGTTATCGGAATCCAGTAATTCGTGAGTTTCCGGATCTTTATAAGGATACAGGTATACTCTCATGCCGTTTCGGAAAAATTTCCCGAAAGCTTCCAGAATTCCTCCCGATAAATTTTTATAATATTTTTCGTCGAATACCATCAAAAGATTATTCACCCCCATTGCCACACCGATTTCTCCGCTTGTGTAGGAAGCAAAATAATCAATCAGTCGGTAATATTCAGAATAATTGGATACGATTACGGTATATCCTAATTTGCCGAGAACATCTACTCTGTCGAGGAAATCTCTTTCATTGATGTCTCCGTCGGCGCGAAGGTTTGAAATGGTAATTTCTATTAAAACTTCGGTTTCATCCTCAGTACAGGTTACTTCTTTCATGAACATATTGAGTCCGTTCTGAAGCATATCGATGTTCACCTTCGTTACAGGTCTGAAGCTTCCTCTTACCGCAAAAATGTTTTTCTTATACAAAATATCTGCAGGAAGCATATTATTCCCTTCCGAATTGAAAATCACAGCATCCGTCATTCCGTTTTTAACCAACTGTAAAGACATCAGTCTGTTATCCACATACGCAAAAGCAGGTCCGCTGAAATCGATCATATCAATTTCAAGATTGTCTTTTGCAACGTCGTCGTATAAAGATTCAATTAAATTTCTAGGATTGTCGTAGTAATGAAAGGCTCCGAAAATAAGATTTACCCCCAGATTTCCAAGGGTTTCCTGCTGCAACGTGGCATCATTTTCCTTGAACTTTACGTGAATAACGATTTCATTATAATCTTCGTTCTCCTTTACCTGAAAACGGATTCCAACCCAGCCGTGACCTTTCACTGTTTTATCAAAATTGATGGTGGTAACAGTATTGGCGTAAGAAAAATATTTTCTGTTGGGATTGCTTTCTCTTGAAATTCTTTCTTCGATAAGAGCGACTTCATAGCGAAGCATTTTTCGAAGTCTGTTTTGGGTAACGTATCTGTTTTTTACCTCTTTTCCGTAGATGGCATCACTAAAATCTTTGTCGTAAGCCGACATCGCCTTAGCAATTGTACCGGAAGCTCCCCCTGCTCTAAAAAAGTGTCGGACTGTCTCCTGCCCTGCTCCAATTTCTGCGAAAGTACCATAAATAGTAGGATCTAGATTAATTGTTAATGCTTTTTGTTTAGGAGTTAGTTTCTGATACATTAGGACATTAAATTTTTCGTAAATTTACCAAAATTAAACCAACCTCAAAAGAAAATGAAGTTGAAATTTTTAGGAACGGGAACTTCGCAGGGTGTTCCTGTTATTGGCTGCACTTGTGAAGTGTGTACTTCAGGTAATCCCAAAGACAGTCGTCTTCGGTCTTCTGTGATGATAACCACCGATGAAGACAAAAAAATCCTTATCGACTGCGGACCCGATTTCAGGCAGCAAATGCTTACACAAAAGGAAGATCGTGTAGATATTGCTCTGCTTACTCATGAACATAATGACCATGTTATCGGTCTTGATGATATGCGTCCCCTTATTTTCAAAACCGGAAAAGATATTCCTTTATACTGTTCCTCAAGAGTTGCCGACGAAGTTAAAAAACGTTTTCCTTATGCTTTTGCGGATGAAAAATATCCCGGAGCTCCGGCTTTTGAACTTCATGAAATTGAAAACAGAACTTTCACAGTTTTAGATACTGAAATTACACCGGTTGAGGTCATTCATTTTAAAATTCCCGTTTTCGGTTATAAATTTAAAAAACTGGCTTATATAACGGATGCCGGATTTATTTCTGAAACGGAAAAAGAAAAATTAAAAAATCTCGATGTCTTGATTTTAAACTGCATCCGGAAGTCTGATCCCCATCCTGCTCATTTCATTTTGCCGGATGTTATTAAATTATTTGAAGAACTGAAACCTGAAAAATTATTTTTAACCCACATCAGTCATCATTTAGGATTGCATGACGTTGAAGATAAACTACTTCCAGCCGGAATGCACCTTGCCTACGATGGCTTGGAGATTATTTTTTAAAATTTTTCTTTGAAAAACTTTGGAGTATAAAGAAAAGTTTCTATATTTGCACACCGATTCGAAACAAGGTAACACACTTGCCCAGGTGGCGGAATTGGTAGACGCGCTGGTCTCAAACACCAGTTCTTAGGAGTACCGGTTCGATCCCGGTCCTGGGTACAAAAAACCTCTGAAATCATTTGATTTTCAGAGGTTTTTGTTTTTAGGGTGGTCAAAAGGGTGGCTATTTTTTTTACATTCTCCTTTTTATATTATTCTTTTAAACAAATAATAAATATAATACAATCATAACGTTTTTTGTGTTTCCTTAAACATTTATTAAAATTATCGTTTGAAATAACATTACGGCGCTTCTCTTTCCCAATGTGAACCATCTACAATTGTTACTTCCTCCTCAGGTACAACTAAGAAATGGATAGGAAGTGGATTTTCAGGATATACTAAGTTAGTAGCAGAGTTTACTGTCTCATCAAAAGACCATTCTCTATAAGAACGTGAATAGGCTTGAAAATAATGATAAAAGATCCAACAAAGTGCAGTTTCATTCGTACCAAAATCTTCCCAGGTTTTTAAAACCTTCTCTGTTCTCAACTTTTCAACTAGCGGACCGTCCATAGTTTCTATACCTACGTGAATTACACCCCCAGTCACACCGTGAAACTGCTTTATTGCTTTTTTTATTAGTCTTCCTGCATCTTTTGCCTTTGCAGAAATTGACTCATGCGCATCACAATTAAAATAGAGTCCAAAAACATTTCTTACCTTATCCAAATATTGACTAAGTAAATTGCCTTCCACATATTGGAACTTTGCATCTAAGCCACAAGTAAAACCTTGATGATCTATAGGTTTTCCTGCTATCAACTCTAAGAGCTGGGGTGAGTGATTTTTAACAAAATGTGTCTCTAAATGATTGTTTATTTTTTCAACATCAATCTTCGAAATTCTTATATCAGCTTCAGGTAAAGCCAAATGTTTTTCTTCGGATCCAATTGTTGGAATTAGGTCTTCTAATTGATCTTTAAGAAACGAGTCGGAAAGGTTAAACAATTCCGTATGAATATCAACGTATAACAAAATATTATTTTTTGTTAGTAGATCCTTCACTTCATTAATCATTTTAAGCTTCTTCACTGTCTCCCTGCCTGTATATTCTGAAGGACCTAATCTCTTGCATTCCACTTCCCAACTTTCATCTCCTTTTATTGCAAGAAAATCTGGATTCTTACCGAGAGCACCCTGATTTTCACTTATGATCTCAACCGAATAACCATTTCTGCTCCATAATAAAGCTGTCAGGATTTCGAATAGGATTGCATCAGCCTCATTAGGCCTTTTCCTAAGCATATCTCTAACCTTTTTGTGAATCCCAGGAATATTTTTAACAACATTTATATATTTTCCAATTTGTTTAAATATTGGCAAAACACGAGCACCTGAGAAATAATTATACTTATGTCGTTCATAAATATATGTATAAGCTAAATACAAATACCAGCCAATTCTATCATCCTCAATTAAAAGACGTTTGCTTTCAGCAATATTTTTTGAAGGATCAACGGGTTTAAGTTTTTCGAGTAAACAATTTTCAATGTTGTCTTTTTTCTTCACCCAGTCTTTTGTGGACAAAAAGCCTCTTATCCAGTCATAACCTGCAATCAACTCGTCATCGTCACATTCAAAATCTTCAATTAACTTTCTCATAAGTGCAAAATAATTAATCGTAAAATTTACTCATTAATTACAAAAAAACAAAATATAAACTCACGATATTTTATTCGTATTAATTAATAATTTTAAAGTTTTAGAAGTCTATTTTTTTAAATAAAATCAATATATTTAGAAATAAAAAACCATGAGAGAAAGTGAGGTAAGAGATTATCTTTGCGAAAACTTTAATACTTTCCATAAAAAAATATCAAACATTGAGGAATATAACGATGAGATAAAGAATCAAAAAAAACAAATTTTTGAAAGTTCTGCACCTATCAAGATTTCAGATCTTGTAGAATTAGTTTTAATAGATAAAGTATCACACTCAACAAAAAACATAGAATATTACAAGTTAATTGGTCCTGAATTTCAATTGTTAGAAACTGGGATACCACAGGGAAAACAGCCATCGGTAGATATTCTTGCGTATAACACTGAAAGTTTAAACATAGCACTGATTGAACTTAAAATAAGCTCAAGCAGTGAGCGACAAGCTATCACAGAGCTTTCTGCATACAATCTTGGCTTGCAAAACAGATTCAAAGGATTATCCAATTTACAGGTAATATGGATTCCTATCTCAACCGAGTGGAGAGTAACCCCACTTTCCGCCCTTGAGTATTCTATTTTATGGAAAAATATTCAAGCGCTACCACTTCACCTAGATTTTACTGTTGAACAAAAAAAAATTCAACATCTCAATTTAAAAATTATCAATCCTATCAAGGATATAAAAGAAGAAGACTACAGAAACCTATTTTCATACGAATGCTTTGATACTTTTGAATATTATACAAAGTCCGAAGTCAAAAATAAAGATGGGTTTATAAATTATATAACGACAATATTTAACCGTCAAAATATAAACGGGTTTGTCATCTTTCATAATAAATATGGCTCTGCTCCATATCCCTATGGTTTCACATTATGCACTTACAATCCATACAAAGGATATTTACACCGAAAGATGTTAAATGATATATTAACTGGTGATAACGAATACACTTGCGATGAAATTCTGAAAATTGGTAAATTAGTAGATACCAATTATTACGATATAGATTTTAAAACAGATGTGCTACAATTTAATAAAGCTTTAGATGCTGACTCCAATCAACATAGTTTTACAATGGGAAATTATTGGGAAAAGGATTTTTTAAGTGTAGGAGACTTCACAAATCCGGCAGCAGATGCCAATCAGGAATATGTTTTTCACAATCTTGTAGAGGCGATTGATAGTTCAAGTAAAAATCCCAAAGCACTGGGAGTTCCAAACTTCGAGATTTTTTTTAAGAGATTGAAAGCTGAACAAATTTCTTCAGTATCATATTTAGGTCTTTATCATGATTTGATAACAAAAAAAATTCAGATCGAGCACAAAAGAAAAATCCATTCAGAAGATTTTTTTTCATGTCTTACATCATTTGTATATCTCAAAGATACTTTTAGTTCATTTAATTAAGTCGGACATTAATTACAATTAAAAAAAATTAAGTCATAAACCCTAAATTCACATCATTTTTTAACGTATTTTTAAAGAAAAAATCTGAGGATAAATAGTAAATTTGCAAATCCTAAAATTATGCATATACATAAAAAATTAGATATCAAAGTTGCCGATAATTTTATTGAAAAATTTGCGCAAAAGTATTTAGAGCAAAGAAGCACAACTTTGTTTAATTACAGTGATATCGGTGAACAAACTTTGTTTGGGAATTTAGGATTTGGAACAGAAGTACTCCAACAAATAATTAAAAAAAATTCCGTTCCTCTTGATAAAAAGAGAGAGGAAGGACTCAAGCCAGCTGTTCTCCAAGATATTTATCGCAGTGATCTGGGGGAATTATTAATGACCTATTATTTTGAAGAAAAAATTGCTGAAGGTGAGAGATTTATTATACCATTGAAAAATATAACTTTCAGAGAAAGGTATGATATGCCTGGTAGAGGATTGGATGCAATCGGCTATAAGGAAACTTCTGATAATAAAATAGAAATTCTTTTAGGAGAGGCTAAAGTTTCACAGGATAAAAAAACACCACCATCGGTTGTTGATAATTCTTCGGATTCAATATTTAATACCCATACAAATCATAAAAATGATACCCCTGTTGTTATACAGCGATTATCAGACTATGCAAGGAGATTAAATATTAAGGATGCGGAAATAATTGGCTTTGCAATAATTTGTCTTGAACATAAATTCGAAGATAAAATTGACATTACATATGGTTGTACCTTAATACGCGATTTTGAATGTGTTAATGAAGATTCGGATTTTGGAAAAATGAAGTCCGAACAAGTAAATTTTGAACCTGGAAAAGTTCATTTTTCAATTTTATCATTTAAAGATAAAACCATTGAAGAAACAGTTAAAATGTTTTATGAAAAAGTACAACAATTGATTTCATAATTGATGAAGAATATTGTCAATGCCATAATGCAGCAAGAATCTATACTTTCACTTTTAAGTGAAAGTGAGAAATTGTACATTTTTGATCAATTAAAACTACCTATAGAATCGAATTTAAATAATTCGGAAATCATCCGATTGACCTTTTTCATTACAAATAATATTTTTTCTGAAGAGGAAGATTTGATTTCAGAAAGTAATATTGTTTATAAACTTTTAAAATCAATAAACATTGAATCGGAGAATGATGCCAATGATTTTCAAAATGCATTCGGATTTGAAGGTATTGATAAAACAATATTATATTATTTCTATTTATCTAATATTGCATTAAAAGCAGAAAAAAACATCAATATAAGAATTGATCTTAAAGAATTTAAAACTTCAAATTACCAAACCGAAGATTGGAAGTTTAAATTGATTAATGAGACAATGGAAGCCTATCTTCTTTTAGTTCGTAAGAAAAACGGTTTCAAAGATATTGAAGAGGCGCTTTCTATAATTGATAATTTAAGAAATCAACAACAAGGATACGAAGAAGGATACTTACAACAGTTTACAGCTAGAGACGAAGTAAATGAAGCGTATCTTCTATTGTCATTATATCATCTTACAAAAGCATTAGTTGAAACTGCGACTTACTTAGTGAAGGGCTATGAATATAGGGAACGTATAGATTCAGTAATCAGACAGCATTTGGACATTGCTAAAAAAGCGGCTATTAATGAACCGCGCTTGCTGGGTATATTTCAAATATTTGAATTTGGTCTAAATGCAATTCATAAAAATGCGATTTGGACTAATACTAAATTTAACGATAAAATTAGAGAGCTTTGCAGAATCAAGGCTGAAACAGGCATGCTTGAGTTGTTACCTTCTCAAAGAAAGGCAATGACTGAAAACCTTTTAGACGTTGCAGCCAATGTAACTGTTTTACAGATGCCAACAAGTGCCGGTAAAACTCTGTTAGCAGAATTTAATATTATTATTACAAAAGCTTTAAGAGCAGACGCAAAGATTGTTTACGTCGTTCCATCTAGAGCTCTTGTAAACCAAGTCTATTATGATCTAAAATCAGACCTTGAAGAAATAGGATTTGCCATCGAGAAAACTTCTTCTGCTATTGAAGTAGACCCAACGGAAGACTCTTTCTTGAGTGGTGACGAAAAAATAGATGTTTTAATTTCAACACCTGAAAAATTAGATCTTTTGATACGAAGAAGACATCCATCTGTTGATGATGTTTCTATGTTTATCATTGATGAAGCTCATACCATTCAGAATGGAGAAAGAGGAGCGAAATTAGAATTACTGTTAGCTATTTTAAGAAGAGAACGTCCTAATGCAAAATATATGCTGCTATCACCATTTATCCAAAATGCAAATGCAGTAATTACTGAATGGCTTGGTGGAGGTAATTCGATATATGTTGACTGGAAACCTTCCGAAAAACTTATCTTAGGTATTGATGTAAAGAAAACCATTACCAAAAATGAAATTCATTTAGAAGTTCTTAAAACGCCTTATGATTCAATCAGACCGATTGAAAAAACTATCATTCAAAATCCATATACGTTAGAAAGTTCCGGAAAAAAAGACAGAATTCTTGAATTTTCAGTAAACCATTTTTCAGAGGAGGAAAAGACAATGTTAATTCTTTGTTATGGAAAAGGAACTGCAAATAGTAGAGCTGATTTCATTTATGATAAGGTTCAAAAATATAACTCAAGTGATGATGTTAAACTAGTTAAAAAATTCATTGAAGACGAAATTGGACGTCAAACTACCTTATCCAAAGTCATCGACAAAGGAATTGTTACACATCATGGTGGTATGTCCGATGAAACAAAGCTTTTGGTTGAGCATTTAATCAGAGAAAAGCACATACAATATGTATGTGCAACTACCACAATAGCTGAGGGAGTAAATTTTCCGGTTTCATCAGTTTTTTTTGATGATTACAGAAGAGGTCAGTATAACAAATTAGATTCAAATGACTTTTGGAACATAGCAGGAAGAGCAGGCAGGACACTTGTTGACAATTACGGTAAAATAATTATGCCTTTTAACAGCAAGGCTAATGTAGATAATGCTAAAGATCTAATTCGTAATAGTGCAAATACTTTAACAAGTGTTTTAGCAGAACTATTTGAAAATGCAGATTATATTGAACAAAAGCTTAAAGAACCTACTGGATTTTATGACTTGTTCAGGGACTATTCTAATTCACTTTCACCACTAATTCAATATTTTGTACATCTTCTAACTGTTGGAGGGAATGAATATTATGTAACTGAAATTGAAGATCTTTTCAAGGACTCTTTAGAATACTATCTTTTAGACACTCAAGAGAAGAGACAAAAATTCATATCTATCTGTAAATCGATCTACTTGACTTTACAATCTAGATATAGTGACAAAGGTGTACTGGCTTTTGCTGATAAAACAGGTTTCTCTGTACCTTCTGTTATCAATGTAATGAGACAAGCTCGAACAAATACAGAAATCAGTGATTTATCAAGCTGGTCAAAAGAACAGCTTTTTGATAGTGGAAACCCACAAAACTTAACTGAGAAAATAAAAGTAATTGCTGCTTTAAAAGAGACAAAATTAGGAGTAGATGCCCAAAGTCAATTTAATCCGGAATTGTACGCCAAAATAATAATCGATTGGGTAAAGGGTGATAAATTATCAAATATTGCTAATATCCATCCAATATATAATATTCAAAACACAGACGAGAAAGAGACTGAGGATCGTATCACCGAATTTGTAAAAAAAATGAATGATATCAGATTTAAGGCATCTTGGGGATTAAGTGCATTAGAAGGAATAGTAAAAGGAAATACAGATATACAAGATTCTCATATTCCGTCTCTAGTCTACTTTGGAGTTGACAATGAAAAATCATTAGCGTTTAGAATGATTGGTGTTCCAAGAGCACTTGCATTTTCTTTTGAAGATTTAATCGAAAGAGGTATAAATGAATATTCCTACACAACTTTAAGGAAGAGGGTTCGTGATTTAACAAATACAGATTGGGATAATTTAAGCCCAAGAAATTCAAGTTTAAATGGAATGGAATGGAAAAGAATTTCAGAAATATTAGTTAAGTAAAACTCTAGCATTATTATAATTTTTAATAGAAATAAAATTTGTAGATAAATTAAAAATGGACCAAGAGGGACTGTGGGCAATTGAGTTACTTATGCTCTATGAAAAGAAAAACATTGAGGAAATAAAAAAAAGACTGTTTAATTCTTCTGATTTACTTATTTACTTACATGAAGTTTTAGCAGAAAAAAAAATTAAGTTACAAGATAAGGATATTTACTCGGAACAATTAATTATCAAACTTCATTTACAAAACTTAAGTCTAATTAAGCTTTCAGACGGACATTCAGTGGAATCAAGATTCTTCAGTAAGAACTTTCCCGAGATTAAGTTTTTAGACCTGTCATCAATTATAACCATAGTACGATCTCAGTATGAGTCTTTGCTTATGTATCAGCATTTGTATATTAATTCTAAAATAGATGACGAGAAAAAACTAAGATTTGAATCTTGGATTATGTCCTCAATGATGTTGAGGGCAAAAGTCTTTGCAAACTCAAAAGCTCTTGATGAAAAAACACTGGAAAACGAAAAGAATACTATTGAAGAATTAAAGAAAAGTATCTCAAATAATGAAATCTTTAAAACCCTATCAGATAAGCAACAAAAAAGTTTATTAGAAAACGGTTCCGGAAAGTTATTTAAGAGTTGGGATACCTTATTTGCAGAATCTCGATTTGCTCCGGAAGGAGTATTTTCAAAACTTTATTACATCGCCTCTGTTTATGCACACTCGGAAGGAAGTTTAGCATTACAATTAAAAATGACAAAACACCTTAAAGAGCATCCATTTATGAAAGAGAATTTATTTTTGATGCTCTTTTATTCATACTTAATGACTAATATAATGATAAAAAACATCGTCAATAAATTTCCAGATGTAGCAGAGAGGTATAAGGATATTGATGAAAAGACAAAATATGAGGTTGATTTCAGCTATGAACTTTCTTTTAAATAAAAAAATGCTACCTAATGGCAACATTTTTTATAACTATTATGGGCATTGATAACCTTTATCCTTATTTACAAACTCAAGAAAGCCAAGTGTTCTAATCACTCCTTCAATACATAAATCAGTCATTTTTTTAAACTCTTCTGGGTAACCCATAATCTTTTCAGATAATTCTCTAGTTTTAGCTTCATCTCCTACTTGACTTAGCTGTTTCCATTTATTTTCTGTGCCATGAGAAATGGTATGAACTGTTTTGATTCTATTTGCATTATAATCTGTGAAAATAGTTGTGGCAAAATCATATAACCAATCAAAATCAGAACTGCCAGCATAAGTTTCGTGTAATGACCTCATGACGGATAGAAAATAAATATTACCGGTAAAGTCTGTTGGAAAAAAAGAAGCAATTATATCACCAATTCTATCCCAATAATTATATACTTTCTCGTAACAAACGTTAAGATACATTGCATATCTTTTACCTGCAACATTTGTATATACGGGATAGAAAACCTGACCATCCGTAGTTGTGACTGCATCTTTTAGAGGGTCATTAATATAATCACGATAAAGAAATAAATGTGCTGTAAAATATACTAGCTCATCTGATATAAAAATCAAATCATCTATCAGATGTTGATAATCAGTTTTAGCTGTTTCAAAAGCACAGTTTCTGTGTCTCGTTATACTATTACTCCAAGAAAGTAAAGGCTTACCGTTAGGTAGATTCAATTTACCATCTTTTCCAGAGATTGACACCAAATTTTGTTCTTTGTAGATTTCAATAATTCTTGAATTAAAATCTTTTAAAAGTTCAATTTCTTCCATAAATATTAGTTTTTAATGCGTTCTAAAATAACATTTTTTCACCGAGAAAAAAAATCTTGTTAGACATTTAAATTGTAGTAAGAAAGCGATAGGGAAATATGGCTATTTCGTGTTTACTTAATAGTTGCTTAAAAGAATATGCTTACTTTTATCAAAGAAAAAACAGGGCAAATGTAATCTGGAAAGCTTCAGCAGGGTTATGAAAAGTCTGAATAGTTTTTTCATTTTGAGTTAAATTAACTCGTAAAAATTCATCTCAAATAATTTAGAGATGGATTTTTTGTCTTAAAGATTACAATTCAAATAATTAATTAACTATAAATTTATGTGTCGTATTTTCTGTTTTAAGAAAATACATACCCTTCAGTAGATTATCTATTAATATTGAATTGCTTATTAAGTTTGATTTCTTAATCAGTTTTCCTTCGCTATTATAAATAAGAACTTCATTTACCTTTTTATTAAGATACAGATATTCACCATTTTTAATTGGATTAGGATAAATTGAAAGTTGAGCCACCTTATCAATTTCACTAATTCCCAAATTTGAATAACATGTCCAGGAAAGATCATCAATAGCAACTCTCTGTCCCGTATTAGGATTTACAAGCTTAATAATGATATTTCCTGCGATATTTATATTATCAAGTGTTGTTGTCACAACTCCGGAATTAAAAGGTATTGTCCCAACTTGGATATCATTAATTTCCAAAATAAGGTTTCCCGGATTTCCTGAAAATTTTAATTGTGTAGTGACAGTAAGACTTTTAATTCCTCCTGTAATAATAGAACTCGTAAGACTACCATTTCTGATAACAATTGCTTTACTATTAATTGTTTGATCGGTTCGGGAATCAGAAGCCGTCCATGTGATATTATTATTTACCCAGCTGTTTGTTTCAAAAGAACTGGAACTTGTAGGAATATTTTCAAAATTTTCTGATCCGCAAGAAAAGAACATTTTAAAATTCTGATCAGTAATTTCCTGATTGATTGAATTGCAGTAAAGCACATTAGAACAAAGTATTAATGCACTTGTAATTAGTAAATTGATTTTGTTTTTCATTTTAAAAAAATTTTTAATTAATACGTTAAAGAGTTTGTTTGGAGACATAAAAATCCAGACTCTGGATATTTCCAAAATTTTTATTATATCTGTTTATGTAATGTGAATGAATTAAGTAGCTTGACAGCTTCAAGTATTAAACCCTATATTTATACTATTATATAACTATAAAGATTTAGGTTTTTCGATTGGATAGTATTTTTCTTCGTATTTTTTTACTAAAATTGAAAGCATTTCTAATTCGTTTGACTCTTTTGAGTCTGCTTTAATATTCTTCTGCAACAGCACGTATATTCTTTCAATATATTCTTCGTACTGTTTTTCAGTTTTAATTGGCTTTACCATGTCCACTCAGATTTATCAAAATCATTTTCAAAATCATCAAAATAGTCATCTTCTTCATCAGGCAATACTTTTAAGAATTCCTTTTCTTCCATTTCTTTTTCATTTCTTGAATTATAGACAGCTTGTAAGCGAACCCAAAAAACTGGACTGCCTCCAAAGGCTTTTGAAATACTTGTTGCTATAATATTCGTAATTGATCCTTTACCATTAATAATATCAGAAAGAGTTGCTTTTGTAATACCTAAAAGCTTTGATGCCTCTTCAATATTCAGATTATTTGGTTCAATAATTAAATCATTTAGTATTTCTCCAGGATGCGTATTGTGCTTAATTACACGAACTAGAGGTTTCATTTAGATAGATTTTATGTCGTTAACTTATTTTTTTGTTTGCTTCAAATCTCTTTTTAAACTTTATTCGTTTTGTCACAATTATCGAAACATAATTTACTTTATAAACATTTAAAAGGTTATTGTCGTTTGCACAAGCTTCTTGACCTTTAGTTATTTTAGCAATTGAATCATCTATCAATTTCTCAATATTCTCGTATTCGTAAAAAGGAATTCTCAAGATATTTATCCTATTTTTCAAAGCGTATCTATTTGCATTTTATTGTTTTTTTAAAGCTTTTAAACCCTTTAAAAAAGTCAATCGGATAATAATGCTGATGTCCGTCAAATTCAATTATTAAATTCAGTTTTGGGATAAAAAAATCACATTTTAGTTCCTTTTCATTTTTCATTCCAGGGAATTTTTTTTGCTTTTTAAAAGTCAATTTTAGAAAGTTTAAATATTTTATGACTCTACTTTCACCAATCGTATCATTTGGATAACAAACTTTACACTTTACTGATGAAACGTACTTTTCCCTTTCCCATTCGGAACAACCACAATTTTTGCAAATTAATTCATAGAAAATAATACTTTTATCATTTCGATCTATAGAACCGAAGAATGAAAAAGAGCTGTTCTTTTCTATTAAAATATTATTTATTTTTTCAATAAGATTTTCTCCAGCTTTCTTTTTGTATTCTCTCGTCTTAGCGCACTCCGGACAAATATTATTTTTTCCTATTGAAACTGCTGTTTGCGGATAAGGCTTTTTATGATGACCAAACAAATTACATTTCACCAGAACCATACTGTTTTTGTCATTATGAAGATGATCTTCATATCTGATTACAATTTGCTTGTCCCGGATAACAGAATTCTTAGAACTTTTTATTCTAGTGTTTAGTTCTGAAACAGGAATACGGTTGTTCCCACTTTGAATGATAGAAAGACACTCTGGACATTTTTTAGAACGTCTCAATATTACTGCATCTTTTATATCCTGCTCAAAAGGTTCACAATCATGCTCATTACATTTAAGTAAAGCCCACTTTTTAAATTGATCACCTGAAGGCTTATAGTAAACATCTACCGGAGTGTAAAAGTGTTGATTTTCAAGATGTAAAACTTTCAGCTCTTCAAGAGAATTTTTACAAATATTGATTTGTTTTTCGGTCATTGTGAATGTATTTTCCATATTAAAAATTTTTATAAAATTATTTCTTTAAATAAATTTTTTGATTTTTGTCAAAAAAGATTTCAATCATTTTCTGTAGTTACAAATAAAGCCTTGTCAAGTTCTTTATAATCTACTTTCGGCTTTTCTACTGTTGTTTTAACTGAATCTTTTGTTATTGCAATTGAGATCAAAAAGATCATTACAATTAATAGGGTTACAATGCCCCAAACTGAAATTTTGCTCTGTAGTATTTTCATAACTTTTTTGTTTTTTATAATTATTTAATGATTGTTTGATTTATAGACTCCTACTTGAAAACTTAAAGTTTCTTTCATTCTCTTCAAGCTCAGCTGATGAATTAGATTCTTCATCTTCAATTATGTTGATTCCACTAAATTCTTCAGAAGCATTATCGGGAGCCGGATTCATTTGTCTGGATCGGTCTTGCTTACTTTCATTCTTATTAATTTCGCCCTTGAAAAGAGAAATAATTTCATTGACTTCATCCCGAACTTTTTCATAATAATCAGTAATTACGAAATCAGGTTGGTTTTTAAACTGACTGTCTATCTGATACCCTAACTGCTTTCTTTTAACAGGTAAAAATTTCTCATGAATATAAGCTTCAGAACTTTCGGCAACTCTTCCAATGAATTCACCAACCGGAAGCTCCATAAAAACTGAATTTCTGAAAACGTCTCTTTCCTGTACAGATCGACTTTGACCAACGTTTCTTTTAAATGGATTGAGAAAATGACGTGAAGTATTGTTACTTTCAAAATATTGATCTTTTTTACCAAACTGTTTACTGAGAATATCTGCTGTATGACTACTGGAAACCTGACCGTAAAAATGATTCAGACAACTCGCAAATAACACATCTGCTTTTTCTTTCGTGTAACCATCCGTAAGCTGTGAAAGATCCTGACAGAAAAACATACTTGCGATTTTATTACTTCTTCCCGTATTTGGAAGAGTTTGGATATCGTTAATAAAAACAGTTGGAAATTCATCCAGTAATACGAAAGAATGGTGTTTACGAGGTTGATTCAATTGTTTTGCAGCAACTGAGATAACCAAACTACACAAAGGAGCTAAAGTAGTTGCAATGGAAGGATTATTGCCTACTGTTAAAACAATCGGATTATCTGGATTGTTAATATTCAAATCAAAATCCTCTCCTCCGAAAATAAACATGAATTCCGGAGTATTAATTTGTGCTACTGCACCTTGTAATGATCCAACTACTCCCGCTAATTGTGAATTTGCTTCGGTCTCTAAAGCAGTAGCAAGTGACAATATCATTGCCTTGGTTTCGGAATTTGAAGACAGTAAAGCAATTAAATCAGTGTGATTTGTCGCAATCAATGCTAGAGTGTGCGGAAGATCACAATATTCCGGATATTCTTTCTTCAGAAACCAAATACAGGCTGTCAAAAGATCGGTTGCAGAACGTGACCAAAAATCCTCTTTCTTGATAGATTCTTTCATTAAATTTTTAGTGATGGCAGAAGCATATTCCCTTGCATAGGCTGAATGAGGTAAATATTTTGGATTTAAAGGATTACATCTGTGGCTTTTAAGTGAATCATTAAAATTCAAAACATAATGCTTAATACCCGAATCTGAATAAAAAAGTTCTATATCATTTGCCAGTGCCGGATATTTAAAATCATAACAGATACCTGAAAACTGTTTTTGTGCTAACTCTCGTATAAAGGGAACTGCAAAACTTTCAGACTTTCCTGCTCCGGGACCGCCTATTACTAAAATTCCACGGAAAGGATTAGGAATTTGAACGGTTCTTTTTTTGGTTTGCAAAGTCAATCCTTGAATTTTTTTCTTTGAATCTTTCAAAAATGAAAAGCCCGTAAATTGTTTACTAATAAACCCAAACGGATAAAAAATTACTTTTTTATAAAAATTAAAAGGTGCTTTCAGTGGCGGAATTAAAGATTTTATGACCCAAAATTGAATCAGAATGTATAAAAGCTCTACATATCCGAAACAAATTCCTACTACTAAAAATTTTAATCTTGCTAAGAAACTTGCTTCAGGAGATACCACTATTGAAAATCCGTGCTGAGATATATTGTAGAAGAATGAATTAATACCTATAATCTTCACTCCCAGCATATACAATAAAAATAGAGACATTGCGACAATGATAAATTTTATCATTAAAATTGGATCTTTTTCCATGTTTGTTATTTTTTATAGGGTTAAGCCCTGGTTATTTTTTTTACTTTGTTCGACAGTTTTTTTAATTTCATATCGTTTTGCAGATTCCTGCTTTATTGCTGTTTCTATTACTCTTTTTCTTTCCTCGATTGTACCGTTTTTAATCGCATTACAATATTCAAAAGATTGTTTATAGTTTCTTTGAAAGGCAAATTTCTTATCAAAAGCTTCTTCGGATTTTTGAATGAAATTTTTACGATCAAAACCTCCTTTAACCTGTCCTTTTGTTGTGTTTTTATGGTTCGTCATTGGAGAAAGCTTCATTCTTTTATCTAAAGATTTTCTGCTAACAACTACATGAACATGCATATCAATATTATTTTTCATGTTTCTTTCATGATGAATCTTAGCATAATACATGATATCTTTTGCCTTTAATCCTTTTCCAAAATTTTCAGCATACTTCTGCATTACTTCGTTTCTTACATAATCTTTCAGAGCGTTGCTTCTTTCTTGGGAGGTTTTACCAATTTGCTGTAATTCTTTTTCTGAAGGACTCACAGTGATGACAAAGAATTTTGCATCTTCTTTTGTTAGCTTCTGTTTATTGTTGTCAAGGGATTCAATAACTTCCGCTGAAGGAACTCTATCCTGGTCATGAGAAAAAAAGTGTTCAACTTCTTTCCCTTCCTTCATTCTCTCCAGGTCTTCATGTTCTAAATAATCAATCAGGTTTGATGAACTTCCGGAATTTGAATATTTACCACTTTCGCCACCCTGAATTTTAATGTTCATTGTGATTGCTTTGATTTAATAATTTCAAAGAATTTTTTGTTTCCATAGCAAAAGAATTAAACCCTCTGATGAACTCATTAAAATGTTCAATTTTCAGAATTTTTGAAAGATCATTTTTAATTCTTTCCTCACTCGAAACGATTGCTTCAAAACTTGGACGTATAGTTTCTTTCTCCTGAGTTTTTATAAAAGCGATAATCTGATCTATTCTTTTTATCACTTTTTCAAGTTCAGTTTTTGGAGATTCGTGTTTAACTGGATCAAGTCCGGTTCTCTCAAAAAAATCTAATGAAACTGTAATAAATTCTTTCTTCGAAAGTCCTTTTTTTCTTACAAAGCTCTCCAGTCTTTTCAGGTCTTGTTGAGAAATAGCAATTGTTGTATTTGGCTTTTTATTAGACTCCATTATATTGATTTATATGTAATAACTTCGATGAATAAAGCTCTTCAAGAGATTTATATATTCTCGATATATAGTTTCAAAAAGATTAAATATTGTAATTTATTGACGGTCAGTTATTTCCCCGAAGGGGCAAGATGAAACAGTGGCTCTGCCCAGTTTCGTCTTGCTGGATAAATCCACCCTTATCAGCCACTAGAAACTCATTAAAATCCTTGTAATCTTTATACATGAAACTATAATCTACTGCATTGGAAAAAGAAGACAATAGTTCATCTTTTGTCTTTTTTCCGGCAGGATCATTGTCGAGAAAAAGTAATATTTCAGAATAGCTTTGAAGATAATTTTTGGCTTTGTTTAACATCGAAATTGAGTTCAGAATTAGAATATCTTCTTTCAATTTTTCTTGAAATTCGATATAAGAAAGTGCATCAAAAAAACCTTCAAAAACAACAATTTTATTACTATCATTTTTAATGATCGAAATATCCTTTTTCAAAAGTGAACCTTTGTAAAATGAATTTCTAAGTTCCCATCCTCCAGATAAATTTTCGAATCCAACAGCATACAATTTTTTGTTATTAATCGTAAATTTTATCTCTTTTAAAAATCTGAATGATCTTTGAGTTAGACCTCTGTCAAATAAATATTTTTTCAGATTCCAATTTTGAATTTCCGCAACTTCAGTAATGCTGTAATTTGGCTTCTCAATTTCCACCTGCTGATGAAAAGAAGAAAAACTTTTCTCAGATGCCCAGGAGAGAATTTCATTGATTGAATAATTAAAATATTTCTTTAAAAAATCGATGTTATTTCCGCCAACACCTTCAGAATGTAAATACCAAATGTTTTGGCGCTTATCTAGCTTAAAAGATGCTTCGGTTTCGGTTCCGAAAGGATTGAGAAACCAAGCTTCTTTTTCATTTTCTTTTTTTGGAAGGTGTCCGAGAGAAAGGAGGACTTCTTCCAATTGTACCGAATTGACTTGTTTACAGTTCATTTTTTTTATTTTGATTAGCAAAAATTCCTTTTAATAAAAAAGAAAACTTTTAAATGCTTTTAATATATATTTTAGTAATTCCCGCAAACCCTTTGCAGGTGGTCGTTTGAGTTAAAAATGACAGGAGTGGAATACCGCAATTAGCAGGAGTGGAATACCGCAAATACAAGAGTGGAATACCGCAAAAACATCATTTATAGCCGAGTGGAACACCGCAATTAATACGGTTATTCGCTCAAATTTTCATCATTAATGATTTTTGAGTGAAAATTTCATTTGAAAAAGAGTGGAATACCGAAAAACAGTTGTAGAAAATCTAATTTTTAACATTTTCTTAACTTCAGAGAGTGCAATACCGCAATTAGAGAGAGTGGAATACCGCAAATACAGGAGTGGAATACCGCAAACTTAATTTATAATATAACCGGATATGCATCTGGAAATCTTTTTCCGGTTTCCGATTCCCTGTAAACTTCAATAAGAAATTTCTGTAATTCCTGAAGAAAGTGAATGCCTTTAATGCTATTAGAAGTGTTTCCTTTACCTCTATTATTTTCAATAAATCTTAAGTAAGCTTTATCAATCTCAATTCTTATTTTTAAAATATTAGAATAGCTATATACAAACCTGGTTGAATCAATGTTTTCTAAACAGTATCTCCTTCTAAAGTATCTCAATCTTTGATTTATTAGTCTAATATCATTAGCTTTCTCTGTTAAAAGTCCTTCTTCAATATTTTTATTTAAATATGGAATAATTGAAATGGCTTCATTCTCATATTTGTAATTGAATGATAAATGATTTAATTTATTAAGGTTTAACCTAATTGGCTTCAAAAACTTAATACAGAAATCATTTGAATTTTTATAATTAAGATTAAACTTCTGATTAAAAGTCGAAAGTTTCAGAGTCGTACCATTCTCAGGGACTTTCGATAACCATATTGCAAACAAAATGTGTTTGTTATTTCTGATTTTATAAACCAATTCATACATTATATGATTATATTCTGTTAGGACAATTAATTTTTTAAGCCAAAAACTACTTATTAAAAAAGATGTGTATCCTCTTTCTTCATAGGTCGGTAGAGAGATCAGTCCTCCAAAGGTTTTAATATCCTTACCTGCTATATTTTTCGATATGTACCAACCCATTCTGAACTTTGTAAGATATTCATATGCTTCAACAATCTGTTTACTGGATCTTTTTTCTGAAATCTTTTTATTTCTGATTTTCATAGAGATAAAAACATTATTTTCAGTTTCGAACTCTTCATCAAAAAGAGTAAGTTGTCTCACCTGCTTTTCAGGCATAAACTGATCATTTCTAAGAATTGAGATTATATTGAAAATAATTCTTAACGCATTTATGGGTATATCCGTTGCTTTATTATCCTGAAACAAAAAGTCATCAGCAAATTGGTTGCCTATCCTTATAAATTCAGCTTTCTCAATGTCATCATAGCTTTTCTTAACAATTTTTCTAGTTTGATCGGAAACCATATGTGTCATTTTTAACTTCTCATTAACGCTTTAAAAATCCTTCGAAAAATTGAAATTGTTTTTGAAAATAATTTCTTTAACATTTCACTAAAATTTTCTCTGTAATATTTGTCTACGAAATTGTCCTGAACCAGAATATTACAAGCTAATCTCCGGAGATGGTGTCTTGATAGTTCTGGATTTCTTTGAATAGAATTCAAAAATTCTTTCCTCGCTGTATTATTAGGTAAAGAATCTAGCTGTTTAATCAGTTTATGTAATTCATTCATCACAATTCTGACTATTTACGGTCCCTTCTACCGTATTCCAGGAGTTCTTTTTTCGAATAGTAAAATCTCCCACTGAAATTATAGTAAGGAAGATCTTTATTCTTTCTCCAGTCTATAATTGTTGGCAAAGAAACATGCAAGAATTTTGAAGCTTCAGTTTGAGAAATAAGATCTTCCGGCTGTTCTTCTGATTTTTTTCCAGGAATAATGAAATTGTCTGCTTTAGAGAGAATAATCTCTACAGCTTTTTCTAAATCATTTTTAGAATAGGAATAAAGTTGTATTGCCATTTTAATTTGAATTTTAAATTAATGATGTAAAATTCAGTTAAAATGTAGAGAATGTTTTGGGGTAATTCAATCAGCGTATAACAATCTGATTTTTAAAATTTTATAATACCTTTATGTAATTTTTTATAAAATTTTCCCATGTTTTTTCGTAATCATATCTATAGTTTAAGATCCTTAATTCAATTGAAGAAAATGAAAACCCACTAAAACTATTGAAAATGACACTTAGAAAATAAATCACATCATCTTTAGATTTCGTTCTAATAAAATCCATTTCACAGAGCTCATATAAATATAGGCAAATCTCATGTTTCCAATTTTTATTTATCTCATCAAGCCCCCTAAAAACTTCAATATAATTATTAGTTGCGATAACATCAATTACTAAAGTATCTCTTTTATTAAATAAATAATCTCTAAATATTAACTGTGCTAAAATCAATGGCAATCCTCTTTCATTGTATTTATTTTCATACAATTGAGGGAAAGTTTTTTCCCAAAATCTGGTAAAAATTTCTAATTCAACTTCTGCTTTATATTTGATTTTAAACTTTTCAATATTTACTTCAAAGTTTGGAATCTTAGCATTAATGGCTTTATTTATATTTATATAGAGTTCATATAAAAGTTTATATTCTTTTTTTAATTCTGTATTTGATAATTGAATATTAAGTAATATTCGGTGGAGTGCTTCAATATTCCTCAGATTTTCAGAAATGAACATTTTAAATACGATCTCTTTTTTAAATAGAGGGTTCTTTTGCCTTGATTCTCTAAGAATATCTTTTTTCAATAGATCAAATTTTAATTTGAAATCACATGATATTTTGTCACTAAAGTTTTCATATTCGTCAGTAAAAAATAATGAAATCAGAAAATCAATATTTTCGTATTCTTTTAATGGTAAACATAAATTCAATAAATAAAATGATTCTAGTAGTCTTAATTTATTAAGTTTTTCCTTCAGTTTTGAAACATCAGTTTTGTCATTGATTTTTATTTCAATTAATTCTTTATATGCTCCTTTGAAATTTTTATCTGTAAAATCTAATAGATTTTTAAAGTCAGATCTCTTTAAATTCTTAAAATTTGATATGTTTGTCCTCATGATTCATTTCCAAGCTTTATCCATTTGATCGTCTGTAAATGCCTCTGTAACCTTCATATATTTATCCAAAACAGCATCTTTTTTAATATTCGCTATTTTCTTAATTGCCTTCGGTTCCATTCCTAAGAGAAGAGAATTTGTGATAAATGTTTTCCTGGCTGTATGGCTTGTAATAAATTTACATTTTGGCTTTGTCAAAGATTTTTTTTGATTGCCTACAAACCAATGTATTGTGAAAGGTTGCGTAAGTTCTGCTTTCTCACAACATTCTTTTATGTATTCATTGAATTTTTGGGATGAAATATGAGGTAATGGCTCGTAAATAGTGCCTTTATACTTATTCAAAATTTCTTTTGCGTATTTGTTTAACTTAATAGCATGATTTTGAGTTTTCGTTTTTTGGATTGATAGTATAATGTGTTCTTCAGAAATATTTGCCAGGTGAAGCTTTGAAAGATCAGAAAATCTTAATCCTGTAAAGCATCCCATACAATAAAAATCCCTTACATGACTCAATCTTTCGCTTTCAAATTCTTTATTATAAAGAACCATCAGCTCATCAAAAGTAAGATAAACGATATCGATATCATGTTCTGAAGCTTTGAAATCTTCGAATTTGCGGTTTTCGTTATAGCCTTTTTTGATACTCCATCGAAGCATTGTTTTAATTACAGCAATAATTTTAGCGAAGTAGTTATTTTTAATCTCCTTTTCAAAAAAATAATACTTCGATAATTCTTCAAAAAAATAGTCGTCAATACTGTCGAATTCAATTTTGAAATTCTTGTCATTTTGAAATTCTTCAAGAAAGTTTTTAACCGTATTCTGAGCTTTTGTTGTATTGTAGGCTTTTGAAAGTTTGCCGCTTTCAATAAATTCTTTAAAACAATCAAAGAAATCAAAATGAGCGGTTTTGATTTCTTCTTCACTATCATATTTCTTCAGGAATAGTTCTTTGGAGAACTTGAGCTTATTTGCCCGGAAAAAGAAAAAGATATCATTGATTTTCTCTTCAGCTTTCTGAAGTTTATCATTCAAAAATTGATAATTATTACTTGGCTCTTTTTTAGCGTTCGGTTTAACTCTGGAACCACTCCAATGTTTTTCTAGTACTGAAACGCCTACATTTTTTCTTATTCTCTCTCCTTCAGCTCTAACAACAAACTGGATAGGTATTAATCCATTTGCATTAATTTTCTCTTTTCTTCAATTCAAAACTTACTTTCATTTCAATTAAACCTAAATTAAATAAATTAAAGGGTGGCTAAAAAGGTGGTTTATTTTAAAATTAAATGAATGAAAAATCAGACAAAATTCTATTTCAAAATTCTACACTATTCAAATATACTGATATTTAGATAGTTTAAGAACATTAAAATTAACTAAAAATATACGGTAGTTCGGTCCTGGGTACAAAAAACCTCTAAAATCATTTGATTTTCAGAGGTTTTTAATTTTTAGGGTTGTTTATTGTATATTTGAATTTAAACTATTAAAATAATAAACTTTTGATACTTAAAAAATAGTCTTTTATAGGGTAAAAAAAACTATAATTATTGAATATCTATTCCACCAGTACAATTATGAAAATAATTACCCGAAAATAAAATTGGATTTCGAAAAATTTTACTGTTAATTAACAATTGATTTTCCTTAAGCTTAAAATTATTTCCTTTATAAAAAAACTCGCCTCTTTTAAAATAAATTTTATTAGGTACTTCAAAAACAATATCAATAAAAATTTTTCCAGATGCTTGTCTAATAATTAAACGGTTTGCAGTGTACTCAATATCCCAAACGTCGATATTATAAATAACATTATTATTTTCAACTTTTAATAAAACATTATCATTTTCATCACATAATAATATATCTAAAAAAAACTCATTATTATTCAATGAAACTTTAATAATAGGCTGACCCAAAACCTTTAATGGAATATTAAAAATTCCATGACCTTCATCTATAATTTCAAACGTAGATCCGCCAATTAAAATTATAGCACTATTTCCAAAATAATTTAAAAATTCTGGTTTTGTATAACTATTTCTTCGATTATAAGGATCTTTATTATTTTCTTCAATAACTAATGGAGAAAGTAGCTTTCTAGTTTTCAAACTATGATGCATTGGACATAATAAAGTAATTTCTTCAGAAATATGTCTTTTGACGATGGCATATTCTTTCATATGTTCATATTCATAAATAGGGCAACCACAAACTACACAACCAAAACCACATCTTTGTCTAACTTCTCTTTTAACCTCATTTGGAATACCTGGTCTTTGATATTTCATTTTATTAAGTTTTTTCAAATATATTAATAACCTTTTTATTGTTTTATAAATATCAAAGTAATTTTACAATAATCAATTCAAAGTCAAATAATAACCTTCAACCCTAAACAACAAAAGAGCCTGCCCCAATCTCAGGACAAACTCTTTTTATTAAAATCTAAAAAAACTTTTCTTATATTAAAGTTAGGTTCGGGTAAATTCAAAAACCGATGAGTGTTATTATTGTACTAAAACATCATTATTTTCAGACTCCTTCATAATATCACGATCTTCGTGTTCTGAAAATTCTTCAAACAATTCGTAGCGAGGTTTTGATAGTGAACTTAAAAAAGTAATGGTTGTAGGATTCCCCTTTTCATTTACTTTTACAACAATAGATGTACAGCAGGGTGAAGCATTGAAATAATTTTCAAATCTTCTGCCGCATTTAAAGCATTCTGTAACAATGATTTCCTGTGTTTCGAAATTTTCCATGGTAAATGTGTGTTTTTTTGTGGAACAGCCCATTAAAGAGCTAAATATATTTTTTCATCAAATAATTGTGTTTTCAGAATTTAAACTTATGTCTCAGTCTCTACCTGTATCTTATTGAACAAAGAAACTTTGTACAGTGCATCAATAACAGCTTCGTCTTGTAACTTCCTGTTCTTAACTTTTCTTATGTAATCGGGATCTTTAGATTTCTTCAGTAAAATATTTACAGAACCTGTGTAGCGCTTTGGAAGCCATCGATTAATAAAATCAAATGTTTCATTAATACTGTTCTGATAGGGATATATCAATTTGCTCATACAAATAAATATTTTGTTTAACCTTTTTTCGTAATTTTGTGTTTCTCTCTTTGGGAGAATTATGAAACAAATATACAAATATATATTTAAAAACAATAATTAATTGAAATTTTAACAATTATTTATTAATTAAAATTAAAAAGAAGAAATTATTCAATATGAAAATTCACGAGAAGTTACGCGAGTACAGCAAATCAAAAGGAGAAACTTTGAGAGAACTCGCAGACGAATACGGCATGACTCCACAGGCGATCCAGCTTTATTTTGCAGGAAAAAATGCAATCCCACTCAATTTTCTGGTTTGGTACTTAGAAAAACATCCGGATCTGGATCTGTATGCACTTTTTGATAAGAACAGAGAAAGCATTGTTTCTGAGCCGAAAGCACCTTATAATAAAAAAACTAAAAAACAGGAAGTTATAGATCGTATTGTGGAGATTCTGCAAAAAGAAATGTAATATTCTCTAAAGATTAATCATCAAAATACATCAACCGGAAAAATTAACATAAAATAGTCTTTCCGGTTTTTATTTTTCTGTAACTGAGGAAATTGAAGACCGAAAGTTCTTTTGGTAATTAAAACAAAATTAGTTTTCCTCTTTTTAACAATTTATTTATCTTCGCACCTCGAAATTTAAAAAACTTAGTTGCTCAAAAAATCACAAATATGACGAATGCTTCTCATAAACTGATTCCTATGACAGATTTTGTCATCGAGTATTATTCCCATGAAGGATATGCAGACCTTCAGACGCTTAAACTCATGAACAATTATGCCAATCTTTTGAAAAAGGAGCTTACTTTGGGAATGTTTGTTCCCGTAGATTCTTCAGGTGAAATCCTGAAAGAACCCAAGAACTACGAATCCTGGAAATCTCTCGAGCACAATTCCAGAAAGAGAAACGACGAAGAAAGCAAGGCCTTCGAAGAATATAAAATCTATCAGAAAGCCGAAAAAAAATGCCTTTTCGAAGGATTTAAAATTGCTTACAACGGATATTCTGTGGTGAGAATCGTTGCTTCTTACAATACTTCAATCGAACTTTCGTTCAATAAAACTGAAAAGACATTCCAAAACTTCAAAGACATTGAATCTCTTACTTCTTTTAATGAAATCTATCTGAACAGTGCTGCATTGAAGAAAATTGGCATACAAAAATAACCTTCAATTAGCTTCCGGTTCTACTCTTTCACCGCTTTTCCGTACACATCCAAAGCTCTTTTTCTCGCAAAAGTATGCTCCACAATCGGTTCTGCGTTCATATCTTTTTCGGAAAGCCATGTTTTGATGTACTTTAAATCTTTATCGAATTTTTTAGTCTGTTCCGAAGGATTGAAAACCCTGAAATAAGGCGCCGCATCGCAGCCGCATCCTGCAGCCCATTGCCAGTTTCCGTTGTTGGAGGACAACTCGTAGTCCAGAAGTTTTTCTGCAAAATAGGCTTCACCCCATCTCCAGTCGATTAAAAGATGTTTGGTAAGGAAACTCGCAACAACCATTCTTACCCTGTTGTGCATAAAGCCGGTTTCGTTAAGCTGCCTCATTCCTGCATCTACAATAGGATAGCCGGTTTTTCCTTCGCACCATTTTTTAAATTCTTTTTCATCATTTCTCCATTCGATCTTATCGTATTTTTCTTTAAAAGACTGGTTCACCACTTTCGGGAAATGATACAAAATCTGCATAAAAAACTCTCTCCAGATCAGTTCATTCAGCCAGACTTCATTGTGCTTCTGTGCAAATTCCACGCATTTTCTTACGGAGATAGTTCCGAAACGAAGCGCAATTCCTAAACGGGTTGTATGATCCAGTGCAGGAAAATCCCTGTACTGATCGTAATCATCAATAATCTTTTTCTCCAGTGAAGGCTTTTTAAATTCCAGATCTGTTTTTTCAAAGCCTAAATCTTTAAGCGTTAAAAATTTTGAAGATGAATATTGATGAAATTTTGAAAAATCGACCTCCATTTTTTTGAAAGTGACAGATTTGAAATTTTCTTTCCATTTTCTTGAATACGGGGTATAAACAGTGTAAGGTTTTCCGTCATTTTTTACCACATCATCCTTTTCGAAAATAACCTGATCTTTAAAATCCTGAAAATCTATATTGCTTTTTTTGAACAGATCCTGTATTTCTTCGTCTCTTTTTATTGCCTGCGGTTCATAATCCCTGTTGCAAAACACAGTATCGATTTCAAAATCTTTAATTAATTTTTTGAAAGCTTCAACAGGCTTATCATGAAAAACAGTCAGTCCGCTTTTATGTTTTTTAAGCTCAGTATGAATTTCTTCCAGAGCCTGATAAAAATAATCTACTCTTCTGTCAGATTTATTTTCAAGTTTATTTAGAATTTCCTTATCAAAAATAAAAACCGGAACTACTTTTAAACCTGCTTCAAGTGCATGAAATAATCCTGTATTATCTTCCAGTCTGATATCTCTTCTGAACCAGAAAATATTTACTTTTTCTTTTTTAGACATAATGATTTGTTAACCCTGTTTTCACTACAAAAATCAGACTAATTTTTCTAATTGTAAAGAGATTGTATTTAAAAATTTTCATTGACTTATTCCTTTAATCAATATTGAATAACAACAATTAGAAGGCGGTGTTTTAGTTGTGTCCCTTCGACAAGCTCAGGGTGACATCTCGAATACTAACCGCAATATTTTTACATTGTCAGGCTGAGCCTGTCGAAGCCTTTATTAGTTAAGGGGATAAGTCAAAATTTTTAATCATAAATCCACATCAGAACAGGCTTTTTAGACTTCTGAAGCATAGGATCTATTTCTTTCATCGCATTAATGGAGATGGTAGGACAACCCCAACCTTCAGGCGAACCTTTCGGGAAGATTTCTTCATCGCTCATCAGATTCCAGGAATGAAAAACAATGAATCGTTGCAGCGCATTGCTGTTGGTTTTTTCCAGACCGTGCATCAGATATTTTACATGAATTCCCCAGTCGCTGTAACCTCTCCCCTGAATTTTGTATTTGCCGAGTGATGAAAGATGACTTCCGTCTTCATTGCTGAATTTCGGATGGTCTTTAGATTCGTCACTACTCCACTGATTATTTCCGCAACCGTGACCAACAAGATATTTTTTTGAAGCAGAATTGGTTTTAAAATCCCAAACCACCAGTCTTTTCACTCCGGAATGTAGACTCATATCAATCAGAATGCAAAAATCTGTATTAAACTGCCTGGACTTACAGAATATCAAAGCTTCTTCGGCTTTAGATTTTGTTTTAATTAAATCAATTTCGGGCTTTTTCTCTTCTTTCGAAACAACTGATTCTCTAGGTTCGATGATCGTTTTAGCTTCCTGTTTACACGAAAGGAAAAGCAGAAATACAATGATTAACCTTAAAAAGTTCACGAGAAAAACTATTTGTAATGTAAAAATATACCGTAATCTGAAGGAGTCCAGAATGCCGCTTTCTGATCCGCAGCTTTCAAAGCATCATTTGCCCAGGTATTGCAGGTATTCAGGAAGCTGTATTTTCCCTGTGCATCATAGAACGCATCATCATTACCATAAACAGCATTTGTAGGAACAAGATTGTAGTTTCCGTTTTGGTCTTTATCAAATTTAGCATCTACAAAATCCACCAGTTTTTTATACTGATCCTTGCTGACCATAATTTTTTTACAGTCGTCGCCTTCCTTCATGGTTTTATAGAAAGTACAGTGCATTGCTGATTCACTAAGCCAGAAAGCTGCTTTAAAAGCCGTCGAAAACTTAAGATCTGCCCAAGTCGGAGTGTCGAGATAGAATCCTTTATCTCCCCATCCTACTCCTACATAATTGTAATCTGTACTTTTGGATTTTGTATTGCTGAACGGAATTTTTGTACTCCAGTCCTGTACATCATTTTTTACAGGCATTACAATATCCGTATGAACACCGTTGGTATAAATATAAACAGGAATTTCTTTCTTCTGTCCGTCGTCCTTCGCTGAAACTTCAATAAATGGTAAAAAGTAGCCTAAGGCGACATACAGAACAACAATTCCTACAATAATTCCTATGGCTTTTATAATGAGAAGTAACATCTTTTTCACGTTCATGGTTTTTTAAAGTTAATAAAATTTAATTAATAATTTTTCGCAAAAGTATTTGTTTCAATCGGAATTTTCGCTAAATTTAAGTACCAAATATTCAAAAATATGCACAAAAACATGAAATCCAACAAAAGATTTAAAGTAAGAGTAAAAGTAGCTCCAAAAAGAATACAGAAAAAACGCTGATTTTTAACCATTTTATTTTCAGAATACATTTTTTAGTCTGAAAATTTTTTAAAATTCTTATCTGCCATCTTTCCCTCCTTAAACAATCCATTTAAGGAATGGGCGTTCAACCTTCTTACTCTGGAACTTCAAAAATTCCAGATAAGGGTTTATCCGCCAAAATGATTTCACTTATTTTGTGAAGATTTCTCCAGAAACTCTATATTTCTTTTCAATCCGGCAAATTTTGTTCTCTTCACAGGCGATTTGCGGAAAATTTCGGAAAACAGCTCCTGCGTCAGTTCCTTCCATTCTCCTTTTTTAAAATTTTTCAGCGCTTCATTTGGTTTGAATTTGGTTTGCTTATGAGGTGACGAAAAACGGTTCCACGGACAGACGTCCTGACAAACATCACAGCCAAACATCCAGTCGTCCATCTTGTCCTGAAAATAATCCGGAATGGAATCTTTAAGCTCTATCGTTGCGTAGGAAATGCATTTGCTTCCATCGATGAGCTTTTCCGAAACAATCGCATTGGTAGGACACGCATCAATACATTTCCGGCACGTTCCGCAATGGTCGGTTACGGGATGATCTGCAACAAGTTCCAGATCGCAGATTATTTCTGCTAAAAAATAGAACGAACCGCTCTGTCTGGTAATTAAATTCGCATTTTTTCCTACCCAGCCGATTCCTGATTTTCTCGCCCAGCTTCTTTCCAGAACCGGCGCAGAATCTACAAAAACACGAAACCCGAATTCCCCGATCTCTTCCTGAAGCTCTGCAACCATCGATCGCAGAATATCTTTGATGACTTCATGGTAATCTTCAGCATAAGCATATTTGGAAATTTTAAAGTTTTCGAGAGTGGAAATTTTTTCTTCGGGAAAATAATTGTAAGAAAGGGAAATTACAGACTTGGAACCTTCCACCAATAATCTTGGATCCAGTCTTTTATCAAAATGATTCTCCATGTACTTCATTTCGCCGTGAAAGTTATTTTTAAGCCAGTTTTCGAGTGGTTTTGCATCTTCCTCAAGAAAGTCTGCTTTTGAGATCCCACAATTCTGAAATCCAAAACTTTTTGCCTTGGATTTTATAAGCTGTGTATATTTTTCTGCGTTTGAAGTCATGATTTCCCCTTGCAAAATTAAGATTATTTTATAATTTTGCGCGTTTGAAAAATTCAGACCCTATAATCGAGAAAAAATAATAACTCATGAAAAAAATCTTCCTATTCGTAGGACTTATTTCAGCAGCGTTTTTTAACGCACAAATCAAATTTGAAAAAGGTTATTTCGTTAATAATTCAGGACAAAGAAGCGAAGTTCTGATCAAAAATCTGGACTGGAAAAGCAATCCAACAGAATTTGAATACAAGACTGATGAATCTTCTTTAATAAAAAAAGAAACCATTAAAAATATTCAGGAGTTTGGAGTTGATAATGAGCAAAAATATATAAGAAAAAGCGTGATGATTGATCTTTCTTCGGATCAGCTTCAGGAAATGTCTTACGAAAAAAAGCCCAATTTTACCGAAAAAACTGTTTTCTTAAAATATATTATAGATGGAAAAGCTGATTTATTCTACTATGAACATGATGATC
Organism: Chryseobacterium sp. C3; assembly: GCF_014218905.1. NCBI lineage: Bacteria > Pseudomonadati > Bacteroidota > Flavobacteriia > Flavobacteriales > Weeksellaceae > Chryseobacterium > Chryseobacterium sp. C3. The sequence continues at coordinate 310,809 of NZ_JACLCU010000002.1, read as the reverse complement.
TTGAAAGATTTTTTTTCTCTGTAAATGATTCTGAAGTAAAGCAGCTTGTTTATAAGCCATATTATATAGAAAGCTCATCAATTGGTTACAATGAAGAATATAAAAAGCAGATTCTTGACAATCTTAAATGTGGTATAGATCTTACGGAAATTAATAGACTGAATTACAAATCTAAAGACCTGACGAAGATTTTTTTGAAATATAACGAATGTTCTGACGGTTCTGCGGTAAATTACGATAAAAATTATGAAAAGAGGGATCTTTTTAATCTTACAGTAAGACCGGGAATTAATTTTTCGTCTTTTGAAATGACGAATGATTATTATCCTACGAGCGAAAACAGTAAGTTTGGTAATAAAGTATCTTTCAGAATTGGTGTTGAAGCAGAGTTTATCCTTCCATTTAATAAGAATAAATGGGCACTTTTTGCAGAACCTACTTATCAGTATTACAAAACAGAAAAAGAGTCTACCATTTATCAGGGACAGCCTTTTGAAGCCAAATCGATCAGAAGTGTAGACTACAAATCAATTGAAATTCCTTTGGGAGTAAGACATTATTTCTTTTTAAATGATAAATCGAAAATCTTCATCAATGCCGCATATATTATTGATATAGAGATGAAATCAAACATTCGATATGATTACAGTACTCTGGAAATATCTTCTGGAAATAATTTTGCTTTCGGCGTAGGATATAATTATAACAATAAATTTCAGGTTGAGTTTAGAACATCCACCAATAGAAATCTGATGCAAAACTATTTAAACTGGACTTCAAAATATCAGACTTCTTCTGTGATCTTTGGATATACGCTGTTTTAGAAAAAGCTGTAAAATTGTAATTTTTCAGTAAAATTTTACGTATTTTCGTTATAAGTTTAATCTAATAAAACAAATTATGTCTTTATCAGAAGTTATAAAATCAGGAAATTATGCATTAATCGACGTTCGTGAACCTATGGAACTTGAAATGGACGGAAACATTGAGGATGCTAAAAATATTCCTTTGGGAGAAGTGGAAGACAGACAAGAAGAAATTCTGTCTATTGAGAAGCCGGTGATTTTGTTCTGCAGAAGCGGAAACAGAAGCGGAAAGGCTTTGGAATATCTTACCTCTCAAGGTTTGAAAGACGGCTACAACGGCGGAGGCTGGGCTGAGCTGAAAGCAAATCTGGAAGCAAATCAGGGAACTTTTTAAAAAGTTCCTTTTTTTTATCTAAAAATTTTTGAAAATGAACCTGAAAGAAAGATTTCTGCAAAATTGTCTTTTATACACCCAAGATCAAAATCTTATTGGAGATCTGTGGTCTGAAATTGAAAAGAAATATACTGAAAAAGGGAGACATTATCATAATCTTGAGCATCTGGGAAATATGTTTTCTGAATTGGATGCTGTAAAAGATGAAATTGAAAATTTTTCTGTTCTCTCATTTTCTGTTTTTTACCATGATGTTATTTATGATGCTTCATCAAAATCAAACGAAGAAAAAAGTGCTGAATTTGCTGCGGTAAGACTGAAAAAACTTAATGTAGACTATTATTTCATTCAAAAAATTTCGGAGCAGATTATTGCCACCAAATCGCATCATTTGTCTGAAGACAGCGATACCAATTATCTTCTGGATGCCGATCTTTCGATTCTCGGAAAAGATTCTGAAGTATATTTTGATTACACGAAAAAAATCCGGAAGGAATATTCCATCTATCCCGATTTGCTTTATAAGCCGGGAAGAAAAAAGGTTTTAAAACATTTTCTGGAGCAGAAAGATATTTTTAAAACCCCGATTTTTAAAGAAAAGTATGAGGATGTTGCGAGAGCGAATATTCAGATGGAAATTGATGGGCTTTGATATTGTATTTATTAACCACCCCGTCAAAAATTCTTTGAATTTTCGCCACCCCTCCAGAGGAGGGGAATGTAATGCTGCTTAAATTTTACCAACTATTTTTCAGTATTATGCGTTGATAATTGAGGTGATAAATTCTGCGGATTTTTGCAGAACTGTATCGGGGATTTCTTTATGTGGGGTATGTCCGATGTTAGGGATGATGAATTTTTCTGCGGTTCCGCTTACCTGAGAAATTGTTTTTTCAACCTGATCCAGTGTTCCGTATTCGTCATTTTCTCCCTGAATAAATAATAATGGCGAATTTATATCTTTCAGGAGGTATTCAATATTCCAGCTTTTGAATCTGTCGCTTAACCAGATTTCCGTCCATGCTTTTACCATCATTTCAACTTTATCACCGTGATATTTTGCGAGACGTTCCGGAAGATTGGTGGTTTTATAAGCTTCAAAAGCATTTTTTACACCGTTTACTGTTATATCTTCTACGAAAATATGTCCGGCTTCACACAGAGTGGCAGTAACTTTTTCAGGATATCTGGCGGCGAAAATCAGGGCAATTGTTCCGCCGTCGCTGTGTCCGAAAAGGATTATATCATTTATATTCAGTTCTTTTAACAGATCATTCAGGAGATCGGCTTCCTGCTCCATATAATTGTTTTCTCTTTCATAGGTAAGCATAGGAAAAGATTTTCCGTAGCCTAAACGATCGTAGACCAACACATTACATTGTGTCTGCAAAGCCAGTCTTGCCGGAAAGTCTCTCCAAAGCTGAGTGCAGCCTAAGGAATCGTGCAAAAAGACGATGGTTGGTTTATTTTCAAAAATTTTTTGATATTCTGTATAAAGTTTTTTTCCATTGACATTAATAATTCTTCCTTCCATCAACTTTCAGATTAATTTTATAAACTTGGCATATTGGTTTCGTTAAATTCTTTCAGTAAATTCTGAAAAACAGTTTCTACGGGAAGAACTTCATCAATTAAAGCAGAAACCTGCCCGATTTCGAGTTCGCCTTCTTCCATATCACCTTCAAACATTCCTTTTTTGGCTCTTGCACGTCCTAAAGAAGCGATTAGAGACTCTTTGTTTCTTCCGACGTTGTAGATCTCCTCCAGTTCATTAAAGAACTTATTTTTAACCATTCTTACAGGCGCCAGTTCTTTAAGGGTAAGATGGGTATCTCCTTCCTGAAGTTCTGTAATTTTATTTTTCCAGTTTTCATGAGCGCTTGCCTCTACAGTAGCTGCAAATCGGGAACCGATCTGAACGCCGTCTGCGCCTAAAATCATGGCTGCTTTCATTTGAGAACCTAAAGCAATTCCTCCTGCTGCAATCAGCGGCTTGGAAATATGTTTTCTTACATTCGGGATCAGGCAGAATGTAGTGGTTTCGTCTCTTCCGTTGTGACCTCCTGCTTCAAATCCTTCTGCAACTACGGCATCTACTCCTGCCTCTTCGCATTTCATGGCAAATTTTGTTGAAGAAACGACGTGTGCAACCTTCAGACCTTCTTTCTGCAAAGTTTCGGTATATGTTTTGGGGTTTCCGGCAGAAGTAAAAACAATTTTCACTCCTTCTTCCAGAATAATCTGAATTACTTCATCCAGATTAGGATACAACATCGGAACATTTACCCCGAAAGGTTTGTCTGTAGCCTGTTTACATTTTTGGATATTTTCCCTTAAAATATCGGGGTACATGCTTCCTGCACCGATTAATCCGAGACCGCCGCAATTGGAAACGGCAGAAGCCAGCTTCCATCCGGAATGCCAGATCATGCCTGCCTGAATGATAGGATATTGTATATTAAAGAGTTGTGTAATCTTATTTTGTTGTGAATTCATCTGGTGAAGCTTTTTTGCTGAATTAAAATCTATGAAACTGCTCATGCTGTAAAAATAATAAAAATAGCGGTTTTCAGAAGATTTTGGATATAAAAAAACCTTCAGAAGTTCTGAAGGTTTTGATGATTATTTTTTAATTGAATCTCTTTTCCAGTTGGCTTTAAAATTACAAGAATCGTAACGCCCGTCGATGGAGATGAATGTTGTCGGAAGTTTTGAATTAACAAATTTTTCGATCATTTCATTTCGCTTTTTGTTCAGCGCCATCTGCTTTACTCTGTCGTAATCTGTTTCCAGAACAATCTGGTGAGCAGGAATTACATCTTCTACTTTTACGATTTTTACCACTTTTCTTTCTCTTTCATCCATATCATCGAAAGCGTTCGTAATGTCTCCTTTGTTTAAACCTGCTAATTCATAGCTGATTGTTCCCGGAACTGTTTCTCTTTCGATTTTATTAGATCCGTCTGCTCCCGGAATAACTCCTGCATTGAATTTCGTTCTTTTATCGTCTGAGAATTTGAAGGTAGCATCTTTGAATGTCATTTTTCCGCTGACAATTAAACCCCTGATGCTGTCTAACTTAGCTTTTGCTGTTTTAATTTCGTCATCCGTAGGAACAGCCATTAAAAGGATGTGTCTTGCCTCGTAGATTTTACCTGATTTTTTAATAAGCTGAATCAAGTGATATCCAAATTCTGTTTCTACAGGTTCTGAAATTTCTCCTTCCTGAAGATTTAAAGCGGCTGCTTCAAAAGGTTTTACCATCTGTCCTTTGGAAATGTTTTTCATTAAACCTCCGTTGGAAGCGGTTCCTTTATCTTCAGAGAAAATCCTTGCCTGACTTTCGAAAGATTCTCCTCCTTCAATATCTTTTTTGATCTTTTTAAGCTTATTGATGAGTTCATCTTTATGAGCTTCGGTAAGCTTAGGATACATCATAATCTGAGATAGTGAAACCTCATCTTTGATCTCAGGAAGCTGACTTTTATACAAATTATAGAAGTCGGTTACCTCGTTTGGCGTTACGTCTGCTTTGTCTGTAATTCTCTGAATTTTAGCCTGTCCGTAATATTGGTCTGTATCGATTTTTTCGATCGCATTTTTCATTTCATACCCATTTCTGAATTTATAGGCAGCCAACATTGTTTTTTCGTCAGGAAACTGAGAAAGCAACTGCTGATATTTTGCATTTGCCTGTTCTTTAATTGCGGCAGAACGGTTATCAATCAGGGTATCTTTTTTCGCTTCGTATACCAAAAGCTTATTATTCAGTAAGTTTTCCAAAAACTCACACTTATCTATATTGGAAGCTCCCTGCTGTTTTGCATAATTCATCTGCTCGTTAACGTCAGATTCCAATACAATTTCATCACCGATAACAGCAGCAATTCCGTCCACTAAATCTCCCTGTTTTAACTGAGCGTTCATCATATTTGCACCAAACAACATGATGAAAATTCCAAAAAGAAAAGTGATCTTAAGTTTATTTATCATTTTACTATTTTAAACAAGTTGCAAATTTAGAATTCTTAATGAATTACACTAAATTTTTTATTATAAATATTTCTTAAAAAGAGGTATTTATTGTACTTCTACGTCGAAAGTCGTTAATTCTTTAAATTGCTTCAGTCTTCCGAACACATCCGATTCGGTTACTTCCTGAATTCTTTCTGTCCCGAATTTCTCAACTGTGAAAGAAGCCATTGCCGAACCTACGATTAATGCAGACTTCATGGTTTCGAAATCGAATGTTCCTTTTTTCGCTAAATAGGCTGCAAAACCTCCTGCGAAAGTATCTCCCGCTCCGGTAGGATCGAAAACTTCTTCCAGTGGCAAAGCCGGAATAGCAAATACTTTATGATCGTGGAAAAGCAAAGCTCCGTGTTCTCCTTTTTTAATGATAACGAACTTCGGTCCCATTTCGTGGATCTTTTTAGCTGCTTTTACCAAAGAATATTCTCCTGAAAGCTGTCTTGCTTCTTCATCGTTGATTGAAATCACGTCTGTTTTGGCAATCATCTGCATTAGTATTTCCAAAGCTGTATCCATCCAGAAATTCATGGTATCAAGAATAACAAGCTTCGGACGGTTGTTCATTTTTTCAAGTACGGAAAGCTGTACTCCCGGGTGAAGATTTCCTAATAATAAGATCTCTGCATCCTGCATAGAATCCGGAATTTTAGGATCAAAGTTTTCAAGAACGTTTACTTCAGTTGCCAGAGTATCTCTTGTATTCAGGTCGTTGTGGTATTTTCCTGCCCAGAAGAATGTTTTCCCTTCTTTTACGATTTCAATTCCTTCTATATTAACGTCTCTGTTTGTGAACATATCAAGATACTCCTGCGGAAAATCTCCTCCTACCACAGAAACGATTCCGGACTTAACGCCCAAAATGGATGAAGTGATCCCGATGTACGTGGCTGCACCTCCTAAAATTTTATCTGTTTTTCCAAATGGCGTCTCAATTGCGTCGAACGCAACACTTCCTACAACTAAAAGTTTCATATTTTTTTCAAAGTATTTTAAAAGTAAATTATTTTTTCCATTCAAATGTGTCCAGCAGGTGTTTCATATCTCTTTTGATATAATCTACCGCTGGAGCCAAAGAATCCGGTTTCGGTCTTGTGTTAAAGTATAAATAGGCAGTCACAAAATGTTTGGTACTGTCTGTAATGTAAAACTGAAGATTGGAAGCGCTCTGTCCTTTGAGTTCATAAAAATTTCCGTATACCTTTTTTTCAGGATATTCGAAAGATTTTGTGTCGATTGCACTTGCTTTAATGGTATGTTCATAAACCATTTTTTCCGCTTCCTGAATATGGGCTGCAAAATCATTCTGTATCGGGTAATACGTTACAAAAACTTTAGCTTTCATTTTCGGATAGTTCAGATAGTACCAACAAGGCTTTTTTGCGTCGGTAATATTTGCAAAATCTGAATATTCAAATGTATAATTACAGTTGTTTTCGAATTTCTGATATTTCGGTGCGGGATATTCCAGTCGAAGTTCTCCGTAAGGCTTCGGAACCGGATCTTTTCCGCAAGATACCAAAAGTAAGGCTGCAAAAATAAAAATGGCATTTTTAAACATTTTGCAAAAGTACAAATTAGATTTCAGATTTCGGAAGACAAATTTCGGGATTTCAATGGGTTTTGAGATTGAGGTTGAATTTTGATTTGGATGATTTGTTTTTGAACACGAAGAACGCGAAGTTTTTTCTTTTAAAACTAAATGGGATACCCATTTTAATCATGGACTTAATTTTAACGCAAAGTACACGAAGCTTTTTTTTAACAGCTTTTCGTTTTTAAGTTCGCAGAGGCGTTTCACTTAACGAAGACAACAAAGATAATGGCTTGTTGTACATTATGCAGCATTTGTCATTCTGATCGGAGCGGAGCGAAGTGAAGAATCTATTTAACACAAAGAGCGCAATTCTTTTTTTGAATATTATTGTGAATATTTTTTCGTTCGCAACGGCGTTTCACTCAGCAAATGATAAACATCTAATCATAAAAATTTTATATTTTTTGAGATTGCTTTACTTCGACGCGCTCAGCACAGGCTCGCTTCGCTCCTCGCAATGACATTACCAAATTCTGTATGCCGTTTCATAATTTTGAATATAATTCTCCAACGGTTTTGGGAAGGATTTTTCGTGAGAGCCTTCAACATCGGTTACGATGTAATTATTTTGAGTGATGAAATTCTGCCATATTTCTTCTGATTCTACTTCAACATTAAAAATCTCAATGCTTAAATTTTTGTGCGTGAGTTTATGGCTTACATTTTTTACACTTTTGATAAATGGAATTAAATCATCGGAAATTTCAGGCGGAAATTCAAATAACTTTTTCCAGATGAAATCATCTTTTCTCTGTTGGATTAAAAACTGACCATTTCTGTGAACGAAATAATATTTCAGTTCCAAATCAGCGGCTTTTACTTTTTTTGTTTTTACCGGAAATTCAGAAACTTTATTCAGGGAAAAAGCCAGACAGTTTTCATGTAAAGGACATTCTCTGCAAAGAGGATTTTTAGGTTTACAGATTTCGGAACCTAAATCCATCATCGCCTGATTGAAATCGCCGACATTTTCAGGTAAAATTAAATGAGCGAGTTCAGAAAAATAATTGAAAGCTTTTGAACTTGAAATATCAAAATCATCTGCAAAAATACGGCTCAGTACACGATAAAAGTTTCCGTCCACAGCCGGAATTTTACCCTCAAAACAAATACTGGAAACTGCAGCGGCTGTATATTTTCCGACTCCTTTTAACTTTAAGATTTCATCGTATTCATGAGGAAAAACGCCATTATAATCGTTCATGATCTGTTGCGCTGCCTTATGAACATTTATCGCTCTGGAATAATAGCCTAATCCTTTCCAATACAGTAAAACTTCGTTTTCGTCTGCTTCGGCAAGGGTTTTTACATCCGGAAAACGCTGAACAAAATTATTGTAATGTCCTAATCCCTGAGCAATTCTGGTCTGCTGAAAAACGATCTCACAAATCCATATTTTGTAAGGATCTCTGGTCTGTCTGAAAGGTAAATCGCGGGCATTTGTCTTATACCAGTTAAGAAGTTTATTGCCGATGTGTCTGAAGTCTGATTGTTTTGTTTTTTCCAAAGGTTTGTCTGTCTGCATATTTATGCTTCGATAAGCTCAGCATGACAACGCTAAAAATTCACTTTTAATAAAACGACTAGTATTAGAAATGTCATGCTGAGCTTGTCGAAGCATCTGTTTATTAAATACAAAGATAATTTAATTTTCTTTTTGAACGGAATATACAGGAGCCGCTTTCAGCCACTGGTATTTTAAATGTTTTTCTTTTGCGATGAAGCGGTAACCTTCCAGTTTTTTGAGATAAATATAGGAAGCAGTGTCTTTTCTGAACATCAACTGTTGATTAGACAGAAAACTGAACGGAAAATCCACAATAGAATCTCTAGTCGTTTTCTCTACCTTGCCATTATTAACTCTGTAAATAAATATAGATTTTCCACGCCCTTGAGACTGATCTATGAGTTTAATATTTGATGAAGAAACCACCATATCACTTTCATCAAAGCATTCCTGCGGTTTCATGATATAAGCTTTTCCTTCTTTTATTTCGTTGGCGAAAAGATCAATGGGATGATTTTGCTGTACTTTTTTATCTTCACAACTGAAAATCACAAAAATTATGGGCAAAAAGTAGAATAACCTGCCTTTCATATTTCTATTTTTAACGATTTGGTAGAAAAAAACCGATGAAAAATTGCATCGGTTTGTGTATTGATTGGTTTAAATTTAATCCTGAAGATATTCAGCATCCCATTCGTTTCCGTCGTCTCCTTTGTGTCCGTCTAATTTGATAACGAAACTTTTTGTAGGGAAATAAGGCGTAAGACGAATATCCAGCCAAACTCTGTCTTTGTTTACCTTATCCTGCTCGAAACGAACAATTTTGAATTTTTCGATCAGTTTATCCGGTCCTTTAATTCCGTCAAGGAAGGTTACGATCTGTCTTCTCAAATCATCCTCATTTCTTGCGTTCCAGTTTTCGAAAGCTCTTCTGTTTAGGAAATCGAGCAAAACTTTAGTTACGTAATCGAATACGCGAACTACGGAATAGGTTTGAAGTCCGATGTTGTCTCCTGTAAACAGGGTTTTTGCAGAGAAAGCCATGATTTTTCCGTATTCGTTCACCATGGGAACCAATCCCATTTTTTCCAACTGGGAAATTTCGCTTTTCTTCAATTCGAATTTTACAGCATCCACTTCATTGATGTTTCCGTGCTTTTTACCTGCTGCAACCTGAGACATTAATGTTTTATGAATTTTTCCTGCCAATGAAGTTGATGGCGGAAGTTCTACATTTTCCTCCTCTCCTACTTCTTCTGCTTTTCCGCGTCCAACCAACCAATTACAGGTCATGATGACATTACTTCTGTGTAATTCTCCTCCTGTAAGATTGGCAGAATGGAATAAATCCACCACATCATCCGGTTTATCAAGATTCGCAAAATCCGTCACCATCATTACTTTGTTTTCGTTACAGATTTTCGCCCATTTTTCAATGACTTTATTGGATCCCAAATATCCCGGAATTGCTAAAATAGAATAATTGTCTCTAAGATCTAAACGGTCATAATAATTCTTAAATTCTTCTGCAATGGCATCGATAAAGATCGGATTATCCAAATCTGAAACCTGCTCTAAACTTGCATTGACGATACTTACGTTATCAACTTTATCAAGCTCGGTATTTTTGTAGAATTGAGCGACCGTCCTGTAGTTTGTTTCCAGTTGACGGACTGCATCAAGCGTATTTTTAAGATTTAGTTTTAAATTCTGATCGGCAGCCTGCGCTTTAGATTTACAGGTATCTGCCATTTTATCGGCAGAATCATTGCCTTCCAGAAGATTTACCCAAAGATTGATTTTCTGGAGAAGCTCTTTTCTTTCATCTGCTTTATTGTTATCGTTCAGAAAGATTTCCTTTCTGGCTTTTCTGGTGGGGTTCATGTTTGCAATTCCGTCTACAACGGATTCTACAAAACCAAAACCTCCTATTTTATTGAGTTCGGCAAGCGGATTACCTTTCGGCTGACCTGCGTGTTGCTGCTGTCCCTGTTGTTGGTTTTCAGCTGCCTGTAATTTACTGTCCATGATTAATGTAACGTCTTTAGATTATTTTTCAAGTTCCTGTGCCACTTCTTTTAATACTTCCACGAATGCAGCTCTTGTCTGATCGTTTTCCAGCATATTGCGCAGAATTTTATTGGTTTTAAGCTGGCGTACAATTTTGTTGTACTGTTCCTGCTCCATGCTTAACTGCTGCAAATAATCTGATTTCTGAGTAAGATTTTTCGGGGTGAAGTCCGCAAGATTCTGAAAACGGAACTCCTCTTCCACTACATTACCGTCCTCCGTTTCGTGCTGAACGCTTACAGAAGGCTGGAAATGTTTGAAGACGTCGTCCACAGTTTTTAATCCTGTTACAATTTCAGGGACGTAAGATTCGTCGGTTGTAAGCTGGCTTACTATCAGCGATTTATTCTCCTGAATCTGCTGTATAGCTTCATTGGCGTCTACTTTTACTTCGTTTCCGCCAACGCCATAATTAAACATTGCCATATTATTAATATTTTGAGATTTTCGATGTTGGTGTGTATTGTCTTTATCAGCATCAAATAGCTGACCAATCCAATGTTTAAATTTAAAAAAAAACTGTAACATACAAAATTTTGTTAAGATTTTTCTTGAAATATTAACTTTTTAAATTAAATATCAACTAAAAACTGATATTTTGTGATGTCACTAAACTATGAAAAATTAAATAAAAAAACGCATCATTTCTGATGCGTTTTTCATTTCTAACAATTTTTGGCTTGTTTTACCAAATTTTTATTCTGTCCTGCGGAGCTTTATACATTTTGTCTCCCGGTTTGATATCGAATGCTTTGATGAAAGAATCCTGATTGACCAACGGACCGAATGCTCTGAAAATTCCCGGCGAATGCGGATCTGTTTTTACCTGATTGGTCATATACTGATCTGTGGATTTTGTTCTCCAGACTGTTGCCCAGCTCATGAAGAATCTCTGATCCTGAGTAAATCCGCTGATTAAGCCCGGATTTCCGTGATCTTTAAGATACATCTGAAGGGCATCGTAAGCCACTGCAACTCCTCCCAAATCTCCGATGTTTTCGCCACTTGTGAATTTTCCGTTTACGAAGCTTCCTTTCACCGGTTCATAAGCGCTGTACTGTGCTGCCAATTGTGCTACTTTTGCGTCGAAGTTTTTACGGTCTGCATCGGTCCACCAGTTATTTAAGTTACCGTCTCCGTCGAATCTTGAACCGCTGTCATCGAATCCGTGAGAAATTTCGTGACCGATAACGGCTCCGATTCCTCCGAAATTAACGGCTGCATCTGCTTTTGGATTGTAGAAAGGCGGCTGAAGAATGGCTGCAGGGAAAACGATTTCGTTGTTTGATCCGCTGTAATAGGCATTTACGGTTTGCGGCGTCATTCCCCATTCCGTTCGGTCTACCGGTTTTCCTATTTTATCTAAATTTTTCTGATACTGCCAAGCTGAAACATTCTGAAGATTAGAATATAAGGTTGCCCCTTGTTTCGGAGCTTCTACTTTTAACTGGGTATAATCTTTCCATTTATCCGGATAAGCAATTTTCACGGTGAATTTTGATAATTTTTCCTGTGCTTTTACTTTTGTTTCCGGAGACATCCAATCCATCTCGTTGATGTGTGTCTTAAAGGATTTTAGAATGTAATCGATATACATTTCCATCTGTGCTTTTGCTTCCGGCGTAAAATATTTCTCCACATATAATTTTCCGAAGGCTTCACCTAAAACGCTGTTTACCAAAGAAAGTCCTCTTTTGTTCATCGGACGCTGTTCTTTCTGTCCCTGAAGATATTTGGAGTAGAAATCGAATCTGATCTGCTCTAAATTTTCATCCAGATTGCTTGCATTTCCATTGATTAAGTGGTATTTCAGATAGTCTTTCAGCAAAGGAAGATTTTTCTGGGTAAGGAAGGAATCCATATTCTGGTAATATTTGAGTTCTCCGATGATCACTCTGTCGGTATTTACTCCGGCATCCTTCAGATATTTCGGAAGATTAACGTTTTTAACCAAAGCCGGCAATTCAGATACGTTTTTAGGGTTGTATCTTAAATTGGCATCTCTGTTCTGTTCAAGCGTTAATAAATAGTTTGCCAACTGTTTTTCTAAATCTACTACGTTTTTTGCTGTAGATTCTGAATTTTTATAGCCTAAAACGCCGAATAATTTTCCTACATAGGTCTGATACTCTGCTAATGTTTTGGTGTTGGCTTCATTTACTTTCTGATAGTAATCTCTTCCCAGTCCAAGATCAGGGCCGCCAAGATAGACTGCATTCATTTTAGAATCTTTCAGGTCTGCACCTACTCTCCATCCGTAGAAAGAATTGTCTCCTACTTTTGTCGCTTCAAGCAGATATTTCTGAAGATCGCCGATGTTTTTAATGGCATCAATTTTTGCAAGATCTCCTTTAATCGGAGCCAGTCCTTCTGCATTTCTCTTATTGGTATCCATAAATGAGGCATACAAATTCTGGATTTTCTGTCCTTCGGAACCTTCAGGATAAGATTCTGATAAAATTTTGTTCAGGATGTCCAAAGAAGCATCGTCTACATTTTCTCTGAGTGCATTGAAAGAACCCCAACTTGCTTTATCGGAAGGAATCTGAGTGGTTTTTACCCAGTTTCCGTTTACATAGCTAAAAAAATCATCTTGGGGACGAACAGTTTTATCCATGTACGATAGGTTTAATCCTTCTTCTTTTGCTTCCATTTTTTCTGGCTGTACAATTTCAACTCCTTTCATCGGCTCAGGTTTTTGAGTATTGGCAGTTTTTGTTGTTCCACAAGAATTTAAAAATACCAAACCTGAAAAGGCAAGTATTCCGATATTTAGCTTTTTCATTAAAAATTGTTTTTGATTTTACACAAACTTACCAAATATACGAATTTTGATTATAAATGATAAATGATAAATAATAATTGATAAAAAGCCTGTAAGTGAAGATTTGATATTTTTATTTTTTGATTTTGATTGAGTGAGTATTAGTATTTCTCACAAAGTTCGAAAGAGTTCTTAAATAACCTGAGTTCGGGATAAATCTTCTTAAACGCAAAGGTTCGCTGGGTTTTGTTTTTGCATTGTAATGGATATTTTTTGCTCGCAACGGCACTTCACTCAGCAAATGATAGCAACTTAGATTATTTGGTTCTTTGATTTTAGGACAAATTTATTTTTATTGATTCTAACGAAAGGTTCGCTGGGTTTTGTGTTGCATTGTATTGGTTATTTTTTGTTCGCAAGGGCGCTTCACTCAGCAAATGATAGCAAATTAGATTATTCGGCTATTTGATTTTAGGAGAAATTTATTTTTATTGATCTTAACGCGATCTTCGATAGATTTTGTTTTGCATTGTAGTGGGTATTTTTTGTTCGCAACGGCGCTTCACTCAGCAAATGATAGTAACTTAGATTATTTGGTTCTTTGATTTTAGGAGAAATCTATTTTTATTGATCTTAACGCGATCTTCGATAGATTTTGTTTTACATTTTAGTGGGTATTTTTCTTCGCAAGGGCGCTTCACTCAGCAAATGATAATTATGAAGGCTAAACACAGGGTTTATCATTGCGCAGGTAAGTTCGAATATTTACGCAATTTATTTAACTGTGTTGAGATTTCTAAAGGATGAGAAACTTTATTGACTAATTCAAATATTGAAAAACAGGCTATTCCCTAGCCGTGATTGCAGCAATTGTCTGAGCTCATTTCCTGGGTTTCGGCGCGGCTCCGCCGCCCCGAAACCCAGGAAATAGCGAGTGCGGAAAGCGCGAAAAAGCTCCAAAAAACAAAAAAACCGTTCACTGCTGAACGGTTTTGGTTATATTTAAAAATTGTGATTACCAGATTTTAATTCTTTCTGCCGGTTTTTTGTACAATTTGTCTCCTTCTTTCACATCAAACGCTTTGTAGAAAGCATCAACATTGGTTAAAGGACCGAAACTTCTGAAATATCCCGGAGAATGCGGGTCTGTTTTTACCTGATTGATCATGTATTTTTCGCTGGATAAAGTTCTCCAAACGGTTGCCCAGCTCAGGAAGAATCTCTGATCCTGTGTGTAACCGCTGATAACTCCCGGATTTCCTTTGTCCTTCAGATACATCTGAAGAGCATCGTAAGCGATGTTTACGCCACCTAAATCCGCAATATTTTCTCCGTTGGTAAAGGTTCCGTTAACGAAAGTACCTTTTACAGGCTCGTATTTGTCGTACTGTGCGGCAAGAGCTTTTGTTGCTTTTTCGAAGTTGGCTTTATCTTCCGGAGTCCACCAGTCTACCAAGTTTCCGTCTGCATCGAACTGTGCACCGGAATCATCAAATCCGTGGCTCATTTCGTGACCGATAACCGCGCCGATTCCTCCGAAATTCACGGCAGCATCTGCTTTAGGATTGAAGAAAGGCGGCTGAAGAATTGCAGCAGGGAATACGATTTCGTTGTTTACCGGATTGTAGTAAGCATTTACTGTTTGCGGCGTCATTCCCCACTCTGTTTTATCTACCGGTTTCCCGATTTTAGCTAAGTCTTTGTTGTACTGCCATTCTGCAATATTCTGAAGGTTGGCATATAGATTTCCACCTTTTGATTCCGGCGTGATGGTTAATTTGGAATAATCTTTCCATTTGTCCGGATAAGCCACTTTTACCGTGAACTTATTCAGCTTTTCCATTGCTTTTTGCTTGGTAGTAGAAGACATCCACGTTAATCCGTTGATGTGAACCGCGAAACTTTTCTTTAAGTAATCGATCAATTCAACCATCTGTGCTTTCGCTTCTGCAGGGAAATATTTTTCAACGTATAATTTACCGAAAGCTTCTCCTAAAGATCCGTTAATTAATTCGTAACCTCTCTTATTTAAAGCTCTCTGCTCCTGCTGTCCTCTTAAATATTTGCCATAGAAAGCGAATCTCATGTCACCTAATTTTTCACTTAGGTAAGCCGCACTTCCGTGGATCATGTGGAATTTAAGATAATCTTTAATCACAGGAAGATTCTGCGTATTAATGAATTTATCTAAATTTTTGTAATATCCTAATTCTCCGATAATTACTTTATCTGTATTTACACCAACTGCTTTAAGATAAGCCGGAAGGTCTACATTTTTTACCAAAGCTGAAAGCTGAGCCATTGTTTGTGGATTGTACTGAAGCGTATTATCACGGCTCTGCTCGTTGGTTAAGTATGTTTTTGCGATGCTTTTCTCGTAATCTACGATGCCTTTAGCGGCAGCATCCGCATTTTTATATCCTAATTCTTTTAACATAGAAGCAACATATTTTGTATATTCTGCCAAAGCTTCTGTGTTTTTTTCGTTTACTTTCTGATAGTAATCTCTTCCAAGACCTAAAGATGCGTCACCAAGATAGACAACGTTCATTTTAGAGTCTTTAAGATCTGCATCTACTCCCCATCCATAGAAGTTGTTTTCTCCTTCTTTGGTTACAGAGATTAAATATTTCTGAAGATCTCCAACGGATTTAATGGCATCAATTTTATTAAGATTTGCCTGAATCGGTTTGATACCGTCTGCATTTCTCTTTGCCATGTTCATGTACGTTGCGTACAGGTCCTGAATTTTCTTGCCTTCTGTTCCCTCAGCAAATTTGTCTTTCAGAAGAGAGTTCAGGATGGTCATGGAGTTGTTGTCTGTATCTTCAGCCAGTTTGTTGAAACTTCCCCATGTTGGTTTATCGGAAGGAATTTTGGCAGTTTTCATCCAAGTTCCACTCACATAGTTATAAAAGTCATCTTGCGGACGTACTGATTTATCCATCAAGCTAAGGTCTAAACCTTTGTCTGTCGCCTGAGCGTTCACGGTTTGTGAACAAATTCCTCCTATTAAAAGCAGAGAAAGCGTTAATTTTTTCATTATAATTACAATTTATACAATAAGTGTAACTTTTTTTTATTTCGTTACTTTTTATGAAAACAAATTTAATTAATTATTAAGATCTGTTTATATTTTAATTTTTAATTTGAAAATCTCTTCTTATCAATCTTTGTATTTCGAAATTAAGTGAAACGCCTTTGTCTATCTTTAGTTAGGCAATTTAATATTAAAAATGTTGTTTCCCTTGCGATAATTTAAACGCAATGCCAGACAAGTAATTATAAAAAACTCTGTTTAAAAAAATTTAAGATAAACAAAGGCGTTTCACTTATTTCTGAAAGACAACTTTTTTACAATCATGAATTTAAGACGTTGCAATTTCTTTTACGTTTCCGGTACGTTTTAAGAATCCCCAGGTCTGCATTTCGCCTTTCAGTGCTTTTCGGAGACTTCTGAACAGTACAATATACATCAGCCAGCGATACCCGAAACGCTGCGGAATAATGTACAGCAGGTTTACCAATTTCTCTCTCTGCATGATGAACGCAATAAAAGCCAGCGACGCATCCACCAAAAGGAAAATTAAATAGTAACTGAATATTTTTCCGCCATTTCCGGATAATATTCCAAAAAACATGATGACATCGGCAAGCGGTGAAAAGAACGGAATAATGTACTGGAAGAGTAAAATATTCGGCATTGCCCAGAGTCCTAAACCTTTGTATTTCGGGTTAAGGAAAGTCTGTCTCTGTTTCCAGAACATCTGCATGATTCCGTACGTCCATCTGAAACGCTGTTTTAAAAACTGTTTTACGCTTTCCGGAGCTTCTGTCACGGCAACTGCACGGTTTTCGTTGGCAACGGTGTACCCTTCTCTTAAGATTTTAACGGTAATATCGCAGTCTTCGGCTAAAGTATCGGAAGAATATCCGCCAACTTCTTTAATTACAGATTTTCTGAAAGCTCCGATTGCTCCGGGAATTACAGTAATGGCATTGATATTCGCATACGCTAAACGATCAAAATTCTGGCTGGTTGTATATTCAATGGACTGCCATTTTGTAAGCCAGTTTACGGTATTGCCTACTTTTACATTTCCAGCCACTGCTGCAATTTTTTCATTCGGATCAGAGTTTAAAAATCTTGCAATTAAATATTTTACGGCATCTTTTTCCAGTTTCGTATCGGCATCGATGCAGACCACATATTCCGCATCGGTTTGTGAAATCCCAAAATTTAAAGCAGTTGCTTTTCCGCCGTTGGTTTTGCTGAAAATTTTCAGTTTCGGATGATCAGAAAAGGACTCTTTCGCTTTTTCATAGGTTGAATCTTTGCTTCCATCATCCACCAGAATAATATTGAAATTGGGATAGGTTTGTTTTAATAGATTGTTTAATGATGAAACAATATTGACTTCTTCATTGTACGCCGGAACAATAATGGAAACCTTCGGGTAAGATTCCAAAACAGGAAATTCTCCTAATTTTTTTTCTTTTTTTCGTTCTTTAAATGCCCAGAATAGCATAATAAGCAATCTGATAAGTCCCAATGCAATAAAAATGGTAAACAATGCCACCAAAAAATGACTGATTCCATAAATAATGGTTGCCAAAAGCAGATTAAGCTGCATTACGTAATAGGCTCTTGTTTTTGGAACGGAAGGCATCAGTTCTGCTTTGTTTTTATGCAGAATACTGGTAAGATTGGTAAAATGATATCCTTGTTTTTGTAAAGTCGGGATTAAAACTTTCAACGCTTTTACGGTTTCTTCACGGGTTTCGCCTCCTGCATCGTGAAGGAGTATGATGTTTCCGCGTTCGGCTTTTACACCTGCTAAAACACGTTTTACAATTTCATCGGCTTTTATTCCCGGCTGCCAGTCTTCGGGATCGATGTTTTCACCAATATCAAGATAATTCTGCTGTCTCGCCAATGCAACCGGAACAATTTCTTCTGAAGTTGTTGGCTCAGAATCGGCATTGTAAGGCGCTCTGAACAGAATGGTACTGTGTCCTGTGATACATTCGATCAATAATCTTGTCAGTTTCATTTCCAGTAAAGCTCTTTCGGGGCTTACTTTTGCCACATTTTCATGGGTAAATGTATGATTGCCAATTTCATGACCTTCTCTGTAAATTCTTTTAACCAAAGGAAGGTTTTTTTCGGCATTTAATCCTACCAAAAAGAAGGCAGCCGGAACATGATATTTTGACAGTATGTCTAAAACCTGCGGTGTGTAGGTTTCATCAGGACCATCGTCGAATGTTAAAACCAGTTCTTTCTGTGGAGCTTCTCCGTATTTTTTAACTTCATAAGAACTGGGATAGGTCACATAATTTTCATCGGTGATGATTTTTTCTTTGGGGTCAATCTCAAGGGCAATTTTTCCGTCATGAGGCGTATTCAGAACATCCAAAACTTCGCCGTCGCCAATGTAGTCGACCATCGTCTGACCTTTTACGTTCTCAAGGGTTTTTAAATTTAATTTTGATAATCCTGCAAACGTAAGATCTTTATCGTAAAAATTCCAGATCCGGCTGTCCTCGCTTCCCAGTCTCCAGAGTGCAGTTCCGGCAAGAGGATATTCTGAAGAAAAGCGCATCGTATTAAAAATAGAAGCCGCATCGTTGAAAAATACAGTGTGTGTATTGTTTTTCGAATCTGTGTAAGAGTAATTTAAGTTAAAAGTATTGTCGTCGAAATTAATTTTCGCTTTGCTTGCACTCGCTTTGGTGATTGCCTGCATATACGTCACGGAATTATTCTGTTCCTTGTCTGTACTCCAGTCGTATCCGTAAGCTCCCAAACCTAAAATGATTTTGTTAGGGGAAGTTTGGGCTAAAATTTTTCCGGTCTGTGCTTCGATCCATTTTTGAGAGGAAACGGGTCCTGCATCGCTTTCAACCGCATATTCATCATACGCCATTAATATGAAATAATCTACGTAAGGATTTAATTTCCGGATATTGTAATCGTCGTTATCTACCATAATATCCATGGAAACCAATAATTTATTCTGCTTAAATGTTTCGGAAAGCTCTTTCATGAAAGCGATCAGGTTTTCATCAGAATCCAGATTCATATCTTCAAAGTCGATGTTGATTCCTTTGAAATTGAGTTTCTGGCATTGAAGCGTTAATTTCTGAATAAGCTGGGTTCTTTTTTTCGGGTCTTTCAACACTTTCCCCAGTCCTTCAGAATGAAATTCCTGTTCAAAATTATTACTGAGAATCGGCATTGCCGCAACTCCTGTTCTTTTAATGACTTTATATCCTGCCGAATCCACATTGGTTTTCAGATCACCGGTTTTCGGATCGAGGAAAAACCACTCCGGAAAAACAAGATTGATGTGTTTAATGTTTCTTTTTAGGGACATTAAAGACTGCGGATCCCATGCCACATAAAATGCAGAACGTATTCCGCCGGGAAACTGTGCCCAGTTTCTGTTTTGGTTTTTAAGTCTTTCGGCTCTTGCTTTTTCGATTTTAGCAAGATTGGTGTGCATTGTTTTTTCGGAAATGAAACTTCGGAATCCTTTATATTCTTTGGAAATTCTGTTTTCCTGAAGATAGGGTTTGCTCGCTGTAATAACGGCTTTGTAATCTTCTTTAAAAGGAATTTTGGGGCTTCTGTCCCATTTCATCATAAGACCGAGCGCCAGAAAAAGCAATATGGCGATGAAGATAAAGATTCGGCTTCCCCACTGAACATTTCTCCAGCGTTTTTTGCTGTCAGTCTGAAAAATCTGCTTTGAGTTTTCCACGATTTTGATATTTTTCTCATGAACGTCAAAAACCGTGAAAAACCTATGCAGAATTAATTAAAAAAAAATTAAAAAATTAACTGATTCTGAATCAATTATTCACCAAAAGGGCAACAAGATCCTGAATGACTTTCTGGGATACAAAGTGCATAAAATCCAGTCGATCCAGATGCGGCATATACAATTTTGAAGTCACTTCCTGATCTTTAATTCTGATGGTATAAAAAACGGTTCCCACTTCCTTTCCGTCCTCTCCTTTTCGGGGACCTGCAACTCCGGTTGTAGACAGAGAAATATCTGTATTGAAGAGTTTCTGACAGCCTTCTGCCATTTCCGCAGCGACCTGCTCACTTACGACCGTAAATTCTTCTACGGTTTCTTTTTTTACTTTGAGAATATCGATCTTTTTTTCTGTAGCATAAGAAACAATGCCGCCTAAAAAGTAATTTGAGCTTCCGGAAACAGAAGTAATCATTTTTGCGAGTTCTCCGCCTGTACAGCTTTCGGCGGTAGATAAAGTCAATTTTCTATCTGTTAAAATATCGGCAAGAATTTTTTCTATTTTATCCTGTGAGGTAGCAATTACATGATCTTTTACTAAAGGAAGTAGCTTCTGGATCTCCTCTTCCAACTGTTGCTGCAAAATACTGTCGTCCTCTCCGCTTGCCGTGAGTCTCAGTTTAACGCGGGTTCCTACAGGAAGATAAGACAAAGAAAGGTTTTCCGGCAAGGCAAGTTCCCAGTTTTCAATTTTGTCTGCCAGAATACTTTCGGGAATTCCGACTATGGAAACAATTCTCGTGGAAAGGTAATGCAGACTGAATTTATCTTTTAAATAAGGAACAATCTGATCTTTAATTAAAGGTTTTACTTCATAAGGAACTCCGGGAAGGCTGAAAAGCAGTTTTCCGTTTTCTTCCATCATCATGCAGGGTGCAGTTCCGTTATGGTTCTGGAACACTTTGGATTTTGTAGGTACAAAAGCCTGTTCGCGGTTTCTTTCCAGAATTTCTGTTCTTCCGCGTCTTTCCATATAAGCTTTCAGATGAGCGAAAGTTTCTTCGTCTAAAGCAATTTCGTCATTAAAAAATTCGGCAATGGCTTTTTTGGTTTTATCGTCTCTTGTAGGGCCTAAACCTCCTGTTGTAATGATGATATCTCCCAGCTCAAAAGCAGAAGAGATGGTCTTTTTAATGGTTTCAATCTGGTCTGAAATGGTAAAAATCTGTACCACTTTTATCCCAATATTTTTCAGTTCGGCAGCAATAAAATTAGAATTGGTGTCTACGGTACTTCCTGAAAGGATTTCGTCACCAATGGTGATCAGAACGGCATTTTTCATATAATAAGGTCGAAAAAAATTTTTCTATACAAATGACGGAATTTTCCCTGTGACGGGCAATATAAATTGATTTTTTCTATTTTTGGATAAAATTGTTTAAAACTATCATTCAATATGTCTAAATATGATGATGCTTCATGGCATTACGGCAGCGATTTTCCTGAAGAACTTCCAATAAAAAACGGAGCAACCCACACCGGAATGTTTCTGAACTGGTGTATTAATAGCGATTTCATCTCGGAAGAATTTAAAGAAGATCATGAAGAAGAAATTCAAAGCTTAAAAAGAAGAGAAATTACAGGCGCTGAATTCATTGTGGATTTCATGGACGGAAAGTTTTCTGAATATGATCTGAACGAAACAGGAAATGCTTTTGCCCATGATTATTACAAAGACGACACGGATTTCGGAAACCGATTCAGCTCTTTCGCAGATGATTATGTGAATTTATTCGATACAAAAGCGGAAGAGAATGATTACGAATATGAAACATTTTATCACATCGAAGATACGTACGAAAATTACGATCTGATGAAGCAGGTTATCGATTATCGTTTTGAGGAATGGAAAGAATATAAAGGATTGGTTTAAAATAAATATCAGTAAAATAATCGTCTAAACTTTTTTACCGCAAAATATGTAAAAGATTTAACCCTTTAGTTGTTTAAGTTTACTACTTAAATGGAAAAAAGAGCACAT
This sequence comes from Chryseobacterium sp. C3, assembly GCF_014218905.1. Lineage (NCBI taxonomy): Bacteria > Pseudomonadati > Bacteroidota > Flavobacteriia > Flavobacteriales > Weeksellaceae > Chryseobacterium > Chryseobacterium sp. C3. Next base: position 288,834 of record NZ_JACLCU010000002.1, on the reverse strand, counting down.
AAGTTTAAAAAAAAATCAAATATTTTTTCTCTTTGCTGACTTCTGAAATACTTTAAATTTAAATAAATCCAATAAAGTCTTTTGTATCTTTTGCGGTTAAATTTAAAATGAGTTTAAACAAACTTAGTTTTAAACTGCACTATTTTCAACTCTGCTCAAATGTTTTTTCTTAAAGGCGGAAGGTGTTTCTCCGATATATTTTTTAAATAATTTATTGAAATATGAAAGGCTTTCAAAACCTACCTGAAAACAGACTTCTGTAACGCAGTGGTTTTGGAGCAACAATAATTTCGCCTGATTGATCCTGTAATTGTTTACAAAATCTGTAAACGTCATATTCGTCTGTTTTTTGAAGTAACGGCAAAATGCCGGTGTGCTTAGATTCACGTTTTCTGCGATAATATTGACGTTGGGATTCTTGTCGTAGTTTTCGTTGATATAATCATAAATAGTTCCCATCCGGATTTTATCATTTAAAAACCACCTGATGCGAGTGTCTTCAGTATTCAGTTCTTTTACTTCTTCGGAATCTGCAAGAATCTGTAAAATCTCGATCAGCCCGACAAAAGCATGAAAAGAATTTTCGTTTTTTATCTGGTGTAGTTTTTCAACGACTTTTTGTTTGGTTTCCCCTGAAAAGGATAACCCCAGATAAGAACGCTCCAGCAGGTTTTTAATGTTTTCAAATTCCGGAACAGGCATAATGTATTCCTGAAGAAAATTTTCGCGCATCTGCAAAACCATCTGTCTGCATTCGGTCTGAATTTTATAATCAAAATTAAGGTGAGGAACATTGGAACCGATGAGCAGTAAATCGCTGTCTTTAAAGTCTGAAATATTTTTACCGACGTGACGGATTCCGTTGGAAGCTTCTACGTAAACCAGCTCTATTTCAGGATGATAATGCCAGAAGAAACAGTTTTTAAGGGATGGTGAAAACAGCTTAAAAGATTTACCTTCTTCAAATTCAATATTTTCTTTCTGAATTTTCATTATGTTCTCTTTTGATTAATATTTAATTCAAAATTAATTAAAAAAGTTAATACAGAGCAAAAAAGAGTCATCTCGGTTAAAGTATAAATGATTATTTCTATCGATTTTTGCACTTTAAAAGAAACAATAAATTATTCAGGATCGTTAAAAGGATTTTAAAATGAAGATTGATAAAAGAATAATCCCTCTCGCAATAGGCGGTCTGGGAATCGGAACCACCGAATTTACCATTATGGGACTGCTTCCCGATATTGCAAAAAGTCTGCAGATCAGCATTCCGGAAGCGGGACATTTAATCTCGGCTTATGCTTTCGGAGTGGTTGTAGGAGCTCCGATTTTAATTGGATATTCTGTAAAATTTCCGCCAAAAAAGGTTTTGATTGTTCTGATGATGATCTTCACTCTGTTTAATGCATTATCAGCAATTGCTCCCGATTATAATACGATGATGATTATCCGTTTCCTTTCCGGACTTCCGCATGGAGCATTTTTTGGAGTGGGAACCGTAGTTGCCACGAGATTAGCAGCAAAAGGTAAAGAAGCGTTCTATATATCGCTGATGTTTACAGGACTTACGGTTGCGAATCTCGCGATGGTTCCGCTGGTAACGTATATCGGTCATGCATTTCACTGGAGATGGTATTTCGCCATTGTTGCTGTGATCGGGTTATTTGCCTTATTATTTTTAAAACTCTGGCTGCCTATGCTTGAAACCAATGAAAATACTCACTTCATGGAAGAAATGAAATTTTTGAAGAAAAAGCAGTCATGGATGGTTTTAATGATTACTGCGATTGGTTTTGGAGGATTATTTACCTGGTTTAGCTACATTACGCCTTTGATGACAATTGTTTCCGGGATTAAGGAAAATCAGATGGCATATGTGATGATTCTCGCCGGAGCCGGAATGGTTGTAGGAAATTTAGTCGGCGGATATTTGTCTGACCGATTAAGCCCCGAGAAAACCTGTGTTTTATTACTTTTTTTAATGATGAGTTCTTTAGTGGGCGTATTTTTTCTTTCAGAATATCAAACTATATCTTTAGTCCTTACCTTTGTTTGCGGCGCACTGTCGATGTCGGTTGCTGCACCCATTAATATAATGATGATGAAAGCCGCACCTAAAAGCGAGATGATGGCTGCCGCTTTTATGCAGGCCGGATTTAACTGTGCGAATGCTTTGGGAGCGTTTTTGGGAGGTATTCCTTTAGAAAATGGTTATTCTTTCAATTATCCATCTTTGGTAGGCGTTGGAATGACTTGTATAGGATTGATGATTGCATTCCGATACAAACAGTTATACAGTTCACGAAAAACGGAAGAAAAAGAAATTATAGCAGAATGTGTTTCCTGCGATCAATAAAAGAATCGGCAGTTTCCTCCGGAAACTGCCGATTTTCATAATTTGTAGTTTTTAGAATTTAAATGTGCATCCGCAAACGCTCATTTTGCCTTCTACAACAGTAGTCCATTGTCCGTTCCATGTTCCTCCGTAAGACGCACAGATGGATGGGCAAACTTCTTTAGCATCTTCGTCGCTCCAGATAGGACCTGCCAAAACATCTAAAGTATACTCGGAGTCGCCTGTAGGCTGAGTATTAAGCTCAACTTCGATAACGCTCATCTGTCCTTCCACAATGGTAGACCATTGTCCTGTAAATTTTCCTAAATGTGCGGCTGCAATACGTCCGCCTAATTTTTGTGCTTCGTCATTGCTCCAAAGTGGTCCCGCAATGATGTTGATTTTGAATGTTGACATGATTTTAGTTTTTTGTTTGTTTAACATTACAAATGTAATCACAATAATGAGAAATATTCTACGTAAAATGTACTAAATTGATAATTAAGTATTTATACTTACAGTTTAATTTTCAGATCAATAAAAAAGACTGCCTTAAAAAAGACAATCCTCCGTTGTTTTTATAATAAGCAGATTACGCTTCTACTTCATTCCCGTTTTTGCACCAGTACATTGCATTGTAAAGGTTTCCTTTCGGGAAGGATTTGAATTCTCCCGGCATCAGTACGCTGAAGATTTCAGTGAAATTCTGTACATGCTGATTATCCGTTAGAATTGCAGCCCTGTTCCATTTTGTTAGATTTTTTAGTCCTAAAAGTACATCTTCTAACCATGCACCGGCTGTAAAATTATCCAGATCTGTGTCAAGATACATCAAATAATTCAGTTCTCCAAATTGCTCAATCTTTGCTTTTACACGAGGAAAAACAAGATTTTCAAAATCCTCTTTCGTCACTTCTCCTGTTGCGTTGAATGCTGCAACATTTTCCGGAGCCTCTGGAATAATTGTTATCATATTATTATTTTTAATGTGGTTTGATTAAACGGTGAAAACAAATATTAAACCAATATTAATTTTAGATGAATAAAAGGCGCAATTATTGTTTATACAGAGAAAAACAGTACTATGGATCTTAAATCTAACGAACCTTTCTGGCTTTTGAAAAACGGATTAATTTCTTCCTATCCTTCTTTAAAATCCAATGAAGAATGTGATGTGCTGATTATTGGAGGCGGCATTACAGGAAGTTTAGCAGCCCACCAAATGATGACTGAAGGATATAAAACAATTCTTATTGATCAACGCGAACTCTGTAACGGAAGTACTTCAGCAACTACTTCCATGCTTCAGTATGAAATAGATGTTCCTCTTTTCGAACTTATTGAAAAGATAGGAAAAAAGGGAGCTGTAGCAAGTTATAAGGCATGTTCGGATTCTATTGATAAGCTTGAAAAGTTAGCCGGTGAAATTAAGTCAGATTCAGGATTTAAAAGAAAAAAATCTCTGTATTATGCTTCCAAGAAAAAGGATGTTGCATGGCTGAAGAAAGAATTTAACGCAAGGAAAGATGCAGGCTTCAAAGTAAAATGGCTTGAAAGTGATGAGGTTTCAAAACAGTTCGGATTTGAAAATACATATGGCGGAATTCTATCTGAACAGGGAGCAAGTATTGATGCTTTTAAGTTTGCACATGAATTATTTAAGGTAAATGTAAAGAAAGGGTTACAAATTTTCGACAAAACAGAAATGACAGATGTTGAGTATTTTAAAGGATATAATTTAATTACAGTGGATTCCGGTTTTCAGATCAGGGCTAAAAAAATAATATACTGCATCGGCTATGAAAGTAAAAATCTTATCAAAGAACATTTTGTGAATTTAAAAAGTACTTACGCCATTGTTTCGGAAATTGATTCAAAAAAATTTAAAAATATCACCAATACGCTGGTCTGGAATACCGATGAGCCTTATATGTATATGCGGACAACGGATGACGGAAGAATGCTGATCGGAGGAGGTGACGAAGATTTTTATGATGCTAAAAAACGGGATTCGCTTTTAGATAAGAAAGAGAAGGAGATTTTAAAAACGTTGAAGAAAATAAAACCCGATTATCATTTTTACACAGATTTTGTCTGGGCAGGAACTTTTGGAGAGACCAAGGACGGATTGCCTTATATCGGGGAACATCAGGATTTTAAAAATTCTTATTTTATACTGGGTTTCGGAGGAAACGGAATTACGTTTTCGGTTACCGGAATGGAAATGGTTTCTCAATTTATGAAAGGTAAAAAGCATCTGCTTTCAAAGTATTTTAAATTTGGGAGATGATTTCTGAAGTTTTCATGAATTCGGCGGAGGCTTCGCCTCCGCCGAATTCATGAAAAATCCGCGGCAAAAATTGCCGCGGATCACCACACTCAAAATATTTGTTGTCGGAACTTTGAAAACAACATTTCTTCTTCATTCAACTTTAATGGTTATTAGTTTTTAATCACTTCTGATATTTAAATTTAATTTCTGCTGATAATGAGTTACAGGCTATAACCATTTTTCTTTGCCAGTTCCAGAACAGACTTTTCAATCGCCTTTCCCAAATCATCGGCTTCAGAATTTCCTCGTTTTTTCATTTCGGCATCAATGAAATCCTGTCTCTTTTTAGACAATACTTCAATTTCTTTCTGAATTTTTTCTCTTTCGGCAGATTTTTCGGCAACCGCTTTTTTAATTTCCTCTTTGCTTTTGCCTTTCAATTCGGCAGGAAGTTCTTCAGCTTTCACACCGGACATAAAATTTACGTCTTTTTCAGCGCGGTCTACCAAATCCCAATGATCGTTTTTATAGGCATTTTTCTTGGATTTTGCGACCGTTCTTTCCACGGCGTTGGAAACCGACTGCACTTCGGCATTTTTGTCCTGAAGCATCTGTTTGTTTTTAAATTCCGAACCGTGACTTCCGTAATAAATGTAGGTGTCATTCAGTTTGGTGTTGCATTCTGAAATTCTGACATCGTAAGGTGTTTCTATATAAATCACTTTCTGGTCGCTGTCGATATTGAAATACTTTCCTTCGCCCAGAGAAGCTCCGTTTTGCCAGAAAGTCCGGATTCCTTCATCACGGCTTCCGCAGAAAATTGTGTTGGTGTAAATATTCTTTCTCTTCGCTGTCGGAATGACTTCTTTATAACTGATTCTTCCCTGATCGAAAGGCTCGTTGCCCGCAATATAGATCAGCTTCATGCTTTGGTTATTCTCATCCCATTTCAGATTCATCGAGGCATCACGGATCACGGCTCCGCAATATTCACTTCCGCCGTTGGTTCTCAAAGCAAACAGTTTTTCCGAAACCAGATCCAGATCCTGCGTTAAAGGAGTTACCTGCCGGATGTAATTTTCATCTCTGAGACCATCATTTCCGTATTCATACAAAGCAATTTCCACTTGGGGCGCTTTTCCGTTGTATTTTAACGTCGTTAAAGTATTCACGATGTTCCAGAGTCTGGATTTTGCCTGATCGATCAGTCCGTCCATGCTGTTGGAAGTGTCGAGAAGCAATGCCACCTGAATTTTATTTTCTTTAATCTTTATTTCTGAAGGTTTATCGACATTCTGAACCACTGTTCTCTGAACTGCCGGTTCTTTATATTCAAATTTTGAGTTTTGTACCCCGAATAAAGCGGCGGTTCCGGCTGCTAATGTTAAAATTTTAAAAGCTGTCATGATTTTGTGTTTTAAAGGATTTCGTATTTTGTTTTAATGCTGTATTTCAGCTTGATATTATCAATATTTTCAAAAGAATAATCTACATTAGAATCTGCTGCTTCAAGCTGGATATTGGATACTTTTGCTCTGAAGTTCATCGGCATGATCATATCACTGGTATAGTCTTCAATTTCTACTATCTCAAGCGGAGTTCCTGTTCTTTTGCCCATACTTTCCAGAAGATAGTCTGCTTTTTCTTTGGCTGCTTTCAGCGCATTGATTTTTACGGTTTTTCTGAAATCTGTAATTTTTGTATTTTTAATTTCTGAAATATTGATGCTGTTGACCCACTTTTGGTTCAGGCTTTCAAAAAGATTTCCCATATCCGTCTTTTTTGTTACCTTAAACTGAAAATCTTTCGTGAAAAGTTTGGTTTTGGAATAAATATTCTGGTACATCGATTTGAATTTGATGTCTTCGTTTTTTACGCCGTTGCTTTTCAGGATTTCAAAAAGCTGTTTCTCATTGTCTGCCAATTGATTTTTGTTGTCTCCTTTAATTCCGATATTGAAAATAATTTCATCCGGCTCTACTTCCATTTCTGCAATTCCGGTTACTTCAATAAAGTTTTTCTTTGTTTCCTGTGCGTTGATCATACCTCCTATCAGAAATAATCCGATCAGTAAAAAATGTTTCAGTTTCATAATTTTCTTTTTTTAATTTTAAACTTCTAGAGTAAAATTATGCCGATTTCAAAGTGAAAATCGGGAGACTTGGTGAAATGAAGGTTTGGCTTGGTGAAATCAAAAAAAAATTGGAAATGATGATTATTTTAATGCAATGTTCGCAAAGATTTTCATTAAAATTATTGTGAATATTCTGCGTTCGCAACCGCACTTCGTTCAGCAAATGACAGCTGAAACTATTGTTTTGTGATGAATATAAAAAAACAGTCCTGAAAAGAACTGTTTATCTGTTGGTGAGAATAATTGATTTTCCGCTTGGCGTGATGAGTTTTTTCACCTCAGAAAAAAGTGTGGTGCGGATGATGAGCTCATCATCATTTTCTGAAATGGTGTAGGTTTCGGAAGTTGCAAACGTATCGTCGATATCATGTTCAAAAAGTTTGGTAGAACCGGACTGATCTACCGAGTAAAAATCTACTTTGTAATCATTAAGTCCGGTCTGATAAAATTTGTAAACAATTTTTTCATTGAGATCGCTGGAAATGATCTTGGTTTCAATGAAATTGTTTTGTTCAAGAAACGAACAACTCTGCAAGAACAATACAGGTAAAAGAAAAAAGTAAAACTGTTTTTTCATAGTCATGTTTGGTTTTAGCAAAGGTATGTATTGCTAAATGGTTGATTGTTAACAGAATTTCAATTTTCATATTACAATTTTTTCATATAAGAGCTGATAAAGAATTGAGATTGCCCAAAAGATCTAATAATAGGATCTTGTATTCTTTTCGGATGAATATTTTAAGGCGATATTATAAATTCTCTTCAGATCTTCGTCGTTTTTATCGCAGAAAGACTGATAATAACTGATGATGTTTTGCATGGATTTTTTGCTATTTCCCATATTGGTTTGTGAAAAATCTTTTGCTGCTTTTTTGAGTGCTGTCGTCATTTTAGCAATCTGAAAATTTTTCTTTAATTCTTGTTGAGTTGTTTCCGTCATTTCATCATATTCTTTTTTTGAAGAAATATTTTTCACTTCATCATTCTTTTCATAAACCAAAGAAGCCGTAACTGAAGAATTTTCTAATTCATTTTTCTCAACTTCCATCAGGAAAATCTGGGTTTGTCCGCAATCTAAATTTTCAAGTTCTACTTCTATTTGATGATCAGAAATATATTTTGGCTGATAACCGTAAAATGTTTTAATGTTCATTCCTTCAGGAAGATTGATCGTTAGTTTCGGCTTTTTTCCAATATTGTATAAAAGGCTTTCCAATTCATCTTTAAACGTCTTTTGAATATCTTCTTCAGCATCTCCGATAAAATAATTGGATCCTCTTCCGTAAGTGGCGATTCTCCGTAACAGATCAAAATCCAGTTGTTGCCCGACTCCGATGGTACTGATGTCTATTCCTTTATCGTTAAATTCTTTCGACTGTTTCAGAATTGTTTCAGGATCGGTAATTCCGGAATTTGTCATTCCGTCGGTAAGAAGAATTACTTTGCTGTTGTAGTCTTTGGTATTGTGTTTTTGTGCTTCCGAATAGCCCATCATCATTCCTGAATGAATATTGGTGGAACCCGAAGGATAAATACTTTCAATAATTGCATCTAAATTTCCGGCAACATCTTTTATTTTTGATGATTTTAAAACAAGATTCGCAGTATCATCAAATTTTACAATGGAAATGAGATCTTCGGGTTTCAATCCTTTTACAAAAACTTTCAGTGCCGTTTTTACTTTTTCAAGCTTTCCGCCACCCATAGATCCGCTGTTGTCGATAACCAGAGAAACATTTACTTTGTTTGAGTTTTCTCTAGCCGATACATTTTGCGTTGCAAGACCGATTTGCAGTAAAAAATTTTCGTCCGAATTCAGAATTGTATTGTCATAATCAATGCTTAAAGCCACTTCATTTTTCTTTGGAATTTTAATCTGATGTTTGTGGTAATTCATAAAATCTTCTACAATAATCGTGTTTTCATTAAGAAATCCACTTTCATTTGCGCTGGAAAGACCGTTGCTCACCGTATGGGAAACAGAGCCTGAAGAAACTCCTAACTGCGCTTTTGAGATATTGAAAAGAAATGTTGAAGAGAAAAGGTAAACTAATGTACTTCTGTTTAGAAAAGATAAATTTTTCATGATGATTAAATTTGAATTATGCCACAAACTTAGCCTCATAAATCCCGCAGAAAATACGAAACTTGGTGAATGAAGAATTTCACTTGGTGAATAATTTTTTGCACATTATATATATGTATATCTTTGTTTTATGAAAATGTGCCATCTTTTCGCCATCTTTTGTTTATTCATCTTTGGGAATATTTTTTATGCTCAAAGCAACAAAACTGTGGAAGATATTCAGTTTCAGACGAAGAAACTGAAGAAAGCGGTCGATACAAAAGACGAATCTTCACAGGCAGATTCTTACTACAACATCGGAGAATCGTTTTTCAACAACGGGAACTTTCAGAAAAGTGAAGAATATTACACCAAAGCAAAAAATATCTACGAAAAATTAAACGACAAACCAAATATTGAAAAGGCAAGCCGAAAACTGGCACAGTCTCAGGAAAAGCAGAATAAAATTTCTCCGGCAATCAGCAATTACAACAGAGCAGCAGAAGTAAGTTATTCTAAAAGCCGTGCCTTGAATTCCAATGACGTGACGAGACTTTCCGTCAATTCTGCGGAAGCTAAAGAAGAAGCCATTCAGAACAATATTCAGCTTAACGAGAAGGAAAAAGACAAAGGAGGCGAACTGGCTGCGAATTACACGCAGATGGCGGATATTAATATTCAGCAGAATGACATTCCAAAAGCGGAGGTAAATCTTACGAATGCCTATAAAATTTCTAAAAAAGAAGCACCGCAACAGGCATTGGAAATCAACCAGAAATTGACGGATTTTTACGTTGAAAATAAAAATTTCGACAAAGCGATTGAAGCAAAAAAGACCGTTTTAAAAGAAGATTTCGTTAAAGAAAATTCAAAAAAGCAGGTGGAACAGATTCAGGAGCTTGCCGATATTTACATCAAAAAAAACGATCCGAAAGAAGCCATCGATCTTTTAAAAAAATCATACGGAATCGCGCTTGAAAAAGGTCATACACTGGAAGCGCAAAAAAGCGTAAAAAAGCTCGACAGTTTGTATAACGTTTCTGAAAATACGGATGCTTCAGTAAAATTATATCGTGATTTTCTCGGAAAACTGCCGGATCTGGTTTCAAAAGACAAAAGTCTGGTCGACGAAAAGATTCTGGAGGATACCGAACAGCGAATTGCCCAACTGGAAAAGGAAAAACAACTGAAAGATGAACTCATCCGCAAGAAAAATGTTTTCAACTACAGTTTGATTTTTGCATTGATTGTTTTAATTGGATTGATAATTTTCATTTTCAGAACCCTTAAAAAAGTGCAAATCAAGAATAAAAAAATCGCTTTGCAGTCGCTGCGCCGCGAGATGAATCCGCATTTTATTTTTAACAGCTTAAATTCTGTAAATCATTTTATCGCGACCAACAACGAACTGGAAGCCAACCAATATTTAACTAAATTTTCTAAATTAATGCGCGGCGTGATGGAAAATTCCACTGAAGATTTCATTCCTTTTCAGCAGGAGCTGGATCTGTTGCAGAATTATCTGGCTTTGGAAAAAACACGTTTTGCCGATAAATTTGATTATGAAATTCATGTAGATGAAAGTTTAAACACGCAAAGTCTCAAAGTTCCGGGAATGCTGGTTCAGCCATTTTTAGAAAACGCAATATGGCATGGTTTACGTTACAGAACAACCAAAGGATTTTTGAACCTCAGCTTTGAAAAAGAAAACGAGCAGCTCAAAATAACCGTAGAAGACAACGGAATCGGGATTGAGGAAAGCAAAAAACAGAAAACCGAGCATCAGAAAGCCAGAAAAGGGCGTGGAATGAAAAACACTCTTGAAAGAATCGATTTGTTAAACGATCTGTATAAAAAAGAGATTTCATGCACGGTGAAAGATAAAGAAAACAATTCCGGTGTTTTGGTCATTTTAAAATTAAATGTATTGTAATAAGCCAATGAAGAGAAAAATTTTAGCCTTTGTATTTTTAATTTCATCTTTCATGATGTTCGGACAGGAAATCAATTCTGCCCGTTTTGAAACTATTGTTAAAGCACTGAAAATAAACAGATCACAGATCAGAACAGAGTTTTACACGGAAAAGAAAATGCCGAATGAGAAAGATTCTTACATCGTTGTATTGCCTATTTTCGATGGGCAGGAAGATGAAGGAATGTACACTGTAAGAAATTATATCCTGATTACTGACGAAAAAGGCAATATTAAAAATAAGTATTACGATCCCGAAGAAATTACATCCGATGCAGTCGGATTAAGCGGAATAACAATTGATACAGGTTTATATACAGTAAGTAAAGACATCCGTGCTTTCGGAATCAGAGTCAGCTTCAGAGGACAAAGCCAACCGAATCCTTATTCAACAGAAGAGCTTTCTCTTTTTTACAGGGAAAACGGAAGCCTGAAAAAAATTCTTAATAGGTACGAAATTTATTCTTACAGCGGAGAATGGGACACAAGATGTGCAGGAAAGTTTCATGAGACCACTTCCACAATAGATCTCGACAAAAAAACAACCGCTAATTTTACAGATCTTATCATCAAGACACAAAATATAAGCAGGAGAACACAACTGATAAAGGGCGATTGCAAAGACTTTGAAACCTCAAAAACAACCTACAAAACTTTAAAATTCTCTAACAGAAAATATCAATAATCTTTCCCGCAACCTAAAAATCTGCCACCTAAAAACCTAAAAAGTATGAAAATAAAAGCCGTAATTGTAGACGATGAATTGATTGCAAGAGATGTTCTGAGGAATTATCTTACAAAATACTGTCCGCAAGTTGAAATTTTGGGTGAAGCCGAAAATATAAAAGAAGCCGTTCCGTTGATTGCCGAGAAACAGCCGCAACTGGTTTTTCTGGACGTTGAAATGCCTTTCGGAAATGCTTTTGATGTCCTGGAAGCGACCAAAGAATTTTCCTACGAAACGATTTTTATCACGGCATTTTCACAATATTCTTTACAGGCTCTTAATAAATCGGCAAGTTATTATATTTTAAAACCAATTGACATTCAGGAGCTTATTTTAGCGGTTAATAAAGTGGCAGAAAGTCTGGAAAGCAAAGAAGAACTCAACCGTAACAAAATCCTCCTCGAAAATTTAAAGTTAAAGCCAGAAAAACAACAGTTGATTCTCCCGACTTTACAAGGCTTTGATGTGGTGAAAACAGAAGACATTGTAAGACTTCAGGCAGATGGAAATTTCACGCAGGTGTATCTTACCGATGGTTCTAAAAAAATGGTATGCCGTTTTTTAAAGCATTTCGATGACCTGCTGGAAAATCCTTTTGTGAGGGTTCACCGTTCACACATCATCAACACAGGCTTTGTAAAATCTTACCACAAAAGCGGAACCGTAACCCTTTCCGACCATACCGAAATTGAAGTTTCCGGAAGTTTCAAAGACAATTTTCTGAAAGTTTTTTCCTGATTTTTTGGGCAGCTTAAAACTTCGTTTGTAAACTTCGATAAAAGCCTTCACTTTTCTATCATTATGCCTTCCGCTCCCGCTTTTTTGTTTCACAAAAAGAGCTCCGCTCAAGTCGGGCTGTAAAGATTCAACATTAAAAGAAAAGTATTCAGATAAAATTGAAGATCTCATTTTTTATGATCTTAGTTAAGTGAAATCGAAGAATTGCGCTTAAAAAATTAAAGTCATCCCTTAAACTTTCAGGCATCATTTTTGAACTTTTCATAATCACTAAAAAAAATATTTTTTATTATGAAGACTTTTCAGAAAATAGCCATCCCTGTTTCTTTGGGTATTTTGGGACTACTTATTCTCAATTCATGTTCCGTAGGAATTCCTAAAGGAGCAACGGCTGTGCAGAATTTTAATGCGGATAAATATTTGGGAACATGGTATGAAATAGCCCGTTTCGATTACAAATTCGAGAAAAACATGGATAATGTAACGGCAACCTACTCTAAAAATCCAAACGGAACGATAAAAGTAGATAACAAAGGCTACAACTACGTTAAAAAAGAGTGGAAGGAATCCATTGGTGAAGCACGATTCGTTGGAAAAGAAACGGAAGCACGCCTTAAAGTTTCTTTTTTTAAGCCGATCTGGGCAGGATATAATGTGGTAGATATCGACGATAATTATCAGTACGCTTTGGTCATGGGAAACAATCTTGAATATCTGTGGATCCTCTCCCGAACAAAAGAAATCCCTGAAAGCATCCGCCAGAGATTTTTAGAAAAAGCAAAAAACGTAGGTTATAATACCGATAAACTAATTTGGGTTAAGCATAATTAATCTGAATTAAAATATCAGACAAAATAAAAATCGCTCCGAAAACAGAGCGATTTTTATTTTAATGAATATGTTTTTCTGCGTGATAAGAACTTCTTACCAAAGGTGAACTTTCAACATGTCTGAATCCTAAACTTCTTGCAAAACCCCCGAATTCATCAAATTCTTCAGGAGTAATGAATTTCTTTACAGGAAGGTGTTTTTTTGTCGGCTGCAAATACTGTCCTAAAGTAATTACGTCCACATTTGCGTTTCTGATGTCTTCAATTGTCTGGAAAACCTCATCTTTCGTTTCTCCCAAACCAAGCATTACGCCTGTTTTTGTTCTTCTCTGTCCTGCTTCTTTTAAATATCTTAAAACCTCAAGACTTCTTTCGTATTTTGCCTGAATTCTCACTTCTCTTGTCAGACGTTTTACCGTTTCCATGTTGTGAGAAATTACTTCCGGAGCTACATCCACCAACCGGTCGATGTGTTTTGTGATCCCCTGGAAATCCGGAATTAAAGTTTCCATCGTGGTTTCCGGAGAAATTCTTCTTACTGCATTTACGGTTTCCGCCCAAAGAATAGATCCCATATCTTTCAGATCATCGCGGTCTACAGACGTTAAAACAGCGTGTTTGATCTTCATTAATTTGATGGAACGTGCCACTTTTTCAGGTTCGTCCCAGTTTACATCCATCGGTTTTCCGGTTTTCACCCCGCAAAATCCGCAGCTTCGGGTACAGATATTTCCTAAAATCATGAAAGTAGCTGTTCCTTCTCCCCAACATTCGCCCATATTCGGACAGCTTCCGCTCTGGCAAATGGTATTTAATTTATATTTATCAACCAAAGTTCTCAGTTCTCGGTAGTTTTTTCCGGTAGGAAGTTTTACACGAATCCATTTTGGTTTCTGAACGGTAGTATCCTGAACTAAATTCTCCATTTATTTCTCAAATTGAGGTTCAAAGTTAGTGATTTTTTTATCGAAACAATCAAAGACAGGCATTGATGAAACATATAATTCAGTAATTTTAAACTATAAAATATCTTATGAAAAACACATTCCGCATTCTAGCCCTTATTTTCAGCACATTCTGTTTTGCGCAGAAGGAATTTCAGCCAAAAAATTCAAAGATCAACGAAACTGTTGAAGGTGATCTCGACGGAGATAAAATTCCTGAAAAAGTAATGGTTTATGATATTCCGACCAACGGTGATTCCGGAGACGTGCGCGAAATTCAGATTCTGAAGAAGGTAAATAATAAATGGACTATTTTGGAAAAATCCCGAAAAGCAATTCTGGGCAGTAAAGACGGTGGAATAATGGGCGATCCGTATCAGGGAACCGAAATAAAAAACGGAATTCTGGAAATTAGCCATTACGGCGGAAGCAGCTGGAAATGGGGCGGTACAGACAAGTACAGATTTCAGAACGGTCATTTCGAGTTAATCGGCTTTTTCTCTGAAAGCGGAAAACCTGAAGAATATTGGACAACGGTAGACTTTAATCTTTCCACAGGAAAGATTGTTTACGAAAAGGAGGTTGCCAACAAAAAAGAATACGGAAATTCGAAGAAAGAAATCTTCATTAAAAAAGGAATGAAAATCAATCTGCAAAACAGAAATCAGGAAAAAAGAAGAGAAATTCTGCTGCCTAGAACAAAGGAAAAGATTTATATCTGATAATATTAAAGTAAAAAAGCACCTCTTTGCAGAAGTGCTTTTTTAATAAACTTGTTTAAACTTTTTTACCGCAAAAGATTTAAACACTTTAGTTTCTTAAGTTTCATACTTAAATGAAAAAAGAGCACATAAAAGATTTTTTTTCTTTGCAGACTTTTGAAATACTTTACATAAATCCAATAAAGTCTTTTGTCTCTTTTGAGGTTAAATTTAAAGCTAGTTAAACAACTTCAATATAATTTTCAAAGGTTATTTAAAATCTTCAATGGATTTATTGATCGCATCGATTTGCTTATTGATGCTTGCTGCATTTTGAGGATTCTGTTTCAGAAGTTCCATTTTTTTGGCAAGACCGTCTTTCAGCATTTGGGAGATCATCATTTTCGCCTGAGGATTGTTCCCGATCTGTCCTTTTGCCTGATTCAGCATTTTGGTGATGCTTTCTGTCGCTTTCAGATTATCAGAACTCATAATCCAGTTGTATCCTTCTTCCGCACTTTTGCCCAGTTCAGGATTCTGGAATTTAATGAAGGGATAAAATGCGGCTACCTGTGCAATATTCGACATCTGTAAGGTCACCTTATTCTTAACGATCACCGGTAAAAGTTTAGACAACAAATTTTCAGGAGCGCCTTCCAGATCAATTTTATCTGCTAAAGCACTTGCTTTTGCGGGATCTATTTCAACAATAGCGCTCACCGAGCTTCCTTTTACAGCGTTTGAAACGGCATTTACTCCTTTTTCGAAAACCGGAAGGTATTTTTTATCTTTTGTTTTTGCCAGAGCCGAAATCGCTGCAGCCTGTACTAAAGTTTTAGGATCATTGGAAGCTAATTTTTCTACTTCTGCTCCCATAGCTTTAAATTGCTCAGGATTTGATAAATCCATTAACTGCAAAGCTTTTATTCTCGTTCTGAAGAACGGATCTTTAAGAGCTGCTGCCAATAATTTTGTAGCTGCCGGATTTTTTCCCACCTGATCTTTAATTCCGCTTACTGCAAGATATCTGCTTTTAAATTCTTTTGATCCCGCATACTGCATCGCATATTGCTCCGGTGTTTTGGTATCCGTAATGTCTGCCACCAAAATTCCGTCGGCATTAATATTTACCAGATCTGCATTTTTAGAAACATCGAAATTAAAGGTGTTTTTGGCTTCTGCATTTACCCATACATTGTATCTTTTCGGCTTTCCGTTATCGTAAACATCGATTGCCAGAGGAAACTGGAAAGGCTGTTCCTGTGTCTGCTCTATGGTTACGGCAACCTGTTTTTTAACCGGCTCGAAAGTATAAGAATATTTAATTTTCGGATGTCCGCTTCCGAAATACCATTGGTTGAAGAACCAGTTCAGATCTCTTCCCGAAACTTTTTCGAAAGATAATCTTAATTGATGTGCTTCTCCGTTTTGATATTCGTAGGTCTTCAGATAATCGTTCATTCCTGCAAAGAAAGCATCGTCTCCTAAATAGTTTCTCAGCATATGAAGAATTCCCCCGCCTTTCTGATAGGTTACCAAATCAAAAACATCTTCACGGGAATCGTAATCGAATCTTACCAAATCTTTTTTGAAATCCGCAGGATTATGGATGTAGTTGTTTACATCTTTCATCTGGTGATAATCTGCCTGATCTTTTCCGTATTTGTATTCGTTCCAGAGATATTCGGAATAATTGGCGAAAGATTCGTTTACCGTAAGATTGCTCCAGCTTTCTGCCGTTACGAGATCCCCGAACCATTGGTGAAACAATTCGTGGGCAATGGTATCTTCCCATGTATTTTCGTCAATTAACTGTCCCGGTTTCTGCAAAATATCGCTTCCGTGTAACGTTGCCGTAGTATTTTCCATTGCTCCGCTTACATAATCTCTTCCGGAAATCTGAGCGTATTTAGACCACGGGAAATCGTAGCCTAATTTTTTAGAGAAAAACTCGATCATTTCTGGTGTGTTTCCGTAGATCTGCTTTGCATACGGTTCGTATTCTTTCTCGATATAATAATCTACCGCAATATTTTTCCATTTATCCTTTACAATAGCGTACTCTCCCACTCCCATGAAGAAAAGATAGGTGGAATGTCTTTTATCCATCACCCAATGATCGGTTCTTAAACCGTTTGCTTCTTTTTGAGAATCTTTCAGCAATCCGTTGGAAAGGGTTACGTATTTATCAGGAACCGTCATGTAAATTTCCTGCGTTGTTTTCTGGTTGGATTTATCGATGGTCGGGAACCAGGCTGAAGAAGATTCCGTTTCACCCTGCGTCCAGATTTGTGTTGGCTTATCCGTATCCGTTCCTTGTGCATTAATGAAATACAGACCTTTTGCATCACTGATTGCTGCACTTCCCTCCTGTTTTACTTCATTCGGACGTGCTGTATATTTGATGTAAACTGTGTAATCCTGATTTTTCTGATAGGTTTTGTCTAAAGTAATTTTTAAAACATCATCCTTATAATCATACTTTAAAGGAGATTTTTTTCCATTGATATCCAAAGCGACTTCATGGATCAGCATTCCTTTTGCATCAAGCGTCAGTTCGTTGGTCGGATAGAAAAAAGGAGCGGCTGTAAGCCATTCTTCCCCGTTCATCTGTTCTTTCTGATAATCGAAATTTACTTTTAGCTTCGTGTGTTTCAGCTCCGTTACTTTGGTATGAGTGGCTCTGTATACTTTTTCTCTTCCCGAAGTTTCGGTTTGTGCTGCTGCATTTGCGGAAAATAAAATTCCACCCAGTAAAGCAATCGATAAAATGGCTTTTTTCATTATTTCTTTCTTAAATTATTTTTTAGTTAAAATATCAAAAATATCGTTTACCAATGTTTCGTATCTCCTTTTTGGAACTGTTCTTTGGTTTTGGCAAAAGCTTTTTTCAGCTCGCTTTCCGGATTTTCGTCGTCGATAATCTCTATTGATTCTATGCCTTTCATCTGAAGAATTGCATTTTTCAGTGCTTCAAGATCGGCAGTTTCTTCGGTATTTATTTTTAAATATTTCATTGTTTTATTCTTTTGTAAACGTATTTTTTGTTCCTCCCTGAATAATGACAAACTGTTTTTTTGCAGGATAGAAATCTATAACAATTCCTGCCATATCAAATTTAAAGCTTGTCTCGGAAATTGCTTCTAAAGGGAATGCACTTTGTCCTGTTGCCTGAGCCATGAGTTTTTTATCTTCAATAAAAATGGTAATCTTTAAGGGAACATCTTTGCTGGAATAGGTTCCTGTAAACTTCTGAAGATCATGCTCGGAAATTTCATAGGTTTTGAAACTTGGCATTTCGAAATCTTTTCCCATAGCTGTTTCAATCATTTTAATGGAAATATCATTGGTATCCATTTCCGACTGATTGGTGCTGAAAGCGGTGGCAATTTTCAGATCCGGAAAATAAAATAGTGCAGAACTGAAGTTGTCTATTCCTCCAGTATGACCAAATCCGGAATACTTGTCGAAAGGAACTTTCACCAAGCCATATCCGTAATCATCTACAAAAGTTTTCATTTTTTCAAGACTGGATTTTTTCACCAATTTTCCATTTTCGAGACCAAGAATAAAAGTGAGGAGATCTCTTGGAGTAGAGATGATATTTCCTGCGCCAATCGGAATACTCATATCCGTTTCAGATGAAGCTACATATTTTCCGTTGGTGTATTGATACGCTTTTGCCTGATCTTTCGATGGATCTATTTTTCCTCCAACTTCTGTAAGCGTTAATTTTAAAGGTTTTGTAATTTTATCTTTCAGCAAAACAGCATACGGTTTTTTATAAATTTTTTCGAGAATAAAACCGAGCAGAATGTAATTGGAATTGCTGTATTCGTGTTTTGAACCGGGTTCAAAATCGCTTTTGTATTTTTTTATAATGCTGATTAAGCTGCTTTCTGTCTGAGGTTTGGTGTTGTACTGCCAGAATTCTGCTTCACTGGTCAGATTATGAATTCCTGTTCTGTGCTGCAGTAGATTTTCGATGGAAATTTTTTCAGCATTTGGAATTTCAGGATAAAATTCTGAAAGTTTCTGATCTAAGGAAATCTTTTTTTCCTCAAAAGCTTTCATGATTAAAACGGCAGTAAATGTCTTGCTGATTGATCCGATCCGGTATTGGGTATTTACATTCGCTTTCTGATTTTTTTCTGCATCTGCAAAACCCACGACTTTCACAAAGGTAGGACGATCATTTTCTGCAAAGGCAAAGCTTCCCATTACTTTATGATGTACGAAGAGAGAATCGATATAACCAGCTAATTTCTGCTTTACATTGGTCTGAGAAAATACAATGGCAGAAAAGCTGATCGCCGAAAGAAAAAGTAACTTTTTCAACATACTTTTGAGATTTGCTGAATGAGTAGTGGAAATAGAAATTTTGTTACATTAATATCCTTTCTTGCGTGGATATTCACTATCCAGAATACCGTTATCATTAAGTTTCCAGATAATTTCGTTTTCATCTTCCAAGAGAGTATCCTTTTTAAGATAATCTAAAATGACATTTTTGTTAGCCGGATTTTTAAAAGACAGCAATTCGGTTAAAACTTTTCTCTTACTGTAGCCAAAAGAATCGTTCTTAATTATGGAAATATATTCCTTTTGCAAAAGGTTACTGTAATCTCCTTTATACCAGTGATTAAGATAATTAATAGCCGAAATTTTATGGTTCTTAAATGCCTGAATTTCAATCGGTTTTCTGAAAGTTTCAGGATACAATTTGTATCTTAATGCTTCCTGTAAGAGACTTTCCGAAGAGTTTGAACTAAAAATAATCATACTGTCCAGTTTCTGCAACTTGGAATCTGTGCGAAGATTTTCATTGTCTAAAGAATACAAATAAGCATAATATAATGGTTCCGCAGGATTCTGATCTCCAATAATACAGCCGTCTTGTGTATGAATCTGAGATTTTAAATTTAAAAAATTCAGAAAAATTTTATCTAAAACTTCGGGGTTCCGATCCAATAATCCGATAGCCGAATAAACTGCAACAATTCTGTTTTTATTATGGATAAGAGCTAATAATTCTTCATCTGAAGCCAATCTTTTTAATTCTTTGAAATTTTCAAAATTAGCAGATTTTTCTGCACCTTTCCCTATGTATTCCGTCTGATATACATTAATTTCTGAGATTTGCTTCACAATGCTTCGTAAATGCTCCGGAACACGTAATGTATCAAAAACCACATCTTTGGAATAGTCAAAAACTTCTATGAGTTCCGAATAATCAGCCTTCTTTTCTTTTTTACAACCCAAAAGAAAAACTGCCAGAAACGGTATATATAAAAAACTGGAAAATCTCATTAAATCGCAACAGGTGCTTTAATTCCCGGATGGGGATCATAATTTTCCAGCGTAAAATCTTCAAAATCAAAACTGAAAATATCTTTAATTTCAGGATTCAGCTTCATGGTCGGAAGCGGTCTTGGTTCTCTGGAAAGCTGTTTTTTAACCTGCTCAAAATGGTTGTTATAAATATGAACATCTCCAAAACTGTGAACATAATCTCCAACTTCCAGATCGCAAACCTGCGCCACCATCATCAGTAATAATGCATAACTTGCAATATTAAAAGGAACTCCCAGAAAAACATCGGCACTTCTCTGATAAAGTTGAAGCGAGAGTTTTCCATCCGCCACGTAAAACTGAAATAATGCATGACACGGTGCTAAAGCCATGTTCGGGATTTCAGCAACATTCCATGCGGAGACGATAAGCCTTCTGGAATCCGGATTTTTTTTGATCTGATCAATAACATCGCTAATCTGATCCACGATTTTTCCATCTGCTCCGTTCCAGCTTCTCCACTGCGCCCCGTAAACGGGTCCAAGATCGCCATTTTCATCTGCCCATTCGTCCCAGATTGAAACTCCGTTGTCCTTTAGATATTTGATGTTCGTATCTCCTTTCAGAAACCAAAGCAGTTCATAAATAATGGATTTCAAATGCACTTTTTTGGTGGTTACCAAAGGAAAACCTTCAGACAGATCATATCTTAACTGATAGCCGAAAACACTTCTCGTTCCGGTTCCGGTTCTGTCGGTCTTGTCGGTTCCGTTGTCTAAAATATGCTGTAAAAGGTCTAGGTAATTCTGCATGTTGAAGGATTATTTTGAGTGTCAAATTTAGAAAAATCTTAATGATTTTCTGCTATCATAAGTTAGGAAAAAAGTCGTAATGAATGTAAACAGATTTTATGATTCATAGAAATTTCACTTTACTTCTACAATCTTCTGAGTAACATTATTAACAGAAAAATTCTGGTTTTCAGTTAGTCCGTACATTGCTTTTGCCAAAGGAGATTCTGCCGAAACCGTCATTATTTTCTGTTGGTCTACCATTATTTCTCCCGCCGATGCAGAAATGTAGAAAAGACCTTTATCTGTTTTTACCAAAGCTCCGTTTTGCACTTTTGATGATGGATCTGATGATATTTTCTGAATAATGGATTGCTGATTTAAAGATTCATTCAGTTGTTTTTGCAGGTTATTGATTTCCTGCTGAAGCATTTCGCGTCCGGTCTCATATTTATCGCCCATTGAGCTTTTGGTATCATTATTTGAAGCGCGCGTTTCCTCGATCAGTTTTTCAAGTTTCTGAATTTTTTCGGCAATTCTGCTTTTTACGGCTTCCAATATTTTTGATTTTTCCATCTACAGAATTTAATTTTATATTTTAAACTTATTTAAACTAATGTCAGAATTAACCGCAAAATGGACAAAAGATAATGTTAAAGCGAATTTCCAGAATAATCAAAGCGCTCAAAAGAATAAAAATCAAAGATTTTTAAAAACTATGGTGAGCTTTTTCATTGATAATGATGAACTTTAAATAAAAAATTTAGTATATCTTTTGTGGCTTTTGCGGTTAAGTAAAAGTTTAAACAGAATTTTTATCTCCTAACTATATCTTAAACAAATAAAACGAAGTAAATTAAGTTTAAAACATTCTCATTAAAGTTAAATCTCCGCCCAAGAAGCGGAGATTTTATAGGAATTTATTTTTCAAAAACCGCGTAATCTCCGGGTTTGAAATTAAAATCTTTTCCGCTGCTAAAGTCGCGTTTTGTCTTTTCAAAAACATTTTTAAAGCTTCCGGAAAGGTGTTCGTCTTCAATAGAGAAGTTTACAGGATCTTTGGACATATTCAAAACAACTAAAACTTCATCGTTTCCGTTTTTTCTTATATATGCTAAAATTTTATCGTTAGCGGTTGTGTTGAGAAGATACGTGGTAACATTAGAATCTCCTCCTCTTAATGCAGGATTTGAAGATTTTAAGTTGAGGAGTGTCTTATAAAAGTCTGCATTCTGATACACATTGCTCCATTTGATGACATCTTTTTCAAAAAATTCCAGACGCTTCATGTTGGGTAATTCCTGACCTGAATATAACAACGGAACGCCATTCCAGGTTGCAGAGAATACAGCCATCGGTTTTGTGATCACTCCATATTTTTCATATTCTGTTCCGTTCCATGAGTTTTCGTCGTGATTGGTTGTAAACCACGCTCTCATTGAACTGTCTCCAATCGCCGAATATTTTCTCAGAAGATCCGTAAGTTCTGAAAGCGGCTCATTTTTTTTGTAATAATCTGCGGATTTGTGCATCCATTTCCAAGAGTAGCTTGCATCAAAAACTTTCCCGTATTCCGGACTTTCGAGTTCATCGAATTCTCCTAGCCAGAAAAGTGGTTTTACTTTTTCCACTTCAGGACGCGCCTGCTGCCAGAAATCTACCTCAACCCAGGAAGCAAGATCGCAACGGAAGCCGTCGATATTGGTTTCTTTTACCCAGTATTTCATGGCATCAATCATTGCGAGACGCATTTCCTGATTTTTATAGTCGAGTTCGATGATATCATCCATTCCGGAAGCGATATGGAATTTTCCGTCCGGATCTTTTAAATAGAAATCGGGATGGGTTTTTGTCCAGATATGATCCCAGCCTGTGTGGTTCGCAACCCAGTCTATGATTACTTTAAAGCCTAATCGGTGCGCTTCGTTCACCATGTGTTTGAAATCATTCAGAGTGCCGAATTCGGGATTAATGGAGGTGTAATCTGATGCGGCATAAGGACTTCCCAGACTTCCTTTTTTATTTTGCTGTGCAATCGGAGTGATTGGCATAAACCAAAGAGTTTTTACGCCCATTGATTTGAGTCTCGGCATTTCTTTTTCAAATGCTCTGAAGGTTCCTTCTTTTGTATATTGTCTTACGTTTACTTCGTAAATGTTGGTAGTGTGTTTCCAGTCCTTAGGTAAATCCATCATGTTTTTTGCAGCTTTTTGCGTGGTACAGGAAATGATTCCTAAACCTATCGCAGCGATTAAAATTAACTTTTTCATTAATTCTCTTTTAACAAAAATAGGGATTGTGATCGGAAAAACGGAAATCTGAACCTCTAATTTTGAATAGAAAATTAAATTAAAGTATGCAGTAAGTTCTATTCTGAGCTGTTTTGATCGAAAGCCCGAAATCCTAGCCGGGATTGAGCGGCATGTCTGAGCTCTTTTCGTTTTTTCGGCGCGGCAGCGAAGCTGCCGCGCTGAAAAAAACGAAAAAGCGAGTAGCGAAAGCGCGAAACAGCTCCTGATTATACTACTGCACAAAAAAAGCCCCAAACTTGCGTTCAGGGCTGTATATTTTTAGAAATCCTTCCGGTTATCTTTCATCATCGTTGTCGTCCTCATCATCGAAAGCATCGTCGTTGTAGTCTTCTTCCTCATCATCATCAAAAGCATCATCATCTTCGTCTGCAAAGTTTCCGGTAGCTCCGAAGTCATCAAACCCGAAATCATCATCCATTAATGGCATTGCCGATTTCTTTTTGGATCCTCCACTTCCGTTTTTGCTAGGCGCTTTCAAAGGAACATTTCCAAATCTGTAAACCGTGATCGGGTAATTAACGCCTTTTGTTTCGTCGATAACTTCAACCAATTCACAGAAAAATTCCCAAAGGTCAAGAAGTCCGTACTGGAACTGAGCTTTATCTCCTGCATTTTCGAATGCCTCATCGATGTACACATCCGACATAATTTCTCCGTCGCCATCGTCACTCATATCTTCTAGCGGAACGCTTTTTACAATTGTTCCATCTTCTTCAAGCAGATTAAAAGTGGAAAGCTCGTCTCCCTGCAAGCTGAATGCACTCTTAATGCCTAAATGTAAGTTCCAAAGCGTCTGTTTCCCTTTTACTTCGATATCCCGGAAAATATCTTCTTTTGCATCTAATATTACGCGGATTTTATAAACCATCAGTTTTTAAATTACTTTTTTTGCCGTTGTTATTATGATAAATCTCTGTTGCAAATATAAAATAAATGAGATGTGACAAAAAAATATTTCATCATTTTTTAAAATATTTTTTTTTCATACATTTTGCAAAAATTATTTACTTTTTTCCAGCATGAAACTGAATTTCGTACCTTCAAGATAAACGCTTTCCACAGTGATGTTTTCGTTGTGCGCTTCAAGGATATGCTTTACAATGGCAAGACCAAGCCCGGAACCTCCTTCCCTTCTGCTTCGGCTGGTTTCCACACGGTAAAATCTTTCAAAAATTCTCGGCAGACTTTCGGATTTAATGCCCATTCCGTTGTCTATGACCTCAATTAAGACTTTATTTTTAAGAACGCTGGTTTTTACGACTACTTTTGCTTCCTGTCTGTTGGCATAATGAATGGCGTTTGAAATTAAATTAATAAAGACCTGTGAGATCTTCTGCTTGTCTGCTTCCACAAAAATCTGCGGCTGCAGAGTCTGGATCTGCATACTTGCATTGTGTTTTTCTGCTTCGAGGTCAAGAAGATCAAAAATTTCTTTGATTAACAGATTAACGTCAAATCTTGAGACTGTAAGATTAATTTCGCCGGCTTCAAGCCTGTTGATCATATCGAGATCCGTTACAATGGCAATTAAACGCTCTACGGATTTATCAATTCTTTCCAGATATTTATCGCGGATGGTAAGATTATCCACTCCACCGTCTCGCAGTGTTTCCACATATCCCTGAATGGAAAAAAGGGGTGTTTTCAGTTCGTGGGAAACGTTTCCGATGTATTCTTTACGGTAACTTTCCATTTCTTTCATCATATCCAGCTCGGTAACTTTTCTCTGATTGAGATCTGAGAATCTTTCTCCGAGTTCTTTAATGGTGATATTTTCATCATCATCATGAACAATTTCCTGCGGCAAAAGCTGTGAAAGACCACGAACCTGCTTTTTACCATAATAATTGAACAATAGTTCCAATACGATATAATTGATGATAAAAATCAGGACAAGACAAATAATCAGTCCTATTTTAAAAAATGGTGTACTGTAATAGATATCCTTTAGTGAATCGAAAATGATTACTAAAAGAAACATCACCAATGTCAGAAGACAAGAGGCGACGAGGGTAAGTCTGTAAAATTTCAATTTTACAAAGTTTTATTGGTTGATGTAAAGGTAAGAAATTGAAATTGAGTATTAAACAATAAGTTTATACCCAATTCCTTTTAATGTCTGAATCGTGTTGATTCCCAGTTTTTCTCTCAGTCTTCTGATGTGGACGTCGATGGTTCTTTCTCCCACGATTACGTCATTTCCCCAGACTTTTTCCAGAATTTCTTCTCTTTTGAAAACTTTTTCTGTGTTGGAAGCCAATAAGTACAAAAGATCGAATTCTTTTTTGGGAAGCAGAAACTGCTGTCCGTTTTTAGAAACCCTGAAGTTGTCTTTATCAATAATTAAATCTCCGATTTCGATTAATTTAGAATTATCAGATACCTGAGAAGTTAACTGCAATAAAGCGTTTACTTTAGAGATCAGAATTTTCGGTTTGATTAATTTAACAATGTAGTCGTTTGCACCTGCCTGAAAACCGGCCAATTGTGAAAACTCTTCGCTTCTTGCAGAAAGAAAAACAATTAAAGTTTTTTGCAGTTCTTTAATTTTTCTAAGTTCCTGGCAAGTTTCGATACCGTCTTTTTCGGGCATCATGACATCCAATAAAATCAGATCCGGAACAATTTCCTTTGCTTTGTCGATACCTTCATTTCCATTAGTGGCTGTATAAATGTCGTAGCCTTCCTTTTCCAAGTTGTAAGACAGAATCTCTAAAATATCCAGTTCGTCGTCGATTAAGAGGATTTTCTTTTGGTTCATTTTTAATTTTTACGAGTCAAAGTTAATAATATTTTAATCACTGTTTAACAAAACGGGTATCGTTCACATAAAGTTAACAATTATATTCTTTTCTTAATGTTTAGTTAAGAAAAAATTAAATTTCCCTAAACCATTTACCCCATCAATTCTTTATTCCTTTGCACCGAAAGAATATAGTAAAAAAGAAATGAATTTTAGAAAACTGAGTATCGCAGTTTTGTTTTTAACAACATCGGGAACTGTACTTTACGCTCAAGAGACCAAGACCGACACCGTAAAGAAAGAAAAGAAAATCGAAGGTGTAGTTATTCAAGGAAGCAGTAGTAAGAAAACTGAAACCGCGGTGATGATTGAGCAAAAAAAAGCGATTGTTCAAAAACAAGCAGTAA
This sequence comes from Chryseobacterium sp. C3, assembly GCF_014218905.1. NCBI lineage: Bacteria > Pseudomonadati > Bacteroidota > Flavobacteriia > Flavobacteriales > Weeksellaceae > Chryseobacterium > Chryseobacterium sp. C3. The sequence goes on along the minus strand of NZ_JACLCU010000002.1, from coordinate 262,571 downwards.
GTGCCGAAGAAATCTCCAGAAAAGGAATTTCCAACGTAGAGCAAGGTCTTACCAAAGTTACAGGGATTACAACTGTAGAGGGGCGTGGTCTTTTTGTACGAGGTCTGGAAGAAAGATACAACTATCTATTGATAAACGGACTTGGAGCTCCCTCTAACAATCCTTTCCAAAAAATTATTGCCTTGAAACAATTCCCAACGGATGTTGTGGGCAAATTGAACATCTATAAGACTTTCAACTCGAATCTTTACGGAGATTTTGCGGGAGCCACTTTCGATATTGAAACACTAACGATTGACAAGGCTTTTTCTAAAATAGAATTTAGTGTTGGAGTAAATACGCTAAGTACTTTCAGAGATAACTTTAAAGTAGCTGAAGGAGCTAAAGGAATTGAGGCTTATCTTGGACTTAATTCTAGAGACAGAAGGCTTCCTAGCGAAATAAGAGACTACAGACCAAATACTTATAATTTTTCCAAAGAGCAATCTCAGAATTCTTTTAAGGATTCATGGAATGTGGATAATATCAAAACTTTACCTAATACAAACATCAGTTTTACGACGGTTCAAAAAATGAAGGTCGGAGAAACAGGAAATATAGGAGTTTTATTATCTCTGAATCAGGGATCAAAATATACGTACAGAGAAGGTGACAATAATCAGTTCAGAGATAACGGACAGGTTGTGGAACTTAGCAATCTTTTAAGAAAAAAGAGCTATGTATATGAGCTTGAGTCTTCTGCATTGTTTGGAGTAGGATATAAAAATAAAGGAACAAATGTTAATTTAAATGCTATTTATCTTCAGAATTCCTCGAACATTATTGAAGATTTCACTGGATATAAAAACTTCAGTGTTGAAGACAACCGTTTCTTCAGAACCAATCAGCAGGATATTTCAAAATTCTTAGATTTGCAGCTTACGGCATCACAGAAGCTTGGAGAACGCCATTTATTCAAAGCCGGAGGTAGCTATGTAATGAACAACTACAGCCAGCCGGACAGAAAAATCTTTGAACTTACTTTACCTAATGATTACAGCAATGCTGTATTTTCCTATGGAGGAAACAATCTCATCAGACAGTATCTTGATGTAAATGGAAAATTTTATGCTTCAGGTTTTGGAGAATATTCTGTATTTCTTGGACAGAAGGGAGATCGTAAGGACTATCCGCTTCAGCTTACAGTAGGATACAACGGGTTTTCTGATATCAGAAAAAATTCTTACCGTTTTATCTTCGGAACTCCGAAAGGGGTGAACACTCCTGTTTATATTGATGTGGATAATATTCAGTCTACATTGAATAACTCCATCATCAACAACAAGCTCTTTTACAAGGAAGATACCGATGCATATTCTTATCTTTCTAACATTTACCAGTTTGTAAATGCGGGTTACCTTAATTTCGATTACAAACCGAGCGATAGTTGGGATATCTTACTAGGCGGTAGAGTGGAAAATGACATGAGAATCATCCGTTACAGCAAACCAGGAAATTCTACCAGATTAAATCTTACTACAAACAAAAATTATATTCTCCCGTCTCTTTCCATTAAAAAGGCAATTGATAATAAAAATAACATCAGATTATCCGTAAGCAAAACAATTACAAGACCTATACTTATTGAGACAATGCCTATTGAGTACATCAATCCGGATAATACCACTGTAAGAGGTAACGAGAATATTGTAAACAGCGAAAACTACAATATCGACCTGAAATGGGAATACTATCCTACCAACAAGGAAATGTTTACGATCAATGCTTTTGCCAAAAGAATTGATAATGCTATTGAAAAATCCATTGCTCCCTCAGGAAATGCAAGTGGTGTTGTTATCACATTCTACAATGCACAAAAAGCTACAATAGCAGGAGTTGAACTGGAAGGTATTATCAGCTTGGGAAGAATCTCAGATGCTTTGGAAAAATTTACATTAGGAACAAACGCTACTTTTATGTACTCTGATGTAAAGAGAAGTGAAGACCAGCTAAAAACAGAAAGACCTAATATACCGGGATTTACAGACGATCAGCTTCACAAAAGAGGATTGCAAGGTGCGGCTCCGTACACCATCAATGCAGACTTGAAGTATGAGTACAAAAACTCCAAAAATCTCAGCAGCACATTGTCTTTAGTATATAACGTTTCCGGATCAAAAATATATGCTGTCGGAGGTTCCGGTACAGACAATTACTATGAAAAACCATTTAATCAGTTAGATTTTGTTTATCAGAACCAGATCGACAAAAACTGGAACATCAAATTCAGAGTACAAAATATTCTGAACAGCAAATATAGAGTAGAACTTGGAGACAACAGCTACTACCCTGTCAATACAAAAGACAACTACACACTTAACAATTATTTTAACGGAACCAACTTCAATTTTACCGTTGGCTACACATTCTAAAAAATTATTAAAAATTAAATCTTAGTATAAAATGAAAAAGAATCTTTTAACTTTACTTTCTTTAACTCTTGCATTGAGTTTCTCGGTATCTTCTTGTACCATTGATATTAATGATGGAGATAATGGCAGCACAACAGTAACTCCGGGCACAACAGAGAGTGTACTGAGCGGCAGCGGAACGCTTTCCGGAACAATTACTAAAGATATTATTATTAAAAAAGGCACATATATTTTAGACGGAATCGTAAAGGTGACCAACGGGGCTACTATCACTATTGAAGCAGGTGCCATTTTCAACGCAGTAACTACAAAATCAAGCAGCTTGGTTATCTTACAAGATGGAAAAATAAATGCTGTAGGAACGGCTTCAGAACCTATTGTATTTACTACCACAAACAAACAGCCGGGAGACTGGGGCGGAATTACCATTTACGGAAACGCTCCTATAAAAGCTGTAAATGGTCTTTCACAAGCTCTTTCTGAAGATGGAAACAGTGTTTATTACGGTGGTAATGATGCTAATTCCAACTCGGGAACAATGAAGTTTGTTCGTGTAGAATATGGAGGAAAGAAAATAAATGACGGCACTGCCGAAACCAATTCTATGACGTTCTATGCAGTAGGAGCAGGAACAACTCTTGAAAACCTTGTTTCTTATAAAGGAACAGACGACGGATATGAATTCTTTGGAGGAACTGTAAGTGCTAAAAATCTTGTTTCTTACGGAAATTATGATGACTCTTTCGACTGGCAGGATGCGTGGAGCGGACAAAACAATACCAACTGGTATGCTTTCCAGACAGGAACAGGAAACTTCGGAATGGAAGTGGAAGCCTCTGCAAACGTAGACAATACAGCACCGAAAATATCTAACATTACATTAATAAGAGACAATAATACCAACCCTGAAGTAGCAGGTTCTGTGGAAATTTCAGCAATTCAGTTCAAGAGACAAGGAACAGGAATTTTTTCGAACGTTTACATCAGCGGATACAAAAATACAGGTGGAAAAAATGCTTATGCAGTTCTTATTCAGGATGATGCTACAAATACCAATCAGGTAAATGCAAACCCTAGTAAGGTTACCGTATCTCCAATTAATTATTTAAATTCTGATAATGCAGGTGTTTGGGGATATGCACAGACAAACGGCGGAAAAACTTTCACTAACTCAACTGCGGTTACGAAGGTTTCTTTAACTCCGGGAGCTTGGGCTATGGTAGATGGAGTGAACCTTTTGGCTGCATTACAATAAAAAAGTATTTTTCTTCATATTAAATTCAAAAAACGGCATCGGAAAGATTTTTCCGATGCCGTTTTCGTGAATACATTCAATTTTATATTCATTAAAATACAATTGGGAAAATAAGAAGAAAAATGGTAATTTGGTCTTTTCAAATAAAGATCTTAAAATAATCTGTTTGAAAAAGTAAAATTTAAAAACATTATGAAAAACCGCTTTCAGCATATTTTAGCAGCTCTTATTATCAGTACATCGCTTGTTGTTCATTCCTGCAGTAAGGAAGATGAAGATGTAGCCACCATTCCGGTGGTAGGAATTGCAAAAGATCCAAGTAATTTCAAAGGGGAAGTTACAAGTGGACAGGTTGTAACACTGGACGCCACAAAAGTATATGTACTTAATGGTGCTGTTACTGTAAAAAACGGAGGAAAACTTGTTATTCCGGCAGGAACGAGAATTGTTGCCACAGCAGGAGCATCTTCTTATCTTTTAGTGGAACAAGGCGGACAGTTGTACGCGAACGGAACCTTTAATTCTCCTGTTTCCTTCAGATCTTCCACAGAGACTTCGGGAAGTTGGGGCGGTGTCGTTATCTGCGGAAAAGCTCCTGTAAACACTGGTACAACCAACGCTTCGGAAATTTTAAATTCCGCTTACGGGGGAACTTCGGCAACAGATAATTCCGGTTCTCTGACGTATGTGAAAATTGAAAACGCGGGAGTGAGTTTTTCAACCAATGTAAAATTCAACGGACTTTCTCTTTTTGGGGTAGGAAGCGATACGAAAGTAGAAAATATTGCTCTGATTAATAGCGCAGAAGACGGAATCCAGATGTATGGAGGAACGGTAAATCTTTCCAACATCGTCTCCATCGGAAACGAAGATGATGCTTTTGTATGGACAGACGGATGGATCGGAACCGCTACCAATATTTTCACTAAAAGAAAGACAAACGGTTCTGGAAATGCCGCAATAAAAGGACTTAACAATGCTTCGAATCCTGCTGCAACTCCAGTTTCCAGCCCTACTGTTAAAAATGTGACGCTTTTAGGCGGAACTTCGGGAGAATCCAAAGCCATCAGATTATATTCCGGAACGTATGCTAGTTTTGAAAATGTAGTGGTTTCTAACTGGACCAACGGATTTTCTATTGAAAGTGATCCGACTGTGACCTATATTAACGGACAAAGTAAAATTAAAGATGCCTTTTTCGACACAAATGTTACGAATAAAGTAACTGCTACCTCCACTTCAGGTTCCAGTGTAACACTCTTAAGCAATACCTACAACGAAAAAACAGATGCAATCGGGGCAGGAAATAAGCTTGGAAGTCCGGCTTGGGCAATCGGTTGGTCTTCTTTACAGTAAAAATTAATTGTATAACATAAAACAATCGGCTTCAGATAAATCTGAAGCCGATGCTGTTTCAATAAAGGACAGAAATAAATCTACTCCTTCAATATTTTTTCAACTAAGAATATTCGAATTTTCTTACTGCTTCCAGCGTCATATCAATTTCTTTATCTTTAATCGCATCACTGATGAAATACGTTTCATAACCACTTGGAGGAAGATAAACTCCGTTTTGCAGCATCTGATGGAAGAAATTATTGAACAATGCATGATTGGCTTCCTGAGCTTCATCAAAATTAGAAACCCTGTTAATATGGAAGAATACAGACATCATAGATCCTTTTCTGTTGATTTTGTGGGGAATTCCTTTTTCGTTTAAAATTTTGCCGATTTCAAAATCCAAAGTTTCCGTAGTTTTTGCCAGTCTGTTGAAAAATTCCGGATCATTTTTTATCAACTGTAAAGTTTTCAGTCCGGCTCTCATGGCTAAAGGATTTCCGCTTAATGTTCCTGCCTGATAAACGCCTCCTTTTGGAGCCAGATGATCCATAATTTCGTTTCTTCCTGCAAAAGCGCCTACCGGAAGTCCGCCTCCGATCACTTTTCCGTATGTTACCAAATCTGCTTTTACATTGTACAGTTCCTGAGCTCCTCCAAAAGCTAATCTGAAACCGGTCATCACCTCATCAAAAATTAATAAAGCTCCGTTTTCGTCGCAGATTGCTCTTAATTTCTGAAGAAATTCATTTTCCGGCAAAACACAACCCATATTTCCGGCAACCGGCTCAATGATTACCGCTGCAATTTCGCCCTGATTATGTCTGAAAAGATCTTCAACCTGCTCAAAATCATTGTATCTTGCCAGTAAAGTATCTTTTGCCGTTCCAGCCGTTACGCCCGGAGAATTCGGATTTCCGAAAGTTGCCGCACCACTACCCGCTTTTATCAGAAATGAATCTGAATGACCGTGATAGCAGCCTTCAAATTTTATAAACTTATCTCTTCCTGTAAAACCTCTCGCGAGTCTGATCGCGCTCATACAGGCTTCCGTACCCGAAGAAACCATTCTGATCTGATCTACATTCGGAACGTTTTCTGTAATGAATTTTGCGATTTCCGTTTCCAGTTCTGTGGGTGCTCCGAAAGAGAATCCTTTTTCAGCCTGAATTTTCAGTTCTTCCAAAACTTCGGGATGCGTATGTCCTAAAATAGCAGGTCCCCACGAATTGATGTAATCGATGTAGGTATTATCATCCGCATCCGTAAGATAGGCTCCTTTTGCAGATTTCATAAAAACAGGCACTCCTCCTACAGATTTGAATGCTCTCACCGGAGAATTTACACCTCCCGGAATGTATTTGTAAGCTTCTTCGAATAAAGCTGAACTTCTTTGGTATTTCATATGTCGTTGTTGGCTGAAAGTTGATAGTTGTGGGTTTAACAATCAACCCACAACTATCAACCATCAACAAATTTTAGTTTCTGGGTTTTTTATCAATCAAATAAATTACTTGTCCGGCAGAAGGTTTCTGTCCTTCATCCATTCTGTTTTTGGCGTATAATTTATTTAATTTAATTCCGAATTTCTGGGCGATATCATGCATATCTTCGCCTGCTTCGGCTTTGTAAGTTGCAGTAATTCCGTCTGAGTTTTTAGATTCGAGGAAAACAATTTCATTTTTTTTCAGAACATCGCTTTCCAGTTCATTCCATTTCACCAGTTTGCTTTCGCTGATTTTGAATTTTTTGGCAATGAATTCTACGTTGGTATCTTCAGGAATGATGATGTATTTTAATCCGTCATTCGGATGACTTTTAATTAAAATGGTATTAAGAATTTCCGCTTTTGTTTTAATTCTTTCCACTCTTTTCTGTTGCTGAACGTAAGAAGTCTGTTTGTAAGGAACCTCAACGGTTACAGGTGTTTTCGTCTTTTTGATATATTTTTCAGGTTCAAGCTGAGCCATGAAAGTTCTGTCGTCTTTCAGATCCGGATACAATTTCAGAACGGCGTATAAAGCTTCTTTTGAGTTGGTATTGTCGAATTCGTACAATTTATACCTTTCAATTTTCCCGATTAATATTGAAGCGTATCGGGGATTTGTTGCATAACCTGCTTTTTTAAGACCTGTTGCCCACGCTTTATAATCTTTCATATCTAAATTGAAAAGATTGGCGTAATATTTTCTTGTGGATAAAAAGATGGAATGATCTTCATACGACTGTCTCGGATCGTCGTAAACCCGGAAACATTCATTCGGAGCATCATCGGTGTGCTTCATTGTTTTTCCGGTCCAGTCTTCCTTACATTTAATCCCGAAATGGTTTTTGCCTTCCAGAGCCAATCGGCTTTGTCCGCCTCCTGTTTCCAAAAGTCCCTGTGCAAGCGTAATAGAAGCCGGAATTTTATATTTTTCCATTTCTTCCACTGCATATTTTGCAAATTTCTGGATGTACTGATCTTCGGTTGCCCAGGTCTGAGCTGAGAATTTTGATAAAACTAAAAGGCTTACGATGGTGAAAAGTCTTTTCATGTTTTTCAATTTAAATTATATAATTAAATTTCTGTTCTGTTTTTCTAAAAGCAAATTGGCTCCTTCAATCCCCTGCAAACCGCCGGTGTGGAAGCACAAAATTTTGCTGTTCTCAGGAAAATAATCTTCATCTATCAATTCGAAAATTTTCTGCATCATCTTTCCTGTATAGACCGGCTCCAGCGGAATTCCGTATTTCTCTTTAAAATCATTAATAAAACGGACATTTTCGTCCTTTATTTTGCCATAACCTCCAAAACCTGAATCTATTAGATCAAAATTTTTCTTAGAAGTTAGTTCAACGATTTTATTTTCCAGCGAATCGTCGTCAACCGCTTTAAAACCTATAACTTTCTGATTTTCTTCACTGAATTTTAAAATTCCGGCAACCGTTCCTCCTGTTCCGACTGCGGTGCAAAGATAATCAAAATCTTTTGTATCGTCATTCAGCATCATTTTTACGCCTTCTACAGCAGCTTCATTGGTTCCTCCTTCCGGTACGATGAGCGCTTCCGGGAATTCTTTTTGTAAAAATTCAGTCATTTTTTCTTTGTAGCGATATTCTTCCCTCGTTACAAACTTCAGATTCATTCCGTTTCTTCTGGCAAAAAGTAAAGTCGGATTGTCGCGCCATTTGTCTTTCAGCTCCTCTCCTCTTATAATTCCTAAAGTCGGAATATCTGCTAAATTTCCAACCGCTGAAACGGCAGAAATATGGTTTGAAAATGCACCTCCAAAAGTAATGATGTAGGGCTTTTCAGGATTTCCGGACAGATAATTATTAATATTGAAAAAAAGCTTCCAGTATTTATTTCCTGAAATCTGAGGATGAATTAAATCTTCCCTTTTCATAAAAAGTTTTACCTTTTTATCAATGGGAATTTCCTGAATCGGGATTTTTTCGGATGGAATATTTAATACCATTTAGGCTGAATCTTTTTTACAAAAATAGTGTTTTTTGGGTGTTAAGTTTTGCTTTGTACAGGTGAGGTTTATCATTGAAGGTAAGGATGGGCAATTTTATTTTTACATATTTGACCACCCCGTCAAAAATTCTTTCGAATTTTCGCCACCCCTCCAGAGGAGGGGAATTTTGTGACGTGTTATTGGAAATCTAATCTCTGAGAACTATTATCGACTAACTATTTTCTAATTTTTAAGGTATTTTCTGAAACTCCAGAACTTTCTTTTTTTGAGATAGTTCAAATTATGTTCGTTGGAATAAGCTTCTCTTTCAAAAGAAATTCTTTTATAAGCCTGATAACTGTCCTTCAGTTTAAAAAACCAGTAATAATATTCGATTACATAAAAAATATAGAAGAAAATGATGAGCATTTCCAACTGTTGTCTTAAATGTATTTTTTCATGATTAATCAATATTTTATTTTTCTTATCTTCGGGATTCCTAATGAAGATAAAAGGAAACAGAGCGATGCCGTTGATTTTTAATTTTTTTAAAGGCTTTTGGCATATAATTATCATACTAACAAATATAAAGTTTTTTGACTTAGAGATTTAACCTATGGCACTTTTTGACATCAAAGAAGGTGAAGACTTTTACTACAACGAGCAGGGTTATAAAGTTTTTACAGAAAAGTTTCATCTGAAGAGAGGACATTGCTGTAAAAGTGGCTGTAGACATTGTCCTTACGGATACGATAAAAAGACCGATACATTTATTAAAAACGATAAAAAAAATAAATAAAATGAAGCGATATATCTTCTTACTGTTGGCTTCGGCTACTTTGGGTTTAACGTCTTGCAGTCCTTTCAACGTACGTTCTGACTATGCGGACACGGCAAATTTTAATTCATACAAAACTTATAAATTAAGAATTGATGATTTAAAACTGAATGATATTGATAAAGACAGAGTTTTGAATGAACTGTCGAGACAGCTTCAAAGCAAAGGTCTTCAATCCGGAGAAAATCCGGATCTGATTGTAAATGTAAAAGCCAACCATAAAAAAGTAACGGACGTTACCACCACTTCACCTTACGGAGCATGGGGTTGGGGCGGACCTTTCGGATGGGGAATCGGCATGAACAGAACCTGGACGAGCAATTATAATGAAGGAGCCATTATTGTGGATCTGGTAGATGCTAAAACCAATAAACTGGTTTGGCAGGGAATCGGAAGCGGAATTTCTGTTGACAGACCTAAAGCGAAACAAAAGCAAATTCCTGAGATCATGGCGGAAATTATGAAGAATTATCCTCCGATGAAATAAGATATAAATCAATCAAATATATAAGAAAGTCAATGCAGTAATTGCATTGACTTTTTTATTGAATTAATGATGTCTGGTTCCTTTATGATGATAGCCCACATTTTGGGGATGAGCTTCATAATTTTTCTGAATTCTATCATTCTGGAAATTCCGGTTTACAGATTTTTCTGAAATTTCGGGGGTTTTGAGGTGGACTTCTTTTCCGTTTTTGTACATTTTACCATCTGTGGTTAAATAAGTTTCATCCTTCTGATAGACTTTGCCGTCTTCTCCTGTGAAAATTTCAGGTTCATTCTTTGAGTTTTTCATCTTTCGGCTAAGATAAACCAAAGTCCCACCGGTAATTAATGCCAGTGCGATTTTTATTTTGTGATTCATAATGGTGATTTATAAAGAACAGCACAAAATATCTGCCAAAGCGCAGGATGAAAATTATCTTTTTTTAATTCATAAAATCTAAAAGAGACCTTCAAAACAGGTTCATTCTCAACAAAAAGCAAAGATTTAACAGTAGATATAATTCTATGCATAATTAAATTTAACAATTCCGTAATTTTTTATTGATAAATTTATAGTAATCTTAAAGTCTAAAATCTTGACATGAAAAAACATTTACTAATGGTTGTATTTGCTTGTGTTTTAGCAAATGCTCAGGCTCCTTCGGGATACTACAACTCTGCTAACGGACTTTCCGGAGCTTCATTAAAAACGGCATTAAGCACTATTATCACGAATGGACATCTGGACAAAGGCTACAACGGACTCTGGACGGCGTACAAAACAACCGACATCGACAAGAACTATGAAAACGACGGCTCTATTCTGGACATTTATTCGGAAAAACCTGTGGGTACAGATCCTTACAAATTTACTCCGGTTACCAACCAATGCGGAACGTATTCGGTGGAAGGAAACTGCTATAACCGTGAACATATTATTCCTCAGAGCTTTTTTAATGAAGCCTCTCCTATGGTTTCAGATATTCATTTTATCAGAGCTACGGACGGAAAAGTAAACGGAATGCGTTCTAATTATCCTTTCGGAAAAGTGGGAACTGCAACGTTTACTTCAAAAAACGGTTCTAAGCTTGGAAATTCTGTTTCTTCCGGTTTCTCGGGAACAGTGTTCGAGCCTATTGATGAATTTAAAGGTGATGTAGCAAGAATGGTATTTTATTTTGTGACGAGATACCAAAGCAAACTCTCCACGTTTACATCCGGAAATATGTTGGGCAGTTCTGCTTTTCCGGGTTTGCAGACTTGGGAACTGAATGTTTTATTGGCTTGGCATAATCAGGATCCTGTTTCTCAGGCGGAAATTAACAGAAATAATGCTTCTTACACTTATCAGGGAAACAGAAATCCTTTTATTGATAATCCGAATTATGTAAATCAAATCTGGGGCTCCGCTTCTGGTTCGGGAGGTACATCTACTCCACCAAGCTCGTCAAGCTGCGGTAACGAAACATTTGAGACCATTCCTTCTGAAAGTTCGGCTTCTTATTTAACAAGAACATGGACAAATAATGGTATTACATGGACAGCAACGGATGCAAGAACAGATCAGACGATTTCCAACAAAGCGATCACGATAAGAGACGGTGCATTAACATCAAGCAGTTCAGCCAACGGAATTGGCTCATTAACGGTAACTACCCAACTGAAATTTACAGGTTCCAATGACACCTTCACCGTTAAAGTAAACGGAACAGCGGTAGGAACCGTACCTTACAATACATCTGCAACCACCACCACTATCAGCAATATTAATGTTTCGGGGAACGTCGTTATAACTTTAGAAAACAATTCTACCACCAACAGAGTTGCTATTGATAATCTGAGCTGGACATGCTATTCTGGAACGGCAAGACAGGTTCAAAGTATTTCTTCCGAATTAATTTCAGATCAGAATACGTTACAGATTTCGCCTAATCCTGTTTCCAACAATGAAATTTTTGTGAAAGGTGAAACGCAGAATATTAAGAAAGCGGAGATCTATAATCTTCACGGAAAAGTAATGCAGACAATCGATCAGCCTTTTAAAAACAGTAAAAATTCTATTAAAATTAAAAATCTGGAGCAGGGAATTTATATTTTAAAATTAGATGCTTCTTCATTGAAGTTTATTGTGAAATAAATTTTTCTTTAAGAAATAACAAAGCCTTCTCTCGATTGAAAGAAGGCTTTTATTTTTAAATTAATAAGGAATTACTGTCCCATCAAATCTCTCATTCTTTCCTGCATCAGTTGCGGGTCTTTCATAGCGTCCCATCCAAGGGTAGAGATCATGACAACAACGTAAACTACATATAAAATACTTAATACAATTCCGATGATTGCCATTATTTTTCCGGCATTCAATTGCCCGTAGTTTGAATAAACCGTCGGGTTTTTTCTGTAAAGTTCTCCGTCTTTTTTAGCCAGTACCAGTGCAATGATCCCTGCAATAAGTCCCGGAAGTCCGTAACAGCAACATCCGACAATTGATACAATTCCTAAGATTAATACCGCCGTTGCGTTAGGTAATTTTTGTTGTTCCATAGTTATAATTTAATTGATTAATGTATAGATAAGTATAAATGTTTATAAAAATAAGAAGTCACCATAATAACTGCATTGATGATAGCAAGAAAAACCAAAATATTACTGTAATTCCGTTTTCTGTCTACGAAATTCAGAAAGACTGTTCCGAAAAAAAGCAATAAAGTGTAGACCGCAGGAAACATATGAAATGCTTCTCCAAACCTGCCTTCAAAAACCATGACAATAGCTCTCTGCGTTCCGCACCCAAAACAATCTATTCCAAAGAATTTCTTGATGGGACAAGGCAGCATAAAGTCTTCTATTTTCATTGTAATATATGGTTATGATTCTCAAATATATAAAAATTATTTAGAAATTTTTGCTCTTAAATACTGATGAGGAAAAAAGCAGTCTTCATCCATTTCAAATGAACCCTGAACGGCGATGTAAGGATTTCTTAAACTTTCTCTGGCAATAAAAATTAAATCTGCCTCTCCTTTCTGCAGAATTTCCTCTGCCTGATTGACTCTCGTAATTAATCCTACTGCTCCTGTTTTTGTTTCTGCCTCATTTTTAACCTGCGAAGCAAGTGGAACCTGATAACCATCATGAACCGGAATTTTTACTCCGTGAATATTTCCTCCGCTGGAAACATCAACAAGATCAACCGAATGGTTTTTAAGGATTTTAGCAAGCTCAGCACTGTCTTCTATTTCCCAGCCGTTTTCTGCATATTCTGTTCCGGAAATTCTTACAAATAAGGCAACGTTTTCATTTAATTCTTCATTAACTGCGTCTACGATTTCAACTAAAAACCGTATTCTGTTCTCAAAGCTACCGCCATATTCATCGGTTCTGATATTGGAAAGCGGTGATAAAAACTGATGGATAAGATAACCGTGTGCTGCGTGAATTTCTATGACATCGAAACCTGCATCTACAGATCTTCTTGCTGCCTGTCTGAAATTCTCAACCTGTTCTTTGATTTCCTCGATGGTTAAAACATGTGGAATTCTTTCAGTCGGATGATACGGAATCGGACTTGGTGCAATGGTTTCCCAGCCTTCTTCAATCGGGATCTGTACATTGTTCCATGTAGATCCTTTTCTTCCGGCATGCGCAAGCTGAATTCCTATTTTGGTTTCTGAATTCCGGTGTACAAATTCTACAATTTTCTTTAGTTTTTCTGCCTGTTCGTCGTTCCAGATTCCCATACAGTGGTTGGTAATTCTTCCGCGGGGTTCTACTCCCGTTGCTTCAACGATGATTAATCCTGTTCCGCCCTGCGCTCTGCTTCCGTAATGCACAAAATGGAAATCGTTGGCTAATCCGTTTTCGGAAGAATACATACACATTGGAGACATTACCCAACGGTTTTTCAACTCAACATTTCTGAATCTGATTGGAGTGTATAACATTTTTTGATCTGATTTTTAAAATTTTTAAAGAATGTGATGGTGTTGCCCACCTCATGAAAAAAAGGTAAATTTATCCCCCTTTTTTTAAACCTACAATATATGAAAAAAGAAACTCATATCAGTTACGAATATTTTAACAATAAAGGCGAACTGAACGATATAGAAAAAAAATTATTTGCAAAAGCGAAAGAAGCGCGCGAGAATGCTTATGCTCCCTATTCTCATTTTCTGGTTGGCTGTTCTGTGCTTCTGGAAAACGGAGAAATTTATACCGGGAACAATCAGGAGAATGCAGCATATCCTTCCGGACTTTGCGCTGAGAGAACGGCTTTGTTCTGGATCGGGGCAAATTTTCCGTCCGAAAAAATAAGGAAAATCTTTATTGTGGGCGGACCGAAGGAGTTTTCTGAGAAAAATCCACCGATTCCGCCATGCGGATCGTGCAGACAGAGCATTATTGAATATGAAACGAAGCAGAATGAAAATATTGAGCTTTATTTTTCTAATCTGAATGATGAGGTGGTGAAGGTACATTCTATTAAGGATCTTCTGCCGTTTTATTTTGACGGTACTTTTTTATAGTTAAAACTTGTTTAAACTAATTTCAGAATTAACCGCAAAAGGGACAAAAGATAATATTAAAGTGAATTTCCTGAATAATCAAAGCGCTCAAAAGAATAAAAATCAAAGATTTTTAAAAACTATTGTTTTCTTTTTTATTTATAATAATCAACTTTAAGTAATTGATTGTCCGTTTATTAACCTAAAGCTTCGACAGGCTCAGCTTGACATCGCTAGAAATCAAGCGTTTAGTATTAGAGGTGTCACACTGAGCTTGTCGAAGTGCCTGTTATAAATAATTGATTTTCATATCAGTGCATAGTAATAGGTTGTTTAACGGATATTCAATTAAGTAAAAAATTTAGTAGATCTTTTGTGACTTTTGCGGTTAAATAAAGTTTAAACAGACTTTTAAAATGTTTAAATAATAGTAAATAAGAATTCAAGGTTGGATTTTCGCAAAGGCACAAAGTTGTTTAAGATAGTATGCTTTAAGGCGCAAGGATTTTATCTGCGATAAAATTTTATCAGCATTATAAAAGATAATTTTTGATTTTCTCCTTGCGTCTTAAAAGAATAGAACTTTTATCAAACCTTTCACCTTAGTTTTTTTCAATAAGAATATCTTTATTTTAACAAGTTTAAACAAACTCTTAACTTCTGTTTGGACTTTTATTTAAGGGAAAGTTTTTTAAGAAGGGACTTTCTTTCATCACATAAGTCACATGAGATTTTGAATGATGCGTATTTAAAATAGAAGAACCCATTAGTTTTTGAAAATCTTTGATTTTCTTCCTTAGTGATGCTTATTTTAAAGTAATTAAAAAACTTGTTTATGCTTTTTACCACAAAAGGATGCAAAAGATTTAAACACTTTAGTTTTTTAAGTTTAATCCTTGAAATGGAAAAAAAAGAGCACATAAGTTTAAAAAATCAGAGATTTTTTCTCTTTGCAGACTTTTGAAATACTTCAAATCAATTCAATAAAGTCTTTTGTCTTTTTTGCGGCTAAATTTAAAATGAATTTAAAGAAACTTAAAGTAAGTTTTTAATACATTTTAAATAATTCTGGCTGAAAATAATTATTTATCTTTCAATAGAATCTGAATTGTATAAAAATTTTTATTTTCTGCGGTTTTATTTTCCTAGCCCAGATTGAGCGGCATGTCTGAGCTCTTTTTTGGATTCGGCGACGGCAAAAGCCGCCGCCGAATCCAAAAAAAGCGAGTAGCGAAAGCTGGAAAAAGCTCCTGAAATTGTTTTTCGTATGTAATGCAACAAATCATTGTTTTATTAAAAAGGTACTTAACGGGTATTTTTTTGTCAATAAATTAAAAAAGTTATCTTTGCAAAAATTTTGGTTTCCATTAATTTGGAATGAAAAGGGAATTGGGCGAAAATCCCAAACTGTCCCCGCAACTGTAAATCGCATATAAGATTTCTACGATAAACCACTGTGAAAACGGGAAGGTGTAGAAAGCGAAAGTCAGGAGACCTGCCAAAATGTAATCTTAAAAACATTGCTTTCGGAGGAAAAGTAAAATAGGAATGGCATTAAAAAGATCTTTAGTACTGCTTTTTGCATCATACGGTTGTTTTCTTTACGCGCAGGAGAAAACTATTGACACCGTTTATGTTTTTGACAATCAGATGAATAAGGCAAAACTTTTTCATCCGGTTACTACAATTACTCCCAAAGACATCGAAAAAAATTCCGCTAATCTATCTGAAACGTTACGTTTTCAGTCGCCTGTTTATATTAAGGAAAATGGCCGCGGTGCGGTTTCTTCACCTTCTTTCAGGGGAACAACGGCGCAGCAGACTGCTTTTGTGTGGAATGGGATTAACATCAATTCTGTTCTTTTAGGACAGGGAGATGTTAATAATATCGCGATTTTCGGCTACGATGCGCTTGAAGTGAAAGCTGGCGGCGGAAGTGTGCTTTACGGAAGCGGAGCGATCGGAGGAAGTATTCACCTTAACAATGAGCTGAAATTTAATGAGGGTTTTCATGCAACTTTACATAGTGAAGTGGCTTCTTATGAGACGTTCCAGAATTATTTCAAAACTTCTTTCAGCAATGCGGATTTCAGTTTTAAGGCATCCGGAAATTATTTCATCAGTCAAAATAATTATGAGGTTCCTGAAAAGCAGTATATCAACCGAAACGGTAAATATTTTAACGGTACAGCGAACATTGGCTTCAGTTACAAAATTGCCCGAAATCAGAAAATTTCTTGGCAAAGCCAGTTGTACGACGCGGAACAGAATTATCCGATCTTCACGGAAAACGGCAATCGTACGAAATATGCAGCGCAGACTTTCCGAAGCCTTCTTACCCACGATGTGAATTCGAAATCGATCTCAAACAGTCTGAAAGCGGCTTACACGGAAGAAAATTTCCAGTATTTCGGAGTGTTTGAAGCTCCTAAAACCAGTGGCGGAACGGGAAAAATCCTGATTTTTAAAGATGATTTCAATTATTTCATCACGCCTAAACTGAATGTTAATCTTATCGGGGAGTTTCAGATCAATAAAGGAGAAGGCTATCAACCCGGAATTGAGAATGTAAGAAGAAATATTTATTCTGTTGCAGGATTGTTGAGATATTTCCCTACCCAAAAGCTGAGACTGGAAGCCGGAATCAAGAAGGATTTTATTGAAAATATAGAATCGCCTTTACTCTATTCTTTTTCAGGCAAATGGAAGGTTTCTGACTGGTACAGTTTAGGGACAAGTTTTTCAAAGAATTTCAGGTTTCCTTCTTTTAATGATCTTTACTGGAATCCGGGTGGAAATTTAGATCTGAAATCTGAAACGTCTTTGCAGACTGAAATGAGCCACGAATTGGCGTTCGGAAAATTCATGTTGAGTCTCACGCCTTATTACATGAAAATAGAGGATATGATCCAATGGATTCCCACTTCTATGGGATATTGGTCACCAAGAAACGTAAGAAATGTTGAGTCATATGGTCTTGAGTCTAAAATTGGGTTTCAGCAAAAGTTTTCAAAGGAACATTCTTTAAAAATAAATACGGGATACAGCTATACGAGATCTGTAGATCTTGAGACGAAAAATCAGCTGATGTATGTTCCTCTTCATAAGGTTTTCGGGAATGCAGATTATCAGTACCGATTTATGAATCTGTATGTTCAGGGAATGTTTACGGGTAAGACTTTTACCACTTCTGATGAGAATAACGATTATCTTATAAAACCATATTTCGTCCTGAATGCAGGATTGTCTGCAACTGTTGCCAAAAAGTATACTTTAGGATTGAGGGTAAATAATATTACCGACGAGATCTATGAAACGATGGCTTATTATCCATTACCTAAAAGAAACTACAGTTTTTACATCAACTTAAATTTTTAAAATCAATTATTATATTATGAAATTCAACAGACTTTTTCAGCTTTTACTGGCTTTGATCCTTGTGATTAATGTTTCATGTAGTGATGATGAATATGTAATGCCGTCGCGAGGTGATTATGAAAACGGATATTTTATTGCGAATGAAGGTAACTTCGGAACACCTACAGCGAGTGTTTCTTTTATTTCTAAAGATCTTTCTGTATTGGAAAACGATATTTATAAGAAAAATAACAACGAAAATCTGGGTGATGTTTTGCAGACGATCACATTCAGTGATGACAGGGCTTTTTTGCTTCTGAACAATTCGAATAAAGTACAGGTTGTTAACCGTTATAATTTCAAAAAAACCGGAGAAATTACGGCTCAGTTGGATAACCCGAGATACATGACGATCAGCAACGGAAATCTTTATGTTTCCAACGATAAGTATAACGGAGGAAAATATGTGAATGTTTACAAGCTTTCTGATCTTTCTTTTGTGAAGAAAATTCCTTTCGCTTCCACTTCTACAGCGGAAAGAGTGGTAGAAGCAGGAGGAACAGTATTTGTGCAGAATGCTACTTACAGCTATGGAAGTACGCTTACGAGAATCAATACTTCAACCAATGAGATCATTAATACGGTTGCTGTTCCTAACGGTGAGATCGAAAAAACCATCAGTTACAATAACAATGTGTATGTAATTGCTTCAGGAGCATCTAATTCTTACATTTATGAAATTTCTCCTGCAGGAACGATTACAAAAACTACGACTTTAACTGGTATCGCCAATGCAAGAAATCTTGAAATTGATGGTGGAAAATATTACTTTACTTCTTCGAACAAGATTTATACAATGGATATGAATTCGACAACGGCTCCTTCTGCTCCTCTAATCAATAATTTTGTAGACGGAGGACAATATTTTACGCTGTATGGCTTCTCTGTAAAAGACGGAAAAATCTTTGCAGCCGATGTAAAAGGTTTTACCGCTCCATCTGAAGTTACAGTATATAACACTTCAGGAACAGTTCTGAAAAAATTCGTAACAGGAATCGGATCTAATGCCGCTTATATGAATTAATTTTTTTTGAAATAATATTAAATAATTACGGCGGAGCTGAAAGCTCCGCCGTAATTATTTAACGCCTTGCCTTAAAGTAATCCTCAAAAAATTCGCATCCGCTCATCATATCTTCATACTGTCCTGCATATTTACTTTTAAGATCCTGATAATATCTGTTTTTTTCAAGTCTTCTGTCTTCATATTCGTCAGATCGGGAAAAACGGTCAGAATTTTCCTCACCATTAAAATCATAATTATAATTTTCACACCTTCCCTGCATTCTGAGACATAACGCTTTGAATTTTTCAGTTTTCGCATTTTCCAAAGCTTTTCCGTAGTATAATTTTGCCAGACCAGCCGTATTAAATTCCTCATTATCTTCACGGATAGAAAAATTTCCTGCTGAACTTACGAAATATCTTCTCATCATCCACGCATTCCCATACTGTGACATGTTGTAGTAACAGTTGGCAACCAGAAAATAGTAATAATCCCTGTCTTTTTCCTGTGGATTATTGGCTTTGCCGAGATATTCGATTAGTTTTTTGGTTACAGATAATTTAGTTACTCTGAATTTTTCTCTTTCCTCAATAAAATCCGGAGTATATTTTAGATGATAGAAAGGATTCTGATCAAAAATTTTACCTGAAGAAGAATAGCTGTCTTTTCCATTATTCTCCCAAAGTGTATTCTGTGCTTCATAATATTCTGCACCCAGTTTTTTAAATATATGTAAGGCTGAATTCAGTTTATTCTGTCTTATATATTTTGTTCCCAGAAGATCGTACAGATTATTAACCGACTTTTGTTTCATTTTAAAATTATTGAAAAACAAATCGTTTCCGGAATTTACTTTTTCAGTCTTTTTAATGAAACTCTGCACCTGCTCAGGAGAATAGACTGCATCGATGTAATTAAAATAATCTACAAAATAATCTCCGTAAGTATGATGGTCACTTTTTAACGATTTGAAATAAACCAGACTGTTTAACCTCTCATTCAGAGAAGCATACAAAAGTGCTGCATCATCCGTATTTCCGAGATATTCCAGTTCTCTTCCCAGTGCAAAAATAAACCGTTCGTTTTTTCTGTTTTTAATGATAATTTCTTTTGCAGCAGCAGGAATTACAGCTTTTCCGTAAGTCTGATTTGCAAAAAGATTTAATGCCTTGATCTGCTCTGCATTTTCCCGGATTTTAGAATCTGCCGGCAACGTTCTTTCCAAATTATTTATTTGCTTCAGACTTTCAGAATAATTTTTCGTCATAAACAAAAGTTCAGCTTTTGCAAACTTCCAGAAATCAGGATTCTGTACTTTCGATAAATCTGCGGAATTGATAAACTCTAAAAGTTCTTTTGCATATTCTCTGTCCGCTTCCACTCTTCCAAAGACATTCCTTACCGACTGATATTCCTGGTCATACTGAGAACTATATCCGGAATCCGGAATGGCTGGTTCAAACAAAGAATAATAAGGTGTAAAAATCCAGTCTTCCAGTTTACTGATCTCGCGCGACACCAAAAAACCCAGTCCGTCAAAATTAGAATTTAAGGCATAAATTTCTTTAAGATTATCAATATTTTTACCGGAATTGTAGATGCTGTACATCATTAAAACCCGGGCTTTATCTTTTGGATCATCTATCGATTGTAAGACCTCATCTTTTGATAATTTATGATCGAAAGCCTGCCATGAAACAAAACGCTTTGCGGGACATTTGGCAAAAACTCTGGCAAAGTAAATATTTTTAAGCACCTGATTTTTCTCTTCGATTGCCTTAAAATGTAAAGCCCAAGTATCAATAATATCATTTGATTTTTCCACAGAGAAATATTGAGCATAAGTCTTCGCCAAAGACTTCATATCCCCATTGTAAAAAGCGAGACGAACCGCAAGAAACGCATATCTTTTTCTAATCTCTGAATTTTTAGTTTTGGAAGCTAAAGCAATTGCCTGATTTAATAAAACTGTTCTCTTCTGAGCAGCTGTATTTTCATTTCTTTCCCACGGATCTTCCTGCCATGAATTGAAAAACTCACAGTTTTTGGCAAATTTCAGATAATTAACAGCTTCATTATCTTTAGCTGAATATAAATATTTTATAAAAGTATTGCTGCTTTTTTCATTGATATCCGAAAAACCATATTTTTCCAGAGCAAAACTAATTTCATCTATTGAAACTTTATTCTTACAGTATTTTCTCCAAAGAACTTCATTCTGCGAATCTTTAATTTCAGGTTCTTCATCGTCATTGTTATAGCCAAAATAAAGAGATGAATAGTAAAAAGACCGATATTCCTGATAAGAAAAATTATCCGGGTCAAGAAAATAAAACCGTACATCATCGCCGTAAGGATAAAATCCACACGCAAAAAACAGATTACTTAGTAAAGTCGCTATAAAAATGGCTGATCTCTTCATTGGTGTAATTATTTAACTGATTAGCATCTAAATGAAAAAGCGATACGGTAATTTCTTTATCCAGCTTTATATTTTTTCTGATTAATGCAATAGCTTTATTGATTTGTTCTGGTGTAATTTCTTCATATTTGATCTTATCTCCTACTCTCAGATAATCCTTATAATCAATCACGGTATCTTTTGTTACTTCGTACCACAATGGTTTTGTTTCTTTCAGTACTTTTTTCAGATCATTTCCGTTATATAAAACTCCTTTAAACTGATTGTTCTGATAAAACTGCATCCAGGAATATAAAGGAAGCGCAATATCCATATGCAGCGGATATTTTTTCTTTGTATTGAGATAACTTTCCATCTCTTTAAGATCTAAAATTGAATTTTTAGAATCATCCGCCAAAGGATTGATTAAATTATAGCACATTAATGTAACTTTATCAACTGGTGGAACTCCCATTTTTTCAGGATATTTGTATGGATACAATCTCAGAGTAACAGAAATTTCTTTTTGTGAAATCGGCTTTAATTTTTTTAGAAAATAAAAATATTGATCTTTTGTAGAAGCTGTCCAGTCACAATCGATCTGAATTTCATTAACAGCAATGGAGTCAAACTTCTCGTTGGTAAATTTATTGATGAGAAAGTTGACATTATCTGCCAGTTTATCAAGATCCTTTTCCGAACTTTTTTTAAATACAATATTTTTAATGTAAACAGTAGGAATAACAGTGTATTTCTTCGGTAAATTTTCTTCGCAGTAAGATGATAGCCTTACATTGGTTTTTGAAATCGGAAAACTTCCCATCGCTTCGGTGTAATCAACTTCAAAATATTTTACATACAGCTTTTCGACATTCTGCTGTTCAAGCATATTTTTTTCGGGAAGAGAAACTTCAGAATATGTATCTGTTTTCCAATAGTAAAAGGCATTATGAACTTTTTCCACCTTATTTTCACAGGAAAGAATAAGGAAAAGAAGAGGGAGAACTAAAAAGATTTTTTTCACCAGTAAAATTTTAAATAGGTTACAATTGAAGTAAAACATTTCCGCAAATGTAACAACAAAACCAATATATTTTTAATAATTCATTAACGTTTTATTAAGATTTTATTTTTGATAGTAAATTCCTCAAAATAAAAATTTCAATGATCCCAATAAACCACCAAACAGGAAACCTGAAATAGGTATAAAGCAATGTAAAATTATCAACAATGGGCTGATCTTTTGTCGCTTTTTCAATTTCAAAATCAACAGATAAAAGCGGAATAACAAATCCGAAAAATAAAAACGCAACCAGATATAAAATCCAGTTGCGTTTTCTAATTATTTTAAATTTCCAGACAACAATGTTAATAAGGAAAATTAATGCTAAAATGATATAATCAAATGTCCCGAAAAGCATCTAGGCAAGTGTCAATCCCAGTTTTTCCGCTTCAGCAATCACAAAAGTTCTCGCTTCCTCGCTGTCGTTTCCAATTTCGCCTTCCAGAATGGCTTCTTTTACTTTTTCCTTTAAAATTCCGATCTCGCGCCCCGGTTTTAAATTAAACATTGCCATAATTTCTTCTCCTGAAATCGGCGGCTGAAAATTTCTTACCTGATCTTTTTCCTCAACTTCTTTAATCTTAACAGCAACATATTCAAAATTCTTCTTGAATTTCTCCTGCTTTTTAGAATTTTTGGTCGTAATATCGGCTTTACAAAGAGTGAAAAGATCTTCCATATTTTCTCCTGCATCAAACAGTAATCTTCGCAATGCAGAATCCGAAGCATCATCAGTAATCAGAGCAATCGGTCGCGACGAAAGTTTTACCATCTTCTGAACATATTTCATGTCCGGACCTAAAGGCAGTTTCAGTCTCTGAAATAATGTTTTTACCATTTTTGAGCCTAAAAACTCATGTCCATGGAATGTCCATCCTATTCCTTCAACGAATTTTTTGGTCGGTGCTTTTCCGATATCGTGGAGCAATGCAGACCAACGAAGCCACAGATTATCGGTGTTTTCAGAAATATTGTCTACCACTTCCAAAGTGTGGTAAAAATTGTCTTTATGGGTTTGTCCTTCCACTTCTTCTACTCCTTTCAGATCAATCAGTTCAGGAATAATTAATTTCATTAAACCTGTCTGTTCCATTAATTTCAGACCAATAGATGGCTTTTTGGAAAGCATGATTTTATTAAATTCCACCATGATTCTTTCCATCGAAACAATTTTGATCCTTTCGGCTTCCTGCTTAATGGCTTCCAGTGAATGTTCTTCTATTTTAAAATTTAAAGTGGAGGCAAAACGAACGGCTCTCATCATTCTCAACGGATCATCAGAATAGGTTTGTGCAGGTTCGAGAGGCGTTCTTAAAATTCCTTTTTCCAGATCTTCCACTCCGTTGAAAGGATCGATTAGTTCACCAAAATTATCCTGATTTAACGAAATTGCCATTGCATTTACCGTAAAATCTCTTCTTTTCTGGTCGTCCTCAATGGTTCCTCCTTCAACTTCCGGTTTCCGGCTGTTTTCGGTATAACTTTCTTTTCTTGCGCCTACAAATTCCAGCTCAAGATCTTTGTATTTGATCATCGCTGTCCCATACGTTTTGAAAACCGAAACTTTCATTTTCGGATCAATTTCTTTTCCTACGTTTTGCGCAAGCTCGATACCGCTTTGTTCGGTCACAAAATCAATATCCGTTGATGCTTTTCTTTTCATCAAAAGATCGCGTACGTAGCCTCCGACGACATACACAGACTGGTTGTTTCGGGCTGCAACCTCCGAAATGATTTTGAAAAGTTTTAAATTTTTATTTTGAGTAAGGTTAATTTTCATTTTCTAATACGCTAATGCCGTTCATTAATCGTAATGAGCATACATTTTATTAATTTTTCCGTCTTCATTAAAAAACATCACTTCCATCGCATGCTTATCCATAATGGATTTGTAAAATAAAGCCACAGAATCTACTCCTGCCGTAGATTTTATAAGCTCGAAGTGAAGATCAGGATATTTTTCCAGCGCTGCCTTCCAATATCCGCGAACCGCAGATTTTCCTTTAAGTGAACTTTCTTTTCCTCCTGTTGCTAATTTTATCATCGGCGTCACGATCTCTATATCATCCGAATAATGAGATAAAATAATATCCAGATCATGCGAATTCCATGCTTTGATCCATTCTTCAGCAAACTTTTGATGATCCATCGCAATTGTTTTAAAATTGAAGTTCTGCAAAGATAAAACTAAAAAAAGAAATCCTGCCGATGCGAATGAATAAGACTATAAAATAATAAACGCCGATTATTCTCTCAGAACTTTTATCCTGTTGTCACTCCAGACTTTTATTACCGACGAACCCGAATATTTTGAAACTTTTTCGCGGTCTTCTTCTACTGCATAATCTACAAGATCAATCATTTCATGAGAAATATCCGAGAATTTTAACGGACTTTTTTCTCCACTGAAATTGGCAGAAGTAGAAACCAAAGGTTTGTTGAGTTTTGTAATCAGTTTTTTGCAGAAGTCATTTTTTACCAGACGGATTCCGATGCTTCCATCTTCAGCTAACAATTCTTTTGGCAATCCTCTCGGGTTTTCATAAACAATTGTTACGGGCTTTTCGCTAAGATCAATAATTTCCCAAGCCATTTCCGGAACATCAACCAAATCCTGTAATCTTTTTTCAGATTCCACCAGAATGATCATGGACTTATTTTTTTCCCGTTTTTTGATGTCGAATATTTTGTTTACCGCTTCTATATTTGTGGCGTCACAGCCAATTCCCCAAATGGTGTCTGTTGGGTAAAGAATTGTGCCGCCGGATTTTAAAATTTCTATTATTTTTTCCATTGTTTTCTGTCATTGCGAGGAGCGAAGCGACGAAGCAATCTCAAAAAGGATTGAGAATATCTTTAATATCTTCTGTCAAATCTCTCCACTCCGGATTAATTGAATTTATTAAATCAATTTTTTTCTGTCTCGAACCTGCTTTAATTTGTTTTTCTCTAAAAATAGCATCTCCTATTTCCTGAAATGATTCCCAATAGACAAGTTTGTCAATATTATATTTAGATGTAAAGCTTAGTTCAAAAATCTTTTCTTTATGCTGATAAATTCTTTTTGGTAAATTTGATGTTACCCCAGTGTAAAGAACCGTATTGTTTTTATTGGTCATAATATAAACAAAGCCTGGTTTCATTTGTGTTCATCTTTAAAATTATGAGATTGCTTCGTCGCTTCGCTCCTCGCAACGACATAAAATTAAAAAACTTTACACCTTCGGCAAATACCTTTCTTCAATAATATTCAGATGATGAATATTGTGACCAACAATTAATTTTCCGATGGTTTCGGCAGAAATTTGGTTTCCGTTGGCGGATCCTACATTTTTTAAGGCTTCGGAATTTGCAGTTTCCAACAGAATCTGAGAAGATTTTCTGATCAGTTGATATTCTTCCAACAGTGAACTCAGTGTTCTTTCATTCGCAAAAGACTGTTTAGCGTACAATTCCTCATCAAAACCAGGCAATTCATTTTGGTCGCATCTTGCAAAAGCCAGTATTCTGTACTGAAAGATTCTTTCGGTATCGGATAAATGCAGAAGGAGTTCTTTCAATGTCCATTTTCCTTCGGCGTAAGCAAAAAGAGATTGTTCTTCTGAAAGTTCAGAATAAATTCCTACAGTTTTTTCTCCGGATTTTTTCAGTTCTTCCAGCCAGATTTCTGAGGGAATTAAATCTAAATATCTTTGAACGTATTTTTGAAAATCAGACATATATTATGAATAATAAGTAATTGGTAATGAGTAATATTTTAGTAACAATTAAGATTTCTTAAACTGTTACTCTGGTAAATTGTTACGTTATGAAATCTTCCATTCGTAAAAATTCACTTCATCGTAGATTTCGAATCCGCAGCTTGGGTAAAGCTTATTTCCGATATCATTGGATTTTCCGGTTTCAAGAAGAATTCCGGCGGCATCGGTTGATTTTGCAAGTTCTTTGGATGCTTCAATCAGTTGTTTTGAAAATCCTTTTCCACGGGAATTTTCATTCACATACAAATCATTTAACAGCCAATATCGTTTCATTCTTGTAGATGAAAAAAGTGGATATAACTGAACAAAGCCGACTAATTTTCCTTCATTTTCGGCAACAAAAATTTCGGAATCGTTATTTTCAATTCTTTCTGTTAAAAATTTTTCTGCGGCAGGAATATCGGAATCTTTATGGTAAAAAATTCTGTACTGATCGAACAGTTCAGCTAATTGCTGTACATCTGCAAGTTGGGCTTTTCTTGTCATAATGGGAATTTAAAAATTTGTCAAAGCGCAAAAAACTTCATAAAGCTTTAACAAAGTAGATTATAAATGATGGTTGTAGCTGAGAACGCGTTTCATTTTCCAGTCTTTTCCGTCCAGAATCCAGAGAATGGTAAATTTTGCACGGCTTCCCTTGTTCCATTTTCCGTTGTAAAATTCAGCAAAATCATGTTCTCCTTCTTGAATAAAAGCATACAGAGCATTATTGTTGTACAAAGGATATACTTTCATGGAATTTGGAATCAGTTCGCGTTTCACTTTGTTGGGTCCGCCACAAATATTATTTTTAATGGAGGCTTTGAAGGCTTCTTTTCCGGAAGTAATTCCGCCTTTATCGTGGTAGAATTCCAAGTCTTCGCTTACGATAGAATCATAATGAGAAAGATCGCATTTATTGAATCCGACATCGAATATCAGACTGTCTAATTTTTTCGCCGTTTTGTACAGTTCGTCAGTATTTTTAACCTGAGAAAAAGCAATCTGGCTTACTATTAACAGGAATAAAATCTGGATTTTTCTCATTATGTTTTTATTTTAAAATGTTGTTCAACACTCTGTCATTCTGACGTTAGGAAGAATCTTTTTTAATAAATTTTTGAATTTCTATTCCAACGTTTGTCATTCCGCAGGAATCTTGGCTCTAATTTTTTCAAGCGACTTTCTAACACTATCTAAAGATCCTTTCAGGATGACAAACTTTAATTGTATTTTTCAAATACTGAAAGAATTGACTACAATCCTAGCCACGATTGCAACGGCATCCTTTTGTGAAGCAAAGCGTAGCAAAAGATATAGTGGAAAGCGGGAAATAGCTCCAAAAATTTAAATAAATTCTATTTAGATTCTTTACTCCAATTCGTTCTACACAGAATGGCAAAGTGTTATAAATTGTTTTTAAACTAAGAAAAAGCTCTTTCCAGATCTGCGATAAGATCTTCTGCATCTTCGATTCCTACGCTTAAACGAACCAAATCGTCTGTAATTCCCAATTCTGCACGTTTTTCTGCAGGAATGGAAGCATGAGTCATCAAAGCAGGATGATTGGCAAGAGATTCTACTCCTCCTAAAGATTCAGCTAAAGTGAATACTTTTACTCTTTCTAAAAATTTGATGGCATCTTCTTTTTTACCCGATTTAAAAGTGAAGGAAACCATTCCTCCGAAATCTTTCATCTGAGATTTTGCCAGTTCGTGTTGCGGATGAGATTCTAATCCCGGATAAATTACCTGATCTACAGCAGGATGAGATTCAAGATATTTTGCTATCGCCATTCCGTTTTCAGAATGTCTCTGAACTCTTAAAGCCAGTGTTTTAATTCCTCTCAACACCAAATAAGAATCGTGAGGTCCCAAAATTCCTCCGCTTGCAAACTGAATGAAGTGAAGTTTTTCTCCAAGTTCCGCATCTTTAGCCACTAAAGCTCCCGCAATAACATCGGAGTGACCTCCTAAGTATTTTGTTGCAGAGTGCATGACGATATCGGCTCCCAAATCAATCGGTCTCTGAAGATAAGGCGTTGCAAAAGTGTTATCCACTGCAACCAGAATATCTTTTCCTTTGGCAACTTCAACAACCGCTTTAATGTCTACCAGTTTCATTAAAGGATTGGTTGGCGTTTCTACCCAGATTAATTTTGTTTTATCTGTAATAACGTCATTGATTTTAGAAACATCATCAAAATTCACGAAGGTAAATTTCAACTGATATTTTTCGAAAAGTCTGGTGAACATTCTGTACGTTCCTCCGTACAAATCGTCTACTGCAACCACTTCATCTCCCGGATTTAATAATTTTAAAACACAGTCGATTGCAGCCAAACCGGAACCGAAAGCTAAACCTCTCGCTCCGTTTTCGATGCTTGCCAAAGAGTCTTCCAAAGCCTGTCTTGTAGGGTTTGCCGCTCTGGAATACTCGTAGCCGGAATGTACTCCCGGACTTTTCTGTGCGAAGGTAGACGTTAAAAATACAGGTACATTCACAGAACCCGTTGCAGATTCGTGATGCTGTCCTCCGTGTATTACTTTTGTATTGAAATTCATTGTTTTATATTTTTGATTTGAAGCGGGATGATGGAAGCTGGATGTCTTTATATACTTCCAACATCAGACTTCCTTCATCCCGCTTTTTTTACATTTTTATCGCCGATTTTACTGCGAACTCTTCTGCCATCTGCTCCAACCATTGTGCCACATCTTCTTCTCCTGTTGCTCTTTGGTAGGTATTCCCCATAGAAACAAGCACCTGATGAATGAACATTTTCATCTGATCCACCGGCATTTCTTTTGTCCAGAGATCAATTCTCAAAGCTTCCATATTTTTTTCGTCCCAAACGGAGATCATGGTTGCCTTTGTTTCTTCTTTTTCAATTCCGCCGTCCTGTGCGTTCCAGGTGATGTTTTCCGGAATGTGGTTTTCATCCAGTTCTACATCTATCGTAATCTGAGTTTTTCTCATAACGTTCTTTTTATTCTACTATATATTGTTTGCCGAATATTTTACATTCAGCGTATTATCTTACTTTCGGTTTATAGCCCGACTGGTTAAAGATCACCGTTGCATCCAATCCTAAGAAATCCTGAAGTTTGGTTTCCGGTTTCTGTTTCAGATATTCTTTACAGATCTGCCATCCTGTGAAAATGGCAATCTGCGGAGAAGATTCGTTATCAATTTCCGTATAAAATTTCGAGAATGGTCCCGGAGCGATAAAACGGTCTTCCAATCTGTGATCGTCTCCAAAAATGATATTATTTTCCACGAAATAATTCCAGATGTTAGCTTCGTTGGAAACTGCCCATTCATACTGCTTCTGGGTGTAGTTCATTTTCAGATATTCCGGATATGTCGGTAAAAAAGCGTCTTTAAGAATCATGATTTTACCATTGAGAATAATCATATCGATAAATTTCTGATGATCCGGAGATTCTTTTACAAAACCTTCAGCGAAAATCTGTGCGACTTTCGGAACAATATTATTGGGGTTCATGGATTTCTGGAAATACATTTCCAAACCTTTATAATTGGGATTTCCGTCTCCCATAAAACCTGTAATATCAATAAAAAGCTGATTTCCCTTCGCATCATAAAAAATAGGATCCTGAATCATCTGCAAAGCCGATGAAAATAAAAATACTTTCGGACTTTTAAATGCTGGAAAATAAAATTTGATGTGCGAAAACAAATCCTGAAGATCGGTCTGCAGTTTTTTCTGATCTATTTTTGCGGTAGCCTCTTTGTAAATTTTAATTTCTTCAGCATCTGCTCTTCTTTTGGCAAAATCTGCATCGCTTACCGTTCCCTGAAACCAAGGAAATTTAGCTTTAAAGCTTTCCGATGAAACATTTGGATCGTAAAGTTCTTTGGAAATATCTGTAATTTCTACTTTTTCCGCCGGACTTGTAATCTCTACGTTCCATTGATTCCCGGATTCTTTTTTGCAGGAATTCAATCCTAAAATTAATACTAAAGAAAGTGCAGTAATTCTGAAAATCTTCATACTTTTACATGAAATTTAAGTGTACAAAAATACGGATTTAAACATAATGTAATGATGAAAAATAAAATAATTCCGGTCCTCATTCTGATTTTCTCTGTATCCTGTTTTCACAGTCAAAGCCTTATTTTTAAAGATAAAAATCTTGAAAAAGCGGTGATTGAAAATTTTGATCTGAACAAAGACGGAAAAATAAATCAGTTTGAAGCCGACAGAATTGAAAATTTATTTTTAGTGAATAAAGGCATTACAAATGCAGAAGATCTTCCTTATTTTAAAAATGCAAAAATGATCGTACTGGACGACAACAGCATTGTAAATCTTTCTCTGAAAAATTTGGATCATCTGCAGCTTTTTTCGTGTACAGGATGTAAAATTTCAAATTTTAAGGCAGAAAATCTTAAAAATCTGGCTTCATTATATCTTGACAACAACCAGATTGAAAATATTTCACTGAAAACGACACCCAGAATTAATCAATTAACCGTATCTTTAAATAAAATAAATACCATTGATCTAAGTTCGCTCAAATATCTGAAAAAGTTAAATCTTGAGCATAATCAGATTCAAAAACTTGATATTTCCGCAAATATCAATCTGGAAACCTTAAACGTGATGAAAAATCCCATCAAGGAAACAGACATTAAGAAAGGAGCAGCCAATGTAACGATTTTCGGATTTCAGCAACAATAATTTTATGTATTTAGAAACACAAAGACTTATTCTGAGAAAATTTGAAGAAACAGATGCAGAACGTCTGTTTCTCCTCGATTCCAATTCTGAAGTGATGAAATACATCGGAATGCCTCCTCTTTCCGACATCACCGAATCTGAAAATGTAATTAAAATGATTCAGCAGCAATATCTTGATAACGGTGTCGGAAGACTTGCTGTAATTGAAAAAGAAACCGGGCTGCTGATCGGCTGGAGCGGACTGAAATTAATTACTCAGGAAATAAACGGTTACAATAACATTTACGATCTCGGCTATCGTTTCATCCCGGAATACTGGGGAAAAGGTTATGCGCTGGAATCGGCAAAAGCTTCGCTTGATTTTGGATTTAATGATCTGAAAGCTGAAACCATTTACGCTCATGCTCATTCTGAAAACGAAGGTTCCAATCATATTTTAAGAAAATTAGGCTTCGAAAAAACCGGCGAATTCACTGAACCGGACGGAATCTGCTTCTGGTATGAGCTTCAACATAAAAATTACATCAAATAAACATTCAGAATTTTTAATTTTGAATTCCTTTAAATAAAAACAGACAAAAATATAAACAATGCAGACACAAAAAGTTATAGACCATATTGTAAACTGGCTGAAAGATTATGCAGTAAAAGCAAAAGTAAACGGATATGTAATCGGAGTTTCGGGAGGTGTGGATTCGGGTGTCGTTTCTACTCTTTGTGCGATGACCGGGCTTGAAGTTCTTGCGCTGGAAATGCCGATCCGTCAAAAAGCAGATCAGGTAAACAGAGCGCAGGATCATATTGAGGATCTGAAAAAGAAATTTCCAAACGTAAAATCAGAAACCGTTAACTTAACTCCTGTTTTCGAAAGTTTTGAAAATATTGTCAGCGCACATTCAGAAGGAAATCCCAATAACAATCTGGCTCTTGCGAATACAAGATCACGCTTCAGAATGTTAAATTTATATTATTTCGGTCAGCTTCACGGACTTTTGGTGTGTGGAACAGGAAATAAAGTGGAAGATTTCGGAATCGGTTTTTACACCAAATACGGCGACGGCGGTGTGGATGTTTCTCCAATCGCGGATCTTTACAAAACGGAAGTGTATGAACTGGCGAGAGCTTTAAATTTAATTGAAAGCATTCAGAATGCGATTCCTACGGACGGACTTTGGGATGCAGAAAGAACGGACGAAGACCAAATCGGGGCAACCTATCCTGAACTGGAAAAAATTCAGAAAGAATACGGAATAAAAACAGCAGAAGATTACGAAGGCAGAGATAAAGAGGTTTTCCAGATTTTCGACAGAATGCATAAAGCGGCAAAACATAAAATGGTTCCGATCCCGATCTGCGATATTCCGGAAGACTGGAGAGCATAAATTAATGTAACAATTTAAAAGTTTAACAATGCAACAATGGATTGCTAAACAGATAGATTGATACATTGAAGTTGTTTAAACTATTTCAGAATTAACCACAAAAGTGACAAAAGATGAACTAAACTTTTATTTAAAGTTGATCATTATAAATGAAAAAGTTCACAATAGTGTTTAAAAATCTTTGATTTTTATTCTTTTGAGTGCTTTGATTATTATAGAAATTCGCTTTAAGATTGTCTTTTGTACTTTTGCGGTTTAATAAAAGTTTAAACAAACTTATTATTACATTTTTTAATTTAATACTATGAATGGTAAAATAAGATCTGTATTTTTCATTTGTTTAGGGCTTCTTTTCGGGATGTCTGTAATGTACGTTTATAATAACTTCATTGCGGATAAAAAGGAAATTTCCTCTAAAAATCCAAGAATTGAATACGGCAGTTCTGAGATTTCGGGTTCGGCATATTCGAGTCAGGAATCTATCGATCAGTTGACGGAAGAAAAAAAGGTTATTGCTTACGTTAAAAAAAACCATCAGCTTCCTGAGTATTACATCACCAAAAATGAAGCGAGAAAGATGGGTTGGAATCCAGCCAAAGGAAATTTGTGTGAGGTTTTGCCGGGAAAAGCGATTGGCGGAGATCACTTCAGCAACAGGGAAAGAACATTGCCTGAAGGTGAAAAGTATTTTGAAGCGGATGTAAACTATCATTGCGGAAACAGAAATGCAGACCGGATTGTTTTCACGAAAGACGGTGATGTTTATCTCACGAAAAACCATTATAAGAGTTTTGAAAAGCAGTAGTTGTTAGTCATTGCGAGGAACGAAGAGAGCCTGTGCTGAGCGAGTCGAAGTAAAGCAATCTAAAAATATGAAAGCAGGTTTTATTTACATTATGACTAATAAAAACAACACGACTCTATATACAGGAGTTACTTCAGACTTACCCAAACGCGTTCAACAACATAAGGAAAATCATTATCAACAAAGTTTTACTGCAAAATATAATTTACATAAATTAGTTTATTGGGAAGCATTTCAGGAAATCGGAGATGCGATTTTTAGAGAAAAGCAAATAAAAGCTGGATCTCGGCAAGACAAGTTAGATTTAATTAATTCATTCAATCCTGAATGGAAAGATTTAATTGAAGACATTAGAGATATTATGAATCCTTATTGAGATTGCTTCGTCGCTTAGCTCCTCGCAATGACTTACATTCACTGATTTAAAATTAAAAATAAAGTTATGAGTACAATATATATAGATTTTACGGAGATCGGAGATTATGAAGATTTCTATGTCCAACTGAAAGAAAAGATCAAACTTCCTGATCATTTCGGAGATAATCTGGATGCACTTTCTGATGTGATTACAGGAGAACTGGAAATGCCTCTTCATATTGAATTTGTAAATATGACGGTCGATCAGCTTGAAATTTTTGAAGATCTTCTTCTCACGCTTGAAGATGCAGAAGAAGAAATGGAAGATTTTACTTTCACTTATTTTCTTGAGCAGTATGAAGATGATGAAGACGATCTGAACGAAGAGGAAGAATAAAACAATATACAGCCCGCAGATTAATCTGCGGTTTTTTTATGCATTAAAGTTTAATCTTAAAAAAAGTATCAATAGCAATGATTCATTTCTTAAAATCAAGGCATATTTAAGGCATCTATGTGGTATTAATAAATTTTCAATACACTTCACAAATTGTTAACTTTAGATCAAATTAATACTAAAAAACTTATGATCATTTGTGAAAACCTTTTGTTTTCTCATGGCGCTGAACTGCAACACTATAATTCCGGCGATTATGTTTTTAAGGAAGAAAGCACTCCGAAATATTATCTGCAGATAAAAACCGGAACAGTAAAAATAAGCAGCTTTTTGGAAGACGGCAAAGAATT
The DNA here is from genome assembly GCF_014218905.1 of Chryseobacterium sp. C3. NCBI lineage: Bacteria > Pseudomonadati > Bacteroidota > Flavobacteriia > Flavobacteriales > Weeksellaceae > Chryseobacterium > Chryseobacterium sp. C3. The sequence goes on along the minus strand of NZ_JACLCU010000002.1, from coordinate 228,672 downwards.
CATTCATGGAATTCCTTTCGATGGTCATTGCCTTGCCGAAACGTATATTTTCCACAATAAAAAGTATGCTGTAAGCGGAGTTGCAATTACAGATTGTGAAATCATCAGACTTGAAAAAAATAAATTCTTACAACTTTTATTAGAAAAACCTGAACTTCTTCTCACTATGTATTCTTACACCGCAGACCGTATGCGTTACAGACACATCACTGCTGCACCGTTTTCGTTCAGAGATCCGATTACAAAGCTTACTCTTATTATGTCTCATGTAAAAGCTCATTTTGGTTTTGAAGAACAATTTTCCTTTGTGATTCCTTATACAAGACAGCAATTAGCCTCCCTCACAGGAATGCGGATAGAAACCGTAATCCGCGCAATTAAAAAAATGGAGCAGCAAAACATTGTAAAAATAGACAACAGTAAAATTTATGTTTAAAAACAAAAAAATCCTTAACTTTTTGGTTAAGGATTTTATCATTTATCTTTAAAGGAAAGTACTATTTTCCAATAACTTCCGTAATCGGATTTCCTACATTTCCGCTTGGAAACTGAATTTTAAGCAATGAAGAAACGGTAGGTGCAATATCGGTCATGAAGTACGCTTTATTGCTTTCACCATGTTGAATTCCCCATCCCATAAAAATTAACGGAATATGCGAGTCATAAGAATTCCATACACTGTGCGTTGTCCCTGTTTTTGAATACGGAGGAAGCATGGAATCATGTGAAATCAACTGAATATCTCCGCTTCTCTGCCTGTTGATTCCGTTGATGATTCTTTGTTTAATCGGCTCCGGAATAGAAGCTTCCGAAACTTTATTTACCGGAACAGCATACAAATCTGAAGGATCGCTTTCAATTTCTTTTACGGTGAAATCTACAACGTCTTCTAATTTAATATTATTTTCTTTGAGTAATTTCCTGTCGAAATAAATCTGGTAATTATCCACTGCATTGATCAGTTTATCTACCCCGAATTTTTCTTTTAACTTAAGATTGACGTTTTTATCCATTCCGTCTCCGAAGAAACCTGTCGTGATCTTATGTTCCTGTAAAAATCCTACAGAATGGGCACCACCATGATCTGCCGAAAGAAAAACAGTGTACTGTCCTTTTCCTACTTTGGAATCCAGATAACTGAAAAACTGGGCTAAATCTTTATCAAGTCGTAAATAAACATCTTCCACTTCGATGGAATTCGGACCAAATTTATGTCCTGCATAATCCGTCGATGCCAAATTGATGGCTAACATATCCACAATATCGTCTCCTCCTAACTTTTCACCTTCTATTGCGGCTTCAGCTAATTTCAGTGTCAGTGTATTCCCAAATGGTGTGTAACGGATATTGTCTTTTTTAGCCTGATAATCAGCTGCTAAATTACTGTAAGGAAACGTAGGCGTTTTGGCACTTCCCAACAATCCTTCCCATGAAGAATTATCCGGAGAACTTTCTGTGTACTGCTCGATGGGAAGCAAGGTATTCCAGCCATTAGCAACCAATTTATCCGGTAAATCCTGAGAATTGAAGGTTTTTACCCACTGTGGAAGATCATTCATATACCATGAACTTGTAATAAAGTCTCCCGTAGAATCATCAAACCAGAACGCTCCGTTCGGCGTGTGTCCAGCCGGTAAAATGGAAGCTCTGTCTTTTAAAGAAACCCCAATTACTTTTCCCTGAAAGTTGGTCGCAAGTCTCAATTCATCGGTAACCGTTGTCGACCATAGATTTTTCGGAGAATGACTTCCTACTTTTGCATTGGTTGTTCCTACAGGCTTTACACTTTCATCTGTGGTACAGTAGACATTTTGCCCGGTTTCCTTATCCGTCCAGTCGTTTCCTGCGATTCCGTGAATTGCCGGAACAGAACCTGTGTAAATACAAGTGTGCCCTAAAGCTGTAACGGTAGGAACATAGGGAATATGAACGTTATTTAAAGAATATCCTGTATTTAAAAGTCTTTTGAAGCCGTCGTTACCGTATTTGTTATAAAAACGGTATAAATAATCCCACCTCATCTGATCCACAACCAAACCTACTACCAGTTTTGGTCTTTCCAACTGAGAATTTTTGTTCTTCTGCGCATTGATTGTAAGTACGGACAAAAAAGCAGCCGCCGCAACCGAAATTTTCCTAAGCATCCAGTAAAATTTTTATTGACCACAAATTTAAGGGTTTTGAAAGTTTTGATGTGTGAAATTATAATTAATTTTAAAGTTCTAATTTGACTTAATAACTATGAAATATTTTGTGTTGTTTTTAATAGCCTTTCCGTTCATAAAATTGTCTGCTCAAAAATATATTCCATTTGATTGCGATGATTTTAATTTCAATATTGAATCCAGTGCAAATACTTCTATAAGATTCATCAATCAGTCGGATTACTTTTCATCATTAAAAGATACGGTTCTATTACCCAAACAACCGTTAATAAAAGAAAATGAGAAACTTTACACAGAATTTCAGAAAAAATTTCCCAATAAGATTTCCACTCATTGCATCAAAGCTAAAACTTTTTCCAAAGGAGAAATTTCAGAAACCTCTTATTGTAGTCAAAGACAAAACATTTTTCTCATTACAAAAGAAAAAAATTTTTACATTTTCAAACTGAATGCATTTGAAATTGATGATTTTCTATTATTTAATGAAGATAATGAAACAATATATTTCACAGAAAATTATCCGTTAATTCTGGATGAAGGTAAAATTATTTTTGATGTAGGACACTCTTATCCGGGAAAACAAATCATTAATTATTATCAATTCGAAGATAAAAAAGTTAAATATGCATCAATCGATCTACCTTTCGATTATAGAATTACCAAGTACAATATTGTTAAATATTCTAACTACAAAGTAATTACAGAACTTACAAGACATCAATTAAAAGAAACTTCTCCTAATTATTTTGAAAAAGACAAAGATGTTTTTTGTAAAAAATTCATGATCATCAATTGATTCTGATGGAATGATCAAATTTCAGAATTTACAACAATATTATTTTCAAGTAACTTCTTTAAAAAACATTTTCATTATTTTATTGAAATTAAATCAATTTTAATTAGCTTTGAAATTAACGTAAAAACACAACTTATTGCATCCCAAAAACATATCTAATCATGAAAATTATCAGACCCTTTCTTTTTTCAGTATCTCTGTTGCTATTCGGTTGGCTGTTCATCAGCAATATCAACCTCATTAATGTTGCAGCAACGCTGAATGAAGCCGAAATCAATTCTGAAGTGGGAAAGGTAAATGCTTTCAGTAATATAGATCAGCTTAAGGAATTTACCATTGAAAAGATCAATTATCTGGAAGTGATTCGGGAAAGATTTTCGGAAAATGCCATGATACGAATTGTTATGATTTCCGTTCTTGTTATAATTCAGATTTTGCTGTACGCCACAAAAAGCAGATTTCATGCCCAGAATTCTAAATTTTAATTCATGGAAATCAGAAAACTAAAAATATTTGAAGAAAATTTCATTCCTGATCCTGATTATAAAAGCTACGAAACTGAAAAGATTTTTGTGGTTTCAACCATCGAAACCGCAAATTCTTTTGAATTTAATCTGAGAGAAAAAAATCAATATTTTAAAAAGATTGAGAATTCAGAAATTGATGACATTACCTGTTTTAACGATCTTATTCAGCAAGGTCATTCGTTCGGCATTTTTGATGATGAAAAGTTGTGCGGATGGATCATCTGCGACTACCGGAAGAAAAACAACAGTCTTTTTATTGAAGATATCTGGATCAATAAGGAGTTGAGAAGACAGAATCTCGGGAGGTTACTGATCAAAAATATCAACCGTGAAGCTCGGAATCTGCAATGCAGAATTGTGGAAGCGGAACTTAGCAATACCAATTATCCTGCAATAAAATTTTTTCTGAAAGCCGGATTTCAATTTACAGGAATTAATACAAAATTATACAACAACTCCACTGAAACGGCTTTGTTTATGAGCTTTGATTTGATTTAATCAATATTTATTTTCTGTTTAAATTTAACTTATCCACAATTTTTAAAAGTTATCCACAAACAACTAACAATTTTAGAACCGCTAATGATTACAAAAGCTTACATTCAGGAGTACGGCAATGGTAAAACAGAACCTGAATTTCTGGAGGTAAGAACTGTTTTGTAATCAAGAGGAGTTGACTGCGAATTTTTTACCATCAAAAAATTACATCGAAATCACATCCAGTTTAGTGAAGAAACGCTGATTGTCGGAGATCACTCAGCAATGGTATATATTTTTAAAAGATTGGGGATCACTTCATTCACCTTATCTTACCCTCAAAGTTTAAGGCATTATTTAAAGCGAAGTGTTTGGGAAAAAACTGTGAAAAAACTCATGATGCAAAGTCATGAAGACTGTTTAAACATCTTTGTAAAGCCAAAATCTAAAATCAAGCTTTTCACAGGATTTGTCATCAATTCACAACATGATCTTCTCCGCCTTGAATCATTTTCAAAAGAGACGGCGTTATTCTGTTCATCAGCCGTTGAATGGCTTTCTGAGTTTCGGGTTTTCGTGAATCAGTCAGAAATTGTCGGAATAAAAAATTACAGCGGAGAGAGAAATCTTAAACCGAACATGGACACGGTAAAAAATGCCATTAAAGATTTTGAAAATTCACACGAAAGAACGAATGCTTACGGAATTGATTTCGGAATTCTGAGCAGTGGAGAAACTGCATTAGTTGAATGGAATGATGGTTTTGCATTGGGTTCTTATAGTTTGGACAAGGGTATTTATACGGATCTTTTAATAAACAGATGGAAAGAACTCTTTAGCATTTCAAACCTTAATTTATAGAGTTATTTTTTATTTATCCTTTATTATTAAGCTCAACCGCTTTTAAGTTCGGAATGGTGTTTAAATTTATCTAATCTTTAATTTCACTCAGCTCAAATTCCATTTTTTGACAGTAAAAATTGCGGACAGTGACTTTCTGATAAAAAACAACATCAATATTTTCTTATTTTTCACTGAATTCTTTAGTAAAAAAAGCACTTTTAACAGGTTTAAAATTAAAAAATTACAGATTTCATATTTAATTACATAAATAATTACATTTAAATTATTTACATCTTTTCTATTATATGACTAATAAAAAAGTCGTAAAACAGCACATTTTTGACATTTCAACAAATTCAAAAAATAGTGATTTAACATAATTAAATACACTTTTTTGTGAATTAAATAAAAAATTATCATAAAATAACAAACTAATCATTCATAATTTATTGTTTTATTTATATATTTACAATTGTAAAAAAAATATGATAATGAAAAACAAATTTATTTCAGCAATAAGTCTGGGTATTGTATTTATTTGTAATGCACAAGTTGGAATTAACACAAGCAATCCTGCAAGTACACTCGACATTAAAGGATCTTTTGCAACGCCTTACAAAGCCGTAACGGCAACCACTTATTCATTATTAAATTCAGATCACTATTTAGACTACAGAGGAACCTCTGCTGCTGTGTGGACTCTTCCGGCAGCTTTGGCATCTCCGGCAACTTTCGGAGGAAGAATCTATGAAATCCGTAACGGAAGTAATTTTGATGTAACAATTAATCTTAGTGGTACGGAAAAAATAGATGTTTCCACCACAGCGGTCAATCAGTCTGGTTTTACGATTCCCGCAGGATATTATGCAACTGTTAAAAATACAGGGCTCACCTCCGGAACAACCTGGGTTGTAACACTTCTTACTGCAGGCAATAGCAGTTCTGCAAATTCTACAGGTTTCAGTACATCAATTTTAGGGTACATTCCTGTTAAAACTTCTCAGAGAGCAGTACCGGCAACCTTTGGAGGAGTTTCCGTTACAGAAAGAGGATGTAAAAAATGGTCCGGAACAGGAGCAAATGGTCATACATATTGCGCTTATCAGTTGGGAGGTGCAAAAAACTTCTACGACACATTTACTTTTGCAAAACAAGTGGGAGGATATATTTCTACAATTACTTCCAATGCGGAAAGAACATTTATTTACAACAATCTTTTATCAAATACAACAGGCTACTCGCTTAATAACAGCATCTGGATAGGCTATAACAAGGTGGCATATCCTGGTAACAGCAATCAGTTCACATGGATCACCGGAGAAGACTGGACGATCGACTGGACGACCTCTCCAAATTCAACCCCGCAAAACTTCTTTGCAACCGGGGAACCCAACAACAGCGGGGGAACGGAAGGCTCATGCCATATTTTCCCAACTTCCGTCAACAGTTCAAGACAATGGAATGATCTTACAGGAAGTCTTACGGTAAGCGGAGGTGTGAGTTTTGATCAGGTTATTTTAGAATTTAATGAAGACTAAACAATAAAACATAAATTAAACATGAAAAATAAAATTATAACTATAAGCTTTGTATTGTCCATTTTTTCGATAGTAAACAGTCAGGTAGGTATTAATACCAATACTCCCGGAAGCACCTTAGATGTTAAAGGATCTTTTGCTACTCCTTATAAACAGAGTACAGCCACTTCATATAGTTTTTTATCTACTGACGAATATCTGGATTATAGAGGAACCGCCGCTGCAACATGGTCTCTTCCTGCAGCCGTAGCCTCACCTGCTACATTTGGCGGCAGAGTGTACGAAATAAGAAACGGAAGTGCTTTTGATGTTACGATTACCCCTAATGGTACTGAAAAAATAGATGTTTCCAATGTTGCAACAGCTCAGGCAAGTCTCACAATTCCTGCAGGTTACTATGCTGTAATTAAAAATACAGGGACAACTTCGGGCACAACCTGGGTAGTATCTTTGCTTACTTCAGGAAACTCCTCATCATCTGGTTCAGCAGGATTCAGTACATCTATTTTGGGATACGTTCCTGTGAAAACTTCACAAAGAGCTGTTCCTGCAACATTCGGAGGGGTAAGTGTTTCAGAGAGAGGATGTAAAAAATGGTCAGGAACAGGTTCCAACGGACATACTTACTGTGCTTATCAGCTTGGAGGGGGCAAAAACTTTTATGATACTTTTACTTTTGCGAAGCAGGTAGGAGGATATGTGGTTACCATTACTTCCAATGCAGAAAGAACATATATTAATACCAATATTTTAGCAAACACAACAGGTTACAATCTTAATAACAATATCTGGATCGGATATAACAAAGTGGCTTATCCGGGAAACTCCACAGAGTTTACATGGATTACCGGTGAAGACTGGACCATCGACTGGACGACTTCTCCAAACTCAACCCCTCAAAGTTTCTTTGCAACGGGAGAACCCAATAATAGTGGAGGAACAGAAGGATCCTGCCATATTTACAGTACATCAGGTAATGCCTCAAGACAATGGAACGATCTGATAGGAACTTCAACTACATTTAACTTCAGTGCTTTTGATCAGGTTATTTTAGAATTTAATGAAGATTAAAAACTGAAAATTCTGAATTCACATCTTTATTATATTCAACAAAAATAAAAGGCTGTCTCAAAACAGAGAACAGCCTTTTTTATATCTAAATGTGAGTCTACTTAAAACTTCAAATCTCCATTTACTTCTCTTACTGCATTCGCAGCTTCAGCAAATTTCAACTGCTCTTCCGCAGTAAGCGTTACGTTTACGATTTTTTCCACACCGTTTGCTCCGATAATTGCAGGAACACCAAGGCAGATATCATTTTGTCCGTATTCACCTTCAAGCATTAAAGAACAAGGGATCATTTTTTTCTGGTCGCAAGCAATTGCCTGAACCATTACAGAAACTGCTGCTCCCGGAGCGTACCAAGCTGAAGTTCCTAATAATTTAGTAAGTGTTGCACCTCCTACTTTAGTTTCTTCAATAACGTATTTCTGCTGTTCTGCATCTAAGAATTCTGTTACAGGTACTCCGTTTCTTGTTGCTTTGCTTAATAGAGGAAGCATTCCGGTATCACTGTGAGCAGCGATTACCATTCCGTCTACGTCAGAGATCGGAGCTTCTAACGCTTCAGCCAATCTGTATTTGAATCTTGCAGAATCTAATGCTCCACCCATTCCGATGATTTTGTGCTTAGGAAGACCTGAAGTCTTGTGTACCAGATAAGCCATTGTATCCATTGGGTTAGAAACCACGATAATGATTACTTCCGGAGAATGTTTTACTAAGTTTTCTGTAACTTCTTTTACGATTCCCGCGTTGATTCCGATTAATTCTTCTCTCGTCATTCCCGGCTTTCTTGGAATCCCCGAAGTAATAACCGCTACATGAGAACCTGCAGTTTTGCTGTAATCTCCTGTTGTTCCGGTAATTTTTGTATCGAATCCGTTAAGCGATGCTGTCTGCATCAAATCCATTGCTTTACCTTCTGCAAAACCTTCTTTAATGTCTACTAAAACTACTTCTGAACAGAAGTTTTTCATTGCGATGTATTCTGCACAGCTTGCTCCTACAGCGCCTGCACCTACTACAGTTACTTTCATAATATACTTAATTTATTGTTTTTTAATGGTATTATGGAACTTTACAGTTTCATAATATAACTTTTAAAATTTATTTATTTGAATTGTTTATCCAAATTTGGTTTACAAATGAGAACTCCCAAATTTAATAATTCCTGAAAAATTGGGCAATCTTTCAGGAATTTAATTATCTTTAAAAGTGATATTTATGTTTTATACCGTAATTAATGGACGTTCAGAAGAAAGGTATACAGTTTTTTAGCTCCGGATAAAACCTCATCATAATTTTTTTCAGAAACCTCATTATCCAGAACTTCTTTGAAATTCTTCCACATAAACCCTGTATTTTCACGGTAACAGCCAAAGAAATTGAAAGTAACATCATCAAATCCTTCTGTTTTGGAAAGCTGTTTTGCAATAACATTTCCTCCCAGAGTAGAACCTTCGATCACATACATTGCTCCCAAAGCTTCATTTTCACTGGAAAAACTCAATTCTTCAGTAGCCTTTTGATGATCGAGATCCAGACTTTTAAGATCCTGCTCAATTAAAGGAAGTTTTTTTCTTTCCTCAAGCTGAAGTTTTTCAGAGAATTTTTCAGAAAGACTTTCGAAGATCTGATCTTCGGAATGAAGAAGCATAAGATAATTTCTGCCAATGATCTTTTTATAATCTTCCAGCGTAAAAGTTCTGTCGAATATTTTTTTAGAGTTAAAAAGTTTTTCCGCGGCATCATGAAATTCTGCCGTATTTTGTTTTAGATATTCAGATACCATACCGGAATTTTAAAGTAAATTTTTAATTAAGGTTTTTTAAAGGTGAGGATAAAAGTAGTCCCGTTTTTACTGCTTTCATAGTCTACATTTCCGCCAAGTCTCTGCATAATTCTGTGTACGATGGATAGTCCTACTCCGTTTCCTTTAAACTTCTTCGCATTATCCATCCTGTTGAAAATTTTAAACATTTTATGCTTATTTTCTTCTGGAATTCCGATTCCGTTGTCTGTAATTCTGTAGACTACCGTGTCTTCTTCTTCCGTTCCGCCGATAATTACTTTCGGTTTTTCCTGATGAGAAGAATATTTAATCGCATTATTGATAATGTTTAAGAATACCTGATGAAGCATTGTTTTATCGGCAAGAACATCGGGACAATCATTAATGACCACTTCGCTTTCTGAAGTATCAAATGTTATTTTAGCATTTTCAGAGATCTTCGCGATGGTTTGTGCCGTCTGTAACCTTTCGAGTTCTATTTCGCTGTGTTTTGCACGGCTTAACTGGAGTACATCATGCATCATTTCCGCCATATTGTCGATTTCCTCGATAATGGAATTGATCTTATTTCTGCTTTTGTCTGAGCCGTCCGTAAGACTTTTCAGAAGCATTTGGGCGTTCAGTTTCATTACTGTAAGCGGAGTTCCCAGATCGTGTGAAATCGTATAAGAGAAACTGTCAAGCTCCTCATTCACCTTTTTAAGCTCATCATTAAGCCTTTTTATGGTGATATAATTTTTATGGGATGTTTCAAGGATCAGATCACGAACTGCCTGTAATGCGGCAACGTTTCTGGAATTCCATCTTTTAGAATTTCCTTTGATGTCCTCGGTAAAGATCTGGAAAGACGTTCTTGGAGAAACTACCTGTGTCTGTTCTCCGTTTTTCACAATCACATCTATTTTCTTTTCAGGATTTCCTGCCCAGTCGATGTGTTCATCAAATTCTTTACGGAACCAGATCAGCAGATTATTTTTAGATTTTTCAATAAAATAAAAAGCCACTCCTGCACATTTTTCGTCAAGACCGATCTCTTCTCCATGGTCTTTCAGAAAACTTCTGCTGAGATAGATATTTTCGTCTATATTTTTGTGCGCCCACTGTATGAGATTTTCAATAATACTCTCATCGGGCGTTTCTCCATCCGTAACGATTTTTTCATCTGCTACAATTGCCAGTCCGTCTGCTTCGGGAAGATCTTTTATTTCAGATTTATTCTCGATTAAAGAATCAAAAAGATTGTTGTATTTTAAGAATTCTTCTTTTAAGCGGGAACATTTTTCATTAAGATACAGCCGGTATTCCAGTTCTTTTTTTGATCTGAATGACGAGTAGGCATTGGACGCCAAAGCCGTAAAAATTCCTGCCTGAACACGGTCTTCAAGATCAATGTGTTTCGGTTCGGAATTCTGGCAGGTAACCAGTCCCCAAAGATAATCATCAATAATAATAGATATACTGAAACTGGAAGACGCCCCTGAATTTTTAATGTACTGCGCATGAATAGGTGACATTCCGCGTGATCCCGAATAAGTAAGATCTATTATTTCATCAGATTTACTGTATATAGGAATGGTCTCCGAATGAACGTTGCTGAAAATTCTTTTTCTTTTTTTAAGATAAAGTTCTCTTGCCTGTCTCGGAATGTCGGATTCCGGATAATGAAGACCGAGATAGCTCTCTATGTTTTCATCTCTTTTCTCAGCGATTACTTTTCCGGAGCCGTCCATCATGAATTTGTAAACCATCATTCGGTCGTAATTCACGATTTTTGAGAGGGTATTTAAAAGCTGATCCCAAATTTCCTGTTCATCATCAATGATGTAAAAATTATCGTATTTATTGGAAATTCTTTTGTTGGGATTAATGATCACTTTTTCAAATTCAAGGAAAATTTTCCCTTTGCTTCTGAAAACGGAGAAATGGTACTCTATACCATCAATAAAGATCTTGTCAAAATATGTTTCGTTTTCTCTTCTGGTAAAGTCGGCTAAAGAGTTGTATATCTCAGATTCTATAATGCTTTTAAAGCTTTCCGGAAAGTCCGTAAGCTTCTTATCAAAAAGCACATTTGCGTTTTCGATATTAAATATATCCTCAATATTCTTACTAAAAAAAGCTATGGAATGAGACCCTGCATCAATGCCAATCAGATAACCAAAACTTTGTATGTAGCCCGGAATATGGATAGGCTCCTCATGACACTCAACAAAATTCATATAATATTTTGACCTATCAAATATACGACTTTTTTTATCTAATCGGATTTTTTCTCTATAAACGCATACCACAAAAAGTTATAAAATTTCAGCAGAATATGGGTTTTAAAGAATATTTTTCTCTGTTCATCGGATATAAAGAAAATTTAAAACCAACATTATCATAATTATCGTTAACTAAATTTAACCATAAATCGTTATAAATTCTCCCAATTAGTATAAATCCGGAAAATTCACCTAAAAAACACATCAAAACACTTTTATTTTTACAGAAAAAAAAACATATCCTCGATTATAAATATTTAAAATCAGGGATATGTTTAAATTATTGAGGCTTTTCTACTCCTGCGAAATTTCAGTTCGTTGAAAATAAATTCCTGTAGTTATACTTCTTTTTCGAAATAAAGCATATAATATTTTCCGTTTTCATCTTCTCCCTGAGCGAGTTTCTGTCTGTCGCCGTGAATGTAGATATGGAAGTTTTTGTCTAATTTAATAATGCTTTTAAAATGTCTCTGCGTTTTCTTTACCGCGGCTTCGCTAATGGGAAATTCTTCCGCAATGTTAATCTGCATATCCTGTTCGTAATCGGTTTTAAAGTTGTTGAAACTTTCTATGACATGTTCGTCGCCCAAAACTTCGTCAGCAAACTCATCCAGTTTAAACTCTTCCTTTTCTTTGAAAAAATTGATTGATTTATTTAAAAAATCTGCCTGATCTGCTTTGGAAACTTCAAATTCCTGAGGCAATTGCTTTGTGATGTAATCTTTATACACCATTAAAGCTTCCTGCGTATGAAAATATTCGTCGTCTCGTTGTTTTACCTTTAAAAAATCTTCGAACCAGTAATACATATCTCCATTTTTGTTGTTGTCTACAACTGAAAGAACGTATCCTGTTTCTTTATCGTTGTTATAGATTAAAGCCGCTTTATCTATTTTAGACAACCCGATTCCCTGATCCTTTTCGATATCGAATGTTTCTTCATTAGGAGAAATTTTAAGGAAAGATTCTCTTTTTTCGGTCTTAAAAATTCCGATCTTGTCTACTCTTTCGGTTCCTTCTCTTTCGTCCTCGAAATATACAATGAACAATTCTCCGCCCTGAACTCTTGGGTTTTCAGCGGCTTCAAAAAGATGTTTGGCGATGTTTTCAGATTCCCAAAGGAATTTCGACTTGTCATCAAAAATTTCGGAAACAGAACTGTAAACGGGATTATTTACGAGATAAGAATCGCTGTAAAAATGGAAGGTTTCTTCTGATTTAAAGGAACCTAAGAAGTAATTTTCCAGCAGTTCCGCCATTCCTTCTTCCAACTGTAATTCTTCCTGAGAAAGCGTTAAAGATTCTCCGTTGATTTTATTTCCGACTCTGTGTACTACGATTTTTGAAAACATTTCCTGAATATTTTTGGACTGCAAAGATATTAATTAAATCAGACAATCACGAGGATTTCCATAATGATAAATATGCTATCATTATGATAAGATTTTGAAGGATTTTTAAAATCAAAACAAATAAACAAAACATTAATAATCAACACTTTAATTTAAATTAAAATTCAAAGGCATTTCTTTGGCAGCATCATTCTCAAAACATAAGAATATGGACTTAAAAACTTTGAACAGAATAGATAAGCTGAGAAGATTAAAAAGCAGAGGACCGCAAACTCCGAAATGGCTGAAACCGTATCATCTTCTGATTGTTGCCTTTTTGGCTGTTTTTACTTTCGGGGCATTTATTAAAATTTTAGAACTTAATCAACAATAATATGAACTATTTAGAAGCCGCACAGGAAATCAAAGAAGTGATTCCCGAGATTGAAAATGAGCTGAGACAGAACAGAAAACAAAATTCCTACAGTGTCATTCAGACGTTTACAGACAATATTAAAGACAGAATTAAGCAAAATGACCGGAATATTCTGTTTCTATGTCTGAAAAAGATGGATGAGATTTACAGAAACGGAGATGCCGTACTTAAAAACGCTGTGGAACATACGTTTATTTATTCACTGGACAATTCTACTGCTTTCTGCAGTGAGGAATACCGAAAAATGATCTTTAGTCATATTTCCAAGGATCTTCAGACGGTCTATTCCAGACAAATTTACAATCATAGCATTTAAGTTCATTACATTTTTTGCAGATTTTATTACAAAAGCACGAAAATTCAGAACATACAACCTCATTAAAAATCAACTGTTTATGAAATCTAAAATAAGAAGAATTTCCGACTGGAAAACGCTCCAAACCACCACCAACAGACATAATATTGAAATTCTGGCAACGCACATCGCTGTGATCGTAGGAGTTTTTGTTTTTGCAGCCATTCTGTAAACTTTGGTACAGTTTTCGCCGCAATAGAAAGTGTTACGAAAAATATTAATTATGATGAATGTACAGATGCCAACTATTGATCAAAAAATAGCGAGTGAGTATTTAAAATTTTTCTATCCACCCCTTCGCACAGAAATTACCCAATTGTCTATACAGGATAATTTTGCCGGGATTATGCAGGCAACCATTAATTATCTTAAAAAGCTTCTTCACGAATCTAAAGTGAATATTATTGCCCATCACATCAAACTGATGGAAATGATCTATAAAGGAGGAGATTCTTATGTGAAAGATATGATTGAAAATCTTTTTGTGCGGTCTTTTGAAAGCTTTAAAAAGCACGCTAAGATTTCCCACTGGAAACTTCTTTACCAATATATGCCCGTCACTTTTCAGGTGATCTACAACGATCAGCGAAAGCAGGACAAGATCTTTTTTGGGAAATAAATTAATTTTTAAACACAGTTTCGGCGAAGCCTTTGGCTTCGCCGAAACTTTTTAATTCTTCTTTAAAAAAGTCTGTTTTACTGTTTGAAGTTCATTGTCGTTCATTTTTGAAGACTTCTTCAGTTTGGCTACAAAAACATCTACTTCTTCAGCAGTTGAAGGACAGCCCAGATTTTCGTTTTTATCGTTGAAAGAATCTGCAAGCACTTCCCCTTTCGGATTCAAAACGAGCCAAAACGGAAGCCCCGCGTCTTTGCCTTTGTACTTTTCCATCAATGCTTCTCCCCCGGGATTTTCAAGTTTTTTCTTTTCGCCCATTTCCTGAACATCAACATAAGTGGTAACAAATTTTTTATCAAAAATCGGTTTTGTTTCGGGTAGATTCATATTCTTTTCCATAACGTGGCACCATTTGCACCATGAAGCGTGAAACATCAGCAAAACATTTTTATTTTTGGATTTAGCCTCGGTAAGCGCTTTGTTTAAAACAACATCCGCTTTTTCCTGAGCAAAATGTAACTGGAATAATAATAAGCCTAAAAATAAGAGGATTTTAGAAATTTTCATTTTGGATCTGATTTAATTTCTACGAATGTAAACATTTTCTCTGTGCTTTAAAATATTCAGGCAAAAAATTAAATTACCTCCAATTCTTTTATTTTTGTAAACAAATATTTTAAATGAAGTGGAACAGTACAATCTTCCTACTTTTTACAGTTATCTTTTGTGAAGCGCAGATTTCTGAAAAAGTAAAAATGTTAGCCAAACCTTTAGATACAATACAGTATGCAGAATCTTCACATATCGGAATTGGTGGTGAAAGGAGTAAACTGTATGATGATTTCAGAAAATTAGCGAAAACTGCTACCAATAATGAGCTTTTTTATCTGGCGAAGAACGGAAGCAATTCTTTAAAATTGTACTCAGGGAAAGAACTTTTTAAAAGAAATGATAAACGATTTCTTGAAATCTATCAATATTATAACGATCATCCTGTAATGATGAAATATGTAAACGGCTGTGTCGGAAAAAAAGATAATATTGCGACGCATTTGATGGATGAAATGTATGCAGCAAAGGAAATTATTTCCATTCGAGATTCTATTTCAAAAGAAAAAACAGATAATTTTACTAAAGCTCAACTGAAAAGTATTGAGGATGAAGGGTATAAGAAATTAAAAATAGAAAATGTAAAATATTTTTTAAAGGAAATTAAAAAAATTGATTTCAAAAAATAATTTTCCGAAATCAAAAAAATCCCCAAGCTTCCGCTCGGGGATCTTGCCTGATTTTTCACTCATCAAACATTACACAATTAATAAATTAATCATATAAACAATTACTATTATTTACAGTAATGCTTTTTCCACTTTGAAACTGTATTTCGACTCAATTTAAAGTAGTTGGCTAATTGTGTGTTATTCAAATTATTTTCTCTTTGGTAACGAAGAATTTCTAATATAGTATCAACATCATAAGATTTGTGCTTTTGGTTGAATGAGTTTACTTCTTTATCACTAAACCCAACAATAAGCCGATTAAGTTCAATAATATCTAATACTGACAACCATTTTTTCTGTAAAATACGCGTACATTTTTCACTTTTTTGATTCTGATATTTCATTTCGATCATATCATAATAAATTTTTTTAAAATCAGGTCGTGTCATTTCTATTTTTTATATTTTGTAATCCATTTATATAAGGTTGTTTTAGGAATTTTATATTCTTCTATAACCTGATGTTTCGTTTTCCTATTATTCTCAATCAGCTCTAATATAAATTCTATAATTTCTTTAGTATATATGTTTTTTCTAAATTGCGGAAGTACAGTATTTTTAGGCTTTATAATTCTATTTTCTCTGCATGGGGGAGCATATAGAATTAAATGCTGTGAATAGAGCCTAAAAAAATCGTATTCCAGAAGCTTACTCCACTTCAAAATAATTTCAGATCCCAGACTTTTGGACTGATACATTTTCTGAATTTCGTCTTCTGAACAATCTAAAAAATTACAGATACGCAGTATTTCTATTTTGCTTTCAGCTGCCTTTTTTGCGATGAGATTTCCTATGTGAATATCTTTAAAATTCATATACTTTTAAATTTCTATGATGCACTTTCAATTATATATTACGCTAGTATTGATATTTCTGTCTATAGAAAAATTAAAATAAATAATGTAAAATTAGTTCAGCCTTTGAGCCGTGAAATAAAAATAAATATTAGTAGCATCTCTTGTAGCAAAATAAGTTATCTGATACCATTCACCTGTTGAAAAAGTTAACATCGCGTTTACATACTCATTATTACCACCTGCTCCGGACTGCACGGAAAAACTATCATTCCCATCCACCCTATAAGAATATGTATCTGCTGGCAAAACACTGTTAGCACCAGCAACAAATTGATCATTTGTGGACAAAGCAGATATAGAAAATGTGACCGATGTACTTTTCGTATTAAACAAAACAGGAGCAATAGAACCAGCAGTAAAAGGTGTTTCCATAAAGTCTAATCTTAAGCCATTTATAACAATATATTTTGATTGTACGGCAGATGATTGAAAATCGTATGAAACTTGCTCAGAGACATTAATTGTTGATCCGGTGGCATTTGTAGCTTTTTTTCTTGCATTTGTAGGGGAATTTGTGAAAAAGGATGTCGCATTAACAGTAGCTGCAAAAGACTGTGTTTCGCCAATAGAAAAAGTATTACCGGCTCCAACTACTGCGGTACACCCTGAAGCACCAAATATACCCGGAATATCAAAGCTAGCTGTAGATGGAGAGGAGCCACTTGGAGTACCTGTAATATCATAAATCAACATTCCATCTCCAACGGCTAATGTACCTGCTCTCAGTGTTGCTGTTAAGCCAGTGACTCCTGTTGAAGATATTGGAGTCCCACTTCCATATGATGCTCCATTACCTCCTGTGTATGCAACTGACATGGAACCAATGTAAGGAGAGCCTGCTACATAAGTTTTAGGAGAAAGCACAGTACTAAGACAATTTATTGATGATATGCCTGGAGCCACTGATGAGGAATTCTTTATATTTCTCCACTCTGTTCCATTCCAAAAATAATATCCTTTTTCTAATGTGCTTCCAGAATTAAAAACCAGCAATCCTTCTGGTTGGTTGGCAACACTATTATCTCCATCTCCATTCAAATCTTGTGTGCTTGAAGTTAAATTAACTCTGGGAATAAGAATTCCTTTATCTGAAGATGACATATCTAAGATAGAATTTGTATTTGGCGCATTTGTACCTATACCTATATTATTATTTGTACCATTAATCACAAAAGTGTTAGTATCAAAGTTTACATTATCGGTAATACCCACAGTTCTTCCAGATCCTATCGTACCATTATTCTCATAAATATTGGTAGCTCCCAATTTTGTCCAGGCGTTCCCATTCCAATAATGAAATCCTTTTGTAAAAGTTCCTGCATCTGCTATCAGATATACTAATTGTCCGTTGGTACTTCCGCTGGTAGCCAAAGAGTTTACTCTTGGAACCAAAATACCATCGTTTGCACTTACTGCTCCTGGTATCGAATTCCCTAAAGAGCCTGTATCATTCTTTCCTCTTATATCTAATGTTGCCTGTGGAGAAGAAGTATTAATACCAACATTTCCAACCTGGCTCAACGTTTTTATACCAATAAAAAATAATGATAATGGAAGTAATTTTAATTTTTTCATTCTTGTTTTTTATATTTGTTTCTATTTATGCTTTTTAGCGAGTTCTTTGAGTTCGTCAATTTGTATTTGCTGTTCTTTTATTGCGTTAATTAAGATTGGAATTAAAGAGGAATAGCTTACTGAGTAATAACCATCCTTATCTGTAAATACGGCATCAGGTAAAACGTTAAGTACTTCTTGTGCTATTACTCCATATTCTTTGCGTGGATCGCTGGCATTTTTTTTAAATCTGTAAGAATATCCGGTTAATTGCAAAATTTTAGAAAGGCTATTTTCTTCTTTTACAATATCCTGTTTCAGTCTTTTATCAGAATTTACAGATCCTCCTGTTCCATTGAAGCTAAAAGTTTTACCATTACTGGAAATTGTAAGAGTATTGGAAGAGGCATTATCCACAACAATTCTCGCAGATTGGGTGTTGTCTGGAGAATAAATATCTAAGTCCCCTCCATTTCTAATAGCTATTGCGGTTCCTCCCGAGTTTGCAATCACTAAACCGTTATCACTTCCCAACGAAGAAAAATCATTGGTACCTAAACCAAATCTACCCCAGGCAACCACATTAGGTTGGGATGCATCTGCACCACCTGGATTATCTCGAAAATGAAAGGTATTATCTTTATATCCTATAAAATCTTCTGAAGAAGCGCCTGTAGCATCTTTAAAAGTAATGTAGTTATTATCATCAGCATAGGTAGGATCTACTGAAAAGGCTCCATTCCCCAATGCAATTCCTCCGTTTATCATTAATCTATGAATAGGATTGGTTTCATTAACTCCTACATTTCCGTTCGCTAAAATAGTAATCCGCTCCGTTGCGTTAGTATGTAAAGATAAAGAGGTAGATTCTAAATTCTGAATTGAAGCAGCTCCAGTAGAAGAAACACCAATCTTTAAACCATCTGTAGCAAGTGCTCCTACCTGTCCGTTTGTGAATTGTTCATAAGTATCTGTAATGCCAAGTCTGTGTATCTGTAATGCATTATTAACTGCAGCGTTTCCTACTCCTATTCCTACATTACCTAAAGTGGCTGTGTTGGCATCAATTCTCATATGCTCCAAACCATTAACACCTAAACGCAAAGATGCATTAGTACCGTTATTCGTAGTAATGTAGGGACCATTATTCGTTGCTGATACTCCAAAGGCTATTCTTTGTATAGAACTTCCAATTCTTGCTACATCTGCATTAGAAAAATTAGTACGGACATCTAATTGACTATTCGGAGTCGTAGTTCCTATTCCTACATTACCTGCATCAGTCATAACAAACTCACTAAAAGCTGCTCTGGTTGTTGTTCCGTCTGCATTGGTTCCCAACTCTATTCTAGGCGGGGTAGCACCGCTGTTATTTATC
Source organism: Chryseobacterium sp. C3 (assembly GCF_014218905.1). NCBI lineage: Bacteria > Pseudomonadati > Bacteroidota > Flavobacteriia > Flavobacteriales > Weeksellaceae > Chryseobacterium > Chryseobacterium sp. C3. The sequence goes on along the minus strand of NZ_JACLCU010000002.1, from coordinate 209,399 downwards.
CATGCATCAGCTGTTGTATCTGCCCTTGCAGGAATGAGTATAGGAGTCCATACGGTTCCGTTCCAATAGTGGAATCCTTTTGTGAATGCTCCTGCATCTGCTACTAAATATACTAATTGTCCATTGATGCTTCCATCGATAGCCAGAGAGTTTACTCTCGGAACTAAGATACCATCATTGGCACTTACAGCTCCCGGTACTGCTACCCCTGAAGTACCTATATCATTTTTCCCTCTAATATCAAATGTTGCCTGTGGAAAAGAAGTATTAACCCCTATATTTCCAGCCTGACTAAACAATTTTATACCACTAAGTAGTAAAGATAACTGTAGTACTCTAATTTTTTTCATTTCTCTAAATATTTTAAAAGGTTATGCTAAAAAAGGTTGACCTTTCTTATCGTAATAAATGTGGCAATGGTGGCATAGAAATATTCTAAATATCAAATGATTACTTATAAAACCGGATAATAGATTAATCCGGTTTTACTTTTCATCATTTCGTTAATTATTTAGAATCATATAAGGTCTATCATTTGTGTTTTTGTAAAGAACAAAGTAATAGATTTAGAAAAAAGTTGTCAACAATCAATATTGATTATTTTTTTTAACTAATATTAATTAGTTTTATATCACTAATAGTAATTACTCTACTTTAAATGTTTAAACTTTAGCTTTGTAGAGTTCTGTTGTATAACATTTTTTACATATTATGAAGATTTTATTATTTGACGACCACACCTTATTTGTGCAATCTTTTAAAATCCTTTTGGAAAGTAATTTTTCTGTTCAGCATGAAGTATTCGGATGTACAAGCATAGAAGAAGTGAATGCATGTATGGAAAGACAAAAAATTGATTTGATTTTTACAGATTACCTAATACCGGGACTGGATATCTTCCATATTATTAATCAATGGAAAAAAGAAAATGAATTTATAAAGATTGTAGTACTCAGTAGTATAAACAGCTCAAATTTGATTGCAAGATTATTGCTTAATAGTGCAGACGGCTTTTTATCCAAATCTGCATCCCAAGATGAAATTTATAAATGTATCAATTACATAAACAATAATAAAAAATATGTCTGCAAAAACTTGGAATCGGATGTTATGCAATATTTACTGTTAAAAGAAAATAATATTTTCAGCCAGAGAGAACTGGAAATCATCGAACTTATTAAACAGGGAAAATCAATCAAAGACAAAGCAAAAATTCTAAGCCTGAGCGAAAATACAGTTATAACACACAGAAGAAATATTATGCAAAAAGCGGGTGTAAAATTTGTCACTGAGCTTTTGGCTAAATTGGGAGATTTCGGTTTGTAATTTAATGTCTATTTTTATGATGAAAAACTATTTTTTTTTCCTTTATCTCTTTTTTTTCGGTCACTTCTTTTCTCAGAATTTTGGATCTGTTGAGGATGTAAAATCTTTTAAACAAAGTGAAAAAATTGATAAGATGACCAAACCTGAATTACTGAAGGTGATAAATCAATTAGAAAAATTTAAAACCAAAGAACAATATAAAAATACTGATAACCTAAATAAAATTATCATTCTCAGTACTCTTGCAGATTGCTATGATTTTGTACAGAATGAAAGAATGCAAGATAAATACAACAAAGAAATTATATCCTTGTACGAAAAAAGCACAGAACAGATGGTAAATAACAAGACCGATGACTGGGATACCTATTATTCTAATGCTCTTATGCAGTATGCTAATTCTTTATGTAAAAAAACGCAAGATTTAAAAAGTATAAGTACTATTCTTTATAAGCTGAAAAAAGTAGTGATGAAAGAAAAAAAAGAAAGCGCCAGTCTGAATTACTATGCATTAGAAGGCAATATATTTTATCAGGCTAAACTTTTTAAAGAATCTGTAAAATCCTATCAAAAAGCGATTGCTTTTTATAAAAAATCAAGCTATAAAGGTAAAATTCCAAATTATCACGAAACTATCTTAAATAATATTTCCAATTCAGTATTAGATCTGGTACTAAACAATGATAATTTAAAAAAAGAAGAAAAGCTAAAATACTTAAGCATCATTGATTCCAATACAAAAGAAATAGAAAGTTTACATTACAAAGAAGCCAATATGCTTAGAACTTATTTTGCACAAGCCTACTCAGAATATCTAAAAGAGGATTATCAAAATGCAGAAAGATTTATTGAAAAATCACTAAAGCAAAAAAAAGAAGGAAGATTCATTATCACAGAGGATTATGTTTTTGCTAAAATGATAAAAGTAATGATTCTTATTAAACGGAAAAAATACGTTTTAATCCCTAATCTAAAATCTGAAATAGAGGAATCAAAACCTTTTAAAGATATTATTTCAGTAGACAGCAACTTTAAAAACAATTTGGCTCAGTATTACAAAGTCGTCTCAGAATATGAAAAAGACCGTAATAATTTTCGGGAAGCTTATCGTATAAAAGTAAAAGAAATTGAGATTATAAAGCAAGACAGAAATGAAAAACTAAATGTACAATTCAGAGAACTGGAGAAAAAATACAATATCTCTAAAAAGAATGAACAGATTGCAGAATTAAATGTAAAAAAAAAGAATTTAACCATTACTCTTATCTTCTTGTGGAATCTGATTTTGATAAGTACAGTCTTCATATTTTTCTATATTCGAAAGAAGAAAAGACAATCTCAAAAATTAGCTCAACATCTTAAAAATATCACAGAAAACGAAATTCATAAAATTCATTATGCAAAACAAGCGGCTGTTAATGAATTAAAGAAGACATTTTCTTTGCAACTACATACAGATATTGGATCTTCGTTAATAGCAACGGCTAATTTTCTAAAAGTAAAACGAAAGCTGGAACCTGATGTAAAAGCACTAAAATTATGGGAGTCTTTGGAAAAAGAATTGCAAAAAATTTACGCAATCATCCGTAATGAGAGTCACAAAATCTATGAAAGCTGTCGTAATAGTGATTTTTTAGAAGAATTAGAAAAAAGTATTCAATTAATTTTCGTGAATTCAAAAATTATTAATCTTCAAACCCAATTTGATCTTAATCCTCAAATAGAACTATTTCCGGAAACAAAAGTTTCTATTCTAATGATGATTAAAGAAGGTTGCACAAATATTATAAAGTATTCTACCGCCCAAAATGTATTCATCAAAATAAATAATGATGAAAATTTCATCTACATAGAAGTAAAAGATGATGGTAAAAAGAAGTTTTTTTCAGATAAGCGCAAACAAGGAATAGGACTTCAAACGCTAAAAGAAACTATTGAAAATCTTAATGGTAAATTCTCAATTTCCAAAACAGAATCTGGGTTCAGTATCAATGCCAATATGCCTTACTCATTAAAATAATTGAAAAAAATATAACAGATAGCATCCAGAATTGGATTCGGCATGTAATAAAAAACCGCCCTGAACATTCGTTTAAGGCGGTTTTAAATTATTTTGTTTTTAAATAATTATTTTACTTCTTCTAATATAATAACTACTATAAATCAAATAGTTATATTTTTATGGTACAAATATGGTACAAAAAAGTTATTCTTTATTTATGTATTAAATATTTACACATAAAAACCTTCTCAACTAATGGGAGATATTATAATTTACAATCTAACCAATATTATAATTTTTTTGACTTAGAACAGTATTTTATAAATAATCTTTTTTATTGATTTATTTTATAATAAACTTTGTATTCAGATCGCCAGTTTTCAAAATATAAATACCCTTAGGAAGATCTGTAAGAATAATTGTATTATCTTTTTGAAATGGATTTTCAATTGTCTGTACTAATTGACCAGTCATATTATAAATCAAAGCAATTTTATATTGTCCTAGATTTTTTCCGCCTAACACATAAATCTTATTATCTTTTACGGGATTAGGAACGATCACAAGACTTTTTGACAAATCTACATCTGCAACTCCCATATAAGCACCCCAAATTAAAGCGACGAACTCAGGACGATCGATGTATGGATTTCTATTACCTTGGTAAGTGAATGCCGCATTATTTCTTGCTATCTCAAAAGGAGAAACAGGATCTAAATTATTCCACTCGAGTAATTGTTTTAATTCCCATGTCTGTAAGCCAGGGTAGGCTGTACTACCTAATATGTTTCCGCTGCTGAAACCTGATAGCTGCGTCTCGTATCTGGTTACAAAATATAATATCATTCTGGCAATATCACCTTTAAACTCATCAATTGGTTCAAAAACAGTCCCCGCATAACCTGCAGATACTGAACTTCCCAGTTTAGAACCGTTTAGTGATGTAAATGAGGTTGATCCTACTTTTCCAAAAGGATAATTTGATCGCATTCCGTTGACTTTTCCGTCAGTAGGTGTAACAAAATGGACATCAGATCTCATCGGTAAATTCTGATTAAATAAACTTTGCGGTACGACATGTTCTCGGTTGTAACAGTCTCCTTCAACACTATAATTTCCACATTGTTTGACTCCATGATTATAAATATATGGATCTGTTCCTGTCGGATTTTCAGAATACATATCCATTACAGTTCCATCATTTTCGTAGAAATAATCCCTATCTGTGCTTTGAAAAGCTGTCAGCAAATTGCCATAGCCATTATCTTGGTGGCCGTTGGTAATGATAGTTTTCAACTTTGACTTTAAAGAAGCTCCTGATAATCCCGCAGTGCCATCATAATAGTTTGACGGAGCCTGTCCATAAACAGAATTTAATACAAGGCTTACCAAAAGAGTTAGTACAAGTTTTTTCATTTTGATTTAAATAAAGGGTTAATATTATGGTTTAAAAAATTTGTTGATAATTTGTCATTTTCCGTCATTATGAGTGTGTGTTTTTTCCGAAGGATGCGAATGAATCTTAACATATTTGATATTAAAATTGTATACCTGATGAATTACCAAAAGGAGCATAAAAAGAAGCCAGCCAACAATAAAAAAAAGATCTTGAGAAGTAAGCCTGTGCTTACCTCTTCGAATAATTTTTCTTCTAAAACGTCGTTTAAATCCCATGTTCTAAATTAGAAGGTTATCTGATAATTAATCCCAAAAGTATTGCTATGACCATTCTTTTGATAAAGAGGGGCAAGCATAGAGACAGATTTTTTGTTTTTATTAGCTGATAAAAACATATTGATTTTCGGAAATAGCCAATAAGCTAATTCGGTTGAAAGTATTCCTACCCCAGCGCCCGCTACTACATCTGTTACCCAGTGTTTGTTATTAATAACTCTGTAAACACTTGTGAATATTGCAAATGGATATCCTGATAAACTGAGCCAATAATTACTGTCTCTATATTCTCTATACATAAACTGCGCTGTTGAAAAAGCAATTGCTGCATGCCCAGACGGAAAAGACATATTGTTGGATTTATCTGGGCGTTCTTCTCCAATTAAATATTTTGAAGGTATTACGATTGCTGTCGATATTAGCTGCGATGTTGCAAGAATAATTGTTCTTTCTCTTAAATTATGCTTGCCTTTCAAACCTGAAATATTAAATCCATAAACCATCACGGCAGGTATGAATTGGGTATAATTATCCAATGTAGAATTATGAAGATTATGGTCTTTTACTTCTTTTCGTACTCCTGCATCAAATTCTTTCATTTTAGGAATAGCGAAACTCATCGCTCCTATGGATATTAAACTTGTAGGGGCTATAAGTCTCTTATAACTAAAATTATTTTCAGGTTTTTGGACAGCAATCGTATCCCCAATTTTTTCACTTACTGTTAAGCTATCCTGTGCTAAAGCCAAATTGCATACTAGCATAAAAAAAAGAACTGGAATCTTATTTATAATATTGATTATCATTGCATTAATTGAAAAATTAGAGTAAATAGTTTTGTTGAATATTTTCAATAAACAACCTGTTCTCGGTTTGAGAACTTTATTTTAATTGATATTTGTTGGAACTTTTCTTAAGTGATTAGTGAAATTAGAATGCTATGTTATTTTTATTTGAAATTCATTCGTTGGATGCGTACAGCATTTAGAATTGCAATCAATGCAACACCTACATCTGCAAAAACAGCTTCCCACATTGTTGCCAATCCTCCGGCTCCAAGAATTAAAACAATTGCTTTGACCACAAATGCTAAAATGATGTTCTGCCAGACAATTCTTTTAGTTTTTTTGCCAATGTTAATAGCCATTGGTATTTTTGAAGGTTTATCATCTTGAATCACGACATCAGCAGTCTCAATGGTCGCATCACTCCCTAAGCCGCCCATGGCAATACCGACATCACTTAAAGCAACCACTGGGGCATCATTAACACCGTCACCAACAAATGCAACGCTCTCATTTTTGGATTTTATTTCTTTCACCTTGTTCACTTTATCCTCAGGAAGAAGGTCACCGAAAGCGTTGTCAATTCCTATTTGTTCTGCGACATATTTTACAACGCTTGTTTTGTCACCACTAAGCATTGTTGCCTTTACATTTAAATTATGTAACAGTTCTAAAGTTTTTTTAGCATCGTCTTTAATACTATCAGCGATAGTTATGTAGCCTGCAAATTTTTTATCATAAGCAATTGCAATAACGGTGTAAACAATTTTTGAAGGATCAACATCATATTGAATATTGAACTTATCCATAAGCTTGAAATTCCCTACGAGTATATCCTTACCGTTGATTACAGCTTTAAGACCATGACCTGCAATTTCCTCAGAATTCTCAACATTAATTGATGTATCCAAATCGCCAACATATTCGTGGATAGCAGTTGCCACAGGATGGGTACTCTTGCTCTCTACAACATTAACCATCTTAAGGATTTCATTTTTATCAAATTCTGATTTAATATCGACTTCCTGAACTTTAAATACTCCTTCCGTCATAGTACCGGTTTTATCCATCACAACATTTTTTATTTCGGCAATCTTATCTAGAAAATTACTGCCTTTAAATAAAATTCCGTTTCGACTTGCTGCACCAATACCTCCAAAATACCCTAAAGGAATTGAAATGACTAAAGCACAAGGACAAGAAATTACCAGAAAGATCAAAGCTCTGTATAACCAATCTCTAAAAATATAATTATCGACAAAAAAATATGGAATAAGACATATCAGTACTGCTAACACAACAACAATCGGAGTATAAACTCTTGCAAATCTTCTTATAAACAGCTCCGTAGGTGCCTTCTGCGCAGTCGCATTTTGAACCAATTCTAAAATCTTACTGAGTTTACTGTCCTCATAAGCTGTATTGATTTTTACCAAAGCAACACTATTCATATTAATCATCCCTGCAAGAACAGTCTCTCCTTTATTTTTTGTATCAGGTTTACTTTCGCCGGTTAGTGCTGCCGTATTAAAAGATGCTGAATCTGAAATAAGCTCTCCATCCAAAGCAAGTTTTTCTCCAGGTTTTAACTGTATGGTTTGCCCTATCTCTGCATTGGAAGCTTTAATAGTTTTTGTTTCGTTATTTTCAATAATTGTCACCTCATCCGGTCTTTGATCAAGAAGAGCTTTAATATTACTTTTTGCTCTTGTTACTGCTAGTGTTTGAAAAACTTCCCCTACAGCATAAAATAACATAACAGCTACACCTTCAGGATATTCACCAATTATAAAAGCTCCTATAGTTGCGATACTCATCAAAAAGAATTCAGAGAAAACATCACCATCCTTAATGCTTTCAAAAGCTTCTTTTAAAACAGGAAGCCCGACAGGGGCATAAGCTGCTGCATACCAAACAATACGAATCCAATCTTTAAACCAGTCTGGTTTAAAATAATTATCTAACGCAATTCCCAACAGAAGCAATAACAATGAAACTATTGCGGGAAGGAACATCTGAAAAGTACTCTTATCACTATTGTCATGATCGTGGTTATGTCCATCGTCATCGGAATGATGCTGTACTTCTTTCTTTACATTTGTTGAACAACAGCCATTATCCTCAACAATGAGTTTTTTGGCTCCTGCATCCTTATAAATCTTGCCTTCCTGAGGCGTACAGCAAAGCTGGTTACCTTGCTCATCGTAAGTGTGTTGATGTTTCATAGAAGTATATTTTAAGTGATTTTTAATTTTTTATTTTAAATTTTTACTTTGCTCCTTCTTTGCAATCCAGTTTTTATACCATTTGAATTTATTCAGGCTTAATACAAAAAGGGTGAGAACAGTTGCTAAAAATGACAATAAAAACATATTTAAGGCAAGAGCCGCTCCAATAGCTGACGCTGCCCATAGTGCTGTAGATGTTGTTAATCCCTGCATATTGCTTGATTTATCTTTTAATGCTAATCCAGCACTTATAAATCCAAGTCCTGCCGGAATTGCTGCAAGCATTCTGGCTATCGCTGATTTATCATCTGTAAGATGAGAGGCAACCGCAACAAAAAGACAAGATGCCAAGCAAAGAATAGCAAACGTTCGTATACCGGCATCTTTATGAGCTGCTTCTCTTTCATAACCTATAATGCTGCCGAATAATATAGATAGCAGCAATTTGCCTGAAAGAATAAGTTCAAATTTTATATCCATGTTGTATCTAACATTACTTGATTATTTTTGTTTCAAACCTTGATTTTTATAGAGATAATATGCAGTTTGATAATTTGCGACAGCCTTGTTAATATACTGATCAGAAAAAATCTTTGGTATCTGTTGATTTTGCGTTTTATTATATAAATAAGCTTCCACTTTCTGCTGAGGGCTCAATATCACAAGTTTATCGTTTTCCATATATCCCAACTTTTGATAGGTACTTACAAAAATTCTAGGAATATAATTGTCGCTCAAAACATTCTTACCATAAAGGTTACTTCTGTAGTTCCATCCCATTAAATCAAATAAAGTTGGATAAAGATCAATTTGTGAACACATTTTTTCAATTTTTAAAGAGTTTTGGTTCGGAAGATTTATAATCATTGCTGGGATATGATATTTGGAAATATCAATTTCATTTTTACCTGCGCTACTTGCGCAGTGATCAGCTACAATCACAAATACTGTATTTTTAAACCACGGCTTACTTCTAGCTTTTTTAAAGAATTGTCCGATAGCATAATCTGTATATTTTATTGCACCTTCCCTACCCGAACCGGATGGTATATCAATTTTGCCATCAGGATATGTAAACGGACGGTGATTGGAAGTGGTCATCACAAAATCATAAAAAGATTTTCCTTGTTTATATTTCTGGTCTGCCTGTTTAATCACTTGATTGTATAAATCTTCGTCACAAATCCCCCATGCATTTTCAAACGTAATTTCTTTCTGGTTGATCGGCGTCCTCAATGCCTGATAGTTTTCTTTTGCCAAAGGATTTCTCTTCTTATCTATAATATCATATCCGTTATTTCCAAAATATTTATTCATATTATCAAAATATCCATCTCCTCCATAAATAAATGTGTTATCGTAACCTTGTGCACTAAAAATTGAGCCTATAGTTGTAAGATGATCATTATCTTCTCTTCTGACAATACTGTTGCCTGGCGTTGGTGGGACAGCTAACGACAAAGCCTCCATTCCACGCACTGTTCTGGTTCCTGTAGCATACATTTGTGAGAATAAAATGCCACCGCCGGCTAAAGAATCTAAATTTGGAGTAAGCCCTTGTTTATTCCCGAAAGTACCCATAAAGTCCGCGCTGAAACTTTCCATTGTTATCATTATAACATTTGGCTTTATAAGATTTTGTTTGCTGGATATTTTTCGTTCTATAGAAAGGTTATTTGAGAAAAATCTTTGATTATCGTTCAAATCAGTTCTAACTATTTTAAAAGCGCTTTCGTTATCAATTAGTTTGTAAAAATGATCGTAATTGATTTCATTGTTTTTATAGGCGGAGAAAAACGAATAAATTCCTGCCTTAGAAATTTCATTTTGATAACGATTGACACTTTTATCTGCTAAACTATTACTGATAAACAAAGAGTATATTATGGTAAGGCAGAAAAATCCTAAAAAAACAATTAGTCTAACCGAAAATTTATGTTGTCCGTTAAATGAAAAAAAGAATATTTTGCTTTTGTAAAACAAAATAAATATTAAGGTCATAAGCAGAAGTATCGATGATATCAAAACGGGTAAAGGGTAAGACTCATTTATGTTATTAATAACTTCGTAAGTATATACCAAATAATCTACAGCAATAAAATTAAATCGGCTCTCAAACTCCTGCCAAAATGTAACCTCGGCAAAAAATGAAAATAAATGTATAAGAAGAAAAATAATAAAAGTGCTGTAGGTAATAATTTTATTGAATAAAGACCTTATGTATTTCTGAGGAAAAATCAATAGATAAAAACTGTATGGTAGCAGAAAGAATAATCCAACTCCAAAGTCAAACAAAAATCCCAGAAGAAAAATTTTCATTATAGGTAACAGAGATAAATCAGCCTTTTGAAAACTGACTGCTAAAAATCCAAATCGGAGAAGTAAAGACGATACCAGATAAAATAAAAAAGAATAAACCAGTAATGTGTAATTGCCCCAATAGTTTTGTTTTAATTTCATATATCTAAATATTTGAAATGATTAATTGCGTAAAAAAATACGTAAGTATGTAATTCATCTTGAATAGACCCAGATTTTTATAATTCATAGTCTATTTGATGTTTTAGAAATTTTCCCATTTACTTATTTCATCTATTAATGCAAGATGGCACAACTGCTATTATAGATGAACCTCCCCCTCTTGGTGCCCTTCAGTTTCAATTTGGAATGTAGTATGGCTAATTTTAAATTCAGAGGTGGCTTTATCTGACAAATTTTTCAAAAGTTTATTGAGATCTTCCTGATGGTCGGCTACTACGTGGGAACTCATCGCATTAACGCCGGAAGTCAATGACCAAACGTGGAGATCATGAAGTTTAATAACTCCTTTTACAGATTCCAAAGAATTTCTAAGCTCTTCTATATTGACATCTTTTGGAGTTCCTTCTAATAAAACATTCACAGCTTCTTTCAAGAGCTTCCAGGTTCTCGGAAATATTAATAACCCTATCACAGCGGAAATAAGGGGATCAGCATAATACCATCCTGTCGTCAACATAATAACTCCGGCAATCATTACTCCTACTGAGGTAAGCGCGTCAGAAAGAACCTCAAAGTAGGCACCCTTCATATTTAGGCTTTCACCTGAATCTTTTCTAATAATCATGATTCCGATAATATTCACCAGCAAGCCTATTCCGGCAACGATCATCATAGCTGTGCTCTGTACTTCAGGGGGATTTTTGAACCTTTGCCATGCTTCAAACAATACATATACAGAAATTCCCAACAGAACTACCGCATTGATTACTGCCGCCAGAATTTCTGTTCGGTAATAGCCGAATGTTTTCTGTGCATCGGCTTTTCTTTCACCAATTTTGATTGCTATAAAAGCAAGGAATAATCCGACCACATCAGTAAGCATATGAGCTGCATCGGCAAGTAGCGCAAGACTTTTAGTAGCTAAACCGCCAATAACTTCGGCAATCATATAAGTGCCACTTAAACATAAGACAATTAAAAGATTTCTTTTATGTTTTGCAGAAGCCGAAATATTTTTATTCTGATCGTTCATAACACTAAGATTTGTATTAGATTAAGCCTACATTTCATAATAGCTTGTACTCACTTCTTTAACTGGTACATTCTTCTCTCCGATCATTTGCAAAAGATTGATTTCAATTGTTTTTGCTAATGATGTCATTGGAGTATCTACCGGTGTATTTTCAAAGGGGTCCTGCATTATGATTGCTGTTTTCTCAATAGCTATAAAAATCACAGGTACAATAATTGTCGTGGCAATCTCAACACCAAGTTGTGAGTCTTCCAGTCCAAATGGCAGAAGAAATGCAAAAACGTAAATCAATGTATGCAGCAAAATGCTGTAGGCACGAGGGAAAACAGTATTTTTTAAACGCTCACATTTTCCCATACTGTCACAAAACCTGATGACCATATCGTTCATCTGTACCAATTTGTATTCAGATAAATTCTCCTGTTCTGCCAATTTCCTAAGGTGATCAGAATGTTTATCTAAAAGGGCATTGGGAATATTTAAAGCATTGATGTTTTGCGATTCTAAGTATTCTCTTACTCTTATTGAAAAAGGTACTTTTCTTAAACTTTCTCCTAAAGCATTCAGCCAGATGATATGTCGTTCTGCAAACTCAGATGTATCGTTTTCTGAGTTAGGGAAAAATTGTTTTATTAATCTCATAAATGATCTTGAATCATTCACAATAGCGCCCCAAACGGTTCTTGCTTCCCACCATCTTTCATAAGATTGTGCAGTCCTGAATGCTAAAAGTAAAGAGACAGCAGTTCCTAAAAGTGCAGGAATACTCAATGGTATGGTAATTTTTTTCAAAAAATCAATGTCGTCTAAAAAGCCTATTAGAAAAGCAAAGCTGACAATCAAAACGATCTGAAATTTAATCTGTTTAACAAAATACCAAACCGAAATTCTTTTGTTTAAAAGCATAATTGAGGATTTTTTAATTATTGACTAAATTTATTTTGCAACATTGTTTTACGTTTTTTTATTACTTTTAAAATAATGTATAGAATCATAGTAAGAATACAGCCTACAATAAAAATCATATTATAATGCGTATGTCTTAGGATAATTTCTCCGGTAATTTCAAAAACAGTAAAAATCAGAAACATGGCAAAAAGTCCGTTTTTTTCTTTTAATAGAACTTTTTTTAAACTGAAGCTAAGATGAGTATTTCTGAAAAGGTATAAATTCGGTATAAAAACCGGTACTTTATCAGCCCACTTAGTATATTGCTCTCCAAATTTTCTTTCTAAAAATTGCTCTTCAGCAAAAACAATCCTTTCATAATAGACCCAATAAAAAAACACAAATGAAATTACAAACCACAGATTTTCAGTAAACATCGCAAGCCCAAGCCACATAAAAAAATTACCTAAGTACAATGGATTTCTGGTTGTACTGTAAATACCTGTAGTGTTTAATTCATCTGCAACCTGCCCTGCTTTTGTATTTCTTCCTGAAGTATTATGCGGAGTAAAACCAACAGTATACACTCTTATAATCAAACCTAAAATGCTTACAGCTAAACAAAGCATCTCAAAGAAAAGTGAACAATCATTATCGTTTTTCAGCAAAACATTTTGGATAAAAACTCCTAAGCCAAGCGCCAGAACGATAATCGGCAAAAAACTTCTGTATCTGAACAGCCAATTTCCCTGGGTTTCTAATTCTTGTTTTAAAGGCATAACTAATATTTTTAAAATCAAGTGAAATCAAGATAGGATTTCACTTGATTATTGATTAATTAATGTCCGTGGTCTCCTGCATTAGAAAGCTTAGCATTCACGAAGAATGCGCCTTTTACCACAATTTTTGCATCAGGTGCAATTGCACTCACAGGCGTAATCGCTGTGTAACCCATATCTGAAGTCCCTTTTACCACTTCAATTTTTTCAAAATTCATTTTCTTAGCCTGCTCCTTTGCATGGTTTCCTGCTTCGGTTTCATTTTTGTGACCGTGTTCCGCCTCTCCTTCATCATGCCCGTGACCATGATCGTCATCTCCTTTTTCTTCAGCGTGCTCTTCCACTTTTTTAGAAGTTTGTACAAATACATAGAATTTACCATCGGCTTCTACAATAGCTTCATTTGGAACGGCGGGAGTTTGTGAATTTCCAAGGCTTACATTTCCTGTAATATTCATTCCGTCAATCAAGCCAGCTTTGTTCCCGGTAACCATTGCATGAACTGAAATCGTTTTACTTTCATTTTCAAAAGATGATCCGATGCTGTACACTTTTGCATTAAAGGTTTCTTCCGGATTGTTGGTGAGCTTAAACTGCACAATCTGACCAACTTTCATTTTGGGAAGATCTCTTTCAAAGACTTGTAAATCCAAATGAATTGAGCTGTTATCGATGATCTCCAAAACCGGTGACGATACATCAACATAACTTCCTATCTGTGCATTAATCGTACTAACTGTTCCGCTGATTGGCGATGTAATGACCAAGCCTGATCTTAGGTTTCCATTGCTTACTTTCCCAGGACTGATTCCCATTAGCTGTAATTGTCTTTGTAACGATGATCTCTGGGTTCTTAAACTTTTTAGCTCCGCATCAGAACTTTGCAGATTCTTTTTTGCTCCGGCATCATTGTCAAAAAGCTCCTTTTGCCTTCTGAATTCCTGCTCTGCATAAGTTATTCTGCTGTTAATAGTCAGATATTGTTCCTGTAACTGAATGTATTCAGGGTTACTGATTGTAGCAATAACCTGTCCCTGTCTTACATAATCTCCTATCTGAACGGTTAATGTCTTAATGACACCTCCATACAGTGAAGTGACCGTTGCCTTTCTGTTATTGGGTACACGAAGAACACCATTTGCCTTAATAGTTGAGGCTAAATCTTTCATTTCTAAAGTTCCAAGACTGATTCCTACAGATTTCATCTGTTCTTCAGTCAGTTCCGCAATAGTTTGCGGAGCTTCTTCGTGACTTTCTTCTGCCTGTTCTGTTTTTGGTTTCTCTTCTCCTTCTGCCGGAGCATCTTTTTTTCCACAGCTGACCGCTAGAATAGAAATTAAGGCTAGAGATACAATGCTATATTTGATTTTCATTTGTCTATTTATTGATGATTGAATTAATGATAACTACAGATTCGTTGACCTGTTGAATAGATTCCAGGTATTTAAGCTGAATATTGGTGGAAGTCTGCAGTGCAAAAAGATATTCTACATAAGAAATTTCTCCTGTTTTATAACCTAATTGTCCTGCTTTGGCAATTTTCTCAGCATTTGGAATCGCTTGATTAACGTAGTAGTCATACTGATTAACATTTTGCTGATATTGATTAAATGCATTTTGCAATTGCGCTTCAAGCTGCTTTTGCTGGAATTTTGCATTTGATTCTGCCATTTGTCTCTGATATTCATAAGACTGGATTCTTGCTTTCGTAGCTCCAAATGTCAAAGGAATAGAAACACCAATTGTTGCCGAATGAAACCTGTTTCCTCCATTGAAATACTGATCCATCCCGTTGATGGTTTGAAATCCTATCAATGACTGATTAGTATATCCGATGGTAAAGTCAGGAAGTCCCAAAGATTTTTCAACTTTCTTATTTTTTTCCGCAATCTGCATTTCCTGATAAAAAGCTTTTACGGTAGGATGCTGTGCAATGGCACTGCTGTCTAAAACATATTGTGCTTGTAGCGGATGATAGTTCTGATCAAATGGAACTGAAATATCCTCTTCAATATTTAGCAATGTTTTTAAATTTTTATAGGCATTGGTAAGATAAACCTCATTCTGTTTAAGCAATAAGTTGATTTCCCCTCTCTGTGTTTCAGCTGTATTGATTTCAATTTTTTTAATATCTCCGGCTTTAAACCTAACCGTTGCAACTCTGATAAAGTCATTGTATAAACTATCCAGATTGCTAAGCTTGGATTTATTAAATTGTAAATACTCAATTTGATAATAATACGTTCGAACCTGTTTCGCTAATTCATTCATAGAAACTTCCCTGTTGATTTGCTTTCCTTTAATCTGTTCCGCAATCAACTCTTTTCTTGCTTTGAACAAAGTTGGAAATGGAATCGTTTGGGAGATCGAAAATGATTGGTCAAATTTCTTAGAGTTATACTGCCCCAATTGAGCATCCACATTCATTTTCGGGAGCTCTTTGGACGTTGGAATCAATGCCTGTGTAGCTTTAATATCCAGATCTCTCGATCGGATTGATTGATTATTCTCAATAGCAGTACGTGTAGCTTCTTCGACTGTTATGGTTCTTCCCTGTTGTGCACTAAAAGTCTGTCCTAAAAATAAAAATCCTAAAACCACAATGGCGGTTACCGATTTGTTATTGATCTTTTTTAAATTAATCTTGGTATTAAAAATAATATACAACATTGGTAAGACAAATAATGTTAAGAAAGTCGCCGTAACCAAACCTCCGATAACAACTGTCGCCAAAGGTTTTTGCACTTCAGCTCCTGCACCTGTAGAAATAGCCATCGGTAAAAATCCTAATGAAGCTACTGTTGCAGTCATTAAAACAGGTCTTAATCTTGTTTTTGTACCTTCCATTACTCTTTTCAGAATATTGGTCTCGCCTTCCTTTTCCAATTGATTAAATGTTCCAATCAATACAATTCCATTCAAAACGGCAACACCAAATAAAGCAATAAAGCCAATTCCGGCACTGATACTGAATGGCATATCTCTCAATAATAATGCGAATACACCACCAATCGCACTCATAGGAATAGCCGTAAAAATTAAAGTGGCTTGCTTAAATGAATTAAATGTAAAATAAAGCAGCATAAAGATTAAGAATAGCGATACTGGAACTGCAATCATTAATCTCTTACTTGCTGCCTGAAGATTCTCAAATTGACCTCCATAGGTAAAATAATATCCTGCAGGAAGTTTTACTTCTTTATCGAGCTTTGATTGTATGTCCTTAACTACACTTTCAACATCACGGTCTTTCACATTGAAACCTATTACAATCCTTCTTTTTCCCGCTTCGCGGCTGATTTGGGCAGGCCCTAATTTGTAACTAATATTAGCAACCTGGGCGAGTGGAATTTGCGTTCCAGAGGCAGTAGAAATCATTAGATTACTAACATCGTCAATATTTGTTCTGTGTAAACTGTCTAATCTTACAACCAGATCGAACCTCCTTTCATTTTCAAAAACCTGACCTGCTGATTTACCTGCAAAAGCTGTACTTACTGCATTATTAACGTCTTCAATGTTTAATCCGTAATTGGCCATTCTGGTTCTGTCATACTCTACGTTAATCTGAGGGAGTCCGCTTACACGCTCAATTTGGGGAGATGTAGAACCTTTAACAGACTGTATTACCTTAGCAGTCTTATCAGCATAAATTGCCAGAGAATCTAAGTTTTCACCAAAAATTTTAACTGCAACATCTTGTCTAATACCTGTCATTAACTCATTGAAACGCATTTGGATAGGTTGGTTCTTTTCAAAGAAAACTCCAGGAATCACTTCTAATTTCTCTGAGATTTCATCAGCGAGTTCGTCATACGTTTTCTTTGTTTTCCATTCTTTCTGAGGTTTCAAGATAACCATCATATCAGTAGCTTCCGGTGGCATTGGGTCGGTAGGTACTTCAGCAGCGCCAGTTTTACCAACAACCATTTTTACCTCATCAAACTGTTTTATAATTCTTGAAGCCTGCATTGAAGTTTCAATACTTTGATTTAAGGAACTTCCTTGTGGAAGGATACAGTGGAATGCAAAATCGCCTTCCTGCAACTGAGGTATAAATTCACCACCCATTCTCCCAAAAACAAATATTGCTACAGCAAAGAGAGCTACGGTTCCTCCAACCAGCCAATATTTTATTTTTAATGCTTTTTCCAATAAAGGCTGATAAACTTTCTGAATTCTGTTCATCATTTTATCAGAGAAATTTTCTTTGTGGCTCATCTTTTTTGATAAGAATAAAGCACTCATCATCGGAATATAAGTCAATGATAAAATCAGAGCGCCCAAAATAGCAAATCCCACAGTTTTAGCCATAGGCGTAAACATTTTACCTTCTACTCCCACCAATGTTAAAATCGGAATGTATACAATTAGAATAATGATTTCTCCAAATGCTGCACTACTTCTGATTTTGGATGCAGAAAGAAAAACTTCTTCATCCATTTCTGCTTGGGTAAGCATTTTTTTTGATTTATTCAAGCCTAAATGATGTAAGGTAGCTTCCACAATAATAACTGCCCCATCAACAATAAGCCCGAAATCAATCGCTCCTAAACTCATCAGGTTAGCACTCACACCAAACACATTCATCATTCCTAATGCAAACAGTAATGATAATGGAATAGCTGATGCTACAATTAAACCTGCTCTTAAATTACCCAAGAAGATAACAAGTACGAAGATGACAATGAGTGCACCTTCAATTAGGTTTTTTTCTACTGTGTCGATTGCTCTTCCAACCAGGTCGGTTCTATCTAAATAAGGTTCAATTACAACGTCTGCAGGAAGAGATTTTTGTATAACTGGTATCTTTTCTTTAATTCTGTTCACCACTTCATTACTGTTGGCTCCCTTTAGCATCATAACAACACCTCCCACAGCATCGACCTGACCATTAAAAGTCATTGCACCATATCTCACAGCACTTCCCAGACGCACTTCAGCAACATCTTTTATGAAGATTGGAACACTGCCCGTATTATTTTTAACTACAATGTTCCCTGCGTCTTCTAAAGATGTTACCAAACCGATTCCACGGATAAAATATGCATTTGGCTTTTTATCAATATAAGCACCTCCTGTATTCTGATTATTTTTTTCGAGAGCGGTAAAAATATCAGATATACTTACGCCCATCGCTCTTAATCTGTCTGGATTTACAGCGACCTCGTATTGTTTTAACTGACCGCCAAAACTGTTGATCTCTGCAACTCCAGGTGTTCCATTAAGCTGTCTTCGCACAATCCAGTCCTGCATTGTTCGCAGTTCTTTAGCATCATACTTTTTCTCACTGCCTTTTTTGGGATGCAGGATATATTGATAAACTTCTCCAAGTCCAGTACTAACAGGGGCAAGTTCAGGAGTTCCAACACCTTGGGGAATTTCTTCTTCTGCTTGTTTTAATTTTTCAGTAACCAGTTGGCGAGCAAAATAAATATCTACCTCTTCTTTAAAAACAACTGTAATCACTGATAGACCGAATCTAGAAATACTCCTAGTTTCCTCAATATCTGGTACATTTGCGATACTTTGTTCAATTGGGAAGGTAACAAGTTGTTCTACTTCCTGTCCAGCAAGTGTGGGACATACTGTGATGATCTGCACCTGATTATTGGTAATATCCGGTGTAGCATCAATTGGCAGTTTGGTTGCGCTCCAAACTCCCCAAATAATCAATAACAAGGTCATGATACCAATGACAATCTTGTTCTTGATACTAAATCTTATGATTTTATCTAACATTGAATTTAATTTTTATTGGATTGCCCAAAGTTAAAATCAGTATAAAACTGAATTTAAAAGATGATGCAAAGATGAATAGGATTACAGTGCAATGATATTGCAAAGTTTCCAAGACAATTTAGATGAAAGGGAATCCTTCCATCATATCAATAAAAATTATATTTTAGGCGGTTGCCAGATTTGGTCGTACACCAAATAAGCGAAGTCGTTTTTCTGAAAATGGATTTTCTTAGAAAAAAACGCAGTAGCGATTCTTGAAAAAACTAGAATTGGTTCGATTTTATAAGATGCCACCGTGGTTCTGCAACAGTTGCAAGAACAAAATGGAGAACAAGAATCTGCCTTCGAATGTGAA
The DNA here is from genome assembly GCF_014218905.1 of Chryseobacterium sp. C3. Taxonomy (NCBI): domain Bacteria; kingdom Pseudomonadati; phylum Bacteroidota; class Flavobacteriia; order Flavobacteriales; family Weeksellaceae; genus Chryseobacterium; species Chryseobacterium sp. C3. The sequence continues at coordinate 190,106 of NZ_JACLCU010000002.1, read as the reverse complement.
TCTTCTTGTGTCTTTGAACTTAAAGAATAATTGAAATCTTGCTTAAAAGACTGAGCATTTGCACTATCTAGACATGGCATTATGGATAACGCCACAAAATAGATGATGAAAAGTAGTCTTACAAATTTCATAATGCAAATGTATAAAATATAATTACCAAAAAAATATTTTATCCTAAAATTTTAAGGAAATTATACATTTGATTATGCCGAATCAAAAAAATAAAATACCTACAATACATCTAAGTCATTTATAATTATAGAAAAAAACTGATGCTTTTAGATAAAATTAGATATGTACATTTAAATAATATTGCCACCATAATTTAATTTTAACTCAATTTTTCAGTAAACTAATTTTCATTTTTTTCAAAACAAAATTATATATTAATTTACACTTGATTTTTAGATGAATAATATATTAAATTCTTATATCAATATTGGTCTTTCCAAATTATAATACTTCTTTAATATAGATGTACATATTAAATATTCAAAAAATCATCTTAAAATAGGTTCTAAAATTGAACTGAATTTACGTAATTTTCTTTAGTAACCTTTTTCTAAGAACTGTTTCTGAATCTGTAAAACTGACTCTTTTGAAGGGTAAAAACTAAAGTAATCTAAAACTTTTAAAATTATAGAACTTGAAATATTTATACCTCCCTCCAGAATTTCTAATCGTGAATATTCCTCATTAATAGTGATTTTATCTGTTTTTGTCGTTCTTATCTTCATAAGCGGCATGTGATTCTCGCTGTCCAAATGTAATCTTCTATCTTTTAACTCATTAAATATAATAGAAATACTCAAACCTTCTTTATATAATCCTTCTATTGTTAAGTGTTCAATAAAAACATATAGTTGAGTAAGATAATGTATAATACTTGTATAATAAAACAAGTATTGACCAGAAGGAAATTTTGATGCCCAAGCCCCTCTCAAATGATCACCTTCTAGCCAGTCTTCTACAAAGCTGTTAATCATGCAAAAACTCTCTGACAAATACATTCTCCACAGTTCTTTTCGAGCTCCTAAATCGGAAAAAGCCTCGTAAGAATTTTCAGCAGTAACTAAACTACCCTCGTGTAACGTTCTTGGTATAAATGGCAATGACCATGACGCCTTTACCTGTGCTTTTTCGACAACTTCAAGACATCTTTTAAGACTATGTAAATTACCTTTTTGAAGAGGAGTTATATAAACTTCGCAATTGCCTTTCGATTTTATTAATTCATATGATGATGTCTGCTGAAAAGCTTTTATTTCTGCGTCAAATATTTCTGCGTCAATATTGGGAATGGTATAGCCAAAACTTTTTCTGCGTTGCATTAATCTAACGGCTGCCAACTCAATGAGATCTCGCAAATCGCTGACATTTGATATGGCTGCGCTTTCAGGTCTCTTATTTGTATTTCTATAATACAAAGTACTTGCTCTCATTTCTCCGTCCAGAGTTTTTTTACAAAGAGTTGGAATTTCTTTGAAAGAGAAGATCTTGATTACCACATATTTTAATTCGTTTCTATCTTCCGGAAAATAGACATTGAAATCTACCATTGGTTCTGCATATTTTGAAACCTGATCTCGCATTTCATCATATTTGTAAGTGATAATATTTTTCTGGTCAACTCCTACATTAATAAATTCATTATCCTTTTCCTCAATTCCAATTACAATGTGACCTCCATCTGGTAGATTTGACATTGCCAAGATATCTTTTGTTAGCTTCTTATAATCCCAAGGACTGTTTGCTTTAAAATCTAGTGAAGGGCTTTCCGTTTGACCCTCAATCAATCTTATAAAATCTTCTGTATTCATTTATTTTCCAATTTTATTAATATATTTCCCAAAAATATCTCACGACAAAATGTTAATTATTTAAATTGAAGTAATTCTTCTCGTAACATATAGGCTTTAGGAGAACTTCTTTTGACTAGAAAATCTAAAATAAATAGAAAGTCAGCTAAAGTATTTTTATCTCTTTTTATTTTACCACCATATTTATAAAAAGCTTTTTCAACGAATTTTTCTAAAATATCGTTCTCGACCAGTTCAGCATTTTGGCTTTGGAGCATGGGAACAATCCATGATATTGAGTTAGGCATAAAATTATAAAATGCAATGCCACTTAAAAATTTTATCGATGAATTAATTCTGTTAAATCCTAAAGTAATTATAAAATCTTTGAAATATAAGCTTTTACCATCCAATACTGACCATTTTTCAGAGCTCTCCACCCAGTCAATGTCAAAAAGAAAAATTGGTAGAAATCTCGCATTGCTGTTATTGATCATCCAATCTTTCAAAAATTCCCAAAATATCCAGAAATTTTCGAGTTGAATTCTACCTATCGCTGCTCTAATAAACTCTTCAACTAACTTATATATAAATTTTAAATAATCATCAGGGATACTTTTTTCAGGTGTTTCTATACTTGAATCAAGTATTTTTTTTAAGAGAGGTAATGATAATTCTGTAGGCTGATTCAGCAGATATCGTGGATAATAAAAAGTAAATGCATGTCTACTTTCATAAAAATCCAGCATGCTTGATTTGGGATCATTTAAAAAAACAGTGTGTAGTGTCAGAACATCCTGAATAAATTTGTGGTGAGCAGGAAGAGCCGTATTCCATGGGATGATACGAAGCATGTCATCCAAGTACCACTGAGTATGTAAGTCTAATGAAACGATAATTTCATCAGGTATGTTTATACTTCCTTTGATAACAGAATTAATTAGTACTTCCGACCAATTGTCTTCTTCCGACTTATTAAAATCACGAGCACTTAATTTCCCTTGATGATATAACATTCGCTTTCTCTCGCTTTCTTTATTTTGTGCCTTTAGAATTACGATGGCTTCTGCTAATCCATACCAACAGTTTAAAACAAAATCAGGTTCAAATAATACTAATTCCTGTAAAATAGCGTGCTGCAAAGCGATTCGTTCCCTAGCGTCAAGACCCTTTAAAAGTAAACGGAAAATTAATTCTTTAACCTTCAATTTTAAATCTTGCTCAATATCAACTTTAAAAATATAGCATAATCCTTTAAGAGAAGGTATATTATCCAATAAATCAAAATTAATAGCGTATGGATCTGTTTTCGCTAATTTTTTTGCTTCTAAATTGATAATAGTTTCACAACACCATGCAATTTCATCAGGTTGAAGTTGATTTGAAAAGTCACGAAGAGCAATAGACGCCATAGTACCTGGAGAAACCATAATTTCTCGTCTACCATCTAGTTGCAAAATAAATTCATATCCTATTTTCCAAGTTTCATAGTTATGATCATCAACTTCTTCGTATTCGAAAACTTTTCTTGCCCAAGTCGTATTAGCTGTCGGAACTGTATAATCATTCCCACTTTCTACAACATTTCTAATTGTATCATCATATCCGGGAACTACCTGAACATAATTTTCATATCCCTTTTGATTAAAATGTTTAAATTCATACTTTCTAGCATCCATATCAAACAAAAACTTTTTAAAAAGCCAATCATCTTCCTTGACATTCTCCCACATTCTGTCGACCTGTTTGAATAAAAGTTCATTATACTCTCGTTGATAAAACATATAGTCAGCCACAAATCCAACTAAACCTACATAATACTTATTGCGATGAATTCTTTGATTTGCGGCAATTCGTTCTTTTCTTTCGAATTCTTCGTCATTATAGACATTGCTTCTCATCATATCCGAAGTAGACCTTGTAGAATCCCACTTAAAAAACAGTGGGACACCTAATAAGGAGACAGAAGTTTCATCAACTAAATTAGGAAATGCTTGTAAAATGCTGCAGACCACTCCTAAAATGGCAATATTGTTAGACTCTCTTATCAACCTGTCTAAAAATATGCGTGCTGTTGAAAAATCTTTTTTATCCCCAATTTCTAACAAAGTCTTTTCCAAAGCCATCAGCACTGATATTAAGACCTTATCATAAATTGAAAATCCTCGGTACATAGACCAGTACTCAGGATTCCCATAGTATACACCACACGATCCATCTTCAAAAACAACCTCAATCCTTTCCACCCCTCTCTTTTTTAAAGACAGAAGAATTTCATAATTTTTTTCAAAAGCATCATTTAAAAATGGAATAAGGAAATCAAGAGCTTTTTCACCGTGATACAAAAACATCCAATAAAAAAAAGTCTGATAACCTGATGGTAATCCATAATCATATTCTAAATCTTTATTTAAACCAAAATCATTTACTTTAGGCTCTCGAATAAGCATACTATTAATACTCCCCGGTGCATATTTCTCTTCCTTTTGAGCCCAGTCTTCAGTAGCCATTTGAATAACTTCTTCAGGGAAAAAGCGACAAATTTGATCTGAAATAACACCTCCGGTAATATAAGCTCTTATTTCTCGTAGAAAAGCAGGATCAGTCCATCTTTCATTACCTGTTTCAGGAATCAAGCAAGCTTGAATAATCGAAGCAATAAGTTCCTGATCGGCTGCCGTCAATTTAAAAAGAATTTTAATATATTTTTTTAAATATTCAGAAGATCTCCTGCCTAATCTCCTCTGAATTGAACGACCCTGCAACCTAAAAATAAAATCTTCCAACAGAAAAGCAGCGCTTTTTGCACCAGATGGAAGTATGCCTTGGTTAAATTCAGGGAGCTGTTTTGACCATGATTCAATAAGAGTCAAATGTTTTAATTCAAAATTTTGCAGCTTAATTTCATTAATATTAGCTTTGATAAAATCAATTATATAATCCCATCCGGAGCCAATAGGCAGAAGATCATTAAAATTTCTTTTTTGAGGATCTATTTTTTTACAACTCGTTTGTAGTAAATAGATTATGCGATCCAACAATTTCGCTTCATCTTCAAGAAGCTGTACTTTTAAACTATCCAGTAGTACTTTGGAATGATTTGATCTAAGTGAAACAATCAGTAGCTCATCTTTCCATGAAGGGGACAAAGTATCATCACTTAAGAGCTCGTGCATAAAATATACGGAAGCTTCCGGTTCATATTCATAAAACTCTTCCATCCATAATCTGAATGCCCTTCTCATGGCGGGAGTATTTTCTATCGAAAGTAAAAAATCTTTTGAGTTTGCAATCTCCGATTTTTGATTTCTTATAAATCTGATCAATGCCCAATCTTCCAATATGTCGTGAGAAGGACTGTAAGCACTGGTATCGGACATATCATCCAACTGTAGAATATTATCTTTAACAAGATCAGCAGTCACACTGTTATCGCTCTCATATGTTGTAAAAAGAGACATTTCTCTAGATCTTTTAAGACAAATCTCATAGAAAACAGTTCCTCGTCGTGATTGATTGTCTTCAACAATATATTTCCACATTAACCTTTTAAATTGTAACTCGTCCAAGTGTTCCTCACTTAATAGTTCTGGTATAATTCGTACAGCTTTATCAAGATAATAAGGAGTTCTCAAAAGATGCTTAATCTTAGAATTTTCCATCAATGGCAGTAAGTCAGGAATTTTTTCAACGATTAATTCAACCTCAGCATCATTAAATTCACCTACTTGAAAATAAGCAATATTTTCTGGCAGCTCATAATAGTAATCGATTTTAAACTTCTGTAATAAGTAGTCTCTTATTGTTAAAACTATAGTTATATTTTTATTTTTTTCCAGTATCTGAAGTAGTTCATTAAATGCTCCCGAGCTACCTGACTCTATTAGTTTTTCAAAGCTTTCTATCCAAATTAAAAAATACTTATTTGATAAAGGACTTGCCAATATTTGTTCGATACTAACTTTACATCCGGCTTTTATCAAAGCTTCACTAATTGTTTCACAATACAGGTTTTCAGCGGTAAAAGTTAAAACACTACGATCTCCAGACATTTTCAAATCACTTACAGCTGATTTTGTCAAAGCCGATTTTCCAACTCCCGGGTTTCCATGAACCACTACAAGATTCTTTTCTTTAAGCAATTGCAGGAGGTCTATATTATCACGAGGAACATTAAAATCTCCGATTTTTTCTCTAGTTCTAGAATTAGTGGTTTGTTCATTTTTTTCCATTTCTTCATAACTTAAGAGAACATCTTTATCTGTCTCCGGTTTGATAGAATTGATCAGACTGAACTTAGGATATGGAATCAGCTTATTGTATGCTAAAACTTTGGTCGCCAAAAAAAATCCACCGTCCTCGTATGTATGAATAATACCTGTAAAATAAGTTTTTCCATACAAGATAGAATAAGCGCCACTTCCAGACAATCCTTCAACATTTTCCAAGGCCTGTTGATAATATGTATCGAGAGAATTTTCAGACTTTAGTGTAAATTTATATCGATTGCTCTTGATATCTTCGATAAATTTCATAGGAAAAGATCGATCTGCCTCTTGATCATTAAAATTAGCATACCCTCTAATTTGATAATCTTCCACCATTTCATCAGTATCAATTACCTGACAAAAAAATTGTTTACCTGTAAGTGGAAGAATATTCTTTTTAGAAAGAATCAACAATGCCATATCCTCATCATCATCTGACACAATAACAATATCTGTTTCGGTCAAATTGTATGAATGAAATTCTGATGTTTCCTGATTAAAAATCTCTTCAAGTTTAATATCCGTATTTACATATTCTTTATCGAACTTTTTACCTTCTAAACAATGTTTTGCAGTCAAGACATACACGTCATCAACATCAGGACTCGGGTAGAAAATTACTGCTGTAGCAATTTCGTGGTTACATCTGATTTTGATTGTAGAAAGCTGTGGTATATTTTCATTCATATTTTATGAGTTAAGGGCAGGTACGAAAGTTCTAAGCTGTCAGGTCCTATTTGTGAATAATCACATTCAAATGTATATCTTTCAAAAGCGTCGTCATCGACCTCAAAGATATTTCTCAATTCTTGAGTATCACAAGCAAAATGAATTTTGATAATTTCAGAATTTCTTCTCTCGTTCGTAATGATTCTAACTATAGTCTCTTTATCCGGATGTCTGTTATGGATACCGTTTCCAGTTATCACATAACAATTGGTCTGAACTATTTCCAGCAATTTAGGGCAGGTATTGGCTTTACTGCCATGATGTGATAATTGCATAAACTTCACGGGCAGTGGCCGATCTTTATTATACCCCAATGCATCTAAACTGTCAATTATATCAGAGGGATGACTGTCGGCTAATAAGAGTACTTTTACCTTATCAAACTCGGCAAGAACAGCAATAGAGCTTCCATTAACAGGATCTGTATCCGGTTTAAATTCATTCCCTGTAAGTTCTTCAATTATTTTTTTATGGTCGGATTGATTTTCTTTTCTACCAATTTTACCATTACTTTCTTCTTCTTTCCACAATTCTGTTGCAGCAGCTTCCTTTTCAGGTGTAGGTGAAAGAATGGTCATTTTAAAACCAAAACATTCAATTGGTAATGTTTCAGTATTTATTGGCACTGTGGTAAGAAGATTATTTGCAGTTAAAAAATCCCTAAGTAAAATCCCGTCACCGACTGAGATTTTCCCATTAGATTCCTTTATCATCTCAGGAGAATGATTAAATAAAAAATTCTTTACAGCGTCTTGTTTATTTTCAATTTTTTTGTCCACGACAAAACCTTTTACGGCACCGATATGGTCGCGATCTATATGGCTGATAATCCAATTTTCAATTTGTTCGCCAGAAGACAAAATTTCTTTTATTAATGGGGCAAAAGAATTTTTGTACTCTTTACCATATCCTCCATCAATAAGTATATTATGCCATTGGGAATCTGTTCCTAAAAATCTGATAAAAATAGCATCACCGCCGCCGATATCGAAAAAATGAAAACTAATCCGATGTGTTTTTTGAGTCATAAAATAATGGTTATTAATACTTTCTTATTTTTTCTAAAATAGGAAAAGTTAATTGGATAAGTAAGAGTTTATTTAAATAATTAAACGAAAGGTCAAATTAATCCTTTCTTTCATTTTTACTGTTGATTTAGCAATTCGATGTTCCCAGTTTTCCTGTAAATCCCCTTTCATAATGAGTAACGAACCGTGAGGCAATGGCAAACTGTATTTGCTCTGATGATGGTCTTTTTTTCTGAAATCAAAGTTTCTGGTTTGACCTAAACTGATTGATGCAATCACAGGTCGTTTTCCATAGCGGCTTTCTTTATCTCTGTGCCATGCCACGGAATCATTATTATCACGATACAGGTTTAATAAAACACCATTGAACTGATACCCAAATTCTTTTTCTATCCTTTCTTTTAAAGTATAAAGCTCGGGAGTCCAAGGATTAGTTCCTGAAACATTTCCGTCTGAATCGTAAGAGCTATCATTTCCTCCATACCAAGCAGTAAGGCGGGGTGTTACAACTGTTTTATCATACATCTTCTGAGTTCGCTGTTCCCAAGGTGTCGTTTTCAGCAGTATATCTTTCAATTCATCGGCTTCTTTGCTGCTCAGGAAATGTTCCTTGTATTCCAAAAGGTCTTTTGGAAATTTATAAAACTCTTCCGTATCAAATAAACTCAGCTGACTCATTGCAATTTTCTATTAAAATATTTATATTTGATCTGGCCCGTTTATACGGGATTTTTTTCATCATTTGTGTTTTTGCTTCCCTTAGGAGATTTTTTTTTATGAAGTAATGTTAGGAAACTTATTTTTGAGCTTTATTCAAATGAATTCAATTCTTATCTCCTATTTTTTCTTTAATCTGTTTGATATCGGTCTTGATCTCTGTCATAAAGTTTTGAATATTACGTTCTGCAAATTCATCAGCTCCATATTCTATCGTATTGATACTACAGGCAAATTCCCAGATCTCTTTAATTTCAGATAATGGAATTTTATATGGCTCATAAAATTGATTGTCAGCTTTTACCCATATACTGTCTGCTTCATGAAACTGGAATCTTTTGTAACTGATTCCATCATTAGTGGTGATGAAAATATAAGTCCGGTCCGTTTTCAGATCAGAAAGATTTTCTACATATTTTCCAACAATATAAGTTCCGTTCTTATAAGGCGGCATAGAATCTCCGTCCGCTGGAAACGCTCTAAACTTCCCACCTTTTAAAAAAGGTAAGGATATCGTTTCCAAACTTTCTATGTATTCCGGATCTCCATAACCGTTCAGATAACCCATAGAGGCTTTTTGTGGAATAATCTCAATCTGATCGTTTCCATCCTGATCAACCCTGATAGGCAGAACAATCCTATTGTCAGGGAGCTCCATAATCTCATCAATCGAATATTTGCTGACGTTGATGGTCAAAAGTAAATCGATGCTGATATTATAATATCTTGAAATTTTCACTAAAATATCAAGGGGTGGCGCTGCGGCATCATCTTCATACTTACTATATCGGCCTCGGGTAATTAAAAGATCATCGGCAACCTTTTGTTGAGACAGATTGAGCTTACCTCTTAAATACCGCATGTTTTCTGATAAAATTGACATTGCTATAAATTATAGCAACAAATATACAATTTTTTGCTACAAATCGTGATAATTTTGTCAAATGGAACGAGCGATTGCACATATGGATCTGGATACATTCTTTGTTTCCTGTGAACGGCTGAGAGACTCTGTATTGGAGAATCAGCCCGTGATCATAGGTGGCGGAGATCGTGGTGTAGTAGCATCTTGTTCCTATGAAGCCAGGAAATTTGGGGTTCGTTCTGCGATGCCTTTGCGAATGGCTTTACGCTTATGTCCCGAAGCGCAGGTTATCAAAGGTGATATGGAGTATTATTCCAAAATGTCACATTTGGTGACTGAAATCATTCAGGAAAAAGTTCCTGTTATGGAAAAAGCAAGTGTAGACGAGTTCTATCTTGATCTGTCGGGCATGGATAAGTTCTTCGGCTGCTATCAATGGACAACCGAAATTGCGGAAGCGGTAAAGAAAAATACAGGTCTACCTATTAGTTTTGCATTGTCTACCAATAAAACAGTTTCAAAGATTGGAACAGGTGAAGCAAAGCCAGCCGGTAAATTAGAATTAAAACCGCTCGCAATACAGCCTTTTTTAAATCCTTTATCCGTCAGAAAGATTCCTATGGTTGGTGATGTGACCTTTGAACTCCTTTCAAGATTAGGTGTAAGAAAGATTGAAACACTTGCTAAAATGCCAGTGGATGTGCTTCAGGAATTAATTGGAAAAAATGGAACTGAGTTATGGAAAAAAGCCAATGGCATTGATTTAAATCCTGTGATTCAATATTCAGAGCGTAAATCCATATCAACTGAAACAACTTTTTCCGAAGACACCATCGATATTCCGAATATCAGAAGTATTCTTTCCGGAATGGTTGAACAGTTATGCTACCAGTTAAGACAGGAAAAATGGCTGACCTCAACGGTATCAGTAAGAATAAGATATGCCAACTTTGATACAGAGACTAAACAATGTAAGGTGGCTTATACCTCAGCAGACCACACATTGCTGAAATATATTCTGGAACTCTTCAAGAAAGTTTATACCCGAAGAATGAGAATTCGTCTTGTAGGTGTCAAGTTTACAGGACTGGTTCACGGAAGCCATCAGATGAATCTTTTTGAAGATACCGAAGAGCTGATCTCATTATATCAGACCATGGATAAAATGAAAGACCGTTTTGGTGCTAAAAGCCTTGGAAGGGCTTCCGGTTTTTTGACTCAATAAATAAAATTATGTTCCTCAATTGTCATACCTATCATAGCCTTCGTTATGGGACTATTTCTGTTGAAGAATTAGTTGATCTGGCTATGGATTATAAGCTGAAAGTTCTTGCGCTAACTGATATCAATACCGTAACGGGAATCTATCAGTTTTATAAACTGTGTGAAGATAAAGGCATTAAACCTATTGTAGGCGTTGATGTCAGAGTTGAAAATGAGCAGTATTATATATGCTTAGCGAAGAACCCGAAAGGAATAGCTGAAGTCAACAGGCTTTTGACCGATTATAATTGTGAAAATATTGAAATTCCAAAATCTAATCCTCAATTAGAAAACTGCTTTGTGATTTATACTTTACAAAATAAACCTGATATATTATTGGAACACGAGTTTATCGGAATCAGACAAGATGAGTTAAACCTTTTAATCAATTCTGAATTCAAATCCCTCACTCATAAAATGGTTATCCTTCATCCGGTAACGTTTAAGACTGATGACGAATACGAACTTCATAAAATATTACGAGCCATAGATGGTAATATTCTTTTTACAAAACTGGCTGAAAAAGATTATTGTAGAAAAGATGAGTTGTTTATGAGTAAGAAAACTCTTCTCGATCAGTTTAAGCATTACCCAGAAATCGTTGAAAACACGAAATTTATCGTCAGTCAATGCAGTTTTGATTTTGAATTTAAAACCCCGAAGAATAAAAAATATTATACTGACAGCAAGGAAAATGACTTTAAATTGTTATCCCAGCTTGCTTATGAAGGTTTATCTCATAGATATCCTGATAATAACAGACAGGCTATTGAGAGAGCTGAAAAAGAATTAACAGTTATTCATCAACTTAATTTTTGCGGCTACTTCTTGATTACTTGGGATATTATTCAATACAGTAAGCGTATGGGTTTTATGCACGTCGGAAGAGGAAGTGGCGCTAACAGTATTATAGCTTATTGTTTAGGCATTTCCGACATATGTCCTCTAGAGCTAGATTTGTACTTTGAGCGTTTTCTAAACTTAAACCGTAAAAGTCCTCCCGACTTCGACATCGATTGGAGTTGGAAGAATCGTGACACTATTTTGGAATACATTTTTGATAAATATGGAAAAAATCACGTTGCTTTTTGTGGAACTAATGTGGAGTTCAAGAGAAAATCGAGATTCAGAGAACTGGGAAAAGTCTTTGGACTGCCGAAAGATGAACTAGATCAGCTTTCAAAAAAACCGAGAGAACTACACGATCAAAATTCAATTGTTCAAGAGATTTATAAGTATGAACAGTTGTTAGTTGGATTTCCCAATCAAAGAAGTATGCATTCTTGTGGGATTCTTATTTCCGAAGAACCTATTACAAATTATTCAGTTTTAGAATTTCCTCCAAAAGAATTTCCAATTGTTCAGTTTGATATGCATACAGCTGAGGATATTGGTCTGGAAAAGTTTGACATTCTTTCACAAAGAGGATTGGGAACGATTAAAGATACCGTTAATCTAATTAAAGAAAAAAAGGGAATCAATGTAGATATTGAAGATACCAGAATCTCTAAGGATGAAGTCAAGTGCAATGAATTTTTGAGCATTGGAAAGACCATTGGTTGTTTCTACATTGAATCTCCAGCTATGCGTGGACTTTTGAGAAGATTAAAATGTGATAATTACAAAGTATTGGTTGCTGCATCATCAATTATTCGTCCAGGAGTTGCACAGAGTGGAATGATGCGGGAGTACATTTTCCGACACAATCATCCCGGTCAATTTGAATACTTCCACGATGTATTTGAAAAAGAATTAGGCGAAACCTATGGCATTATGGTTTATCAAGAAGATGTCATTAAAATTGCGATGCACTTTGGTGGAGTTTCTGCAGCTAATGGAGATGTTCTTCGAAGAGCTATGAGTGGTAAAGGACGATCACTTTCAGCTTTACAAAAATTAAAAGATGATTTCTTTGAATCCTGCAAAAGGAAAGGACATCCTGAGCAGCTTTCTCAGGAAGTATATCGACAGATTGAATCTTTTGCCGGCTACTCCTTTTGTAAAGCACACTCTGCTTCTTATGCCGTGGAGAGCTATCAGAGTCTGTTTCTGAAAGCCTATTACCCTATCGAATTTATGGTATCTGCTATTAATAATGGCGGTGGTTTTTACCGAACAGAAGTTTATGTACACGAGGCGAAGATGTCAGGTGCTAAAATTCATAACCCCTGCATTAACCTAAGCGAATTTCATACAACATTATATGGAACAGATGTGTACTTAGGTCTAATGCATATTGAAAAACTTGAAGCTTCTATCAAAGTAAATATCCCGGAAGAAAGGAAAGAAAACGGCGATTACGGATCATTAGAAGATTTTATAAAAAGAGTCAACATTGGTATTGAAACTTTACAGATATTAATTTTTGTCGGGGCTTTCAGATTTACCGGAAAGCAGAAACACGAACTTTTAATTGAAGCAAGATTCCTACTTTCAAAGAATCAATATAAAAGCAAGATCATATCATTATTTGAGGAACCTCAAAAAGATTATAAGCTACCGACAATAGATAGAAACCCTTTTGAAGACGCTTTTGATGAAATTGAAATTTTAGGATTTCCAGTTTCCTATTCGATCTTTGATTTACTCAAGACTAAATACAGAGGTCACGTTTTGGTTAAAGATCTCTTGAAGTATCATAAAAAACAGGTTAAAATGCTGGCATATTTAATTTCCAGGAAACACGTTCCTATCAAGATGAGAAATCATCCTGGAAAGAAAGACGATATGTATTTCGGAACATGGATCGATGCTGAAGGTGAGTATTTTGACACGGCACATTTTCCCGACAGTTTAAAACAATTTCCCTTTAAGGAAGGAGGAGTCTACCTTTTATTAGGAACTGTTGAAGTAGATTATCATTTTCCTACTATTACCATTACTAAAATGGCAAAAATGCCTTTGATTGCCGATCCGCGATATTCGATGGATGATGAAAAATCTAAAGAAATGGAAAGAAGTCTACGGGAAGACGTTAGTATGACTCACCGAAATCCCTATCCACAGGAACATGAAATTGGATTACCAAGAAAAAAGATAAACTGATTCTTTAGTATTCTTGTTATTTATTTTCACAAAGTTCCAGACCTTTAGTGATAAAATCTCCGTATGAAATTTTTAATCCAGCCCATTTGGGATCATCCAACCATATTTCATCAACTTTACTGATAGCAGCATTATTATGTGAAACACCTTTAGCAGTTCCATTTAAAGCATATGTCTTTCCATTGCTGGCCTTGCAGTAAATTTCTTTATATCCAGAACAATAAACTTCAACTTCATCAACTGAAAATGGCCATTTTTCTCCATACTCCAGCTTTGAAAATTTTATTGTATTTCGCTGGACTGGGTTAGAACACGATAATATTAATACTAAAAGTAATAAACTGTAAATAGCTTTCATTTTTTAATTTTGTCAAAGATAGATTTGAAAACTAAATTGACATTACGGGAAACCGTATTACTAAGAACATAAATAGTATTTATGACAAATCTTCTTTATTCACAACAATACCAAGCTGGGTTATAAGAAATGTCTTTTGTTCAAAGATTTGGTTCATAATCATCCATACTTTATCCACTAGAGAAAATGTTTTTTGATGGTCCTTATTAATAATAGTTAGTAAACCTGTGTAGGTAATGCTTTTTATCTTTTGATAATTTCCATTAAAAAACAGTCTATGATCTGTAAAATCGTAAGATTTCAAAACCATTTCAAAAGGTTTTTGAGTGTGTAGATTTTTTTTAAAAACCATTACAGAATCATACAATCTTATTTTTGTGCCATCTTTATTTTCAATATAAACCAAATATTGCTGTGTTTCAGGAAGTATAATTTCATTATCGTCATTTGTTTTAACAACTATTCTTGTGACCTCTGGTCTGCTCACATTGATCTTGAAAAATAAATCTAAAATTCCAAATTCAACTTCCTTCTGTTCATTATCATTATTTTCAGATTCTCTCAGCTGCACTATCTTTATATTATGATGTTCTGCAAACATTTGTGCATCCCGAGTAAATCCATTCCTTGACAATAATTCCTCTTTGTATATCGGTATCATTGATGATAGAAAGAAGCTTCATAACTGTATCTTTAGTTACTTTTTTTTTCCAGTATTTACATTCGATAGCCGTTTTGTAAGTTTGGCAACCATCAAACTCAGCGGTCAGCACATCAATTTGATGCATAACCCCTGAATTACCTTTTATTTTACAATTCTGCCCATAACCCTCCACTGGAATATGATATTCTTTTTTTAAAGTATCATAAATATATTTTGTCAGAGATTCATAAATCTTCCAATCAAGACTGTTTAATTCATCCATCGTATTTCACATCAAATTACAACATATAGGTCTTCATCTTGATCATATATAGCCTTCCCTGATTTTACCAAAGGATTCCAAACTTTATCAATTGCTTCTGGCGTATTCCACTCACAATAATTATCAGATTTTTTCAAATTACTACTGGAAATTATCCTCTTTCCAAAAATTTCTCTACACTTTAGAAGAAGGCTGATCGAAATTCCTTTCCCCAAATAGTACTTACTACTGTCAGGATATAAGTCAACTACTTTTAAATCAGTTTCATTTTCCATCTCTAATAAAATGAGACTAAAAGAATCATCACTTTCCTTTGACTCTTCATACACTTCAAATACATAAGTAAAACCGTTATATGTCTCATTAAACATATAAGTACATCTAGAAGTAAATTGATAAGTCACATTATTTTTAGTACTTATAAAAATAAACTTTCTGGATTCATTAATCTCTAATATCATAGTGTACATTTTATTAAAAAATAAGATTATCAAACTGTTAACTAAACAAAAAAAATTAGAATTTAAGTTCCTCCATTAGTTTTACTGTCAAAATAACTTGACGCTGTTTTGCAAATTTATCAAATGATGAAAAATTTAAATCATTGGGAAAATAGTACTTTTTCTTATTAATTTTATTTGTAGAAACCCAATCTGCAAGTTGCTTTGCACCTTTTGACTTGTTTTCATTACCATCTAACATTTGGAGATTAATAATGGAATTAAAATACTCCGGATCTGTAAAGTATTCTCTATTAGAATCAGTCAATTGGATATTATTTAATTTTAGCTTTTTTTCATTGAAATTTGATATCGGATGACAATGATCAAGATTAAAATCTCCATCCTTATATTTTAAGTTAGGATAAAGTAATGCGAGTATGGGAAAAGCGTATCTATTTTCTTTCTGAGTATATAAAAGATTTTCTACAAACTCTTTATCGACGTTTATACTTTTATTGGTTTTAGAAAGCCTCTTTGCAATAGCGGCAGCAGGGAAAACTGCCGGAGACTTAGCAATTTCTTTTTTCAAAGTATCTCTGATAGCTTTTAATACACCTTCAGCTTGCCCGCCAAATATTTGATGTAGCAAAACAACATGAAGCCATTTTTTAATAATTGCTCTATCATCTTTATATGCAACTTTCTTATGAAAATCTTTTACTTTATCAGTTTTGTATAAATAATATATAATCGGAAGAACAGCATTTAATGATGTCAGTGTTTTTGGAGCATATCCAAAGTCTACAATAAGTTGAAAGACTTCTTTAATTGCTTTCCTAATATTTTCCCATTTACTTTCAAAATCTTTAGCATTCTTAATACTGAAATTGGTTACTCTAAATTTAATATCATCGTTGTACAAAATCAGATAGGTACGCAAAATCAAATCTTTGTTTACGGCAAAGCCGTATTCCTTTACAATTTCATCAACTAATCCATTAATTTCTTTGCGGGCATCTAGAATCATCCAACCTGAAATAGTTGTTGACATTACTAAATCCGAATAACTTAAGTTAATACCGCCTGAATTTATTCGTATAAAAATATCTAATGCTCTGGTAAAATCAGAACCTTTTTCAAGATAGTAGTGAATAAGTTTCTCAAGATGAACAATATCGTGAAGCCGACTCAATATCTCCTGAGCATCCTGATCTTCTATTTCGTGTTTCTTACAATAAGAATTCAGCTGTGCCATTCCGCGAATACCCAAAATATCTCCGACTTTGAACCATTTATTTCCATCTTCATTTTTTGCTTCTGAAGGTTTTAAAAACAAGAATTCATATTTTCTATCATCGTCACTATCGTTTAAGTCCTTGCTAGAATCCTTTTTATATTTAAGATTTAAATAAAGATATCTTGTAGGAATAGAGTGTTCATTATCTTTCCAAGCCAGATTATATTCGTGATAAGCATAAGAACCTTTCAACCCCAGATAAAGTGCAGTAAGGCGCTGCTGCCCGTCTAAAACGACTTCGAAGCTAGGAAGTTTTTTTGTATCAACTTCTTCTGATCTATTGAGGAATCTTTCTCTATATTTTTTTAAGATCCCATAAAATCGTTGGTTTTGTGTGTTATTACCTTCAACTCTCCAAAGCAACATTGAACCAATTGGATATTGTTGCATAAGTGAGTCAAATAACATCTCTATTTTTCCAGATGACCAAACAAAATCTCGTTGAATTGCAGGAAGTAAATATTGATTGTAATCTATTTTATCGATTGCATCTGCAATTGAAAGCGGAGGAAAAAATGACATAATTTATTTTTTAATTTTAATGTTTTTAGCTTTAAGAACTTTATGTTGATCACTTATAAAGGTCGAGATAACAAAGAGAATATCAATTACTACTCTTTTTATCAAACAAATATTTGCCTTCTTGTATTTCGAGATAGTCGATTACAAAATGCACAACTTTTCTGGCATCCTTCAGGACTTCTGGTGCTAGTCCAGGCACTTTAAATTGATTAATCTCTGAATTATAATTAATCATTTCACTATCAAAATTTTCAATCCCTTTTGGTTTACGTAATCTACAGTAAGGATTTATAATACTTAGATTTAAGGTTTCATTCAAGTTCCAGGAATTCTCAATATTTTTATTATAGAAATCTTTGTGCTTGTAATATAAGTTAGTTAAAATCACTAAGTCTACATTATTGTAATCAGCAGGGTCGCAAAAAGAACCATTAGTAAACAGACCTTCGGGGCCGTTAAGATAACCTACCCAGCTCTGCATATCCTCTCTATCACCACAGCATATTAATAAAATATTGATCTCATTTTCTTTTGATAAATCATTAAATTTTTCGTGCGCGTTAATCAGAAAATCTTTAAGATTATTATCCATACTTTTTAACTCAGAATGTTCTTTCAGAGATTTACCTTGCTTTATTAAACCTTCATCTATCGCATTGGAAAGTATTGACATTATGTCTAGCCTATTGTCAAGTCGACCATAAGTTTGATATTTGAAAGATTCTGTATTTTGTACCTTCTCTCTATTAGTAAAAGCCGCACATTTTACTTCAATATTGTATGTGAAATTGTTAGACTGAAATTTAACGTCTACATCTTTTTGATTTTTAGGGTTTACTTTAGCTTCGACCCTGAAACCATTTTTCTCACAAAAATAATTTGCAACTGCCAGCTCACAGGCACTTTGAATATAAGCTTTTTCGTCAAATTTTGCTTTTTTTAGCTGTAACTTATTTCCCCAGAGATCCTTGAAATCTCTATTGGATATAAACTGTTTAATTTTTGAAACAGATTCAATAAATTCATCAAAATAAATATTTCCGGAATTTTTTGCAATTTTAAGGTAATGACCATCCGGTACATTTAATTCATTAAATTCTTCTCTCATGAAGTGGCAATTAGTTTTGGATTTTAAGAAAATAACTTTTAGAATCACTGGGAAAGTGACTCTTAGATTTAGAGTGAATGACTTAGTTTGCTAAAGTCTCGCAAAGAAATATGCAAGATCAAAGATTTCAATTTCTTGTTTTTGATTATTAATATCATCAATATATATTCTCAAATCACCAACTCTTGTTAAAACACCTTCCATTTCTTTCTTATCGTCATACCAAGAAGTTGAATAAACTACATATAATTCTTTACCAACAACAGTTTCAAAATCAGCTTTTTTTACACTAAAGGGATCAAGAATATATTTATTAAAAATAAATAGAAAGTCAAATTCAAAGTACATATTATCGTAGAACCAATCTTTTACTGAGAGTCTAAGTTTATTACCATGCAAAGAATGATCTATAATATGTTCGTACCCAAAACGATATTCTTTTGGCTTTGGAGCATTAATCCTTAAAAGAACGACTGACTTTTCTTGGAAAATGATTCTGAATGGGCTTTTCTCTACTTGCTTTATAGAATCATGTTTCTTGATAACTGAGCAAAAACAATTGAAATCCTGATCAATTTTTAAATTATTTCTTCTCAAGAATTCAATAATGGAATGTTGCATAACGTAAATTATTAGTTTTTTATAAATTTACAAAAAAAGCCTGAATAGATATTCAGACTTTAGAATGTTTTAAACAGAGTTATTTTTTAGGTGTAGAAGGCTTACTACTTCCTCCACTTGAAGTTTTAGCAGGATTGTTTCCCCTATTTCCTCCAGAAGGATTTCCTGTTTTACTTGGCCAGTTTTTGTTTGAATTACTCATTATTTTAATTTGTTTTAGTGCCTACTACTTTTAACGTCGATGTTGGGCTAGTTTTGACATGATCATGTAATCGAAATACGTGCCAAATGTTAAAAAAAGTTAAAATAAGAAATTATTTTAGGAGCTATCCATTATAATCAAAATCAGCCAATGGATGTTTTACTCTTTCAGCGGTCGGAATTAGAGAATTGAATCTTATTATAACTTTAATTACCTGCTCAATTAGAAGAAGTTGTTCTTTACCAGTAATATTATTAGGTTGGTTTTGAATCAATTCTAATTTAACTTTTGACTTATTTATTACGGAAGTGTTATCTTCAATTTCTAAACTATGATTCGGCTTAGTGTGAATTCCAAAATTGTGCATTGTATTTCGCAAATAGAAAAAATAGATAATCACATCTCTTTCATAAGCTGTAATACCTGCAAAAAAGGAAATCATACTTAATAACTTTTCAAAAGTCTCCTTTATAGAAGTTTTATTAATTGTATTAGCCCTTGCCTCAAAGTGCTTTGCTATAGCTCTAAAGTTGGTTTCAATGGAAATAAACAGAGCATTATAAAAGGCATCTTTAATGAATCCATTAAAATTATGATCTAGATCAACCAGATCATTTTCTACAAATCCTTCCCAAATATTTTCTTGAAGATATTTAATATCACTTAAGTGTGTCGATAATTTAAGAGCAATCAGGTAATTTTGAATGCTTGATGCAATAGCATCCATTGTTATGTTTCTAACATCTTCCAGATCACCGTGATTATTATTAGAAGATGCAAAATTTAGTAATTTCGATACTAGTTCAATCTTTTCGTCAAATTCCATAGATAGTTTTTTAATTTTTATATTTTATTTATTTCAATCCGCTTTACTTCAAATACGAAAGTTATCTGAGTTTTTTGTCTACTAAAGCAAGATATTTCATTCCTGATTGGTCAAAGACATTTTCCGTTTTTTCAATTTTCATCGCGGAATATACAGCATTTGCAAATCCTGGTAATCCCCAAAGCATAGATTTTAAATCTCCGGTGGCTACAATTCCTTGCGTGGCACCAATAATCCCACATACTGATCCGAAAATAATATTTCCTATTTGACTCTCTCCCATTTTTGCGGTTAGCTCACCTTTTCTAATCACCAATTCTCTGATCTTTTCGTTAAATAAATCTGTCCCCTCTATTACTGTGGGATCAAGCACAAGTAATTCAACTCTGCTTGTAAAAGCATCTAACAGATCACCATGCTTCTCCTTGAAGCGCAACATTTTATCTAACTTTATATTTTGTGGAAATGGGATCAAACTTTCTAAAATCGTCTGCCTTTTTTTTTGGTTTTTTAGATTTTTAATACTGTAAAACCTTGACCTTAAATTATCAGTCATAGGAATTCTGTTCGTCTTAGCTCCAATTATGGTAGCTACGAACTTCATTAATTGATCTGCCGTTTTTGTTTCCACTGCATACCAATTTCCCTCTGCTCTACTGGCAAGCCCTAAATTTTCAAGACTATAGAAGACATTATCATCAAACTTATCAGCGTGTATTCTGGCAGAAGAAAACTTCTGAGAATGCACTAAATTCCTTTGACTATTATAGAATCGATTTTGTGCTTTTTCAAGTGAATTTTTATTCTTCTCAATCTCGGTAACGAAAGGTTTTGTTACTTCCCAAGGTTCATCAAATATCTCAATAGGATTTATAGGAACTATCAGAGACATTCTAACAAGCTCCATCATAAACGGGTCATAATTCCGTTCTGGTTGCCAAAGATATTCCTGAGGTACAATCGCAGCAATATCCTTGTAATAAAGAAGAGTTCTTATAGTCCAGTCATTATCCGGTACATTGATATAAGGGTAATATAAAATATCACTCATAGTAATTAGTTTTTAGTTTTTAGTTTTTACAATAATTTGGTTATTCTTTATCTAAGTCATTTCTTTTTTTAACCTGTTCGTCATGATGGTCATTAATTATGGCAAATAAATCTTTCATATTCCAAAGGTTTGTAAACATAAAAGTGGAATTATTAAATCCAGAATTAAAGCGGTTATAGATTCCCTCCGCAATATCAGAAAGTTGCTTTATTTCAGCGAGGCTTTCAACTTCTATCTCACCAAGTTTATCAGGATCGAAGTGAGCATAATAAGAGTCTCGTCTTGCTTTAATTTTCTCAACCAAAAACTCCGCCTGATTAATCTCTTCTCTGGAAATAGCAATAGCATTTTTAATATCTGCTTTATGTTTAAACAGATAGTCATATTCACCTTCACTACCATTTTCAGAAAGCTTACGATTTTTAGTCAGCATCTCTTTGAGTTCTTCGTCAAAATCGCTGTTTTCTAACTTATTCATCAATTTTTTCAGGCTGCGTTTTTCATCCTGAACAAACAGTTTAGACAATGTTAGTGTTGCAAAGGAATAAGCTAGTGCTACATAATGCCCTAAAAAATAACTAAAAGGAGCAATTTTTTCTCTGCTTTCATTATTTTGCTCAATAATCTCGTCAATATTTGAAGTGCAGATAACTAGATCACGAATCATAATTTGGAAATACTGCATAAAGCTATTCAGCTCATCTTTTGTAAAAATATTTTTCATTAAACTAATATAAAAAATTGTTTTTAGTTGTTTCTCCAAACATTTACATCCGTGTAGACAAGCTTTTTCAGCTCATTAAATCGAGTATCATCCAGATCTTTTCCGCAAATGACTTCATGCAAGACCCCCGCGTAATCTTTAATTTCTTGGTTAACAATTTTTGCAACTGTTTCCAGTTGATCTTCTGTAAGATTTATATTTTTATTTTATTATTATCTAGGTTGATAATCTTTAAGGTTTAGTTATAGATTTGTTACAGTATTAAAGAATTTTTTTACAATTTTAGTCCAGCTGCAATACCTAATCCAAAGAATCTTTTTCCTTGATATGCCCAAGCATCTGCATTACTTCCTGTCATAAAATCATATCCATAACTAAAAATAATTCCTATATCATTTCTTGCAATCGTTAAACCTGCTGAAGGAGAAAGAACAAGATTACTTGGATTATAAGTAGTAACAACTTTTTTCTTCAGCGGTTCTTTTCCCAAGCTTGCTGATGAGAATCCGAATGAAGCTCCGGGAGTTACCGACCAGCTGGTACTTGACCTGTGTGAAAAAGTTGTCCAACCCCATGAATATCCAACAGAAAAACCCAAATTAATATTCCCAGTTACGACATTAGCAGAGTACTGATTATTATTATAGTCGACAACTGAAGGTCTAACTTTTACACCTATAGCGTTAATTCCGACAATAACGGTCTGGTAATGCAGAGTAATGCTTCTTGTAGGATCGCCCACTTTATCTCTACTCAATTTCACAAGTTTAAGTTTATTAGGAGTAGCTGCATTAATAATTCTTTCCTGACCGTAACAGGGATCTACTGCGCCTTTAGCATCAGAGCCTCCTTTATCATGCTCTATTTGCCAAGGGTCAATAAATAATTCTCCATCCTTATTGGTTACTAAACATTTAAAAGATTTATTTAAGGCAGGACAAAAACTGTAATTAGTCGTAGTACCGTCAGTAATCACATACCCTTGATCATTTAAATCTTTCAATTTTTCTTTAGAAATGTGATAACGAAATTTGAGTCTGTAGCTGCTAGTTTGTGAATGTAAAAAAGTGATCATGCTGAAAAGCATAAACAATCCCAGAATAATTGTTTTCATGTTTTATTAGTTTTTTGGTTATGAGGTAAATATACAAATATAAGTTCTCAAAATAGAGAAATTTTCATATCCAAATTACGAACTAACTTAATGTTATTAAAATTAAAATATTTCTACTTTTAAACTAATAAATTACAAATACAAAACAATTTTAAAACGAAATAAACATGAACAGACAAAGATTAATCCGAAAATTAAGAATTATTAATCATAAGTTGAATAAAAAATACATTCCAGTAGAGGATAAGCCGTTTGTGAAAATTGCCGAATTAACAGCTATATTGCCTGCACTTGGATTATTTTATTTGTGGCATTATTTTGATTTATTAGGAATTAGCTACTATCGATATTTCAATCTGTCGGACGCAATTGCTGTACTATATGAAAACCTAATGTTAATGATTTTAATTGGAGTGTTATTCTCACCAGGAATCGTCTGTTTGTTGCTGACTGACTTAAAGTCAAGAAGCAAAGGTTTATCAATAATTACATTAATTGTAATTATCGTATTATTAATTTGTGGTTTCGGTGTACTAATCAATATGTACAAATTTGCTACGCCAGTAAATATTGTTTTTATAACAATTATCACTATTTCCAGCTATGTTTACTTTTTTGAAAGTCGAAATCTTGGATTTTGGATGCATTTAGCATTCGCATTTATCTATATGTACGCAACCGCTGCACAGGAAGCAAAGTATATATTAAAAGAAAAACCAAAATTTACAATATACTTAAAGCAACACTCGGAGCAACCAATTCTTACGGAGGAAAGTAGTACAAGGTTCTATCTTTATAAGACTTCTAATTACTATTTTATAAAAGATGAAAAAGAAAATAAAATATTTGGATATTCAATATCAACTCAGGAAGAAACAGTTGTTGTACCACTAACCAGATAGTATTAATGTAATTGTCAGTCCTTCGGATTTTTTTGATCCACTTAAGACTTTGCTCCATGAAGTATTCTTAATATATTTGTGGTAAACAAAAAATAAAAAAAGTATAAGAATAAATAAATCTTAAATACATATAAAAACATTGCGTTAAGCAGTTATTTTCTAAACTCAAATACTGGTACTATAAGAATTCTAAGAAAATGTAACTGCAAGATTCGCCCTTCTGGGGCGTGTTTTGCTGCATTTCTTAGAGGGATTATACCAGTATCCTGAGTTTAGAGTGTCAGTTAATTCACGCTCTTTTTTTATGCCCAAAAACTACAACCAAAAACTAAAAATATAATGAAAATCCCTGAAGTAATATTGGACGGAATCACCGTAATACTACGGTATCAATTTAAAATGACATCCAGTAATATTGCAATAAAAAAACAAAACACAAATTATGCGAAACAGTACAATTTCTATTATACTGCTGTATTTTAGTACAGGATTATCCGCTCAGATTCCAAATCTGCCGACAGGACCAAGTGCATCGACTTCCCCAATTCAAAATTATTCTGAAATATCTTTCAGAAACAATTCTACGTCAAAAAATACGGTATCCATTCCCTCAGTTAATAATTCTTCAAGAAAGTCAGAAATTGAAAGAAGAAACTGGGAAATGCAGCAAAACGATTTTAAAATCGTAGAGAAAGAAAATCGAGAGAAAGAGCAAAAACAGTTTGAACAAAAAGTAAATAATCTAGAAATTTCCGGTTATAATCTGCCATCACTATCAGCTAATTCAGGAACTAACTTCTATTATGATGCCTTGTCTCAACTTAATAATTTAGATCAAAGCAATTATTCATTAGCTGAAGCGAATTTCATTGTTGAAAATGCTTATTCTGAAAGGAAGCTACACTATTCTAATTTCAAAGCCAACATTTCAAAAATAGCTTCTCAGGTTTTGCAAAAAATGAAATCCGGAAAGGTGACCCCAGTCGATAATACTCTGAAAAACATTGCTTTGTTTAAGCATTTCTCAAAGAATTACAAATATGATTTTGATGATTTTATGGGAAAGAAAGAATGGAACAAAATGTTTGTTTCCAAATTACTAAAAACAGGAAAAGGACAATGTCACTCAATGCCTCTACTTTATTTGATGGTAGCAGAATCAATCGGGGCAGATGCTTCATTGGCTATGGCTCCCAATCATACGTATATCCGTTTCAAAGACGATGATAATCAATGGCAGAATATAGAATTGACTAATGGAATCCTTAGTACAAATGCTATGATTTTAGAATCCGGTTACATTGGCTCCGAAGCCTTACTGAATGATGTCTATATGAATAGTTTAAGTAAAAAACAGCTTATGTCATTGTTATATGCAGACTTAGCCAATGGCTATATTCATAAGTACGGAATGGATGAATTTGTCGGAAAAGCATTGGATAAATCTCTTGAACTTTATCCCAATAATATGTATGCTAATTTACTTAAATCAATGTATCAGCAGGCGCGATTTGAATATGTAGCAGCAGAATTAGGAATTCAAAATGTAGAAAATCCTGCAGAACTTGAAAATATAAAATATTTCCCGAAAGGTCTGGAACTTTTAAAAGAAACAAAGATGCAGTTCAACAATATCGACCAGCTCGGATTCAAATTTATGCCAGATGGAGCTTATTCAGAATGGTTGAGCAATATGAACCGTGAAGCCAACAAACAAAGGAGCGAAGAGCTTGCCGAGAAAATTCGTCTTACCAATTTAGAAAAACAGAGAAAAAAGAAGGAAGAAGAACAAAAGAAATTGGAGGAAGAGCGTAGAAAAGCAAAAGAGAAAAAAAGAGAGGAGGAAAAAAATAAACCTAAACCTCTTCTAACATAAAAACATCAAGATGAAAAATCAATATTTTAGAAAATCAATGCAATTTGCTTTGCTTGTAATAGTCTCAATGGTTATTACTGTCAAAGCTCAGCGTAATCAATTTTACGAGGAGGCCTATGCACACATTGACAATATGCTAAGTGGCAAGGAAAAGTATAGTTTTAAGAAAGCTGTCTTAAGTGTTGAGCAGTCTTATTACCAGGGAAAGATTGACACGATAGCGATTAATAATGAACTCAAATTCCTGAAATCATTTGCAGAGCAAATAGTTAAAAGCAGAGAACTGACCTATCAGGGAAATGATAAAGATAAAGTCAGCAAATATGCGGCTCTTTACTCGATCATCTGCCAACCGATACCAGTGATTGTGAAAGACTCTACCATTCAATACAAACCTTTCTCTTACGATTTTACCGACGTCTTTGGTCACGATGATTTACCCAATCTCTTTGTTTCCAAATTACTTGCAACAAAAAAAGGAAATTGCAACTCGATGCCCTATTTGTACAAAATCCTTGCTGAAGAATTGGGAGTTGATGCCAATCTGGCTTTAGCCCCTAATCACGTCTACATCAAGCATAATGTAAAGTCTTTAGGATGGTTTAATACCGAATTGACGAGTGGAATTTTCCCTGAAGATGGTTGGTTAATGGCATCTGGATATATCCATCTGGACGCCATCAGAAACGGTATGTTTATGAAAGCTTTGGATAACAAAGAAAGTTTAGCATTATGCCTATTTGATCTAGCACAAGCTTACAACAGAAGCTTTCCTTCCAACGATGGCGAATTTCTCCTAAAAGTCCTCAATAAAGCTCTCGAAGTTTATCCAAATTTCGCAAAAGCACGCATTCTAAAAGCTGAAACGTATAAAGCCAGATTTCAAAAATTAATGGATAGACAAGATCTAAAGAGTGGGTCTTCAAATAATATCAAACTGGCTTTAGAAAATCCGAAAGCAAAAGAAATATATGATCTGATGGTTCAGGAATACAGTACGCTTTACAAGCTTGGTTACAGACAAATGCCTGAAGGAATGTATTTGGATTGGCTTGTATCTCTGAAAACAGAAAGAAATAAATATGAAAATAAAAAATTAAAAAACAACTTCAAATAACCACGAAAATGAAAAAACTATTTTATGTATTCTTTTTGATAATCGCAGTTTTTCTCAATGCTCAAGTAGAAAAGAATGTTTCAAACAATCCTGAAAAGATTTACGTAAATCCCGTAAAACTTACCAAAGAAGAAAGATTGCGTCCTTATATGGACGAAGTTCTAAAAACGAGGGATACTTTAACACCAGCCGAAGCAGAGCGGAGAAGACAAAACATTGAAGCAGGAAATCCTTTTAAGAAATATGGCTTCTATCCTAAAATTGCTACATTAAGCAAAGGTAAATATTTAGAAGCTCACGACTTAGACAGTATTGTAAGCATTGGATCAGTCCGTTACAATGCAAGAACCAATGAAATTGTTGAATTATTAGATATCAACATAGAAAATGCTGACTCACAACCATATCTTGATACTGCAGGTCGCTGGTTTTCTCCTGATCCACTAAGCGAAGAATACAGACGTTGGTCACCATATAACTACGCAATGAACAATCCATTGCGATTTATTGATCCGGATGGAAGGTCTACCGAAGATGCAGTTGAAGAATCAGAACAATGTTGTCTTTTTGGTATAAGTGGATTAGTGAGATTTATGCCAATCTTTGAAGGTGGCTCAAATGTGAGGCCTAATCCTGTTGTTGAAACAATGACAAAAACTAGTGAAGCAACTACAAAATCTCAGGAACATTTTAACAGAGGTAGGCAGATGGAACCAGAGCAAATAAACAGAATGAATGAAGAAGGACAAAATGTTACAAAGAATACTAAAAATTTTGAAGCAACAGATTCGAAAACAGGTAAAACAGGAGGAACGAGACCTGATGGATTCACCAAAGAAGGAAATCCTGTGGAAATAAAAAATGTAAAAAATCAATCTCTTACAAGACAATTAAGATTTCAGGACAATTTAGTTGATGGAAAAAGGCTAATTTTGAGGATAAACAAGGATGCAAATTTATCAAATCCTTTAAAAGATTCAGGGATTGAAATTCAACCTTATAACCTAACAGGACCAGCTCCTGCAAAAACAGATAACATTAGAGTAAATAACAACCCAGCTCCAAAAATTAAACCTGTCCCAGTAAAAAAAGATCCTTGTGCAGGAATACCAGGTTGTATTTAATTAAAATATTATGGAAGACAAATATATTACAGGCATAAAACAAGTTGTCAAAACTGCTCAAGCATTTTTAAATGAATTTAAAGAGTTTGCTCCATTTGGTTTAATATTTAAAAATAATGAATGGATTGATCTTGGCGCATATGACGAAAACCTTACATCGGATCAAATGAAAAATTTTTTAATTAGTACTATTATAGAAGATTTTAATGAGGGTAACACTGAGTTTGGAGCAGTTTGCGTAGATGCTAAAATTAAAGAAATCGGCGATGTTATTATTATTTACAATACATCAAATGGTAAGGATTGGTTTGAATTAGTTTATAAGTATTATCTCGAAGGAAAGTCGGTTAAAATTATCGAAGAAAATATCGAGTATTAATCCCAATGACATTATTGAAAATGTCTTATAATATTTTTGACTAAAAGATTGGAAATAAGCAGAACAGAAATAGAAGAGAAATTTTTACAACATTCAGTTCAACACGGAGTACTTTATGTAAACGGAGATTATAAAAAAGCAAATAAACTTCACAAAGAATTACATAACCTTTATAACCATGCAAAGGAGCAACGTGAAGAAGAGCTTTTTAGTGAAATGTTGGATAATCCTGACGAATATGTAAAATTGTGGGCGGCCATTTTTACTTTAAAATCAAAACCTGATATAGCTGAGAACATCCTAAAAAAATTATCTACAAATTCGAAAGTAAAAATGACAGCCTCTGCGACTCTTCATTTGTGGAAAGAAGGAAAATTAGAACTATTATTATGAGATTATGAAGAAAATAGTAGACATTGAAACTGCATTAAAAATGTTTGAGGAGGCTTCAATTATTCAAGTAGAATCTACAGAAAATGGTAATTTTAAAGTAGGAAATAAAAATTACGAGAAGGTAATGAATGCAGCTTCATTTCTTAAAAACCAAAATTCAATAGAAAGTTTATTTCAGTTTTTAAACCATCAGCATAAAGGTCCGCGATTATGGTCTGCCTGTTATATCTTACATCTTGATGAAAAGAAAGCGGTCAAAGTTTTAAAAGAAATAATAAAGCAATCGGGAATAATTGGTTCAACAGCTGAAATTACTTTAGACGAGTGGAAAAAAGGAAATCTAACATTTATATAAAATAATTATAGAATCTCAAAAAGAATGGATACTCAAGATTATTTACAAGACCAATTGAAAATTTGTGAAAAGAATTCTCAAATTTCTGATGTAGTAGAGTTAAATACCGTAATTGCATTGGGTCGAAATTTTAATCCCAACATTCAAATAAATGGACTTAGACATCCCCGAACAAAAGGTTTAACTGGTTGGTATATTTGGTCAGGTGAGTTTTCTTATGCAGATGATTTTTTTCAGCCTTCTCACGCCTATCATTTGTTGGAAGATGCTTCTTTTATAATTCAATATCTCGGGCTTCCGGCTGGTAATCGTTTTTTAATAGATAGTAACGGCTACGAGGATATTTGGTATGATGAAAGTTTGTTGGATGTATAATCTTATAACTTTTAATTAATTTCAATCATCAACAATAAAATAACTATGAAAACAAAACTTCTTTTCTTGCTACTAATACAAATTATATTTGTTAGCTGTCAAAAAAAGGTTACTGATTTTAAGCTCGTAAGCTATGATATAAAATCAAACAACGAACTGTCCATTAGTGCTTATACCACTTTGGACAAAGATGGAGTTCTAAATGTTTATCTTGATAGAGAAAGAGATAAAGTATATTATCAATATAAATTAAGCCAGAGTGAACTTGATGAAATCAATAGCTTATCAGATAAAAATTTGGATAAATATGTAATAAAAAAAGCGCTGGATGCAAATCAAGGTTATGCAGGCAGTAGAAATTACTTAAGTTTTAAGGTAAATGGAAAGGAAGACAAAATATGTTTTATTTTACCTTTTATGGATTCTGATTTTAAGAAGGTAATAGATTCGCTGGAAGACAAAATTTATTTGCAGGACGAATCTCAAAGAACTGAAGCATCTCCTATAGATTTCAAAAAAGTAGAAAAAGAAATCATTACACAGAACCAAATTGATAATTATCTTCCAAGCAAGTCATTACCACCTCCTCCGATGCGATAAATTTCATATATTTACAAAAAGCATAAATATGAAAGCAATAAAAATCTACAGTATTGTAGCAACATTGGTAATAGTTGGACTTTCAGTCTGGGTTTACTCAACTAAAAAAGAATTAAAAGAAACAGAAGAAGTTCTTGATCAATGCTCTGATCGGTATTATCAGGAAATTAATAAGTAAAAGAAATCCTAACAAATTAGTTAGGATTTTTTTATTCGTCAATCTTATATTTATTAATATCGAAATCAAAGTCAAAAAGTTCTTTTGGGGTAATACCAAAAGCTGATGACATTTTCAACATCGTTTCTATAGTTGGATTGCCCTTTCCATTTTCAAATTTATTGTAATTGCTTGAATCGAAATTTGAATTCTGCGCAACCTCATCCATTGAGTTATATTTTGTAGCTCGAATCTTTTTCAAATTTTCTGAAAACTCAAGCATAAATAATCTTAAGACTTCTTTGCTATCCATAAATAATGTATTTATGGGCAATTTTGGATTTTTGATTTGAAAATTCGTGGTAATATATTACCATACAATAAATAAAATTACTATATTTGTAAAATAAGTTACAGAATATGTAATTTTGCGATACTTCAAAGAATAATAGAAGCTATTGCTTAGAATCTCAATTCGAAAACTGGTAATTTTAGTATACGAGACGATAAGCAGGAAGCTCACGACCTAGGCGTGGGCTCTCTTATCTGTATACAAGGTATACCAGTACCCCGAATTGGATAATGTAGAGTTCCACGCCGTCTTTTTCCAATGCTGTTCGCTTTTCTACTTCTAAGCACCTTCCAAAAATAGTATCAGATTATATGATACAATGAGGTGTACAACTCATTGCGGCTTTTAAAGCTTTCTCGGGACACAATTTCATTCATATTAAATGGCTTTTAGGTGCCTTGCGGTTAACTAACGACTATCCCCTATCCAAAAGGCACTAAGAAAGTTTTGTTTTCAAATACCTGAATCCAGAAGTAATAATAACTAAAAAATGAAATAAAAAATAATCCTTATAAATAAGAAAGCCCTTCCCTATTCAGTTTGCAGACTTCAGGAAAGAGCTAGGTTTATCAAGGAGTTTAATCAAAAAACCCATACAAAACTATGAAAAAATCCTATTCTAAAATAGGAAGCATTGGTATTGTCTTTTTGTTAACTGCATTATGCAGTAATGCAAAAGCACAAACCAAGACAGTGACCGGAACAGTTACTGTCGGCGAGAATCAGACACCACTTTCTGGAGTCAATGTATCTCAGGAAGGCAGTGATCAAGTTACACAGACCAATTCGAAAGGATTTTACATCTTACAAATAAACGGTGAAAATCCCATCATAATTTTCCGACATCCTGAGTATGCAGAAAAAAGAATTACCGTAAATGGTAAAGCTGTTATTAATCTTTCATTAGATCAGAAAGTACAGGGCATTGAAGAAGTTGTTGTCAATGCCGGATATTATAAAGTAAAAGAGAAAGAAAGTACCGGTAGTATTGCAAAAGTTTCAGCGAAGGATATAGAAAATCAGCCTGTGACTAATGTTCTATCTAGTGTTCAGGGACGACTTGCGGGTGTTACTATCACTCAAAATTCAGGAGTTCCCGGAGGTGGTTATGATATTCAAATAAGAGGTAGAAACAGTTTAAGAAACAAGGACAACAGCACAATTGATGGAAATCAGCCACTTTATGTGATCGATGGTGTTCCGATGGGTGGAGAAATGACATCACTCTATTCGACTGTTATTCTACCCGGAAGAAGTCTTAATCCTCTCAACAGCATCAATCCAAACGACATTGAAAAAATTGAAATTTTAAAAGATGCTGATGCAACAGCAATATATGGCTCCCGTGGTGCTAATGGTGTTGTTTTGGTAACTACTAAAAGAGGAAAGTCAAAACGACTGAATTTAAATTTTAATACATCCTATGGATTAAGTACAGTGATTTCTAATCTCAATTTGATTAATACATCAGAATATTTATCTATGAGAAAAAAAGCATTTGAAAATGATGGAATCAGTACTTATCCTGCAACGGCTTATGATATCAATGGAACTTGGAATCAAGATAGATATACAAACTGGCCGGATAAATTAGTTGGGAACACAGCAGCTTTGTCAAACACACAATTATCATTAAATGGCGGTGGAGAAACAACCAATTTTTTATTGAGCCTTTCAAATAATGAGCAGACCACTGTTTTTGGGGAAGACTTTAAATACAAAAGCAAAAACATTTCCAGCCATATCTCGCATCGATCTGCAGACAATAAATTTCAGATGAATATTGCCAATAGTTTTTCAATTCAGAAAAACAATGTCATTAGAACAGATATTACGAGGCAGGCGTACAATTTAGTTCCAAATGCACCTGAGCTTTACAATTCTGAAGGTGGATTAAACTGGCAGAATAATACATTTGCCAATCCTGTGGCAGCCTACAATAGCACCTATACAAATGAAAACAAGCAATTTCTTAATAGTATTACAACACAGTATGAGGTTTATAAAAACTTATTGCTAAAGCTTAATGGTGGATTTAACTACCAGACATTTGAAGAACTTTCGTTACAGCCCAATACAATTTATAATCCGGCTTATGCTGCGGGTCAGTCAAGCGCAACTTCGACAGCATCTAAGAATAATCAGGACAGATTTTCTTTCATCATTGAACCACAAATTAACTGGAATTACCAATCTGAACATCATAAAATCGATGCTTTGGCGGGAGGAACATTTCAAAGAGAGACAAACGAACAAGGGTCAATTGTAGGTGTAGGCTTTGAAAGTAATGCTTTTATAACAAATATCGGTGCTGCAAGAACAAAAACAGTTTCAGACCAAATCACAAATGAATACAGATACGCCGCATTTTTTGGGAGGCTTAATTATCAATATTTAAATAAATATATAATTAATCTGACTGGCAGACGTGATGGAAGCAGTCGCTTTGGTCCAAATAAAAAGTTTGCCAATTTTGCAGCAGTTGGAGGAGCTTGGTTATTTAAAAAAGAAAAATTTGCCGAAAATCTAGAATGGTTAAGTTTTGGAAAGCTTCGCGGAAGTTATGGTACTGCAGGTAGTGACAACATTGGAGACTATCAATATTTAGATACTTATACTGTCTCATCATCATATATCTATAATTCAGTTACAGGATTGATTCCGTCAAGACTCTATAATGGTAACTATAGTTGGGAAAAAACTAAAAAGCTAGAAGTTGCTTTAGAACTTGGGCTCTTCAAAGACCATATTAATATTACGACAGCTTGGTATAGAAATCTTTCTTCAAATCAATTGGTGGGCTACCAGCTGCCTTCAATCACTGGCTTTACAAGTGTATTGGCAAATCTTGATGCTACGGTCGAAAACAAAGGATGGGAATTTGAGTTGGCAGCTCAGCCACTAAAAACAGGGTCTCTTAAATGGGATACTAATTTCAACATTAGTTTTCCAACAAACAAATTAGTTTCATTTCCGGGACTGGAAGGTTCAACGTATGCCAATCAATTTATCATTGGGCAATCTACTTCAATTATCAAATTGTATCAACTTGAAGGTATCGATCCTAAAACAGGAAAATACAGTTTTACTGATTTCAATGGAGATGGAAAGATATCTTCACCTGAAGATAACAAAGTTGCTCAGGACATAAGTGTAAAGTTCTTCGGTGGGTGGTCGAACAGTTTCAGATATAAAAATTGGGACGTTTCATTTTTGTTTCAGTTCGTTAAGCAAAAAAACAGAAATTACAACAGTATTATAACTGTTCCTGGCAGTATGAATAATCAGCCAGTCGAAGTTTTAGATGTCTGGTCAACGGACAACCCTACTGGTACATATATGCCATATACTTCCGGAGTAAACACGCTTCACACATTTTTTCAAAACAGTACAGCATCAGTGTCGGACGCATCATTTATCAGATTAAAAAATGTACAATTGGGATATCAGATTCCATTAAAAAACAGCGTCTTCAGAAATGTCAAAATATACATTCAAGGACAAAATCTTCTCACGGTAACCAAATATTTTGGTGTTGATCCTGAGTTTTTAGCACTGGGCTATCTGCCACCTCTGAAAACATACTCTTTTGGGTTACAGTTCAATCTTTAAAAAATTTGAAATGAAAACAATTACAAACATTACTATATTATTATTCTCACTATTACTACTCAATCTGATTTCTTGTGAAGAGATGCTGGAAGTTGATGTACCGGAAAATCAAATTGATAAAAACAATGTTTTTCAGGACACTCAAACAGCAAATTCCGCATTATCGGCATTATATTCGAGTTTACGAGATAATTCTCTACTGGCAGGTGATAAGATGGGATTATTTTTGAGCAATTATACAGATGATCTCACTTGTTATGCAACTACCGCAACAAATGGAATCTATGAAATTTCACAAAATCAACTCATTTCCAGCAATGCTGCAGTTTATTCACTGTGGTCAAATACATATCAACAAATCTATTTCTCCAATTCTATCTTAGAAGGTCTTGAAAAATCATCAGGAATTTCAAACACAGACAAAAGAAGAATGAAAGGTGAAGCATTACTGATACGCTGTATTTTATATTTCTATTTACAGCAAATATATGGAGATATTCCTTATTTAACTACAACTGATTACACTGCTAACAACACCTCATCAAAATTGAGTTCTGATGATGTTCTTGTTCGACTTGAAAACGATTTGAACGAATGTTATATATTATTAGCAGACGAATACAGTAACTCCGAAAGAATTTTTGTCAATCGTAAAGTTGCAGAACTGATGATGGCAAAGGTATATTTTGCAGAGCAGAGACCAGCCGATGCGGAAGCTAAATTAAAATCAATAGCTCAAAGTTCTCTTTATACTTTCGAAACTGACATTGCTAAAGTCTTTCAAAAGTCAGGAAAACATATTTTGTGGCAATTAAAACCTAAAAATTCAGGAGATGCAACAAAAGAGGCAAGTTTATATTATTTCACAGGTGCAGCACCTTCGAGCTACGCACTATCGACATCTCTTATGTCCTCCTTTGCATCATCGGATTTCAGAAAATCGAACTGGATGGCAGTAATTACTGTGGGCGCAAACACTTGGTATAGAGCCGATAAATATAAAAATCGCTCAAATAATACCACAGAGTACTCCATTGTTTTCAGGCTTGAAGAAGTTTACCTACTATTATCCGAAAGCTTGGCAAAACAAAACAAACTCAATGAAGCACTGCTATATTTAAATGCTACAAGACAACGTGCTGGACTTTCGGCGGTAACTTCAGGCATTTCACAGTCTGATTTAATTACTGAAATCGCAAGTGAGAACCGTAGAGAATTCTTTACAGAGATGGGGCATCGTTTCTTTGATCTCAAAAGGAATAACAATTTAAATTCTCTTATTTCCTCAAAACCTAATTGGCAGACTAATCATCAACTGTGGCCAATTCCTCAAAAAGATCTTGAACTAAATTCAAATTTAAATCCCCAAAATCCAGGTTACTAATGAGATCATTTAAAAATATAATAATTTTACTGTTACTTGTAGGGATTTCTTTTTGTCAAGGTCAAACGTTGAGAGGCACATTAGAAAAAAAAATGGCTCAGCAATATCGAATAAAAATTCTTGCGATGTCTCCAAAGGGAAACTGGGTTATAGCAGGAAAACATTATGATATTAACAAAGATACTATTGAAATTTTTTCAACAAAGAATAAAATTCAAAAACCTCATCTGTTAACGAAAACCTTAGATATTCCAATTTTTTTACAAGAAGAAGCTGTGGTAGCATTGGCAAAAGATAAAGCTGTCTTAGTTAGTCTGAATGATAGAAGACAGAAGGTTTTTGACAATATTAAAAGAGTTTTTGCGTCTTCAGACACAGGAACTTTTGCATTACTAAACACTGCCGATAAATTGTCTGTCTATAATAACAAAGGGGCATCATACTACGAAATAGATAGTGTAGTCAATATTACGAAAGATAATGTAAGTAAAATTTTTGTCGTAAGAAAGGGTGAAAATAAATACGAAATCTACGACACTTCTTCCCAAAATAAAAAAAAGATCTACGAGAGCCCTGTGCTTATCAAGAGAATTGAAATAAGTGATTCAAAGAAAACACTTTATATAATTGAACAAAACAGTACTGATAAAACGGAAAGTTTAGTTTTATTAGATATCAAATCTGGCAATATCTCAAAACCAATTTTACAAGATATAGATACTGGAGATTACATTGTAGTTAGTGAAATGAATGAAGAAGGAAAGTATTTTGTAAATGGCCAAACGAAGATACCAAAAAACAAAAATGTCGAAATATGGTATGGAAATGATGGTGATTTAAGCAAGCATGACACTGGTTTTGATCCAATTGACAAATATTGGATAATTACAAACAATAATCATGTAAGCGCAATTGATAATAAAGATTCGAAAAAGATTTTTTTATCTGGCAGTGATAAATATCTTTTCGCTTTTAAAAGAGGAAAACTTCAAAATTATACAGT
Source organism: Chryseobacterium sp. C3 (assembly GCF_014218905.1). Classification (NCBI taxonomy): domain Bacteria; kingdom Pseudomonadati; phylum Bacteroidota; class Flavobacteriia; order Flavobacteriales; family Weeksellaceae; genus Chryseobacterium; species Chryseobacterium sp. C3. The sequence continues at coordinate 153,571 of NZ_JACLCU010000002.1, read as the reverse complement.
AGATAATCAAAATATTGATTTACAGATTTTAGATACTCAGAATAATACAGCCAAACCCTTTGATATTGTAAAAAGTGCATATTTCACTCTATCCAAAGATGGAGAATTTAGTATTTACAGAGACTTGCAGGATAAATGGGTGTTATGTAATCTTTCTACGATGAAAAAAGGATATATTCAAGATCACAGTCTGCAAAATCCTGTTTTTAGTAAAGACGCGTCATTAATTTACTTTGATTCTCAAAAAGGTATTTTCGTTTATAATATTCAGAAGGATAGACTGATCAAAATTAGCGAAAATCTAAGTAAAAAAGTTAAAATTTTGAATAAAGAGAGTCTACCATTAATTGGGAGCTATTTCAAGATTTACAGATCGTACCTAAAGAATGATAATTCAGTTTTAATAAAAGTCAGAGATGACGAAGAAAACAAAACGTCATATTATACCATTGTAAATAAAGATTTAAAATCAATAATAAAATCCTCAGAAAATTATATTAGAGATTTCTACTACAACAGAAACGCAAATTTTTTTGCTTATACATTAGAAAATTACAACAAACCGATGTCTTTATATTACGTTGATGATCATAAAAAAGAACCAATAATTCTTTTAACCAATGAAAATCGAGATGCTGCAGTAAAGAATCTTAAAATTGAAATAATAAATTATATTAATTCGGATTATCAGAAGTTGAAGGGTATTTTATATTACCCAACTAACTTTGAGCCTAAAAAAAAATATCCTATGATTGTAAGAATTTATCAAATTCAGAATGATTCGGCAAATCAATATGATATTATAGGCTATAATAATCCTGCTTCTTTTGATTTGAGAACTTTACTTGACCAAGGCTATTTCGTTTATTTACCCGATATTGTATTTGGTCCAAAAGGAACAGGTCTTTCAGCATTAGACTGCGTCAATAAAGCATTGGATACAATTCAGAACAGACCGTATATTGATCAGTCGAAAATCGGATTAACAGGGCATTCCCATGGGGGATATGAGACAAACTTTATTGCTACACATTCAAACCGTTTTGCAGCGTATTTATCTGGTGCTGGTAATAGTGATATTGTACGTTCCTATTTTTCTTACAATTATAATTTCCACAGCCCATTTTACTGGCAATATGAAAATGGACAATATGAATTGAAATTTCCTTTCAGTGAAAACAAAAAATTGTACTTTGACAACAACCCCATTTATAATGTTGAGAAAGTGAATGCGCCCATTCTTTTATGGGCTGGTAAAAAAGACGAAAACATAAAATGGGATCAGGTCATGGAATTTTATATTGGGTTAAAAAGGAATAATAAAGATGTTATAGCTCTGTTTTATCCAAATCAGGGGCATAATCCAAGTTTTAATTCAGAGGATAGAAAAGATCTTTATTATCGAACATTAGAATGGTGGGATTATTTTTTAAAAGATAAAACAAACATAGATTGGATTAACAAACAAATGAAAAAGGATGCTTTATAGCATCCCTTTTTTACTGCAGTCTGAAAAGTTCCTCTCCGCACATTGTCGGGTTGTCCGAAATTTTCTCGTGCAAAGACGAACTGCTGTCGCCCGACCAAACACATGGGGCTGTGCCCACTGTGTTACACTGTTGTTGTGCGTTTAGACATTCGCCAGTAACGGCATCAATTCTGTAAGCGTCAACAATTGCTTTTGCTGAATTGCTTTTTGCAGCACTAGTTGCAAATGCTGCGCCTGTGCCAAGTAATACTGTGACTACAGGAATCATTAATTTTTTCATATTAAAGAAATTTGAATTATTGCCTACTCTATTTTAGGTTTTCGGCATTCCCCTTTTCATATAAATTAAGAATCAGTCTAGTAAACTTGTATCTTTTCAATTCTTTGTCAATTAAAACAAAAAGATACATGTCGGTTGCATACATCTGTGTTAGCGCTTTATCATCCTTTTTAGGAATATAAAAGCTTCCTACATATTCCTGTCGGTCAATCCTGTAGATATCAATGATTGAATTTTTCTTCCATGCTTTCTTAGACTCATACTTGCCAATAAGCTTTGATTCCACAAAAAGGAGGTTTTGATTAGTTGTAGGATTTTGATTGTTTTTTAAACTTGGAACATTCATTTTATGTCGACCGTCTGGAATTTTAACCACATTAAATCTAGCTCGGCTTATGGTGTCAATTGTTTTTAAGCGAGATTTCAATTCAAGATCCTCATCCATGATCATATATTCATTTCTGTAATTATATATGTATATAAGATTTTTAAAATTTTGGTTGAGCAACAATTTTCCGTCACTGTCAAATACTCCGTCAATTTGTTTTTGAAGAATATCTGGATTCAATACAACTTTTGGATTTCGATTTAAATCAAGGCTACCCAAAGTGTATTGCTGTGTACTTTTACTCTGCGTTCTTAGTGCAAATCTAGCCGAATCTAAAACGGATAATTGAGTAAAGTATGCGTTCTGATAACTTATTGTTTCTGCATATTGGTCACCAATTTTACCTCTGTAAATTATTGGGACACTTCCATCGTAAAGAAAATAATCGTTTTTAAAGGTCTGAAGCCATAGATTTTTAAAGGAATAGTCTTTCTCATCCAGCTCTATCCTTTGTTGGCTTAAATTTGATAAATCATAATTAATTTCAGAAAATAATAATGGAGCTGTTATATTTCCAAGATATATTTTTTTACTATCTGAGCCTGCAATATAGTATGAATCCAGCTTTAAATCTATTGATTTATCTTCTAGTACTGGATGTATTAGAAATCTTCTAACAAAATTATTCTCTTTTTTTATAATGTATTCTGAAGAATAAAATAGATAAACAACAAGAGAAGTACTCGCGACAAAGACTACAAAAATTTTCACAAAATAGATGATGAATTTTTGTCTATTAATAACCTCAACTAGAATTACGGAAATAAAAGAAAGTAAAATACATCCAAGATTAAATAATAGATGTTCTGTCCAATCCATTTTCTCAAGTATCCCGCCGCAAGAACAGGGAACAAAGTCGCTAAAATTTAGGATAAGATAAATATAGATTGTAAAGGCTATCATAATTCCCATAGAGCTATAAAGCCCAATTAATCGAAATTTGGGAACTATAAGAGTAACTACAATAAGAAGCTCAACAATTATTGTTGCATAAGAAATAAATCCAGCATAAGCACTTAAAAGTGGTGATTGTGCGATCTGAACCTGGAAATTTCCAAAATCCATTATTTTGCTTGCGCTAGCGTAGCAGAATAAAAGAATAAAAAAACAGGCCGTTATTAGCGGCACTTGAAGGAAGACTGATTTTTTCATGGCTAAAAAATTTATTAAAAAACTTTAAAATCAAAATCTGCCCTTTCATTATTATCTTCTTCGTCAATTTTTGAAAGATTTCCCTATACCCGATCTAACGTCGTTGGCTGGATATTATATTTTTGAGGTATAGGGAATCTTTATATCATTTCATTTAGTGTTTCCAATCTTGACCATCCTTTACAGGGGGATCTTTTTCTAATTCAATTTTCATTCTAGTTGAATCAGATGTTTTATTACTTTCCTTTGCAACTCTAGATAGTGCAAAATCATTATCTACTTGCTCATCAACTTGTCTGCAACTTTGCGCACATAAACCCACAATAAGAATTAAAAATGGGATAACTTTTTTCATAATAGTAAAATTTATTAAGGATTATCCCGGCCGGTTTTTCTCAGAATTCTTGGAGTCAAAGGTATTGTCGAAAAGACCGTCCAAACAAGCATATGTGGGTGTGCTTTACAAAGCACGACGTCGTGTTTTATAAAGCACGACAACAAAAAACAATGAAACCGCTTCATTATCAATTGTTTTTAATAATAATTAAATATCTTAATAGAATATTGGGAAAAGCCCTGTTTTATGGAGATTTTACATAAATTTGGCGGTTCTTAATTGAAGCCTACTAACCATGCTTAAAGGATTTTCATTCATTTTGATATTATTCCCCTTTTTTCTGCTGTTAAATGCGCAGAAGATGAGCGAATATGAGATTATCCGAAAAAATTATGAGAATCTTCCTAAAAATGATAAAAGAGCAATTCCTTATGTAAAGACTTATATTCAAAAATCGAAAAATGAAAATGATTTTGAACATTTAACCCAAGGATATCGGGATGCCGTTTTCTTTACTAAAAATGAAAAGCAAAAATTAGTATATTCCGATAGTATGATCTATGCCGCTTTAAAATCACGAGATAAAGATTTGATAGGTTTAGCTTATTTGGGAAAAGGGATTATCTATTACTTTAACTATAAAAAATTTGATCCGGCTTTAGATGAATATTTAAAAGCTTATAACTATTTAAAAAATACTAAAGACGAGTATTTGAAATATAAGGTCGTCTATCATATGGGAGTCGTCAAAAGCTACCTAGGCTATTATTCAGAATCTAAAGAAAATTTCGAAGAATGCATTAAATTTTTTAATAATGAATCAGTTAAACAACTTCATCCAAATGAAGTTTTCAATAATAAAAGGGGATATTTTAACTCTCTTCACCAGTTAATAATCTGTCAGAGAAATCTAAAAAATTTTGCTGCTGCTGATAGTTTAATAAATGTTGGGCTAAAAGAAATTGAGGGGATTGATGAATTTTCTTTGGAAAAGAGTTATTTTTTAAAGTGCAAAGGCATTTCAGCATATAACCGTCAAAATTATAAGCATGCAATCGATATCTTAAATAAATCTTTACCAAAAATATTGAAGGTAGATGATTTTGCGACTGCATCATTAATTTACTCTTACTTAGGAAAGAGCTACTATCATTCTGATAAGGAAAAAGCACTCCATTATTTTGAGATGGTAGATTCAATTTTCGTTCATAAAAATTTTGTTTTACCGGAGACACGTGATAGCTACGAAATTTTAATAAACCATTTTAATAACCTGAACAACACAAAGAAAGAGCTGTACTACACTAAACAGCTCTTATCAGTTGACAGCTTATTAGGAAAAGAGTTTTACTATTTGACCTCAAGAATTCACAAAGAATACGACACGAAGCGATTGTTAGATAACAAAGAAGCTTTAGAGAAGAGAAATCTTCTCACTTCCTTAATGGTAATATTTTTTATATGTCTTTCGCTGCTTTTTATCACACTATACATTTTTAAATATAGGAAGAATAAGAAGATCATGCTGAATTACAGGATACTGCAGATAAAGCTTGACAATCGTCAGCTTGAAAAAATGCTACATCAACATAGTCCCGATACCATTTACGAGGATGAGAAGACATCGATAATTAGTAAGGAGATTTACCAAGATTTACTATTAAAAATAAAATCATTTGAGGATAGACAAGAATATACTCAAATAGGATTAACATTAAATCAGTTGGCGGCTCAATTCAATACTAATACAACATATTTATCAACTTTTATCAACGAATCAAAAGGCGTTAATTTTAAAAATTACCTAAACAATCTTAGAATTGATTACATTACCAATCTAATGAATACTGATAAAAATTACTTGAAATACACAATTGAAGCATTAGCTGAAAAATGCGGTATAGCATCCCGTCAGAATTTTTCAGATCTTTTTTATGAAATTAATGGGATGCGTCCAACAGATTTTATCAAAAAAAAGAAAGAAGAGCAAAAAAATAATAACGGTAAATAGAAATCGAAAATACTAATCTATAATTTTCAAGTGAATTTTACATAATTTTGATGATCTAATCAGGAGAAGAATCTTCTCGTTTGCAAATTGAAATGTGCGAATCCTAATTAGGATTGCCTTAACTATTTTAAAAAATTGCCAAATGAAAGATTTAAAAACCTCAGGCAGATCAAAGACTGCACGAATTACTTTAAGGCTACATGACGAAGTAAAAGAAAAATGGCTGAATCACTGTAATAAATACAACCTTCATCTTTCCGATTATATCATTAGCGGCGTCGAAGGAAAGCTACTTGATAATGACAGGAAAGAAATCATGAATTTCATCGAAAATCAGGTTAATTTATTCTCTAAAATTGAGAATAATATCAATCAGATTGCAAAACATATCAACACCAACAAGCACTTACCCACTACCCTTTTATCTGATTATAATTCAAAGCTTGAAATTCTCAACAGTCTGAAAATTGAGCAAAACAGAATAATCAAAAAAATCTATATTGAACTTGCAAAATGATTGTTAAAATATTAAACAAATCATCCAGTGAGTTCAATGGTGTGATTTATAATGACAAGAAAATTGAAAAAGGAAAGGGAGAACTTTTATCAATTAAAAATTTCCCGGCTCATCTTAATCACTCTTCGGGAGCTCCAGACATAAAAAACTATCTGAAAGCAGTTTCCAAAAATAATTCAAGAATAAAAAATCCGCAGTTTCACGCTACAATATCCGCAAAAGGACGCGAATATTCTAAGGAACAATTGGCGCTTACAGCAGATAAATTCATGGATAAAATGGGCTATGGTGAACAACCGTACATTGTTGTTTTTCATAATGATACTGCCAACAACCACATTCATATTGTAAGTACAAGGGTTAATAAAGACAGCTCAAAGCGTATTGAGAGAGATTTCGAAAAATATAAAAGTCAAACTGCTTTACAGGAAACAATTAAAGAGTTGTACGGTACTGACGTACATCAAAATTTAGAAAAATTGATTGATTATAATTATAGTACGTTACATCAGTTTAAGACACTGCTGGAACTTAATGGATACGGCTATTATGAAAAAAATGATAAGTTAAATATTACAAAAAACGGCGCTTTTATCAAAGTTTTAAATGTCAATGATTTAAATTTTTCAAAAAAAAGTTTTGACGAGAAAAGAAAAAAACAGATATTTGCTCTATTCAAAAAATACAAAGAGGTATTTTCCAACTCGGTTTTCAGAGTATCGGATAAAAACCATGCCTCCTACCAATCAGAGCTTCAATACCATCTGAAGAAAAAATTTGGGATTGATGTTGTTCTTTCATTCAAAGATGATAAACAGCCTTTCGGCTATTCCATCATCGACCACAAAACCAATACGATTTACAAAGGCAGTGATATAATGAAAATGAGTGACCTATTCATTATCAGCTCCCAAGTATTAGACAAAAAGATCTTTGACATTCTGGCCAATTCAAATTTGACAATCGAAACGAAGAACGTTTTTAAAAAGCATTTGGAACAAGAGTACAAATGCGAAATCCAGGATTATATGCTTTTTTTGAAACAATCGAAAAAGACAAATTATAATATCTGGAAAGACACACGAAATTCAACAATAGATCACATCCTAAACTTAAGGAAAGTAAGTAATAATTCGCAGGATAAAATAAAGATCGTCAGTTTCTCAAATGAGGCATTCGTCATTAATAAGATTGACAATGTTGTCTTTACCGTAAAAGAATTGGTCGGAGATTACTATTACAACCTTTATTTATCTCAATTACTAAATCCTCAAAATCCAGGACACCAGTCTATTGTCAATGGCGTGCAAGCTGCAGAAGCATCAAGTTTAGAAGAAATGTTAAAACGCACTTCCCTATTTGATATTTCAGCAGCTTCTCCGCCATCAAGCGAAGAACTAGAAAATAGAAGAAGAAAAAAGAAAAAAAAGAGATGATTATTACGTTTGCAAATCAGAAGGGCGGAGTTGGCAAGACCACTTTAGCCATTGCATTTGCCAACTATCTTTCTATGTTTACCGATAAAAAGGTAAATGTCATCGACTTTGATTTTCAGCGTTCATTTTACAGGCAATGGTCAGAAGACAAAGAATTAAAAGCAGATTATCTTTATGAAGTAGAGAAAATTTCGGAAGAAAATATTCATCTCACGCAGAATGAAAAAGTTTTAATGCAGTTAAAGGAAAGTCAGGAGGTTATTCTTTTTGATACCGCCGGAAATATTCAGAATAATTACACGCAGGTATTACAATACAGTGATGCCATAATAATTCCTTATGGATACTCCAGTGTTACAATGATGTCTACAGTACTGTTTCTCAATCTTCTTAAGCTTATCAAAGTCAAGGCAAAAATATATTTCATCAGAAATAATATGCGCAAAGACGACAGCTACGAATTGAAACCTGTAATGGATGCTGAATTCAATACGATAGGGAAAGTAATTGGCGGATCAGTTCTAACCAGAAAATGTATGCTTAGCATCAACACAAAAGGACTGACATATGAACAAAAGTTAGCTGTCAAAGAAACATTCGATGAATTAATTTATCATCTATGGGAATTTTAGACCGCTATACGACCGATGAAGATAAAGAGGAATTAGCAAAGAATCTCAATATTCTGAGTGACGAGGCAGTCTTATCGAAAAAGGGCATTAAACACAAAACAGCAGATGCAGCAAAAAACACTCGGACAAAGAAAAAACCAACCAATCTAACCGAACTTGATGATAAAACCTTATGCATAATTAATGAATTTGTTGACTCTTACAAGAGTAATGACAAAACCAGCAGAATGATAAGGATACAGGATCATCATTACAGAAAGTTGGTGGGCCTTCGTGCTGACGGGATATCTGTAAGCGAATTTGTAAGTTTTGCGGTGCATCTCGCTCTAAAATCTGACGATTATGAAAATTTCTTAAACATTTTAAAAAAGTGAAAATTTATGGGAAAAGTCCTAATGATTACTGGTTTACTATACATTCTATATTATACCGGCATTGCAGTTTATGACTTATTTATAAAAAAACAGATCGTAAATAGAAATGAAAATGATGGCGAATTGATCAGCCTTGAGAACTTTATTGAAGAAACTCCAGGAGAAATAATAAATATTTATGAAGATGACGTAGAGAATTTAAACTTACCAAGTTCCTATGATTATGAAGAGACAGAATTATCCTCCGAAGAAAACGGCGAACCTTTTAACCATCGACGTTTTGAGGAAGAGCGGGAAATTGAAAACTTCTATGGCGACAATCAACAGGGCAAAGATGAAAAAGAAGTGCGTCAATCATTTCTTTCAAATTTAAGTTCAGTGATCGGAAGCAAAAATTCGGAGGCAATACCTCATCAGAAGGAAATAATTCCGTCAGTTATTTCGGATGAGATGTTTCGAAATTTCTTTGAAAAAGCATCAAGACATATCGTTGTCGGCTCTGAAAGCGGTCAGAGTTTTTACAAATCAAGTTTAGTTTTTTAATTACATTCAGTCAATGATACGGAAAACGCCGTATCTGTTTCGATTCCAAAGCACTTTATGGAGCTTTGGAATCTTTTTTTACCAGACGGTTTCAAATGAAACAATTCAATTATTGTTCAATTAAAATTTTAAAAATCAAATGAAAAATAATATTACAAGCATTAATAAACACCATAAAATTAAAAAAGCGCTGTTCTCCGCAATCTTGGTATTATGCACAAATTTACTTTTTGCTCAGACAGGAGGCGCCGGAGCTATATCTTCGGCAACATCGGATATCGAAGAGTACGTTGAGCCAGTCTCAAACTTAGTTCAAATGATAGGTGCGATCGTAGGCATTGTCGGAGGTGTCCGAATTTACAACAAATGGAACAATGGTGACCAAGACGTCAATAAAGAACTGATTGGCTGGGGAGGTGCCTGTATCTTCCTGCTTCTCGTTCCCACAGTAATTCAGGCATTTTTTGGAATATAAGAAATGGAAGAAAAGAGTTTCTTTCTATACAAGGGGCTAAAGAAGCCCCTTGTGTTTAAAGGTCTGAAAGGAAAGTATATCTATTATGCCGGTGGTTCATTTGCCGGCACAATGGTTTTAGGCATCATTCTAAGCAAAGTTATAGGATTCTTTATAGGGATAGTTCTTGCTTTAGGTATTGGTGCAGGATTGATTTGGAATGTCTTCAGATTACAGAAAACCAAAGGTCTTTTTAACAAAACGCTTAACAAAAATGAGATTTTTATGATTCCTGTAAAAATAAAACTGAAGCAGAAGTACAAACGTTAGGAAATACACACAATGAAAAAGAAAAGCTTTAGTCTGCCATTTATTGGCTACGACTACGGTTCAGAATTTAATGTTAATTATGATGTTCTTATCGGTGAATTTGGAAACCCGATCATTGCCATCCAAATTAAAAATATTGTCACACAGTATTCGGCAGACCGTGCCTTGTATCTGAAGTATCATTCAATACTACTTAATATTATCAGTATTATTGGAGAAGGATATATCGTTCAGAAGCTGGACATTTTCGATAAAAAGATCTACCAGGCGGAAGCACATGAAGAATATTTACAGCAAAAATATTCAGAACATTTTGCGGGAAGAATTTACAAAACAATCGATAGCATTCTGGTATTTACCCACAGGATCGATCAAAGCAAAAAGAAAAACCAGTACAAATATTCAGATAAAAAGTATAAGGAATTGCGAGACAAAGCAGAAAAAATCTTTATGCTTCTGAAGGAAAATGATTTTGAGCCCCATTTTTTCTTTGAAAAGAATTTTGAGTATTACATCTCCTCTATTCTTTCCATGAACTTTGGCAGATCAACAAAAGCTTTTGACAATATAAGGTCACTTGACAGTAATCTCCAGATTGGTAATTCCTATGTGAAGACCATTTCTTTAGTAGATGTTGAAAATATTGAACTGCCCAATGAAATTTACCCTTACACAACGTTGGGTGGAAACGGAGCTATCAAAGATACCGCAGTTGACAATTTTTCTTTTATTAATGACCTGGAACTGTACAATACCATTATTTACAACCAAATTATTGTCATTCCTGATCAGACGGAAAGAGTTAAATTTTTAGCCAATAAAAAAAATCGTCACGAAGGATTTCAGAATGAACCTTTGAATAGGATCTGCGCCGAAGAAATAGGTATTTTGCTGGATAATATTGCTAAGGACGGTCAGCTTATTGTTGACGCACATTACAGTCTTGTCACCAGCTGCCCAACTATTGAGGATTTGGAAAAAATCCAGTCGATGATTGAGAACCAGCTCTTTCAAAAAGGAGTAATTTCCAGTAAAAATTCTTTCAATCAATTGGAGTTGTTTCGAGCATCACTACCGGGGAATGCCAATGAACTAAAAGAATACGATTTGTTTACCACAACGAGTGAAGCCTCGCTGTGCTTTTTTTTTTAAAGAGAGCTACCCCGTAGATGAACCATCCAGTTTTTACCTGAGATTTACGGACAGACAGGGAGTTCCGTTAAAGGTCGACACCGCTGATCTGCCAATGCAGATCGGCAGAATCAATAATCGAAACAAATTTGTTCTTGGACCGTCAGGAAGCGGAAAATCTTTTTTGATGAATAATATCATTGAACAATATTTAGCCTACAATTATGATGTTGTAATTGTGGACACCGGAGACAGTTACAGCGGGACGGCAAAATATAAGAATGGGAAGTATATTCAGTACACCGAAGAGAAGCCAATCACAATGAACCCCTTTGTAGTCAGCCAATCGGAATTTAATATTGAGAAAATTGAGTTTCTAGGAAATCTTATTTTTCTGATATGGCAGGGTGCAGATTCATCGATGACCACCACACAAAAATCCATTATTGATAATCTGCTCTTAGCGTATTACCATCAGTTTTTCAAAGGTGGTACCAATTGGTATCAGCAAAAGACCTCGCGTGAGCTGATTCTATACCTAAGTAAATACAACATCTACGAAGATGATCTTTATAATGAATTTGAGAGCCAATACAGTGAAAATGAAAATTACTATCAAATTTTAGGAATACCAATGGATGCTGAAAGCTCGGACATTAAAAAGGCGTTTCGAAAATTGGCGGTACAGTATCATCCTGATAAAAATCTTGATAAAGCTGATTTTGATGATTCCATATTCGACAAAATACACGAGGCTTACGAAACATTGGTCAATACCGAAAAAAGAAAGACTTACGATGAAAGCCAACTGATCCTTTCAAATACTAAAATAATTGAAAGACCCAAAATCAACAGTGCGGAGTGGGAAAATGCCTTCAGAAAATCACTCATCAAAAAACTGGTAGAGCTTGAAGAAATGCTAGACGTGGAAGAACTTTCTTTCAACACTTTTTATGAGTATTCTGAAAAATTTCTTCCTATTTATCTTTCCAATAAAAAGTTCAAAATTTCTGAAGCTGAATTCAACCTGAGAACATTCCTTTATGTATTGGCTGATTTTTACAAAGGAGGTAGGTATGGAACGACTTTAAATGAAGATGCAGACAACTCATTATTTTATGAGCCCTTTATCGTCTTTGAGATTGATAATGTTAAAGATAATCCTAAGCTGTTTCCTATTGTAACCCTCATTATTATGGATACGTTTATCCAGAAAATGCGTCTGAGAAAAGATAGGCGAAAAGCACTCATTATTGAAGAAGCCTGGAAGGCAATTGCGAGTAAACTAATGGGAAGTTATATTTTATACCTGTATAAAACAGTCAGAAAATTCTGGGGTGAAGCCGTTGTTGTTACACAGGAGCTGGATGATATTATCGGGAATGCTGTCGTAAAAGACAGTATTATTAATAATTCGGATACCTTCATACTTCTCGATCAGACAAAATTCATCGATAATTTTGATAAGATTGCAAAATTGCTCTCACTTAATGAGGTTGAGCAGAGTAAGATTTTCACCATTAATAATCTAAATAATAAAAGCGGTAGAAGCCGGTTCAAAGAATTTTATCTTAAACGGGGCAGCAAAGGTGAAGTATATGGTAATGAAGTTTCACTACAGCAATATTTGACTTATACTACTGAAAAACCTGAAAAATCTGCACTCGAATACTATGTTAATGAATATCGAAACTATCAGGATGCATTGGAGCAGTTTGTTCTAGATATTGATCATCTGAAAGACGGTCTACCAAACTTGGTATCATTGGTAAATATTTACCAAAAACCTATTGACAACGGGTTAATCGAATACTATCATTCATTCAAAAAGCAAAACCCTAGTAAAGATTTCTTCAAAAGTATCAAACGGCTACTTATAGATCAAGATATAACGCTAAAGGAATTTATTAAAAGCAAAAATCAGACTTATGAAAAAATATAGCATCATACTCATGGTCTTTATCATGAGTTTTTATAAAACACAAACTCCCTATATAGATGTACTGACAGCTCCTGCTATGATTTTATATGCCAATCAAATTAAAAGCGAGCAGGAGAAAACAGTCGACGAGATGAATAAACTGCAGCAGGCGCAGGCGGTTGTCTCAACTCAGATGGTTCTGGCCAACGATCTGCAGAATAAATTGTACAAAGGATTAAAAGAGGTAAATGGTACTTTGAAAAACGGCATTCAAGTTCAGAATATTTACAACAACCTTAGCAAAATAATCACGAATGTTGATGGGATATATAACGAAGTGCAGGATGCACCGGAGTACAGCATATTTGCGACAAAATCAATACAGCTGGTAACTAACAAAGCGACCGACATTTATACTGATGTTGCTGATCTGCTGACAAGTGGTGAGCTGAATCTTGCAACTTCAGGAGATCGGAAAAGGCTTCTGTACAATATTGAAAATAACACCCGTCTGCTGAATGTCTATTTGATCAACGTAAAGATGACGATAAGGAGAGCCAAAAGAAAAGGATTCTGGAAATCTATCAATCCATTTCAGACGTATGTCAATACTGACAGGCATATTTTTCAGCAAATATTGAACAACGCAGGAACATTGGGACTATGAAAACTTTATCAAAAACTAAAGTCTGTTTCCTGATTCTGATTTTTTCAAATATACTTAAAGGTCAGCTTACTGGAGGGAATTATATCTGCTACTACCTTATTAACTCTGAAATTCAAAAAACAATGGATGAAAATGAGAAGCAGAAAGAAATGAGAAATAAGCAGCTGACCAATTTAAGTCTGGAATCAGCCAATAAGGAACAATGGAGCAAATACAGGGATGTGACTGAAAAAATTCGTGGAAGGCTTAACAACCTTTCGTTTGCAGTTCAGGCTATTCCGACATCGGTGAACATCGTCAGAGAAATTGATAAGATTTATGAGATACAGTCGAAAATTTATACTGAATTATCTGATGCCCCAATCTGGATTCCTGTCGCACTCAATGGTCAGTATGAGTTTATAAATAGTCTGCAGTTGTATATCAGGCTGATGGCAGGTATAGTTTTATCGTATGGGACGATAAACGAAATGGAAAAGGCCGAACGTAAAATTCTTCTGGATTTTGCTCAAAGTGAAATCAAGACTCTTCGGCAGCAGTCCTACTCTACCCTTCAGAAAATCATCAATGTCAAGAGAAAAATAAAACTGCGTAATAACCTGCTTCAAAATTGGGTGAACAGGGACAAGAAAATCATTCAGGATATCATTAACAATGCAAATCTTTATTAAAATGAAAACATTTCTAATTGTATTTTTTCTGCTTTTACTGAATAATGCAAAGTCACAAACCTATTATCAGCTCTATTATAATTTAGAACTGCAGGCTCAGGTAACGGCCAACCAGGCTGCAAGAGTAGCTTCTGAAAAGCTTTACCAAAATTCTTACGAGAAACAAAGAAAAGCTTACGATGATATCAAGGAAAAGGCTGTGCAGGTTGTGGTCATAAAAAATCACATATATAATCAGCTTCGTAATGTCAATTCAGCACTGAAGCAGGGAAAACAGCTTGAAGCCATATACTATGATTTTACCAAACTTATTGGAAACATGGAGAAAATGCTGGAGCTTTCAGCTCAAAAACCTCAGTATGCCGTATTGATTATGAATTATTATTCTAAGCTTTATCTGCATGCGATGAACTCATATGAAAATATAAGCGAATCGGTTCTCAATGAAGAAAATGATTTTCTTATGGACAGCTACGATCGGCAGAAAATTCTTTCAAAAATACAGCATGAGATAAAAATTATGAATGGCTGGACAGTTCACATTATCAATTACCTGAGGAATGCTGAAAAAAAACCATACTTCCGTCATATTGGTGTTTTCAACAGCTGGTATATACGGGACAAAGGTTTAATCCAAAATATTATTAATAATTATAACCAGAATTTAAACGGTTGGTAAAATTATAATCTATGAAAAACATACTATTAATACTATCATTTCTTCCCCTTTTATCTTTCGTAAAGGGACAGACCATAAAAAGAGTTAAGGACAAACACATTGTAGGTCAGGAGAAAAGGCAGGTCTTTTATCAATGGGGAGACTGGCAGCCTGAACCAAAATACTTTTTGGGCATACAGACTAATTATGCCTATGCCATGGTATGGGGCTGGCTGGCTCCAAGTCGAAACCGTGATTACAAAGGCGGAAATGACATCAGACCTTTAGGACTGGCGGGATTGCAAAACCAAAGATATGCAACAACCTTGGTACAGCAGGACAAAACAAGCGATATTCAGGAAGAAGCAAAGACAACATATGAAGAAAACCTGAAAGAATTCTATCATTATTCCAGTGCGACCTCAGGGGCTGATCCTCTTTATCTGCTTTATTATAAAGATGTACTGAACAGTCTGGATAATTTTGACACCGGATCTTCGGCATTATCTCAGTGGGGATTTACTTCTTCGAAAGCCTGGGAACGATTCAATAATTACGGCATCATCGGAGAATGCAGGCGAAAGATCAACGTCATTCAGGACAAATACAAATTTGCTAAAAGTGCAGATATGCCGAGAGGCAAAAGGATTCTTGCCTACCATGACTGCCTTATCGAATGGCGAAAAATGAAAAAATACCTAGCGTACTTAAACCAGCAGGGAGAGAACAGGTTTAGAGCCGAAGTTAAACTTGAAAGTTACAAAACAAAAAATCCCGGAAAGATTACAAAAGAACGGAGAGATGCAGAGATATTCATGGATGTAATGACGGGGCATTTATAGTTAAAAAAATTATGAAACGAAAAAAGATTTTAAAAAGCATTATGAAAATAATGCTTTTATTCATTCCGTGCTTTGCATTCTCACAGGATACACACAGTGATGAATATTACCAGAAAGCAATGGATTTTCTGCAGGGTGAGGGCGTATTGGAAGGCTGGTTTACTGAAAAGTTCCTACCGCTTTACGACAGCTTTATGACCGCAGAATATGGACAATTTATATTATTTGGACAGGCTGTAGCGGGTTTAGGCGCACTACTCTATCTGGGGAATATAGGATGGCAGATGATAGGCGGAGATCGTGAATGGGAAATAGTACCGATGCTAAAACCCTTCGCCATTGGACTGGTTATTGTGAATTGGGTATCATTTGTCGGTATTCTCCGTACTCCTCTAATCAAGCTTCAGGACGTCTCAGAGAGCAGCTTTGTTGAGAGTCAGCAGGAATTGAATTCTTTAAGATGGGTACGTTTTAAAAAACAGCAGCAGGTTGTAGACAGAATTGTTGAAGAGCAAGCTAAAGCACAAGCTGAAATCCAACAACAGGAAGCCGGAGACCAATCTTTAATAGAAGAAGGACTGGATATGGTTGGAGATGGATTAACAAGTCTTATGAGTCCTGTCTATGAACTTTATCTCAGATTACAGGTTGGTTTACAATTAGCCATATCGAGCGCGCTGGAATTGATTGGGTTATGGATACTTCGAATATGTGTCTATGGGATATTTTTTATCCAGCTGATATTTTCGACCATCTTAATTATTATCGGTCCTATACCGGTTGGGTTATCAGTTTTTCCTGCGTTTTCAAGTTTTCTTTCTCAATGGGTTTCCAGATTCATCAATGTCAATCTTTACGGATTTGTGGCATTTATTATTTTAAAAATCGGAACCCTCCTTCAGCTATTTGCCTTTGAGGCAGAAATTGAGAGATATGATCAGATTATCAATACAGACGGCAGTATAAAGAACATGGATTTGCTGCTTACCTATTCTAGCAGTGGGATCATGTCATTTGGATTGGTCATCGTCTGTTTTTTAATTACAGCCGTAGGAATATTATGTGTTCCTACCCTGGCCAATTATATCATTCCGTCGGGCGGTGGTAATACAGGAGCCATGAGTAAGATGAAAAAAGCAGGAATGGCAATAGCCACTAAAGGAGTTTCATTATTAAAAGGATAATTATGGCAGTTGTAAAAAACATTGAAAAAAAAATCAAGATCAATAAAGTAACTTCCATTGGCTGCATAATTTTATCAGTCATCGTCGTTATTGCAGGATTTGTTTTCTCATATAAACAGATAAAAGATGCAAGAAAATCCATCTATATTTTAGATAACGGGGTTCCTGTTTTAGTCAAGCAGACCGATTTGCTCCTAAACAGACCTGTTGAATATAAAGCTCAAGTCGATATGTTTCATTCTTTATTTTTCACACTTTCAGCAGATGACGATTATATAAAATCTCAGACACGAAAAGCATTGTATCTGATCGATGACAGTGGTATGAAGGAGTATATGAATCTGAAGGAAAAGGGATTTTACAACCAGATCATTTCTTCCAATAGTGTGATGACTATAAAAGCAGACAGCATTAAACTCGATGAGCAGAACTTAAAATTTATTTACTATGGCAAACAGACCATTAACCGAAAGACGCAGCTTATCGTCAGAAAATTGATCACTGAAGGTTTTTTGCAAGATCTTCCCCGATCTCCCAATAATCCTCATGGTGTTCTGATCGAAAAATGGAAAACATTAGATAACTCGGACATTTCCGTAAAAGAAAAATTTAGATAATGGAACAGCAAAATAAAATCATCAGTAAAAATCCATCAACCATATGGAAAAGTGTGGAACAATTTGCAGAACGTCAGCCGAAGAGAACATTTTATCTCATGTTTGGATTGATTTTTTTGTCCACCCTATTCTCAATTGGAAGCTTGATTTACATACAAAAAGTTTCCATTCCTGAATACGAAACGATGAAAAAGCAAAATGTCCTAAAGGATGCTGCTACCTCATTCAACTCGCCGTTTACAGAGACAGAAAAAATTCTGGGTATAAGAGAAGCGCTGAAAGAACTTGATTACTATCGGAAAAAAAAGATATTGAGTTCTTCCGATAGTTCGAGAATTAAATATCTCCTCGATAAATACAATATAAATAATTCAAGATGAAAAAACTCAATTTAAAACAACCTAAATATGTTCTTCCCCTCATCGCCCTGCCATTCGTTTTAATGATAGGGTATTTTTATGTTCAATTCACGGAAAACTCAGGAAAAGACAAAAATAAACTGGCTGAGAGTAAAGACATTTCCACCGATTTCGGAAAAGTTGGAGAACGCTCTGAAATTAAAGGAAAGGCCGACGCTTATGCTGATTTCTTTGATAAAAGAACCGATGGAAGAACCATGATTGACGGTTTCGGTGATGAGCATGAAAGTCTTGAAAAATTTGATGATGATCTTTCAGAGCGACAGAAAAGGCATATTGACAGTATGAATTATGTCAGAGAAAAAGAACGTCTGAATAATCTTTCCCGACAGGCCAATCGACAGTCCTACTATAACGCGATGGATGCTAAACAGTCGAAAGAACGTGAGGATGATCAGTACGACAGAAGTATGAAAATGTTAAAAATGCTCAATGGTGACAATAACGGGGTAAACAATTCAGGAAAAGCTGATACTCGGAGTGCTGAAAATTCCGACTGGAAAAAGGATCAGATGACCTTGATGAGAGAGCAGATGATGTTAATGGATAGTATCGAAAAAGCAAACAACCCTGAACTTAAAAATCAAGCCAAAGCCATTGAGAAAATGAAGAAAAATGAGAAAGAGATGGATTTTTTTCTCAATTCTACATTGGATGTAACAAAAGCCTCGAAAAGCACAGAATTCAATTCGATCTTCAGACAACGTGAAAATAACTTTATCAAAGCTGTGATCGACGAAAACATTAAGGGCTTTGCAGGAAGCAGAATAAGGATTCGCCTACTCGAAGATGTATACGTCGGAAATGCAAAAATATCGAAAGGTACTCCCCTTTACGCATTGATCAGTGGATTTTCACTGCAAAGGGTGAACCTTAACATCGTATCGGTAATGCATCAGAACGAGATTCTTCCTATCAGTCTCAATATCTATGATGTTGATGGCATGGAAGGATTGTATGTCCCAAGTTCGGCATTCCGTGAAATGACAAGATCTATGGGAGAAAACATTGTGCAAGGTCAAAATCTTTCCAGTGGTAGCGCTGATTTTTTTACCACGACGCTTAGCTCAGTATATCAATCCACCTCAAAAACAATATCGGACGTAATACGGAAAAACAAGGCAAAAATTAAATACAATTCTTTCGTTTACCTCATTGACAACAAAGAACTTGAAAAAAAGAAAAAGAACATTTATAAGAAAAACACCAATCCATAATCTATGAAAAATTTCATTATTATCCTTATGCTGATGCTTGTTTCTACGGAGACATCCGCTCAGAATACAGTACTATCGAGAGTATATAAAAATAATCTTCCCGAAATCTATATTACAGGTAATGTCAATCTTCATTTCAGGAGCCCCCAGCCTATTCAGTTTGTTGATTTAAGTACGAAACACCTTATAGGCGATCTTCCTACAGAAAATGTTGTAAGAATTAAAATACAACAGTTTGAAGAGGAAAGCCATTCCGCTACCGACAGTATTAGAATAAAAGAGGAAACTCCGATTTATTATTATGATAATCAGGAATTAGGAATTGTTACCATTGTCGGACAATCCTTTATGGCTCAGTACAAGCTGATCTATAAAGTTGACAGCAGTGCGACTATAATGACCAACATTGAAATTTTACCTGAAGACATGCAGGCTCTTGAATATCCGGATTACCAGATGTCCAGTGCCGAACTCAGAAAATATTCGGTGGAGATTATCAGAAAAAAAGAAGCAAATAAAATACGTAGAAACAGAGATTTGGGAATCGAATCGCAGCTTAATAATGTATACGCTTTTGGTGATTATGTATTTCTAGATATTAGTTTTAAAAACAATACAAATCTCATCTATGATATTGACAAACTTAAGTTTTCTATCGATGATAAAAAGGTTTACAAAGCCACGAATGTTCAGTCTATTGAGATAGAGCCTGTATTCCGTCTGTATGACTTAAAGACATTTAAAAAGTCTTACAGAAATATTTTCGTTTTTAAGAAATTCACTTATCCGAATAACAAGGTTCTAAACATCAGGCTGATCGAAAATCAAATCAGCGGCAGAACAATTAATCTGGAGATTAAATACTCAGATATTTTACAGGCTGACACTTTTTAATATTCATTTACATCTAAAGTATAGCAGACAGCTGGGAACTCCTGGCTGTCTGCTTTTTATATAATTCAATTTGAGAAACAATGCAGGAAAGTAAAGAACAACAAAAAATCTACGGATTCTTTCAGAAAGCAGTCTATATGCTGGTTTTGATTGAATGCAGCATTATCTTTTTTGGAGGTACTCAGATTCCGATACTTCCAAAGCTATTGAAATCATTTGCGAAAATGCCATTTCTATTTCCTCCGTACCATGCCAAACTTGCTGAACTTCTGTTAATCATACTAATTGCAATTGGTACAAAGCCAAAAAAAAATCAAGATATTAATATTACAAAATCAATCCTTTTACCAATAGTCGTTGGATTACTGATGATGTTTGGTTCATTGGCATTTATAGATGATACATTTAGAAAAGACATCCCGCAGTTTACTCCCTATTTTAATATCTATCAGGCTGTTTACGCATTACTTTCATTCGTAGGTGTTTTAATAACCCTTTTAGGTGCTGACAACATCAGCAAGATTATGAAAATCAAGCTTGGTAAAGACCGCTGGAACATTGAAGAAGAATCATTCGATCAAAACAAGGAATTAATTACGAATGACTTTTCAATCAACATCCCTTACTTATTTTATTATAACAAACGGATGAATCACGGATGGATTAATATCAATCCATTCAGAGGTACACTTGTAATAGGAACGCCCGGTAGTGGTAAATCTTTTGGAATTATTAATCCGGCGATCAGGCAATTGATTGGCAAAGGATTTTGTCTCTGTATTTATGATTATAAATTTCCAGATTTGGGAAAGATAGCGTACTATCATTATCAATTGAAAAGGCAACATGACGAGAGCTATAAGCACGAGTTTGCGGTAATTAATCTTAATGAAGTTGAAAGATCAAAAAGAGTCAATCCTTTAAGAAAAGAATATCTCGCTACATTAGCAGAAGCTCAGGAAATGGCGGAAGCAATGGTGTCTTCACTTCAAAAAGGTGGTGGGTCAGGAGGTGGAAGTGATCAGTTTTTCACCCAGTCAGCCATCAATTTTCTAGCATCATGCATCGCTTTTCTTGCAAAATATGAAGAGGGCAGATTTTCGACCTTACCGCATCTGCTTTCATTTATGAACCGTGGTTACGAGGAAATTTTCAATACTCTTTTCACCAATATAGAGCTGCATTCTCTATTATCAACTTTTAAATCGGCTTTTGATAACAGGGCTTTCGACCAGCTGGAAGGACAGATCGGAACACTTAAGATATTTCTATCCAGATTGGCAACGAAGGAAAGTTTCTGGGTATTTTCAGGTGATGATGTCAAACTTAAAATTTCTGACAGAAAAAACCCTACAATCATTGTCTTAGCGTCTGATCCCAATACACAGGATATTAATTCTGCATTATATTCTACCATATTAAATAGACTATTAAAACAGATTAATTCCAAAGGCAATTTACCAAGCGGAATTATTGCCGACGAGCTGCCGACTATTTATATACATAAGATAGATAATTTAATTGCTACTGCAAGAAGCAATAAAGTAGCTGTACTCCTTGGACTGCAGGAAATTCCCCAGTTCCGCCAATTTTATAAAAAAGAAGTTGCAGACACGATTACAGCAATCATCGGAAATATTCTCAGTGGCAGTGCTCGAGATAAAAGTACACTGGATTGGCTTGAAAAAGTATTTGGCAAAGTAAAACAAAAAAGCCAGTCTATGTCAATCAATAATAATCAAACGACCATTTCAATTCAGGAAAAGATGGATAACCTCATTCCTGCCGGTAAAATAGCAGGATTAAAAACGGGAGAAATGGTGGGTATTATCGCAGGTGATGAAAATAATCAAACTGAAGAATATAAAACTTCGGCCATACACGGCAGAATCAATCTTGATATGAAAAGTATCGAGGATGAGGAAGCTAACTATATTGAAATGCCCGTGTATTATAACTTTAAAGACAAGTCAGGAAAAAATGATAAAGAGAAAATCCTGATGTCGAACTTTCTACGAATCAACAGAGAAGTAGAGTTGATCATTAAGGACTTCAATCCGTAACTCTAACAACATAAAATTTAAAAAAAATGAAAAAAACAGTAATACTGATGCATTTGTTAATTTTTTCAAATTTCCTACCTCAATTTAATACGGCTTCCTATAAAGGAAAACTCAATACTATTCGATTGAACTCCTCTTTACAAAATCAATTCACCACCAGCTTTTTGTCTTACCATATTGCAGGGAAGTTGAATAAAAAATATTTTGAGAAGAGTAAAGATTCATTGAATAATGCAGCAAATGAAACTGAGCAAACAACTACTCCACAAGCCAATTCAATTAAAAAAGATGATGATATTCAAGCGACGTCGGAAGACGATTCATTGTCAGAGAATCATCCATCCGAAAAAAAATACAGAAATAAAAAACTTTCATTATTAGAATACGAAAAATACCCAACTGAAGAACTACAGATTATTTATATGCCTTTAGAAAAAATGAAGATCACCTCGAATTTCGGGCATCGCTTTCATCCCATCGATAAAATTGAAAAATTTCATGCCGGTGTTGACCTGCGGGCTAACAGCGATTATGTATTTGCAGTATTGGATGGAATCATTAGTGATACAGGTTACAGTAATGGTGCAGGAAATTACATCAAAGTACAGCACGGCGATTTTGAGACCATATATCTGCATCTGCAAAAAACTTTTTTTTCATTGGGCGACTTCGTCTATGCCGGTGATATTATCGCTATAAGTGGTAATAGCGGGAAAAGCACTGCACCGCATCTGCATTTTTCAGTGAAAGAAAGAGGAAAATATATAGATCCGGTTCATTTCTTAAATGACTTAATAAAAACAAACAACGCAATTTCAGATTACAATTATGGAAAATACTAGCACCTTACTTACAGATGAACTTAGAAAGTTCGGAATCATGAATCAGCAGGATCATTTTTCCGAGAAACTCTCAAAAAAAGAAATTGATGATTTTCTTAAAGGAGGAATTCTCATTGCCGAAAATGATAAAAACAGGCTCACTTTTAAAATAAATGACGATAAGCTTGATGTCAATGTTTATAATAAAGATATAGTCAATCACAAAGACCTTTCAACTGCCGAACTTTTTGAAATTTCTTCAAGCAATAGAAATCTTTACAAAGTGATGGCTGACTATGGAAACATCACTCATATTGGAACAGGGTACTTTAATAAGAACCCGGAAAACGAAATGACCACATTTGTTGAAATAGAAAACGAAAGGGGAAAAACAATCTTTTTCGGAAACAAGCTTGAAGATAGTCTTAAAGATTTTAAAGTTGGAGATAAAATTCAGATTATTCAGACCGGTGTTGAAAAAACGGTTCTTAAAATAGATGATGCTGATGAAAAGGAACTCGCAAAATTTGATAATGTTTTTATAATAAACCCGTTCAAAGAAAAAAATAAGCAGTTCCAGTCCAGGATTTTTGAATTGGATAAAAAAGACAATACGATAAAAGATGTGGATACAACAAAATACGAGCTCAAAAATGTTAACGGTCACAATATCTCAGAAAAACAGCTTCAGCAATTACGAAAAGGTAAAGAGCTTAAGTTAGATGATGAAACCACCATACAGATAAGTCCGGCATCAAAAAATGAGGCTAAATTGAGCGCAAGTTCAAAATCACTCCTGATACTATCCCTTGCGACGGATGGCGGTCTTAGTTTCTTGATCATAAAAGGCATTCAGAAGCTTGCTAGAATGCAGGAAGAAAATCAACTACAAAAAGAAAGTATAAGATATCAGGTCGAGCTTCAAAAACTAAAAGCACACCTGAAATCGAAATCAGAGCAATATCCTGATAATAAAAATATCATAACTGACCTTAATATTGTCAGCAAAGAAATCTCTGCTTCTCAATCCTCTTTAAATGAAAATACTAATAAGGAAAAAGAAAAGAGCAATATTAATCTTCAGGTTAACGATCCAGATATGTATCAAGATGCTAATCAAAAGAAAGAGGAAGAGAAACGAGATGCAGAAGAAGCATCAAGGTCAACATCTCATTCCAGAGGACGGTAATAATGATAATTATCATGCTCCTAAGCTTAGAAACGCTAAAGATATTTCAGGGAAAAATCAGTGAAAATGGAAATCTCTACTTTTTAGGATTCAGAAAGAATAGCTGGACTATTATTTACAGAGATGGCTCATCACTAGAGACAAAGTCTTTTTACCAGATTATAAATCATTTTGGTGATTTGATCATCCATAATATATACTGTTTCAGATACATTTTGGAAGCAATGCTTTTTTTACAAAATAAACATTGTGATTATCTAAGGAATTCGCTAATTATCATTACCGCGTCAAAAAATAAAAAAGAAATAAAATCCTTTTTATTTAGACGATACATTCAGAAAAATCTTGTCGTACCAAAGATTCATTTATTTCATTCACTGCGAAATTTTGAATTAACTGTACTCTATCTTGAACTTTTAGATAAAGGAGTTGTCTCTGAAACCATTCAGCTAAAAGGTCAAAATTATCTAAAGATAAAGTATAAATCAATTCAGATTATACTTGATACAGAACAGCAGACGAAAAGTAAAATTTTGTTTCTGTTAGGTATAAATGATAAGATCTTTAAAATTCGCAATTATGATCTATCACATTTAATGAGTGATAGAAATCTCTATTGGTAACCTCACATCCAAATATATAGCAATAATGAAAAGCGATGACGCATTAAAATCAGAAGTTGAGATTATATCTGAATACTTTAGAAATACAAACAACAGTATTTGGTTAAAAGAAGGGCTCCGTGGTTCAATCTCAAGTGAAATTGACAGCTATAACTCTCTTATAGAAAATCTTCAAAACAAGAGAAAAATGTTTTCCGGAATTGATCTAACTATTTCACCTTTTAATTCCTCAGGAGCAGACTTCAAAATAATTATAAAAAATGACAGCGAAAGACTGCAGCTACTCTCGGGATTGCTAAATTTTCGATCCAAGCAAATAAATGATTTAGATAACAAATTACATAACAATCATAATATTAACAACATGGAAAATAATGTATTTCAATCCAAAAAAGCCGATTTAGAAGTAAAAATCGAACTGCCCAATCAAGAGAAACCGTTTTTTGAAAAAATGTCCACTCCTAATAATTTGGTTAATATGCTGCAAAAAGCGGGGCAGAAATTAAATCCAAATGAGACACTACGCGTTAATTTGAACGGTACTTCATTAGTGCTCACCAAAGAACAAACCGAGAAGCCAGAAATTCTTCAAAACCTGGAAACAGAATACAATAAAGTTAACAGGCTAAAAAACGGGCATCCTGAAGAAAATAGAAATCTACAAGATTTAAAAGATCAGATCAAGTATTTAGGTTTTGGCGAAGAACAAAAAGTTCATACGGAACTGGCTGATAATTTAGCTTCAGATAAAAAAGAATTTATCATCAATATTTCTTCAGATAAAGCATCTTTCAAAAACAATGAAATCAATTTTGAGCTGAAATTTCAAAAATCTGAAAAAAATGAAAACTTCTACTTAAACTCTTTCCTTGCAAATCTTAAGAACAATGAGAAGGATGTCAACTTAAACCATACATTTTCCGCTAATGGAAACTTTACGGCTAAAGAAGCGATCAATCTTTTAGAAGGCAGATCTGTTAAAACGGAGATTTATAATAAACATTTGGATGCAAAAGAGGATGCTTTTGTAAAGCTACAATTGAATGAAGAAAAGAATGAAAAAGGAAATTTCAAGCTTCAGGTTTTTAATAAAAACTACGGAATTGACATTGAAAAGATCATTGATAAAGCAAAACTTCATTTTGATAACGATAAGCACAGAGAAATTACCACCAAATCACTTGAAAAAGGCAATATTGTTTCGGTAAAATTTTCAGATCTGAAAAATAATATAGTCGAAGGAAAAGCAATTCTCAACCCCCAATACAAGATGCTGAATCTGTATGATAATAAGATGAAAAGATTCAACTCTAATGAGCAGGCCTTTCAAAAGGATAATTCGGAAACTAATGAGGTAAAGAATCAGCAGAGCCATTCCCGAAAAATTTAATATCTATGAGAGTTTTTGCTTTATTATTCTTTTGTTTATTTCTAGTTTCTTGTAATAAGGGAAAAAAAATTCAAAGTAAAAGAGGTGGAATTGATATAGTCACGAATATTTATTACAGTGCTTCAAAAGGTCTTGAAGAGCACCAACAGATCATTTTGTCCAAAATGAACTACCAGGATAAGGACTTAATAGAATTAGTCCCCAATATTCAAATTCCAGAAATAATTGACAGTGTATATTATATCCGTGATTCATTATATTTCAGCATTGGAAATACTTTACAGTCAAAATCTTTGATTTTTAAAGATCAAAAATTTGAAAATGGTAGAAATGTCAAAAATAAAAGGTACGGAGCAATGTGGATTGACTTACCTATATCCAACTATCAGCAACGGAAAAATCTAAATGACACTGTACTTTATGGAAAAAAACACTTTAAAAGATTCCAAATTATAAGTAGAGAGACCTACAGTATTTTCTATCTAAATAAAACCGATACTATTCTACCCTATTCTCTTAATCCGCTTGCTGACAAGGACTATGGAGGACGGCTTGAAAGAATTGACAGCTATGATAAAAAAAGAGATTTATTCACAACAATCGTATTGCTGCCTAGGAAACGATGGGATAAAGAAGCTGCGGATATTTTTGAATATAATCATCAAACAAATATTGATTCCAAATAAAAAATCCCAAGCCAAATTGGCTTGGGATTTTTTATTTGATTGAAGTACGTTTTTTTGAAAGTTTAATCAACACTTGATCTGAATCTTTAATTTCAATTAATTGCTCTTCTATAAATAAAAACACATTTTTATCCAAAATAAAAATATCAAAAACAGTGTATCGCTGTTTTGAAAAAAATTTCCCCGTCAAAATAATGCAATTATTATACTTGACTGGAGGAGAAAGCTTAAGAGTAACTTTTGATTTGTTTGTCTTAGCGTAGAAGACAATAAATTTTCTTTTTTCGCTGTACTCAAGAACAAAATAATGTTTGTTATTTAGAACTTTTAGTGAAGTTAAGTAAAATAGGTTTTGAGCATCAATTTCGATCTCTTTTTTTTGATCATGACTATAAATTACGTTATTAAATATTTAAAAAATCAAATAATTTAGTGATAAATATTGCTTCGACAATACAAAGAAAAAGTTTTAAACAAAAAAATCCCCAAGAAGATGGGGATAAAAACTAATAACCATGAAAACTCAAATTAAACTTGAGAATCGCGGCAAAGGTATAAAATATCAGATGATACTTTGTCTCAGGACAATACAATGGCTCTATCCAATCAATTCTAATTATCAATGGAAGCTCCCACTAAATATTTAAAAGCTCACTAATTATATTGATTACCTTCTAAATTTTCTATATCATCTTCCCAGTGAGGTCTATTAAAGCCACTTACTGAATCAGCCAAAAGCAAATCATTTTTTAGAACAGGATAATGGCTTTGTTTATAAAAACAGGTAGTTTCAGCCCAATCAAAATTATTACTGGAAGCAAGCAGCTGAATACTATTACAATGTATCGCTCGGATATCTTTTTCTTTATAATCAAATCCCTGTATTATTTCCTCCGACTTCAAAAATCTTTTTCTTTCTACATATGGTCCGTCCAAATTTTCATAGCCGATATGAATAATTCCTGGACCATCAAGTGGTATTTGATCTACTGCTTTTACAAGAAGTCGTTTTACGTCCTTTGCTTTCATATTTATAGAATGTTCGGAGACACTTGTCCATTTAAGAATACTTATACTTCCTACTTTGTCAATGTAAAGATTTAGAATATCAAAATTTTTATCCTTACCCAATTTATATAGTTCATCGTGGTTAAATACGGTCACATAATTACCCCCACTTTCATATTTTCCAATGCAAACCTCAATTAATTCCGGTGAATTGTTTCTAATATCTCTTTCTTTTAATTCTCTATTTATAGAAGCCAAGTTCAACGGTCTAAATGAAATTTCAATTTCAGAAGTTTGAATTTGTGCTCTTTTATCTCCACTATGAATTTTAAGATATTCATTAAAACAATCAACTAAAATATTTTCGCCTGTCTCTGAAACTGGAACCTTAAAAATAATATCAATGGAATACGACAATTTATATTCTTGCAAAATGGCAGTCAATCGTAAAGATCTGTTTTGCCATTCTGACCTTTCGCTTTCAGAATAATCCGGAACTTTCTGCATTCTTTTACATTCAACCCAATATTGTTGTCCATCTTTTCTAATCTGCAAGTCCGGAGATTTATAATAAGTGCTTTCAGGTATAAAGGATACTTTCCATCCATTTTTACAATATAAATTTGCAACTGCCAGTTCAAAAAAAATGGTATCAGGGTGATTCTTTTTTTCGTTCAATAATTCCTCAATCTTTTTCTCTATCCCATCAATCTCAAGAAGTGTTGAAAGATTCTTCCCTATCATCGAAAAAAACGGAAATATACGAGCGGATTGTAGAGCGTCACCAGATAAAGGTCTTTCAAAGATACTTTCTACCAGATACATATACCATGCAATCCAGTCATCATAAAAAGCAATTGGCATGACGAGTTTGCCATCTTTACTTTCCGCTTTTTTAAATCCATACTGAATAGCTTCAACCTCACGAAAATATGATACAACTTTGTCTCGTCTTTTCAACCATCTTTCATCTCCCATTCTCGACACAAAAAAATTCAATGCTTTTTTTGCATCTATCGCCCAAGGTTCTTTTATGTAAATATTCACCATTTTAAGTAATTACTATTTTATATCTAATATACTTTAAATTTGAAAATGATTGAGATCATTCTGAATGAGCATTTAAAATATGATTAATTGAGTATTTTAAGTTAAAATTTCAACGAGTTCCGAGTTAGTAATAATCCTTTTGAAAAAAGGCAAGATACTCTTTTGTAGGCTCATTTTATATAAATGGACGTCCAAAAGGACATCTTGCACCACAAAAAAAACAAATTATTTTTACAATATCATCTTCAAAAGCCATTTTTTAAAAGTTGAAATCAACATTTGCAATAATGTGTAAACCTACAATTGAACAATTATATAAATATATATTGACAGTATTATTGAATTATATAAACATATAATTCAACAATTCAATAAATACATACTACCGTATTTATACAATTATATATTTAAATTGATGTAGAAATATAGAATGTTATAATTCAACAGAAAAAAATTCCAAAGGAGTTTTGCTGACAAAAGAAACAAGAAATTCAAAAAAAGCGGAAATAGAATAGCTTGAAGAATCAGATTTTTCATTGATGTAATAAGTGTGCATCAATTCATAATAAAGATCAGAATATTTTAGTGGAAGTAGAAAATTGATACTTTCCAATATTCTTTCTTCTTTTGTATTTTCAATCTTAGTTCCTCTCTTTTTATAAAAAACAAGATACTGCTCATTAGGAGCGGTAACCTTATGATATTTTTGCTGAAAACTCTTTTGAACATTCAGTAATGTGACACATAAATAATGTCTATAGGAAAATAGGGATAACAGGTCGTTATCCTTGTAATAAGTAAAACTGCAAATCTTAAAATTGTCCACTAAAGACTTATCGGTTTTTACCAATAAGTTTTTGGTTGCTTTTTTTGCGCACATAGAATGCTTATTTATTAGCCAACTTGCCGATTCAACGACAACAAATTATTACAAATGTAAAACTAAAACCGAAAAATATAAATCATATTTTTACGGCTTTACAAATTATTTAAAGCACAATAGACAATTTTATTTTGTCTTTTTTAAGTTTCTGAACCATTTCAACAGCTTTCTGTCGTTGGAAAACATAATATGCCAACTCTTTTGAAGGGCTGAAAAGGGGTAATTTTCCATTATAAATTCTTATAAACTTGGAATAATACAATCCTTCGTCAGAGGTAAAAATATATATTTTCCTGTGAGAAGCATAATTAATCCAGTCCGCTAATTTATCTTTCAAAATAGCCGGGTCATTTTTAAGTTTAATGGTAAATGATTCATTTCCTTCAAAAGAATCATCTTTAAAAATAAGATTAAAATTACTGACATAGCAGCTTAAAACAATATTGTTTTCAGTTACCATTAAGGGATTATTGATATCTCCCAGTAAATCAATGGTAACATCATTTGCTTTAAAGAACTGTTTTATTAGAAAATTCCTTCTTGCAATGTCCGTAAATAAATTGTGATTTGTACTCTCTTCCATTTCATTGTTATCAGAATTAAACAAATATACTATTTTTTACCTATTAAACCAATTTAAAATATTTTACCTATTATTTCAAAAATATTTTTATATTTACATATTCTTATTAATCAGAATTAATAATGAAAAGAATAATAAAATTTGTGGTGTACGGAGCAATAGCGTTTTACATATTTCTGTTTGCGTTTATAGGTAATACCACTGACAATAATAATGCAAGAAAAATATCTCTAACTTTAGTTATTATCGTCGTTGGCTGGAATGTCTTGAAGAATCCTTTAAAAAGATTCTTTAGGAAAATATTTAATAATAATTCTTGACGATAATAGAAAAGGCTGCCCTATGGCAGCCTTATTATTTTATCAAAGTTGTTCAAGAAATTTCTTTGCTTTTTTAGATGATGCAAATGCTTTCTTGATATTTTCCTCACGCTTAGATGTATTTTTGACAGACCAGCTTTTAAGATATCTTACGGAATTGATAAACTCCTTAGTAATTCCAAATTGGAGGCAGATTAGCATACTACCCATTTCTGCAATAAGTTCTTCAAAAGAGTAACTTGTTAAATCTGAATGACCTTTTAATTCTCTTTTTAATCTGCTTTCGTGACCAGTCCAGTGAATGATCTCGTGAAATAATGTAGAATAATATTTATCTTCAGATATAAAATATTTCTTTTCTGGAATTGAAATTATATCTGTTAAAGGCGTATAATAAGCTGTACTAGAAAGAGTTTGCCTAACTGTTAGATTACCGTTAGTAATAATTGAATTGATAAATTCTTCACTATTACATTGTTCCTGAAAATCCAGTACTAGATTTTCCTCTTCAATGACAGTATCAATATTTAGATCGGCTATATTTTCAATCAGTTCAGCATTAAAAACGGTATAATTCTTTAAACAGCTGATCTTATTAATATTTTCTCTTTCATTCACCGACATTTCTAATACTTGTTCTCTGCTATAGATTTTACCCGTCTCTCTATGTTTGTAGATGAAGCTAAAAAATTCAATGATTGTACCTTTTGCTCCTTTTTTTAGTCTGCCACCGGCTTTCGAAATAGAGTTGAATGTCGCATAATCGGCGGTTTGGAAATTATTGATTAAAGCATCAATATAAAGAGCTACTGTGTTAAAGCCTTGATATTGCTTTTTTGTAAAAAGATTTTTCGGCATTTGAAATTGCACATCAGCATAATGTTCCCAGTCCTGCGGATTAACTTTATCAAGGTTTTCGAGTATTTTTAAAATGAATCTATCTTCATTTTTTTCTTGTGAAGAATCTTTTGAATTACTTTTTTTTGTGAATGTTTTCATAATACTTTATTTAATATTCTGACTTTTCTATTGTTTTATGTGCATTCCAAAAGAAATCTGTCATTCAATAAAACCGGAATGAAAGAATGTAATGAAGGCTTTGAAATCTTTTTGTTCGAAGAATTCAGGAGTGTCTGAAATTATAGCTATGCTGTAATTATAGAGACCCAAAAAGATTTTTTGATTGGAGGATGGATTTCTAATTTCGCATAAGAAAACCGAGAAAGTCAGAATATAAAGGATTAGAAAACAATTAAAATTATTCAATCCTTATTGATAATAATCTTTGAAGATGCTGTGATTTTTTCAAATCGACATATTTGATAAATTCAGGTGTCTTTTTGAACTTCTGAAGTGCTCTGATAAACTTGAAATCTGATTCAATTACACTTGAGACTTTTATACAGGCAGTTCCAATATCTCCAAAGCAGTTGCCTATTCCAAATAAGAGAGAATAGTAAGTTTCTGTAGTAAGCGGTCGGTCATAATGGGCTAGTATCTTTTTACCTTCTTCATCTTCATTTAAAAATCTAAGTTCTTCATTGAACATTGCCTGTGTAAAGAAAACACCATAGTCAACGCCATTGAAATTTTCATAGTTCAAATCAAAGTTTTCTTTCAGAAAGTTATTTACTTCCTCAGCTAATTGAGCTTCTTTTAAATATATAATTGAATAAGTTCCCATAAAATTTATAAGTATTCTTAAGTTTGGAATTTGATAAAACGATTACCTATACATCGTGAGGTTTTCATATTATTTAGTGTTCGCTTGGAAGTAATAGTACATTACCCTCTTTCCAGATGGTAAATTCTTCAAAAAAGAAGTCAGAGAATGGAATAATGGCTGACATTAACTGATTTTCATTTCCGTCAGATGCAGAAAGACTAAACTGCTCATCCTTGATTCTTTTAATCGTCCATACTTGAAAATCTTCACTTTGAAATTTTTGAGAAGTCTGATAAGATGCTATACAGTCCAGAAACCAGTAGCACTCTTCTTCATATGCCACATTTTTGACTCCGTCAGTCAATAATATTCCAAAGATGTAGGAATAGTACTGCTCAGTTCCTGTAAACTGATTGTAAAAATCATTAGCTGAGATTTTGGGATTTTTCATAATTGCCAATTTTTTGGGTTAATATTTAAATTGTTGAGAGCAGTTGATATTTTAACAGCATTGTTTTATAATCTACTTTCTCCCTGTTTTTCATTGCTTCTGACGAAAGAAATTCAGATTCAATACAAAACCGCAATGAAGTATGTAATGGAGGCTATGAAATATTTTTGTCCTTCGGATTTAGGAGTATCTGAAAAAAATGGCGCAGCATTTTATTTAGAAACCCAAAAAGATTTTTTTGTACAGAAACTGTATTTATAGTTTTGCAAACCGAAAACACGGAACATTTAGATTATAGCAGGTTTAAGAGAACTATTATCTATACAACAACAGCTGGATATTTACTATATTTGGTAGCATATGTGGATAAAAGAAAAACCTCAGCAATTATTGGATTCAGGAAGTACAACAGCCAATTTTTTATACAAAAAAGGAAAGGTTTATGTGATGGATAATCATCTATGTGCAGCGTGGTGCTGGTTACAGGAAACAGATATCACTAAATCATACGACTTCTATCATATTGACAGACATAATGACCTATTATACCCTATTCCATCTATCAAGGAAGATTTATTAAATGATAATGTTGATCTTGAAAAAATTACATTTGAAGAATATGTTGAACTTAATGAAAATCATCCGGAGGAACTCAATATAAAAGCTCCGTTGTTCCGCTGGGATAATTATATATTAAATCTAAATGAAGTATATCCGAATTTCTTTGGAACTACACATTTTATAACCAAAGAGCCATATCCGGAAAATGAATTTATAGATTGGGAGTATAAGATAGAAGACTTTCTTAACAGCTTACATCATTGGCTGAAAGATTCCAAAAATGGCGGTATAGTAAATTTGGATATAGATTTCTTTTATTCTAACAGTAAAGGCTATTATCAGATTTATTCTGATGAATTGATCAGAAAAGTCGGGAATGTATTAGTTGAAAATATGGATAAGATAGATGTCATTACAATTGCATTAAGCCCTGAATGCTGTGGAGGTTGGGAAAATGCCTTTAAAACAATGAAAATTCTTGACGAAGTACTCGATTTAGGTATGGAAATGTAATAACTCTTAGTTGCAACAACTCTATATTTTTTTGATAACAAAATCAAGATTAAAAGTAGTTTAGAATGACAATTGACAACTAAAACGATTAATTTGTATATTTGGTGAAAACAATAACTTTAATAACTTAATGACAGAACTTCATCTTGATCTTACTTTAGATAAGCTACAAGGCCCACCAAAAGAGCATATAAAAGTTCACAATTATTGGGCTGCTGTTGGACTTGATCGCTATCATAAAGACTCTAAGGCTGAATTTGAATTTACCATTGACGGAAAATCCAGCAAAAACATTGTTACTTGGGATTCCAATTTTTCAAAAGTAACAATGAAGGAGGATAAAGATATTGCTAATCACGGTGGTGTTGCATTGGCTTGGTTTGTAATGTCAGTAATAATGGATTACAAATATGTAGAACAAACTGAAATTGGCGATGGCGTTGACTATAGATTTTCTAAAACTGAACCTGATGATGATGATTTGAATTTTCTTGACGAAGAATATCATTATGTAGAAATATCCGGTATTTTGGAGGAAAACAAATCAAATACCTTAATAAATCGCATAAAAAAGAAACACGAGCAAATTAATAGAGGTTCAAAAAGAGACCAATCATCATCTGTCGTTGTCACACTTTTTGCCAAACCTACAACCATAAAAGAAATTCATAAATGAAACCAAAGTTACAACATAGAGAAGCTATGGATTACTCATTTAAGGCTAAGCAGGCTTTAGATGAAGGTGACTTTGATGCTTCATTAGAACTATACAAAACGGCAGCTAAATTAGAAAGTGAGGTTGCAGATTTCTATTTCGACAAACCAGACCTTGAACCCACAAGGAGTATACTGGTAAGAAGTGCTGCGTTTTTAAATTTAAAAGCTGGACAGATAGAGGAGGCACAAAAGTTTATTTTTTTTGGGTTAACTAACAGTAAAGATGAAGAGGTTAAGGAACAATTGTATGACGCCTTAGAGATTTTAGTTTCTTTAAAAAATATTAATCCTTTTGGGCAGACAAAAGAATATACCTATTTAAGTATTCTTAGACAAAATAGCACACATTATACTATTGAGCCTACCAAGCTTGAATTTGGTCATTCTGTTACTTTAGAAATGATTAAAGACTTTACAGATAATTATTTGAAATCATTAAAGGCATATGCACTTACTAAAGTTAGGCGTTTGGTCAAATTTAGAGATGACAGTATAAGTGAACTTCAAAAAGAAATTGATAGAATTATTAATCCGGTCATCACAAACTCAAGTTATGGAAGTTTTCGATTTTCAATTGCTAATGATTGGATGAAAAGAAATGACGAAGAAAAGGAAATTGTTAATTTAAAATCAAATATTGTTAAAAATTTCCATAATGAAATTTTCATTAATCCTCTTGGTGAACAAGAAATTACCGAAATCAAAGAAGAATTTTCAGAGGAGGAAATAAATGAAATATTCAGGCCATTAGCCAAAATCAAATCAAATAATTCCGGTTACAGCATTGGAGTTTATGACACAGATTCATTTTCAAAAAAGTATATTCCAAAAATTGTTAACAAGCAAAAAAAGGAATTACTTACTACAAAAACATTGTCACAAGAGGATATAGGTGAGCTTGTTACTACAATTGCTCATAAACGTGTTTCTGAAAAAGGTAAAGTTTCAAAGAAAACAATTAGATCGGAAGAATTCAAAAAATATGAAACGACTTTCAAACTAAAGGAGATTGTACCAAAAGACAAACCGTCAGTTTTATTATCTGAGGAAATTCTGATAGATATGTTATTTGATTCAAATATCGGTTTTACATTTTCATTTGACGATTTCAAAATATCATACACTGATATCGAATATCAGAAAGCACTTGACGGATTTAATAATAGTTTTTATTCCAAAATAATTTCATTGATTAAAAAGACTGATTTGAACACTGAAGAAAATGATGACCTAAAAATCATAAGTAGATATATCGGAAATCTTGATGCCTTGAATTAAATAATATCTTAAACTACTTTTTTAAAAAAATCAGTAGTTTAAGTTATTATTTGTTATTGTTTCTCCATAAGAATTCAAATTTCAAAGAATTACTTCTTAATGTGTCAACCGTCTGTTTAAGCTCTTCGCAGTAATCACTTAGTCCAAGATTCATTTCAATTTCAGTTTGAATTTTCCAAAGTGATCGACCTAAGTAATTAATTTCGTTCCTTAATTCAACCATTCTATCTTCGGACATTTTAGAGTTCAAAACAAAATTTGACTCAGAACATACGTAGTCATCACCTGCAAGCACATATTCATTATCATCAGTTTGAATAAATCCTAGTTCGAGTGCCACTTTTTTCGACGCATCAGCAAAAGATTTTCCAATTTGATTTTCTGTGATAGTAATTGTTTGCTCATCTCTATTAATAAATAAGTGAAACAAAACTACATCCTTCATTGAGTTGGTCAAATGTCCATTTTTTCTATGTTCTGGTACAACATACCAATGTAAATCACTATACATATCCAAGACTACAGCTACATAAGTTTTAGTTTCATTTTTAATGAAGTAAAATTTTTTGAATCCGTCTGAAGATGTAATATTATCAGTTATTTTCGGTTTATTTATCCAGACCTTAGCGAAATCTACATTCGGGCTTAAAGGTCTAAGATAAATAACACTTTTTGTTCTCTTACCTTTATTATTTAAATCATCTATTAATTTTTGTAAAGCCTTGTTTGTCATAAGTATTTGGTAACATCGCTATGTAATTAAAAAGTCCCTGCAGCTAGTAAATCAGGAACAGATTAAATCTACAAACATTTTTTTTCTCTTATATTTTAATGCATTTTTATTGTAGAATGATTTTACCCAAGCAAGGTAGTCCGTCTTCAAATGCAATGGATTATCGTTCCCTGAAACTTTTCCCGACATTTCTAAAGCTTTAGATCGCGCATAATAATGATTAAAAATTCTTACAAATTCAGTAAAATAAAGATCACTTAAATCCTTATCACCTCTAATTACCAAAGTATTCTCATCATTATTCAAAATTGAATTATCACTATAATTTGCAGAACCGGAAATGACAATAGGATCTTCACCTAGAGGATCAATAAGTATAATTTTATTATGAATGAAATTTGTCCCTACTCCACTTGGCTTTGCATTCAATAGTAAACCTGAATGTTTTTCTGCGAGCCAATCATATAGACCATCTTTTAAATAAGTTCCATAAATTATTACATTATCATAATCGTTTGAAACTAATGTAGTATGTATAGATCTATTATTATCTAAGATGATGTATTTGAGATTTTCTGTATCTTTAGTTATTATTTCTTTCATATGCTTACTAAAAGAAAATGGAAACATTCCACAAATAAGACTTTTTGAATTATCCATATATTCAGCATACGTTTTAAGAATAGTTTTTTGTTCGCGGGGACTGAAAAATACGGTTATACCCTTGTTAAGATTATCATACAATATATCTTCTTGAATTTCCAAAGTTTGCTTACCTAACACTTCGTTAATTGGATCTTGTGCTAAATATTCCCAATATTGATGAAATTTTTGAGCGACCTCTTCATCTCTGATAATGTGAGCAGCGTTACATTGACCAAAAATTCCTTTTGCTGTTATATTGGTAGACCCCGATAATATCTCAATAGGTTTACCATCTTTCAGCAGTATCATAAATTTATTATGAGCAATATAGCTTTTATTTGCTTCTTCTTTTCTTGGAATTAAAATTTGTCTTGGAATGCCTGCTTCATTTATGGCAAGATTATTTGCTTTCTCCTCTCCTCTGGAATCATAAATTATCTTAACATCAACGCTTCTATCTTCATATGCATCTTTCAATGCTTCTAAAATGGGCAAATATTCAAACTCGTAAAAAGCAGCTCTAATACTATATGTTTCATCTTCAGCTTTTTTGATAAAGTTCAACAAAGCATCATCCAAGCCCTTACCAAGCCACTTTAATGCTCTCAAAGAATTCTCTTCAGATACTCCCTCTGACCAAGGTCTGATATTCCCAAACTCTCTAGCATATGCTAGGCTCCCCGCTACCCCACGGTTAAAATACACTGAGTGTTTTGAAGTACTTTCGTCGGGAATATTAACCTTGATTTTACAGCCAGGTCTATGCTCTAAAAATTTAGGCTTTCCATATACAGGAATTATATTGTAGATATAATCGTAGGTTGATTTTACAGTAAAATCCTCCCACATAAATGATTGGATAGGATGCTCAAAGCTGCTGAATAATTCATTTTTTACTGCGCTCCCAACAGTTTCTTCAAAATATTTAAATCCTTTTAAAAAGTACTTTTCATTTTCTATCAAATCTTCTCTTTCGATAGAAAATCCCAGTAGTCCCTCAGTTTGTTGTTGGGGCATATCAATCGAAAGTATCACTGCTGAAGTTCCTGCAACGCAGGTCACTTCAAGTCCGTTCTCTTTAGCACGTGTTCTCATTGCATTATTGTTTTCAAGGTTAATTACCATAAAGATAATAACAAACTATATTACAATGAGTTAAAAATAAATTAATTTTACAATCATATGATAAAATTTAAAAAGTCCGCAACCTTTTTTTAAAATATTAGGAATGGAATTAGATAGGTATATTTTAAAATGTGGTTGCTCCATATAGGCAAAAATGCGTTTTCGACCATAGGAGAAATTGCATTTTTGCCACCCGATTTCCATCAGGCAACTTTTATAGGCTGTGAGTTAAAATTTTGAAGATTCAGAAAAAATCCCCTGTTTTCGGTCATCCCATTTCGAAATAAATTCCAGAGGAGTGAGCCTCCTAATTGGGCTAAAGAAGAATTAATAAATAAATCCTGTTTCTCAAGTGCTTCTGCCAAACTGCAACTTGGAGTATCATCTACTGTTTCTGACTGTCTCAATAAATCACCGTATTCATCGGTTATAAAAGCAAGATTGGAAACCGTTTCATATTTTTGAGAATCAGGCTGTCTAATATCTCCGATTGTCGAGAGTAATACCTGTCCTGTACATTTACTGTTTCCAAAATCCATCCAATATTTTGCTGTATTACGATGTATATAAGTATCATCCAAAGTTTTTAAAACCTCAGCGATTTCAAATCTTGTTTTCACATTATCGACACAGGAAATAAAAATATTGGCGGTCATATTACTCGTAATCCTGTCCGAAGCGTCTCTTTGAAATTTTCTAGTCTCCGCTTTCCAAGCCGTTCCGAAAAATCGGTTTGTCCTGTTGATTAATGCTGTCGCTTTATTAAGTCCAAGTTCGCTTTCAGCAAAAAGCTGTCTGCCGAGATTTGCTTCTTCTACCCTATCATCATCCCATAACATTACAGAAAGTCCGGGATGATCCATTTCGTTAAGCGCATAATTTATTCTGCCCAAAGCAGTAAGCATCTGCGAACCCGTTCCTCCTGCCCCTATCAGATTTATAGATATTGGGTTTGTCGGCTGAATAAAATTACTATAGGTAAAATGAACTCTTGGCTTATTATTTACAATTGAATTATTTTGAATATTCATTACAGTAGGTTTTTTAATTTAAGATTAGATTTTATAAGCACATCATTTGGAAAATCCTTTCTGTTCTGAACAAGGTCTTTCCAAAGCGAGACACAATTTCCCTTTATAGGATTATGATTGTACATTAAGTGACTGAAATAGGAATTGAAAAAAAAATGCTCCCAAGTAGCCGTAAATTCTTCCAAGGAAGCTGACTTTTTAATTTTAGTATCAACGTTCCCCATACAAACACTCCCGTTATCATAGATGTTAAAAAA
Organism: Chryseobacterium sp. C3; assembly: GCF_014218905.1. NCBI lineage: Bacteria > Pseudomonadati > Bacteroidota > Flavobacteriia > Flavobacteriales > Weeksellaceae > Chryseobacterium > Chryseobacterium sp. C3. Next base: position 113,814 of record NZ_JACLCU010000002.1, on the reverse strand, counting down.
TGGTGCGTGATATAGCGAAGTCTCTTCTGTTGGTCGCTGATTGTAATCAACAGCAAATATCTTCAAATGCAGTTTATCAGCACACCAAATTAAGGATGGTACTTTCGCTGTACCATTTGGTATTTCCAAATCCTTAGAAAAATATAATTCTCGTTCTGAAAATTCTGTGTACCAAATCACTTTTGCATTTTCTGAATTGTCGATGAGTAAAATATTAGAAGAAATAATTCCCTGTGGTTTAAGAAATTCTTTTTCTCTGCAATTTTGAATTTTAAGTCTTTTTGCTAAATATTTAGCTTCGTTGGTTGTAAGTGGATGTGCATTAATGGGACTGCCATCTTCATCCATATCAAAATATTCAACGTACATATCAGAAAGCTTATCATCACTTTCGTAGAAAACTAATGCTGATTTTGGATGATAAAGATTTTCAAAATCTTCTGTTACATCTTTTGCTTCAATATTATTATTTTTTCGTTTCATAACTAATTCGAGTTAAGATTTATAGACTTGAAAAGTCGCCAAGTATTCCTGCAAGCTGATTAAGAATTTCAAAAACTTCACTTTCAAAATCCAGACTGTTATCTGAAACTTCTTTCCCATCAAAAACTTTGAAAACAATAGGTTCTTGAATTTCAGCATATTCATTGAATTCATTATTTACACTATCGATAATACTTTGATATGCCCATCCTCTATCATCAGCAAAAAATGAAATGTATTTATCCATTGAAATAACGGCTTCATCATTTTCATCGTAATCGAATTCATCATCATTAGAGAAGTCCTTATTATTATTAAAATGTATGTTTCTATAGATGCGTTCTTCGGGAAATTTGCTGTATAAGGAGAAAGCTTTATTAGCAAGATTCAAACATTCAACATCAAAACTATCTTTTGCTTTAAATGAAGTTACACGCTGTTGAAAAAATGACAAATTATTGATAGATGCAATCTTCTGCTCCATAATATCACCAATTAATTCAGCCTGTTGTAATTGCTTTTTATATTCACAATTTTCATCCAATTCTTCATCTTGGTCAATCCAGTCGCTTAGCATTTCATATAACCAAAATAAGTATGAAGCTTCCTGTCTGTAATAAGGAATATCAATAATCCGATACAGATAAGTGCATACAGAAAGTAGCATTTGAGCTGTTTTTCTGTATTTCTTATGATGAAGCATATTATGAAGAGGAACGACAGGAATATAGTAAAGAGTCATTCCTGTACTGATTCTTTCTTCGCTCACAAAATATAGGCAGTTACCTTTGTGCTCCAATTTAATATCCTGCCAATTTTTGATACTCGTTTTCATTTGCTTTCGGCAATGATTCAGAGATAGTGAGATGTTATATGGAAATTCAAAATCTTTATGATCAGATTGAGAAAGATTATAATGCTCTGACATTTGGGAAAGGGATTTATAAAAATCCCTCTCCAATTTTATTGTTTTTGATTTTGACAAATTTGATGTTGTGCTACATTCTTTAAGCTTTGGCAGAAAAGCCGTTTTCAGAAAACCATTGGTATTTGTGCCAATGGGACAGACTTTCTCTGGTCTTTCTGTACTTCCGAACTGTCTTTTTCCTGCTTCATCCATTTCATAAAATCGCCTACCTGCTGATGAACCTGTTTTTGTTTTTTTTCTTCCGGAATTACTATTTTTCCTTTTATAATATTTTGTTGCATTCATCTTAATTTTGATTTAATTCATAAACTGTTATCCTTTAGTTCCCATTACACTTTCAAATTGATATTGAATAGTGTCATCTTTAATCAGAGGAGCGGAAACCTTTGCAGTGGTAAGAATTGGATAATTATTAGCATAAAAATTCATCACTGCTTCTACACTCCATTTTGGTTCGGGGTCTGTCAGGCGAATATCCTGTCCATTATCTTTCAGAATGAAAACCCGTTCTAATTGTGTTGCGAGTAACATAATCTATATTTAAATGTTGGAAATTTCTTGTGGTTCTTGTGGCTCGGAAAAAAGACTTGGAGCAAGATGGACTTCATATTGTTCCTGCTTTTTCCTGATGTTATCTGCCTTATCGGGATAATCTGAAATTTTAGGTAGAGCAGACCACGCATCTTTATATTTGCCCTCCTTTTCAAATTGCACTGCCTTTTGTAAGGATTCAGTAAATTTTTTATCCTTTGTTTCCTTTTCTTTTTTCTCCTTATCACTTTTCTCCTTTTCCATTGCAGATTTCTTCTTGGCTTCTTCCATCTGTTTCATAAAGCTTTCCATATTTACCATTAAACCCGAAGCAGTCTGTAATGGTGTGCCTACCGTTTCAAAGAATCCGTTATCAAGCTCTTCTGCTGTTCCCTTTAAATTAACAGGTGGAATCAATTTTCTTGCTTCGTCTCCACACTGCTCATTATTGAGCAATATGGATAGAACAAAGCCATTTTCTTCTGTTGGTCGAAGTATCAACTGCAAGTCACCTTTTAAATTAAGTTTGGCGAGTTGTCTAAAAAAATTGGTCTGCATAGCTTTCAATTAAGTTGTCTGTGTTAATTCGTTCAGAGAAAATTGGAGAGTCCAATATTCAGTACCCAAATGCTTTTCAAAAGCATTATAAATGGCAGTACCATCAGTAAAAACCTGCATCTGATAACAGTTTAATACAAAATCCAATGGTTTCAATTGACTGATTTCTTCTTCATTAGTTTCCACGAAAAACATATCATTGTTTTGAAACCAATCTTTAATTTCAGAGAAGCTTTCATCCGTAAACCTAAAAAAATCAACTGCTTCATCTTTATAATTAAGCCATTTGAAAAAAGTATCATTTTCAAAAGGTTTTACAGAGTCCAATCTTTCAGTACATAATTCTCTCCATTGTTCAGTAGTATGAATGATTGCAAAATCACTAAATTCATTTGAATCGATGGATTTGATAAAAAGATAATCTGTAGGAATTTTTGATATTTTCATTGTTTAAATTTTAAATTAAAATGGTAAATCATCATCCTTATCTCCGACTAAAGCACTTGCTGTTTGTGGTTTGGCTTCGATGGTTGAATTAGTATTAACATCCGCCTTACCTCCTCCTCCGTGAACTTTAATAAATGATGTGAGAAAATTTAGACCCGAACGAATCTCTCCATCTTTTCCTATCCAAGCACTTGCACTTGGTTTTCCTGTCAGCTCTACCAAAGTACCTTTGGTAAGAATTTTAGCTACATTAGAACTAATCCAGTATGAACAGTTATAAAATGTGGTCTGTTCTACTCTATCTCCTTGTTTATTTTTAAAGCTATCATTTATAGCTACTGAAAAATTAACAACTTGTCTGTCATTTGCTAATGCGTTAACTTCCGCATTCTTTGTAATTCTGCCTACGATGTTCATAATAATTGAATTTAAATTGTTTAAAATTATTTTCGTTTTCTAAAAATTTCTTGAGTGAATTGATTTGGTATCGAGGACACTCGGTTTTCTCTATTGTTTTTCCTAATTGGAAATGATTATTTATATATTTTTTTGATATTTCCGAAGATGTCAAAGAGCATAAGTTGAATTGATTTGTATAACTGAGGTTCCGGTTTTTCTTTGCTTATGACCATAGAAAAAGAGCAGGCGCATAAAACCCAAGGAAAAAGAGTCACTAATTATATTTATTTTCAGGGCTTGAAATATTTTTGTCCGAAGGATTTAGGAGTTTCTGACAAATTATCGGAACTGGTGTAGAAAATTTTTTAGATACCCAAAAAGATTTTTTTGTGAGAAAGCCTCTTTTCTACATTTGCAATTGTAAAAACAAAAACACAGTTATTAAATCAACTTATCAATTTACACTGGTGAATAATATCAAACTAATTGCAATACATATTGTTTACAATCGGTTTATTTGTAAAGATGTAAAGACATAATTTTTGTACTAAAAGATTATATTTTTTCTTTAAAAGCAAAAGCTTAAATTCCTTTTAGAGAAAAAAGAACTTTTATATATTTTTAGAAATACTTTTACTGTACTCCACTATTATCCTGCAGCAGCTGTTTGAGAGGATTTTAAGAATGAGTGTGTTTCCGAAAGATAGATGATCGCTTTTCCGAAAAAGAGATCAGTGCTTTTCCGAACATCAATCAAAATACGAATGAGTGCGTTTCCGAATTTTTCAATCCAACATTCAGTATTTATCCACAATTATCAAAATTTCGACAATGTAAAGAGTTCGTTTCCGAATCTAATAGTATAAAAGAGATAATTTTCGTCCGACTAGTTGGGTTTAGGAGCGCTTTTCCGAAATATCCAGAGTGCTTTTCCGAAATAAAATGAGCGCCTTTCCGAATTGAAGAATTTGCTTAAACCGATTATACTTTTAAATGACATAGTCATAGGCGACAAAATAAACTCAATGGTCACATATGTTCAATTCTTAATCATAGATCGCCTTGAATAAAACTTTTGAATATTCAATTATGACTTTTTACAATCATAAAAGTTCACTCCGCCATTTATAACAATTAGTTTAATAGCAGTAATACGGTTAAATATGAATTTTGTAAAATAATTTAACAAAAGAATTACTGATGAAAAACAACTTTTTTATGCTGCTTTGTTTCTGTGTTAATTCATTTCTGTTTTCTCAGGTAGGAATCAACACCTCATCTCCTGAGACTACTTTTGAAGTTGTAGGAAAAGCAGAAGACATCAATCATTATGATGGAATTCTCCCCCCACGCATTACGGGAGATCAGTTGCAGAAAAAAACATACAATTATTCAAAGAAAGGTGCTGTTATATTTGTCACCACTGCACCATCAAACTTATCAGGTCAGGTAGCTGATATTACAGAGCCAGGGCTATATTACTTTAGCGGATATTCGTGGAAATCTATATCCAATCAAAAGGAACCAATAGAATATAGAATTATTCTGTCATTTGATAACAGCAATGATGATGTTCTGACAGAATCATCAAAGTGGTCTGAGCCTCTTAATCTTTCGTCTGACAAAAATGTTTACTTAACATCCTCAAAACATTATTCGATAGGAACAAAAAAATATGGAGGCTTTAAAGGCTCGGTAACTTTAAGGAAATTAGAAGGGATAGTGAATATAAAATTTGAAATTAGCAGAGCATCTGATGCACCTAATGTTTTAGATGATGTTTTATTTGATATTTCGGGAATATGCAACGAAATCGGATACTTTCCTAAAGATATAGTTTTTATGCAAAATGAAAATTCAACTTATGTAATTCCGGTACTGCTTCAAAATAATACCATATATATTATTGCAGGAAACTTAAATATGATAAACTCAAACGCCACTGGTGAAGTGCAAGGCTACTCAAATTGGATCAAACCTCACTCCAAATAGCTATACCACAAAAGTAGATTCTAAAAACATAGTGAACTATAATCAAATAACAAAATGAAAAACAACTTTCTAAAACTATTTTTTTTATTGATAAGTGCCAACTTTTTCTCACAAGTCGGTATCAATACTCAAACGCCTAAAGCTACCTTAGAAGTAGTAGGCAAACCAGATGATGCCAATCATTTCGATGGGATCATTCTACCAAGAATTAGTGGAGATCAATTGGCAACAAAAACTTACACTACAGCACAGAAGGGAGCAATAGTTTTCGTTCTATCACCTGCCACCAATTTATCAGGGCAATCTGTTCATCTTGAAAAGTCAGGTCTATATTATTTCGACGGTCAAAAATGGGTTCCATTACTTCAAAGTGATCCATTGGAAGTTGTCTCTCAAACAGGTAATACTTCCACGCTGGAACTTATTGTAAAAAATAATCTGAAGCTTGATTTTGATCAAAAAGAAAATTATATCATCGGTAAATCTAGAAGCACTATCGCCGGTGAATACAACTCAATTTTTGCAACGGACTCAAACATAACTTCCGGAAAAGGGAATTCGGCCAGTGCCTATGCAATGTCTCAAGGAGAAATTACTGGAAAACTAAATTATGGAGCGGGGGTATCAGCACTAAATGGTATTATTAATGGAACAATTTCCGGAAACAGGAATATTGGAATCGGTGCAGGAGCAATGTCATATATCACATCAGGCAATGATAATATTTCTATAGGATATCTGTCGGGTACAGGCAATAGAACTGGATCTAATAATGTTTTTATTGGTGTCGGTGCAGGAAGCCCCGCATCTGGAAATAGAAGTATTAGTAATAAGCTGGCAATTCATTCAACACCAGTAACCACCAGTTCAACAAATTTTTGGGATAGCATTACAAACAATTATACAGACTATAAGTTTGCGCTAATCTCTGGAGATTTTTCTGAAAGATGGCTCAATATCAATGGAAAACTGAGTGTTACACCTTCACAAATGCCCGATGCAGACGGAGATCCAGCTTACACCAAAAAAGTTGTAGCCAAAGCGGATGGCAGCTTTGGTTTTGCAACTGAAGTAATTCCTATTCCCCCATCAAATGGAACCTTTATATTAAAAAGTGTGAACGGAGTGCCAGGATGGGTTACTCAATAAGATTAATTTCAAAATGAAACCGCTACTATTAAGTAGCGGTTTTGTCTTTACTGAAAACATCATCACCTTATCAGCCACTGATTCAAATCTTTATAATGTTGGTACATCCAGGAAAAATCTTCAACATTTTTATAGCTGTTGCGGATCTGCTCTACGACAGTTTTTCCCGTTTTATCATTATCAAGAAATAGAGATATTTTTTTGTATTTCTTTAGTATTTTATCTCCCGCTAAGAGCATCGATGTTGAATTAAAGACTAAATAATCTGCATCTGAAGAAAATTTATCATCTTCTATCGTTTTATATGACAAATAATCAAAAAAGCCCTCAAATACAACAATTTCATTATTTTGCTGATTTCCCTTCTTTATTAACGTCACATCTTTTGGTCCGAGGCAGATTTTAGAATATTTATTACGGACTTCAATACCTCCTGAATTATTAAAAAAAGCAATCGCAAAATAATATTTATCTTCTATTTTGTAATGGATCTCTTTGATAAGACTTTTACAATTCAAAACTCCCCTTGACTTAAGATACTCTAGCAACGCAGGATGCTCGACATCGATTGTTTTTAAAACATTATAAGTAAAGCCATCATTTGTTTCAACCACATTATCTATTGTAGGCGAAAAATCAAGCTTATTTAAATATTCAAGCGCTGTTGAAACATTACATTTATTAATAGCTTGAACTATTGATATAACATCATATATTTTACCTGTTCCAAAATCAAAAGCTGTATTCTTAATGAAATCTACAGACAGGCTGGCTGTTTTCTCTTGTCTATCTAATGCAAAATAAAATGCTGTTCTTTTGTTTTCTTTTACAGGGAATAGACCATAGGATTCCATAACCGTCCTGATACTGACGTTTTGTTTTATTTGCTCACAATTCATTGTAAATAAAATATTAGATTAATTAAAAAATGACGGGATATCCATCCGGAAGAAATTTTCCCATTCTTGTGTCCCGGTAAAGTTCTATCATAAGTTGTTGTATCTCCTTTAAAAATACCTTACCACTAAAATCAGAGGATCGTAGTTTTAATTTTCTATTTTTTTTGATAAAGTAATTGTAAGATTTCTCTATCAGCTCTCTTGTCTGTAATATATTTCGATAATGATATGCGAACTGCAGCATTTCCTGCTCCTGCAATCTGTACCTTTTTTTAAAATAATTAATTCGATAGGTGATGAACAAGTGTTCGCTATCTATATTCAAATCTGCTTCCTGAATTTTTTCAGTGGAATATGGATGAATTGCAATGTTTTCTCCTTTGCATTTGAAATTAAATGACACTGTACTGTATTTATCGAGACTGCCCTTAACCTGTTTTAAAAATTTAAAACAAAAATCATTTGCTGTTCGATAATTTAAGTCAAACTTCGAATTAAATGTTGACAGTTTCAATACAGTGCCAGTTGATGGAAGTTTAGCCAGCCAAATTGCAAATATGATATGTTTATTATTTTTAATATTATACACCAACTGATAAAGCATATAATTATATTCCGGTATTACAATTAATTTCTTCAGCCAATAACTGCTGATAAGAAAAGATGTGTAGCCTCTTTCATCGTAGGTTGGTGTTGATATAAGTCCTGCAAAAGTTTTGATTTCCTTACCTTTTCTATTCTGGGACTTATACCATCCCATCTTAAATTTTGCTAAAAACTCATAGGCATTAATTACCTGCTTTGTTGAGCCACTGGGAGAAATTTTGCTATTCTTAATTTTAAGCAGGGCGAAAGTATTATTTTCAGTCTCAAAATCATCATCGAACAAAGAGAGTTGCTTCGGACGATCTTCAGGTCTGAATTGTTCATTACTTATAATAGAGATTATATTAAATATAACCCTTAGCGCATTGATGGGAATGTTGGCGGCTTGACTATTTTCATCAAAGATAAAATCATCAACAAAATGGTTGCCTATTCTTATACTCTCAGGAATTCTTTCATTTTTAAATTCCTTGCGAATGATTTTCTGACTGCTATCTTGTAACGACATCATCTTTTTCTTTATTGCAGTTTATTAGTTCATATTCATTGTTAATTAGAACTAAAGCTCTCTCAACGTCCAGGACAATTTTTCGCCCCTCCTGAGTGATCGCATCTTTAATTTTACCGCTCTTTTTTAATCTCATAGCAGATGAAATACTGCAATTAAATAACTTGGCTATACCTTTAAGACCATACACATACTTTTCATCAATTATTTTATTTTGCTGCAAGGATCTCTTTGTACGATTTGTTATATAAATATTTTCATATTTAAATAAACTTACTAATTCCTCCCCGGTCATTTGCCAAATAAGCTTTTGCTTTAGTTTATTAATTTCGTTAGACATCGATCGCATTTTTATTAGTTATGTTGTCTTCTGCGATTTTTCTTAAAATCCGCTTCACATTCCTCGGTAATTTCCTGCAAGGTCTTTTTCTTGCCTTTAGAAATCCAGTTCAGTATTTCTTCTTCAAAAAAATATAGTTTCTTACCGTTTTTGTAGCATGGGATTTTTCTTTCTCTAACAAGAGTGTAAATGGTTGGTTTCGCTTTACCGATTAAGGATGCTACTTCATCTATTCCGATTGGAATTTTTTTGAGAGGTATAACAACATCTTCTTTTGATACCAGATGCTTTATCTCAGCAAGTTCACGAATTAAGAAGGCGACTGCTTGTGGTAAATTTTCAAATGAAATATTTTGCAAATCCATAATACTTGATTTTAATTATTATGGTGCAAATGAAAAAAGTGTTTTCGCTGTGTTTGAAAAACACGACGAAAACACTTAAAACACTGTGTTTTTGTAATCGATATTAAGCAATAAGTTTTTACCTACTGTTGAAACTTAATTTTTATAGCTCATTCTAAACGTATTAATCAATTAAAATTTATTTACTAAGATTATTTTAAAAGATTAATTTTCAAATGGTAAAAATGCAGATCTCATACGCTCTTGTTCAGATCTGGGTATTCCAATCTCGCTAGCAATACTTTCCCATCCTCTTACAACCGAAATGACTTTTTCAATGATTTCATCCATTTCATTTTCGTTCAGTCTAAATTGAGCGCCCACTTCCTTAGCAAGTTCAAGATCCAAAGCATTATTATCTGTATCAATATTTAGAGCAAGTCCTTCTTTATCCACAGACGGATTAATGTCATAGGCTGGTGAAAGTATCCATCCTTTTGGGGTTAAAATAAATCCGTGATTTCTAAGGTGATCATCTGTGTTTGATATACAAATACTAAACACGATTCTTCTCCATAATTCCTTCAAATTATTGTTAACATCAATACCGTAGTTCGTAATAAAATCAACGATATCAAGGTAACTTGCAGTTGAATCTCTTAATTTTTCTTCATTGTTTCCTGTCATAGTCATAGCTGACGAAAAATGAATTCTTCCGGAGTTTGTTCTATCAAATCTTTTGGTGAAAAATGTATGATAGCTGTTACTTAATTTTTGAATCTTTGTTTCTGACATATTAATTCCGGCATCAGTAGCTAATCGGTATGCCAGATATTCCCACGCTGCCTTATCAATTGTATCATTTTTTGAAGGAAATTTAGCAATCCATAAATTTTTTTCCTGATCCATAACATTAGCTTTCGGTCTTGCACCCCCTAATGAAGATCCTGGAACTACAAGCAGTGCTAATAACCTTTTCATTTTAGGCTCATCTTCATTTTCAAAACTTTTCACGGCTGCCTCCAACTCTCTTAATGATGACCAGGGTGGTGTAGGGTTATTCTCATCATCATCTAAAAAATTTCCATCTATTGAAGTCTTAAATCGCAGAGCACCCATCCTTGTTTGGTCATACACTCCTAATAAATAATCCAGATCATAAAGTTTCTTTTCTTTCTCTCCAGTTTCTTTGGCTACCTGAATAGATTTTCTTTTCATTAGTGTTCTTCCCCAAGTATCAGGCATACTATCCATAAAAACACCAAAATTTTCTTTATTGGTTGGATATTGTGGACCTCCAAACAACTGAAGATCAGGATCTATTAAATTTTGACCCGCACTTTTAATCCACTCTTTATCATATTCAAAACTAAAGGACTTTTTTCCTTTACCCTGATGAGCTGACAAAATCCCCATTAAATGAGGACCTTGAAGGTCAATCCAATCTGCATATACAAATATGTCAACTTTAGTAGATTTCATTTAATTATATTATTTCAGTAATTCTAAATCTTGCAATTTTCTTCCAAATTCATCATCAGATCCAAGCTTTAAAATATCATCGCTAAGACCCAATACTCTCAAAACATTAAAATATGATCCCATTGCCACACTTGGATCACCTTTTTCAATAAGATGTAGTGTTGAACGTACAATTCCGGCTCTCTCTGAAACCTGCTCTGTAGTTAATTTTCTTCTTTTTCGAGCAAGTTTAATATTCTCTCCCATTTGTTCCAGCAGAGCCAAATACTTGGGTAAAATTATTTGTTTCTTTTTCATAATGTCCGTTATTTCATACAAAATTACACATTTTGTATGAAATAACGGACATTTTAAATAAAAATCTCCTCCATTTGACTTTTCAAATAAAAAAGACTAACTTTGTATTATTTCTTATGTATACATAAGTAAATAATACTACGTACTAATGAATTTTGAAAAGATTGTTGATGCTTATATTGCTGGTAGTCCTCACAGAAAGGCTTTAAATAAAAAGGAATTTGATTATTTGGTACAGGAAATTTCGAGTTTTCGCAAATTCAAAAAATTAAGTAAAGAAATTAGCGAATACATACTTCAAAAACATTACACCTTAGAACAAGATTTATATATTTTCAATGACTCCAATCCTGAAGTTGTTGACTTGGTTTATGCGTATAACAAATATACACGCTTTAGCCACCATTCAGCACTAATAATGCATCAAATAAGTACTATTGAAAACAACGCCATCTATTTATCAGAAGAGATCGATAGCATTTCCAGTCCTAAAAACACCTTAACTCAAGGAAATATAGATTTAGCTTTTAGTAAACCTCAGAGAGTCACAAAAAATATAAAGCAATTCAGAGACAAAACATTTTACTTTCTTAAAAATCAAAGCAGTACTACAATGGAAACCTTCATTAATGGAGTAAAAGTTTCAAATCTTGAAAAGACACTTATAGACTGTACTGTAAGACCACTATATTCCGGTGGAACAAAAAATATCCTTAATGCATTTGCTATGGTAAAGCAATTAATTGACGCAGATAAATTACATCATCATTATAAAAAATTATCATTTGTATATCCTTATCACCAAGCTATTGGATTCTACTTGGATAATGCAGGTTATAAAGAAGAGTTTTACAGTAAATTTCTGGCAATGAATAGTGATTATGATTTTTACTTAGACTATCAGTTAACTTCACCTCAGTACAATCCGAAGTGGCGAATCCATTACAATGAAGACATTATCCAATAAAAAAATTACTTATAATTTATCTTTATCTTTTCAAGGAAATTTCTGCACACTTCAAAGAGTTGAAAGATATTGTTTGCTTGGATAATACTATGTCTTTGCTGAAAAAGAGTTTCTCTAAATGATTCTGCATCAAAGACTGCATCAGATGGATCTTTTGTCAGGGCTAAATTAACGCTGATACCAGTTGTCAAATCGTTGTTCAAAATACTTCTGATATCAACAAGGGGCTTTAGATAAAAATTTAATTCTCCAATACGCCCCTGACTTTTTGAAAAAGGGAGATCGTGATTTTTGCCGAGTACATCCATATACTCTGTTAGACGAATCCTCATTAATTCTTTCTGCCTCTGAATATCAGTATAAGATATAAGTTCTTTCTTTATCGGGTCAATTTCACTTTCGATCCGTAAGATTTCGTTTTTGGTCACTTCTATATCAAAAAGAGGATTATCTAATTTATCCTGTTCTATAGATAGCGAATTTAATTTACCTTCAATTTGTTGCAGTAAAAAAGGAATATTCTCTACATTCTTCATTTTATGTAAAATCTATTTATGATAAAATTTCTTCTAAAAAAATTTAACTATTAATAATGTATTATAATTTTTTGAAATATTCCCGACATTTAAGTTCGTAAATGGATAGCTTCAGAAATATTAGTAAATGCTCAATAATCGCTACGACTATGCAAGGAGTTAAGATATTTATTATACTAAAATTTTAAATCTCTTTTTATTTTAATGATACCTTTTTCATCATCATCTTTTAAATGACTTTTAATTGAGTCCGTTTCAACATCTTTTAGTGAATGTTGAAAAACTTCTTTTAAAAACAATGCTACTTCATATTGATTTCGCCTATCAAAGTGCTTCCAAATGTTCCAGCCAAAATGATACAAATCCATATTAGATAATTTGTGAACCCTTACAGGGCTAAAATTTTCTATTTTTTCTTTCTTAGCATACTTTGTAATGTAGCTGCATAGGTTTTCTAAATCATTAACAGATGTGTATAGCGCAAATTGCTCCTTTGTATATCTTAATGCAATCTCAAGCTTATTATCGAACTTTACAACTTCTTTAAATTTTAAATCTTCTTTAATATCAGCAATAGTAACAGGTCCAGAAAAGAATTCATTAACCAAAACTAGATTTTTTCTTTTAGTAATAATTCTGCTTATAATTTCATAGATAGTATGCAAAAACAATGTTAGACCTGAATAAATAACAACACCTACGAAAATCACGACTATAAAAAAGATATTTGCCGTAAATTCATCGGACCCTTTATCGATAAAATATGTTCTGACTTGAGTTCCTAAAAGGATACATACCACTATAATGGGTAAATACATACATATTAATTCAAAATTTTTGACTTTCATATTTATTAGTTTGCTTGTATAATTTCTTGGTTTTCTTCTAAAATATTTTCATCCAGCTTAATAGCTCCAGCTGCTCTATTTTTCAGTTCATCAACTACTTTAGCATAAACTTGAGTTGTTGTAACTTTACTGTGTCCAAGCATTTTACTAACTGTATAAATGTCTGTTCCTAAAGAAAGCTGCAATGTTGCAAAAGTATGTCTGAAGCAATGAAAAGTTATATGCTTTGTTATTCCAGCTGATTTGACCCATTTTTCGAGAGGTCTCGAAATCCAAGAGCTATCTTGTAAATTTTCAAATACTAGCTGTTCGGGAAGTCTCGGAGTTCCGCATAAATGAATTGCTTGTTCAGAAATCGGTGTATACTCGACTCCTTTTGTTTTCTTTTGTCTAAATTGAATTTTGATTCTATTTGACTGAACATCAATTTCTTTCCACTTAAGCCTTTTAATATCACAATGTCTTAACCCTGTCAGTGCAGAAAATAAAGATGCTCTTTTCAATTCATCATTTTCACAAGGAGTATTTACTAAAAGATTAAGTTCCTCCAAAGAGAGATGTTCACGGAAAGATTCTTGCTCTCCAATACCTTTAATCTTTGCTGATAAGTCAATTATAAAATAACCATCAATAAAAGCTTGGGAAACTATTGCCTTAAAAATAGAAAAGTACGTTGCAGCACTATTATTTGAAAGAATTCCTTTCTTTTTTCCGCGATAGGGCGCCGATAAAAGATAAAGCTTAAAATCATCAGCAAAACTCAAATCAATTTTTGAAAATCTTAAATCATCTCCGGAAAACTCTATAATAAATTCAATTAAACACCTCCAGTTAGTTCTAATTGAATCAGAACTATTATTTGAGCCGTGTCTTTTCTTTAGCAACCTATTACAGTAATCTATAAATTTTTCTTTTTGTTTTTCTTGCAATTCGGCCTTAATAGCATCGCTATCACTATACAAGTCGACATTATCATATTCTTTTTGGCGTAGTTTACGAATTCCATCAGCATATAACATTGTCTCCCTGTCACGCTCACTCTTACAAACTATAATTCCATTATCATCACGCTTTGGTTTAAAGGCTTTTGTCCCGTCCTTTAGGTTAGTTCTGCTTGTTCTTTTTTTATCCCATTCAACCGTATAAACAATTCTATTGAGATACTCCCTAGAACGTTGCGGTTTATTTTTTCCAGCAATAAATACAGGATAACTCTCCAAATAGACATACCATTCATTTCTATCCTCAGCTTTACGCAATCTAACTGTAACTTGAGTTTTTGAAAGTTGTTTCATAAGCTTAATCTATAGTACCATTATATAATTTGTCAATCTCGCTTTTTGGAGCATAAACATAATTACCAATTTGACGGGTGGGAATTGAGTACTTTCTGATATGCTTGTATACACTCGTATCGTGTAACTGAAATTTTTTGGAAATCTCACCAATAGTATAGCAATTCTCTTCAGAAAGATCATACAAGTTAGGATTAGAATTTTTCTTTTCAATCTTTTCTTTAGATGCCGGAGGAAACATTTCTTGCAAAACTTCACGATTTACTTTTATTAAACGAGTTCCTTCATTAATAGAAGGTATTACATTTTGTTTGATAAGTCTATAAAGTGTTCTTTTTGCAATGTCAAAGAGTAAAACAGCTTCAGGGACTGTCAAGAGAATTTTATCTAAAGGAATCTGATCAATCAGTTCTTGTCTTTTTAATTCTAATTTTTCTTGACGCTTTCTTTTCTGGTAAGCATTTTTTATACACTGCTCACGACAATAAAATGAAGTTACTGTCTTAGGTATAAATTCCTGCGAACAATGCAGACATTCTCTTTTAATCCTTTTAATCATACATATAGAAAAACTAAAGGTAAGAAAAAAAATCTTAAGTGCCACATCTTCTCTGCTTAAGTGCCGGTACAAATATGGTACAAATGTGTAATAAAAAACACTTAAAAAAGCACAAAATCAAAAATCTTTGAAAAAACAAAAATCCCCACAAACATACGCCTGTGGGGATTTTCTATATTTTGTTAATTAATATTAATCAATAACTACTTAACTTCTTCGAAGTCTGCATCCTGTACATCTTCTGCACCTCCTGCATTTCCTGCGTTCTGCGCTCCTGCATCAGCTCCCGGCTGTTGTCCTGCTGCGTACAATTCTTCTGAAGCTGCCATCCAAGCTGCATCTAAAGCTTCTGTTTTAGCTTTTACGTCATCTGCATTTTTAGCTTCGAAAGCTGTTTTCAATTCTCCGTGAGCAGTTTCAATAGCTGCTTTTTTATCAGCAGATAATTTCTCACCAAACTCTTTCAATTGCTTTTCAGTCTGGAAGATCAATCCGTCTGCTTTGTTGAAGATTTCAACTTCTTCTTTTTTCTTAGCATCGGCAGAAGCATTTTCCTGAGCCTCTTTCTTCATTCTTTCGATTTCTTCGTCAGAAAGACCTGAAGACGCCTGAATTTTAATAGACTGTTCTTTACCCGTTCCTTTATCTTTAGCAGAAACACTTAAGATACCGTTTGCATCAATATCGAATGTTACTTCAATTTGAGGAACTCCTCTTGGTGCAGGTGGAATATCTGTAAGGTCGAATCTACCGATTTCTTTGTTGTCGTTGAACATTGGTCTTTCTCCCTGTCCTACTCTGATGCTTACAGCTGGCTGGTTGTCAGAAGCTGTAGAGAATACCTCAGATTTTTTAGTTGGGATCGTAGTGTTTGCTTCAATTAATTTAGTGAAAACAGAACCCATTGTTTCGATACCTAAAGAAAGTGGCGTAACATCTAATAAAAGAACGTCTTTTACGTCTCCGGTTAGTACACCTCCCTGAATTGCCGCACCAATTGCTACAACCTCATCCGGGTTAACTCCTTTAGAAGGTTTTTTACCAAAGAATTTCTCAACTTCTTCTTGGATGATCGGGATTCTTGTAGAACCTCCTACCAAGATTACCTCGTCGATATCTGAAGTAGATAAACCTGCATCTTTTAACGCTTTCGCAACCGGCTCCATAGATCTTCTTACCAAATCCGCAGATAACTGCTCGAATTTAGCTTTCGTTAAAGTCTTTACTAAGTGTTTAGGACCTGTAGCCGTAGCTGTAATATATGGAAGGTTAATTTCTGTCTGCGGAGAAGAAGACAACTCGATTTTAGCTTTTTCAGCAGCTTCTTTCAATCTTTGTAATGCGATTGCATCAGACTTTAAGTCAACCCCTTCTTCAGCTTTGAATTCATCTGCCATCCAGTTGATGATTACATCATCAAAATCATCACCTCCTAAGTGTGTATCTCCGTTTGTAGACAATACTTCGAATACACCGTCTCCTAAATCTAGGATAGAGATATCGAAAGTACCACCTCCTAAATCGTATACCGCGATTTTCTGGTCTTTATGGTTTTTATCTAAACCGTAAGCCAATGCAGCAGCAGTAGGCTCGTTGATGATTCTTTCTACTTTAAGACCTGCGATTTCACCCGCTTCTTTAGTAGCCTGTCTCTGTGCGTCGTTGAAGTATGCAGGAACCGTAATTACCGCTCTTGTTACTTCCTGTCCAAGATAATCTTCAGCAGTTTTCTTCATTTTCTGAAGCGTCATTGCAGAAATTTCCTGTGGAGTATATTCTCTGTCGTCGATTTTTACTTTTACGGTATCATTTGGTCCGGAAACTACTTCATAAGGCACTCTTGAAATTTCTTTCGCATCTTCTTTAAAGTGAGTTCCGATGAATCTTTTAATTGAATATACTGTTTTCTTTGGATTCGTTACCGCCTGTCTTTTTGCAGGATCTCCTACTTTTCTTTCACCATCTTCTGTAAACGCAACGATAGACGGCGTTGTTCTTTTACCTTCTGCGTTAGGAATAACAACAGGGTCTTTACCCTCCATTACAGCAACACAAGAGTTGGTTGTTCCTAAGTCAATTCCAATTATTTTACTCATAATATTTTTATATTTTTTCTAATTTTTAATTTTAATTTACACTCAGTATTTCTCAATATTTATACCATTCAAAATTTTGTGACAAATTGACAGAAACAATCTGAAACAGGAAAAAATAATTTTATTTTTCAGCTTGAAAATTTTAGAAATACAGTTTAAAATAAACCTAAACTTTACTTTTTAAATGATTTGAATTTTTGTCACAGCATCTATTATTTTCAGCCACACCATATCAATTTTGTCACTTCTGGGCATTTCTAATTATAAGCTGTTAGAATTTTATACTCACATTATTAATAAGCCAACTTATCACTATGTCGAAGCTTCAGTTTGCGATTAAATTTTAAATTAGTTTAAACAGATAGTATGATTAATTCCTATTCTTTTAAAAATATCAAATCAGAGCTATAATTTTCCGGATAGTTTTAATAACTTTAATGGATTACAAAAATCATCCGGTTTCAGAATCTTTTTGGCTCTAAAATTTAATTAAAGCTTAACGCAAAAAGGTTTCAAAGGATACCACGAATTATTATTTTTGATAAATTATACATTAGAGAATGTCATTACATTTCAATCCGAGAGATATTACCTGGCTTGCCTTCAACGAGAGGGTTTTACAGGAAGCCATGGACGAAAAAGTCCCTTTACATTTAAGAATCCGTTTTTTAGGAATTTTCTCCAACAATTTAGACGAATTTTTCCGTGTGCGGGTTGCAGGTTTAAAGCGCGCCATGGATTTCAAAGAAAAAGTAATTGCAGAATCTTTTTATCAGCCGCCTTCCAAAATACTCCAGAAGATCAATGATATTGTGATGCGACAGCAGCAGAATTTCGATAAAACGTGGAAGAAAATTCTTGCTGAAATGGCGGAACATCATGTTTATATTAAAACAGCTAAAAATTTATCTGCTAATCAGAAAGAGTTTGTAAGAAAATATTTTGATGAAGTGGTAGAATCCAACGTCATTCCTATTCTGCTTCATGAGAATACACCGATGCCTTATATGCGGGACAAAAGTCTTTATCTGGGTGTCGCGATGAGGAAAAAAGACTGGCAATATTCCAGCAATTACGCCATTATTGAAATTCCGTCACGTTTTGTAGGAAGATTTGTTTTGCTTCCTTCCGAAGATGTGGAAGAGAAAAATGTAATGCTTTTGGAAGATGTCATCACCTTCAATTTACCCCATATTTTCTCTTATTTCGGATATGATGAATTTGCAGCCAATGCTTTTAAAGTAACGAAAGATGCCGAGCTGGAACTCGATAATGATATCCGGACTAATTTTGCCGAAAAAATTGAAAAAGGCTTAAAAAACAGACGAAAAGGAAAACCAACCCGTTTTGTTTTCGATAAAGATATGGACAAGGCTCTTCTTGAGATGCTGATCCGAAAATTAAACCTGACGAAAAAAGACAGCATTATTCCCGGAGGAAAAATTCATAATTTTAAGCATTTCATGGATTTCCCGGATGTTTTTGAGAGGTATGAAAAGCCTGTTGAAAGAACTTCTTTTACCCACCCTGCTTTTGAAAATACAGAAAGAGTAACGGATGTTATTCTGAAACACGATGTTCTTCTCACCTTCCCTTATCACAAATACAATCCTGTAATTGATCTTCTTCGTGAAGCGGCAATGGATCCTGATGTAAAATCCATCCAGATCACAGCCTATCGTTTAGCGAGCAGTTCGAAAATTATCAATGCTTTAATTTATGCGGCAAGAAACGGTAAAGAAGTGACGGTAATGCTTGAGCTTCAGGCAAGATTTGATGAAGAATCAAACCTTGAATGGAAGGAAATGCTGGAGCCGGAAGGCATCACTGTACTCATTGGAATTCCAAATAAAAAAGTTCACGCAAAGCTATGTGTCATTAAAAAAAGATCTCATAATAAAACAATTCAGTACGGTTTTGTAAGTACCGGAAATTTCAATGAGAAAACTGCGAGAATTTATGGAGATCATCTGTTAATGACGGCAGACCGCGGAATTATGGCAGATATTAATAAGGTATTCAATGTTCTGAAAAAACCGAAAGACGATTATCTTCCGATTTTAAAAACCTGCAAAAATCTTCTCGTATGTCCGCAGTTCATGCGTGAAAAGATTGTACATCATATTGATAAAGAAATTGAAGAAGCCAAAGCGGGAAGACGAGCAGAAATAATCGTTAAAGCCAATTCTGTAAGCGACCGTTCCCTGATTGAAAAGTTATACGAAGCGGCACAAGCCGGAGTTGTCATCAGAATGATTGTAAGGGGAATTTACTGCGCTGTCAATCAGAAAGATTTTAAAGAAAAAATAAAGGCAATAAGCATTGTAGATGAATATCTGGAACATGCCAGAGTGATGTATTTTTACAATAAAGGAGCCGAAGATATGTATATTTCTTCCGCAGACTGGATGACGAGGAATCTGGATTACAGAATTGAAGCTGCCGCAAAGATTACGGATAAAAATCTGAAGAAAGAACTGAAAGATATTCTCGACATACAGTTGAAAGATAATGTAAAAGCACGTATTTTAGACAAAAAACTGAGCAACGAATACATTCACAATCCGAAGGAAGAATGCCGTTCTCAGATTGAAACCTATCGATATTTAAAAGCCAAAACAAAGAAAAAATGAAGATCGCAGCCATAGATATAGGAAGTAATGCAGCCCGACTTTTGATTAATGAAGTAAAAATTAACAATAAACAACCCGAATTCATCAAACTTAATCTTTTGAGAATTCCTCTGAGACTGGGAATGGATGTCTTTACCTTAGGAAAAATAGGTGAAGAAAGGGAAAAAATGGTGATCGACTCGATGAAGATTTTCAGCGATCTGATGAAAATCTATAAGGTGGAACATTACAGAGCCTGTGCTACGAGCGCCATGCGTGACGCAGCCAACGGACAGGAAATTATTGAAGAGGTGAAAAGAACTTCAGGAATTAATATTGAAATAATTTCCGGTGATGAAGAGGCTACTCTGGTTTTTGAAAATCATGTGGCAGAAGGACTGGATAAGGAATTTGCCTATTTGTATATTGATGTCGGCGGCGGTTCTACGGAACTTACCTTTTACGAAAACGGAAAAATGAAATACGAAAAATCTTTCAATATCGGAACCATCCGTTTGCTGAACAATCTGGTGACACCCGACAACTGGAAAGATATGAAGGAAGAGATCAGAAAAAATATCAACAGCAAAAAGCCGATTGTTGCCATCGGTTCAGGAGGAAATATCAACAAAGTTTTCTCCATGAGCAAAACGAAAGACGGCAAACCGATGTCTCTTTCTCATCTTAAAAAGGTATATAAGGAGTTTGATGATCTTACGGTTGATGAAAGAATGACAAAATACAATCTCCGCGAAGACAGAGCCGATGTTTTGGTTCATGCTTTACATATCTTCAATAATGTGATGACATGGTCGGAAATCAACAGGATTTTTGTTCCGAAAATATCTGTTGCAGATGGTTTAATTCACAATATTTACACCAAATTACAGGATAAAAAATAAGATTTTCATTAATAAATTACAGAACCGGTCATTTACTGATCGGTTTTTTATTTTGGCAAAGGTTTACGAGTTTGTTTGATAGTTTCGGGGGGGGGGTGGCCCCCCCCCGCCACAACCAACCCCCCCCCATTATAATTAAAAATAAAACCAAATAAAAAAAAACAAAAAAAAAAAAAAAAT
>NZ_JACLCU010000002.1:0-92846 GCF_014218905.1 Chryseobacterium sp. C3 | reverse complement strand
TTTGTGCGAATTTAAATAAAACAGACCGATTTTTCCCCCCGATGGGGCGGGTTGTGTGAGCTTTTTTCTTAGTCCGGGCGGCGGCCCCCCCCCCCCCGAAACTATCAAACCCTTATCAATTAGGTTAAATAATACCCAAATTTCAAAAAACGCAAAAAAATTGTATAATTTTTGATACCACATAAAGTAAAAATATTCCTGAAAACGTCAACAACAGTAATAACAGTAAAGAAATGGATTCAATAAAAATAATTCTCACAGGAGCAACAGGAATGGTAGGTGAAGGCGTTTTAATGGAATGTCTAGAGAATCCGAACATTTCTGAAATCCTCAGTGTAAGCCGAAAACCGTCGGGTAAAAAACACGCCAAATTAAAAGAATATATAGTTTCAGATTTTTTAAAGATAGATCTGAATGATGAAAATTTCAAAGGATATGATGCCGTCTTTTTCTGCGCGGGAATCAGCAGTGTAGGAATGAGCGAGGAGGAATATACCAAGATTACCTATGATACAACGCTTCATTTCGCAAAGGCCGTTCTCAATCAGAATCCGGATATGGTTTTCAACTATGTTTCAGGAGCGCACACGGACAAAACGGAAAGCGGAAAAATGATGTGGGCAAGAGTAAAAGGCAGAACGGAAAATGCACTTAGAAAATTAGGATTCAGGGCAGCATACAATTTCCGACCGGGATTTATGAAACCTGTTGAAGGTCAGGAAAATGTAAAATGGTTTTTTAAACCGTTTATTTGGGTTTTCCCTGTTTTATTACCATCAAAATCATTAACTTTACATGAAGTGGGTATTGCAATGATCAATGCCGTATTAAAAGGGTATCCCACCTCAACATTAGAAATTAAGGACATTAAAAATCTGGCGATATGAAGGAAATGTTAAAAAGAATTTTTCTGGTAGCTTTTATTTTATTGGTTCTGACGGCAATTTCAGGATTTTTTTATATGCAGAAACATCCGTTGGAAGGGAATAAGTTTACAGGCAAAAATCTGCGTTTTTCCGGTAAGGTCTCAAAATAAGCTATCATTAGGAATAGTAAATATTAAAAATCGTTTGTCATAAAAACGATTTCCTTATTTCGTGTTTGATTATTTTTATTATTAACTTAAATTTATTCTTATCTCTTATTTATTAATCATTTTTTAAAATTTGCTTAAAATCTTTGCAAAGTAGAACCTTCATTTTTGCATAAATTTAATATAAGTAAAAAATGATTAACAACTACTTGTTAAAAAGTTCTGTTGTCGCCGCATTCTTTCTTCAGGGAGCGGTTTTCGGGCAGACCTCTCTTATCCATTACTGGAATTTTAATAACAATGCTTCGGCAGCTTCCATCACTGCGCCGACTTCCACTTTGTTGGGAGGTTCGATGACTGCTGCAACCAACGGAACTACTGATGTAGATTTCGCCAACGGAACAGGACAGAATTTCAATATCGACAATTTCAATGCGAGAAACGGAGATGTTTCAGGAACGCATTTACGTTATAATTTCCCGATCAATGGAAACCTTCAGTTCAATTTACCAACAACAGGCTACAATAATGTTGTCGTGAAATTTACGACAAGAAGATCCGGTTCCGGAGCAGGAACGCAGACGTGGAAATATTCTGTGGACGGAACAAATTTCGTTACTTTTCAGACGGTTTCACCTTTAGATGCTAATCCGCAGCTCATTACGTTAGACTTTTCAGGCGTTTCCGGAGTCGCCAACAATCCTAATTTTAAACTTAAAGCTGAATTCTCGCAAGGTTCCGGAGGAACTGTGGGAAACAACCGTTTCGATAATTTTACCGTAGATGCAACCCCCATTAGCGCAGCCGATACTACTCCTCCCACCGTAACTTACCTTCCCTCAAACAACGCAAATAATGCTTTAACGACTGTAAATCCCACGATCTCTTTTAATGAAAGTGTAAGATTAACAGACAATTCCGCGATCAACGATTCTAATGCACAAATGCTTGTCGATTTCCGTCTTGGAAATGCTTCAGGTTCTCAGGTTCCCTTTACAACAACGTTTTCCAGCAATAAAATTACAGTGATCCCGACTGTAGCTTTAATCCCCAACCAAACGTATTATCTGGCTTTAAAACCCAACATGGTAGAAGATACAAGTGATAATGCAGTGACGGCAATTACTTCCACCATTTTTACCACAGCCGGAACCTCCGTTTCTCTGGATAAAAATTTTATTAAAGTCAATGAAAATGTCGGGACTTTAGCATTTAAAATAAATGTTACGAATCCGTCAAATTCAACAGTGAATTTGGTGGTGAAACCCGCTCCTTTCAGTACAGCAAACAGCAGCGACTTTACATTGGCGAATCAAACGATTAATCTTACTCCTTCCACGACGAGTTATACGGTAAACATCCCGATTATTGATGACACTCTGGAAGAACAACAGGCAGAATATTTTGTGGTAAGCCTTGAAAATCCGGTTGGAGCAACCATTTTCGGAGACAGCAATGCAACGATTTATATTGTAGATAACGATAAACCGGCTCCTGTTCCGTCCTATCAGATTTCTTTAAATTATATCGGAAGTTTTGATCCTTCGGGAACCAACACCAGTTCTACGGAAATTGTGGTTCATGATCCTGCAACCCAGAGATTATTTACCATCAGCTCCATCACCGATGTTTTTGATATTATTAATTTCAGCAATCCTACTTCGCCAACCGTTGTTAATACCATTAATATGGCTCCTTATGGCGGAATTACAAGCATCGCCGTAAAAAACGGAATTATTGCTGCGGCTTCTCCAAATACAAATCCACAACTGAACGGTTCTGTAGTTTTCTTTGATATCAACGGAAATTTCCTGAAGCAGATTACCGTAGGAGCTTTACCGGATATGATTACTTTTTCACCGGACGGAACAAAAGTAATGACTGCCAATGAAGGCGAGCCGAACGATGCTTATACGGTAGATCCGGAAGGAACGATCAGCATTATTGATATTTCAGGCGGAATTGCGAATCTTACGCAAAGCAATGTTACAACGCTTAATTTTAATGCTTTTGATTCTCAGGTTTCTGCTTTAGCGGCAACCGGTGTAAGAAAAGTAAGAACAAACAATACGCTTTCTCAGGATTTAGAACCTGAATACATTACAATTAGCTCAGACAGCCAGAAAGCATGGATTGCGCTTCAGGAAAATAATGCGGTTGCCGAAGTTAATTTAGCCACAAAAACCATTACGGGAATTTGGGGATTGGGTAAAAAAGACATGAGTGTTCCCGGAAACGGTTTTGATGCTTCCGATAACAACGGAGAGATCTTAATTGCCAACTGGCCTGTAAAAGCCTATTTTACTCCGGATGGCATTCAGAATTATAAGGTTGGAGGAACCAATTACATCATCACTGCCAATGAAGGCGACGAAAAAGACCTTTCAGGATTCAGTGAAAGAACTACAGTAGGTGCGAATGATTATGCTTTAGATCCCGCTATTTTTCCACAATCTTCTGTTTTAAAGGCTTCTTATAATTTAGGAAGATTCAGAGTTTCCAATGCGACCGGAAATACAGACGGAGATGCAGATTTTGAGGAAATTGCAGGTTTGGGAGCGCGTTCATTCTCGATCTTCAATGCAGATACCAAACAGATCGTCTACGACAGCGGGGACCGTTTTGAGAGATATATTGCTGCCAATCATCCTTTGATCTTTAATGCAGATAATGAATCCAATACTGTTAAAAGCAGAAGCCGTGCAAAAGGTCCTGAACCGGAAGGAGTGGCGTTAGGAAATATTAACGGACAAACGTACGCTTTCATCACACTGGAAAGAACAGGCGGCGTGATGGTTTATAATATTACCGATCCTAATAATCCTGCTTTTACGGATTACAAACATTCGAGAATGACTTCCGCATACGGAGGCGATAACGGACCGGAAGGGCTTATTTATATCGCTCCGGAGAATACAACGACGGGAAAAGGCTATGTAATTGTTGCCAATGAAATCAGCGGCACGTTATCGATGTATGAAATCGCCAATGCGCCGACTCTGGCTACCGGAGAGGTAAAACCGGAAAAAGCAACCTTCAATGTATTCCCGAATCCCGTAACAAAAGGAAATATTCTGTATTTCAACAGAGCGCAGGACTATGAATTGTATGATATGTCCGGAAAGTTGATCGGAAAAGAGAAAAATGCTTTAACAATCGATACTTCGATGCTTTCTACAGGAGTATATCTTGTAAAAACTTCCGAAGGACACCTGAAAAGAGTTATTGTAAAGTAGATTATATATTATTTAGTTGATTAAATGAGTCTCGAATTTTCGGGGCTTTTCTGTTTTAAAGAAATTCAGTAGTTTTAAACTTTGAAATACCATGAAAACGCAATTAGAAGAAATCATCCATCAGGTTTACCATAAAGAAAAACGAAATCTTTTCACTTTTTTAACGGGAGCAGGAATTTCATCCGACAGCGGAATTCCTACCTATCGAGGAACAGACGGAATCTGGGTAAAAGGAACACAGTTTCATAAGCCAGAAGAATTCGGAACACTGAAATATTTTAAACAAAATCCAGAAGAAGTTTTGCAATTTTCTCTTTTCAGGAAAAAAATGTTTGAAAGTGCAGAACCCAATGAAAGCCATTTTCATTTAGCTGAAATTGAAAAAATACTGCGGAACCGGTTTCATCTGATCACACAAAACATAGACAATCTTCACAGGCGCGCAGGAAATCAGCGAATATATGAAATTCATGGAAATAACCGTGAAATTAAATGTTCGAACGGATGTAAGGAAATTTTGAATCTTCCGGAAGAAATTAAAGGTAAAAAAATCGATGAAGATCTTACAGCAAAAGATATTGAATTGCTTACCTGCTCGTATTGCGGACACTGGATGCGCCCGAATATTTTGTGGTTTGATGAATATTATGATGAAAAGACCAATAAGAAATTCAGTTCCCTGAAAGTGGCAAAAAACAGCGGAGTGCTTTTCATTATCGGAACTTCCGGAGCAACAAATCTTCCGTTTGCCATTGCTGAAACCGCATTGAAATACGGAGCCTTCATTGTTGACATCAATACAGAAGACAACCATTTCACGGAACTGATTGTAAATAAAAAAAATAAGCTGATCATCCGGGAAAAGTCTACTGAGGTTTTAAGGGTAATTAAAGAGATTATTGAAAATTTATCTGAAATAATTTGAGATGAGTCATTCCGAAATCAATATTTTAATCAAAAAAGCGTTGAAGGCTAAACACAATAATAACTACTGGAATCAGATTATAAAATTAAGAACATATGTAAATGATGAAATGATTTCGGAATGTTTTGAAATGATAGATTCTGATGATACAAAATTTAAACAAATCGGGATTGATATTCTATGCCAATTAGGAAATAAACGTGGAAACTTTGTTGAGTCTCTTTTTGATAAAATCTTTGAAATTTTAAGAACCACGTCAGATGAAAATCTGATTTGTACAAGCCTTTTTGCCATCGGTCATAACAACCAATATTTAAAAACAAAGCATTTCAAAACTTTAGAACAATTTAAAAATTCAGAATCTAAAGAAATAAGATATGCACTTACTTTTTCTCTACTCGGAGTTGAGAATTATAAAGCCGTAACAATGATGATAAAACTGGCACAGGACAGAAGCCTCAGAGTGAGAGACTGGGCTACTTTTGGTCTCGGAACACAAATCGAATGTGATGATGAAGAAATCAGACATGTTTTGTATAAGAATTGTTTTTCTAAAGACCATCAGATAAGGCATGAAGCTATAAAAGGGCTTGCAAACAGAGAAGATAAGAGGGCAAAAGCTGTAATTTTGCAGGAACTTAAAAGCGAAAGCTACGAAAGCATTTTATTTGATACTCTCTTAAATATAAAACACGGAGAGCAGTATATTCCTGATCTTATGGCTGTCTATGATAAAGTGAGGGATGACAAAAATATTAATCCACAATGGATTGCAGATCTTCAAAACTGCATTGAAATATTAAAAATCAATCAATAATCATGTTTGCATTTTCATTAGATACAGAAGAAAAAGAAAGTAAAATTATTACCTACATTGATGAGGTTAAAAATCTCGAAAGCACTAAGACAAATCTTGGATATAGAGAAATAAGATTAATCGGTATTGAGAATATCGACAACTTCAAGACTGAAATCGAAAAAGCTACCAAGATTTATGATAATCAGGGCTTTTTTCATTTACTGGATAAAGATAAATCCATTGTAACAAGCACTTTTATCAGCGGAATTAAAATAATAAAGTCTAAAAAGATCAACATTACTGTTAGCGGAACAGTCTGGTTTCATCCAAAAGGATTTCATAAATCCTGGAAAATGTTTCTCAACAATGAAATTACCGAAAGAAATTCCTGGAAAAAACTCGATAAAGATGAGTTACAGGGCTGGCTGGTTTTCGCATTACATCGTATGAAACCTCAACCCGCAAAAGAAAATCTAATCCTCAGGCTTGATGGAAATGATTTTAATAATTTAGATGAATTTTTTTGCTCCTTCGGAGAAGAAGTAAATGGAATTGGCGGATATTTTGGCAGACAATTGTATGCTTTATACGATTGTCTTCGTGGAGATTTCGGGGTAAAAACCATTACTGAGATTACATGGTATAATCATGAACGAAGTAAAAAACTCCTAAGATCAAATTTTGATAAAATTTTACACATATTTCAGGAATATGAAATTAAAATCTATCTTAAATAAAAGCCGCGGCGAAATTCTTTCGCCGCGACTTTTATTTTTAATGTAAATCGTCATAGATTCTTACAAGATCCACAACGTTTTTTACCTTAAGTTTTTCAAAAATCTTTTTTTTGTAAGTACTGATGGTAGACATTTTAAGATTCAGACTGTTAGAAATTTCAATATTTCCGTTTCCTTCGGCGAGAAGTTTAAAGATCTGGAATTCTCTTTTCGAAAGCCTTTCTACAGAGTGTACATCGGTAGAATGGGTAACGAGCTTTTTCATCATATCTACCGTGTAATAATATCCTTCTTCTAATATTGATTTTACACTTGTAATAATCTCTTCTTCTGTGGCTCCTTTGTTAAGATATCCGGCTGCTCCTTCTTCTATGTACTGAATTCCGACATTCTCGTCGTACCCGGAAAATATAAGAATTCTTAAATGTTTCTGCTTCTTTTTCAGTTCCTTCACCATTGCTTTAAAAATACTCTGTGGAATATCAATATCAATAATTAAAAGATCGTATACTTTTTCGCAAACTTTTTCTTTAACTTCAGGATAAGTTTCGGCAAAGTCTATGGTACACTGATATCCGAGTTTGGTTTCTAAAATAATTGAGGTTCCCATTCTTACAACATAATGACCGTCAGCAATGAGTATGTTCTTCATAGTGTTCGTTTTAAATCAATTTTCTCTACAGAAAATCACTTTTTCATTCAATTTTAAAATTTCAATACAACTTACAGACCAATATCATTTCTTTATAATATTTCTTCCTGATTAGAAGAGTTTTAGAGACATAACATACTATTAATATAGTTCTGAAATTTTTCAAACTTATAATTTTCATTTTTTATACAGCCGTTAAAAAAACATGAAATCTTTAAAAGGTAAGGATAAAAGTATATTACAAGCACACATCTCCACGTAACATTGTAAAGAATTTTATACAAAAATAAGACATATAATATTCACAAACAGGTAGAATTAATACTATAAAATTTTCTTAATATTATTTAAAATTTTCTTAAAAATAAAAAATTACAGATTTAAAAACCTGTATTATAAGATTTTACAGATAATTTAACTTCCTTAGATTATCCTATTATTTTAGCAAATTCCTTCTTTCGGGATATTTACGGTCTGATTATTTATTTTTTTTGTGACCATTCAAATTTTACAAAAATTTATTTTACAATTTTCGAATAATAATGAATTTTATACACATAAAAAGACAGACCTTAAAAGATCTGTCTTATGAAATATATTTTTTTGTTTTTCTACTCTACATTAAGTACTTTCTCTATTTCCGGAGCATACTGTTTAATGGTATTTTCAACGCCTAATTTTAAGGTTGAAAAGTTTAATGAACATCCGGAGCAGTTGCCTAAAAGCTTTACATAGACCAGATTATCTTTCACATCGATAAGCTCGATATCGCCCCCATCTTTGTTAAGGAACGGACGTATGCTTTCCAGCGCCTCTAGAACTCTTGTTACGGTATCTTCGTGTGTTATATTTGTTTCCATATTTTTTTCAGTTCAGTTCTGTTTTTCAGATTTTTGAAAAATCATTATTTTGATTTTGGTGAGCAGCCAGCCATTGTTGTAATCTTTACCGCTTCTGTAGGGGGAAGATATTTGTTTCTTTCTACCAGACTTTCTACCATTTTTCGGGCAGTTTCCGTATAAATTTCAGCAATTTTAGATCCTTCCTGTAAAGCTGCAGGTCTTCCTACATCTCCAGCTTCTCTGATGCTCTGGATTAAAGGAATTTCTCCTAAAACCGGAATTCCAAGATCATCTGCCAAATATTGCGCTCCCTGTTGTCCGAAAATATAATATTTGTTATCCGGCAATTCTTCCGGCGTAAAGTACGCCATATTTTCGATTAATCCGAGAACCGGAATATTGATGCTTTCCATCTGGAACATTGCAATCCCTTTTCTTACGTCTGCCAAAGCTACGTGTTGAGGTGTACTCACAATTACCGCTCCTGTTACAGGAACTTCCTGAATGATAGATAAATGAATGTCTCCTGTTCCCGGAGGAAGATCAATAAGTAAGAAATCCAGTTCTCCCCAGGCTGCATCGCGGATCATTTGGTTCAATGCTTTTGAAGCCATCGGCCCTCTCCAGACAACTGCCTGATTGGCTCCTGAAAAATACCCAATCGAAAGCATTTTAACACCATAATTTTCAATAGGCTTCATCAGGTTTTTACCGTCAATTTCTACAGAAATTGGTTTTTCGCCTTCTGTATCGAACATCGTAGGAACTGAAGGACCATAAATATCTGCGTCTAACAATCCTACTTTAAAGCCCATTTTTGCCAATGTTACCGCCATATTCGCTGCAACAGTAGATTTACCAACTCCTCCTTTTCCGGAAGCAATGGCAATAATATTCTGAATTCCGGGAATTTGTTTTCCTTTGATCTGGCTCTGCTGAATTTCGCTCGGCTCCGGAGAAACGATCTTTAGTTTCAGATTGATCTCTTCACCGAATTCACTTGCGAAAGCCTGTTTCATTGCAGCTTCAAGCTTCTTTTTTTCGTGCATTGCAGGTGAGTGTGCCGTCATATCAATATATACATCGTTGCCCATGATTTGTAGGTTATTCACCAAATCGTCAACTTCTATCTCTTTAAGGAAATCCTGAACCTTTTCTTTCGTCAACATAAACTAAATAAATTGTTTACAAATTTACGTAATTTTTAGCTATTTAGAATAAGTAAAGAGACTGATAGATATTTTCTTTTGAGAAAAAAAATTTAGTAAAAGCAAGCTTATTAAAAATAAATCATTTCCCTTCATTTAATCATAAAAAGGTTTCATAAGTCCTTATTAATTCGGCGCAAAGTGTATTTCCTCATTATTAATGAAATTTTGTTAGATTTGTTGAAATCTATATCTAGTAAAAATTACATCACCAAACCAATGAACTCTAAAAAATTCATCTTACTTTTTTTTCTTACTTCCCTTTGTATCAAAGCCCAGAATTATTCGCAGTATGTGAATCCGTTTATAGGAACCGGCGGTCATGGCCACACTTTTCCGGGAGCCATTGTTCCTTTCGGGATGGTTCAGCTTTCTCCCGATACAAGAATCGACGGAAGCTGGGACGGCTGCAGCGGCTATCATTATTCCGACTCTGTGATCTACGGATTTTCTCACACACACTTAAACGGAACCGGGGTTTCGGATTATGGTGATATTATGCTGATGCCTACTATGGGAAAACCGGGTTTAACGCCGAAAGAATATTCATCCAAATTTTCTCATAAAAACGAAAAAGCCACAGCAGGATTTTATTCTGTTAAATTAGACAAACATAACATTGACGTCCGTTTAACGACAACTAAAAGAGTCGGCTACCACGAATACACCTTCAACAATGCAGGAGATGCAAATATTATTTTAGATCTGAATCACAGAGATAAACTGCTGGAAGGCGAAGTAAAAATCATTGATGATAAAACGATTGAAGTTTTCCGAAGAAGTGAAGCGTGGGCAACAAACCAGTATATTTATGCAAGAATTGAGTTTTCTAAACCAATGTTAGAATCAAAAGTAATACAAGAACATGATTCACAAAGAGTTACTATACAACCAGGAAATTTTTATCATGGAACACAATTAAAAATTGCGTTTTCCAATAAAGTCAAAAAAGGCGAAAAAATTCTTGTAAAAGTTTCAATTTCTCCTACAGGATATGAAGGAGCAGCAAAAAATATGTTGGCTGAAGGAAAATCTAATGACTTTACAGCTATTGAGAAACAGGCTGTTGCAGACTGGAACAAAGAGTTATCTAAAATCGAGGTTAAATCTTCCGACAAAAATAAACTTGCCATTTTCTACACTGCAATGTATCACGTGTTCACACAACCGAACATCAATATGGATGTTGACGGAAAATACAGAGGGCGCGACAACAAATTCTACATGGCAAACGGATTCGATTATTACTCGGTTTTTTCACTTTGGGATACTTTTCGCGGAGCGCATCCTTTGATGACTTTAATCGACAGAAAAAGAACGGCAGATTTCATCAATACTTTCATTAAACAATACGAACAGGGCGGAAAACTTCCGGTTTGGGAACTGGCTTCCAACGAAACGGAATGCATGATCGGTTACCACGCAGTTTCCGTTATTGCCGATGCGATGGCAAAAGGAATTACAGGTTTCGATTATGAAAAGGCATTTCAGGCTTCTAAAAACTCTGCCATGCTTGATATTTTTGGGTTAAATGCCTACAAACAGAATAATTTCATCAGTATTGATGATGAGCATGAAAGTGTTTCCAAAACCGTAGAATATGCTTACGACGACTGGTGTATTGCCCAAATGGCTAAAATTTTAGGCAAAAAAGAAGACTATCAGTATTTCATGAAACGTTCCCAGAACTGGAAAAATCTTTACAATCCAAAGAACGGATTTATGCAGCCAAGAAAAAACGGAAACTGGTACGAACCTTTTGAGCCAAGAGAGGTTAACAATAATTACACGGAAGGAAATTCATGGCATTACTCCTACTCTGTTCAGCAGGATATTCCGGGACTGATCGCGGCGCATGGCGGAAAAGAGAAATTTGAACAGTTTATTGATGGTATTTTCTCTGCACCGGACAAAACCACAGGAAGAGAACAGGTGGATATTACCGGATTAATCGGACAATATGCACAGGGAAATGAACCGAGCCACCACATCGCTTATCTTTATAATTATGTAGGAAAGCCTGAGAAAACAGATGCAAAAATTAAATTCATCCTTGATAATTATTACAAAAACACACCGGACGGACTGATTGGAAATGAAGACTGCGGACAGATGAGCGCATGGTATATTCTGAGCGCGATGGGAATTTACTCTGTAACTCCCGGTTTACCGGAATGGCAGACGACGAAGCCATATTTTGATGAGGTTAAAATTCATCTGGAAGACGGAACAACGAGAATTATTACTCCCAATACAAACAGAGAAGAGCTTAAAAAACTTGGTTTTGAAAATGCAAAATCATTTAAAGATTTTAAATATGATGAATTAACGGCATCTCCGGTTATTTCTGCATCAAGAATTTTCGACCTGAATACAAAGGTTGAGATCACAGCGCTAAACCCGGATGATAAAATTTATTATATGACACTGGATGAAGGTGATGCAAACGTAAGAAAAATGTTTACCGCTTATAAAGGTCCTTTTACTAT
This sequence comes from Chryseobacterium sp. C3, assembly GCF_014218905.1. NCBI lineage: Bacteria > Pseudomonadati > Bacteroidota > Flavobacteriia > Flavobacteriales > Weeksellaceae > Chryseobacterium > Chryseobacterium sp. C3. The sequence continues at coordinate 80,925 of NZ_JACLCU010000002.1, read as the reverse complement.
TACTAAAACCACTCAGGTTGCAGCATATGCGGAAAGAAATGGTGAAAAAAGTTCAATTATAAGAGCCAATTTCAACAGAAGACCGAATAACTGGGACATTACGGTAAATTCCACTCCTACTCCACAATATACAGCAAGCGGAAAATTATCATTAATCGACGGAATCAACGGTGATACCAACTGGAGAAAAGGTGAATGGCTGGGTTATCAGGGACAGACTTTTGAAGCAGTTATCGATATGAAATCGCCTCAACAGTTCACCCAGTTATCATCAACCTATCTTCAGGACAGCCGCGCATGGATTTTAATGCCTAAAAAAGTGGAATATTACGTTTCCAACAACGGAAAAGATTTTATTTTGCTGAAAACGGTTGAAAATATTTTAGATCCGAAAGATGAAACGGTTCAGGTAAAGGATTTTTCAACGGAGGTTCTTCCTACGCAGGCAAGATACGTAAAAGTGAAAGCCTATCATTTCGGGAAACTTCCTGAGTGGCATCAGGGAGCCGGCGGAGATGCTTATATCTTTGTGGATGAGATTTCTGTGAAATAATTTTTAAAATTTACTCTAAATAATAAACCTCTTTCGGCTTGAAAGAGGTTTTGTTTTTTTAATCTCGCAGATTTAGCAAATCTTGCTGATCTTTTTAATACAAACATCTGCAAAATCTATGTAATCTGCGGGAGAAAAAAGATTTCCCGCTTCGTTCTGAATAAAAACTTTGTAGTTAAAAATTAATTCATTCTTTCCGACCAGTTCAGTTCTGCGGGCAATTCCATATCAGAAAATTCAATGTGAATCACTCTTCTTTTTCTGCCGTTCGTGGTTCGGTTGGAACCGTGAAGAAGTAATGGTTTCATAATCATAATTCCACCTTTTTCGACGTTGCAGATGGTTTCGGTTTCCACATTCCAGTCGATGGTTTCCGGTCTGTAAATTCCTTTGGCGTGGGATTTAGGAATCACTTTCAGGGCTCCATTGTTTTCATTCGTTTCATCCAGATGAATTCTTATGGTGAAAATATTTTCCAAAATATTCAAAGGAGGCTGAACCGCAAACTGATTCTGTTTCGTTGTCCATGGTCCGAAATTTTCCAATTCCAGCTTTTTATCCACTGAAATCGTTAAATCCTGATGATACGCAACGTACCAGTTTGATTTTTCAGGTTTATCGAAATAAATGCTTTTTACCGCAAAATATTTTTCGCCGAAAATCTCTTTGATGATTGTTTTAATCTTATCATTAAAAATCAAATCTTTTACTTCCGGAATTTCCTTTAAAAACTGTCGGATGGCAAAAAGATCTTCCGACTTTCTGAAAGTTTCTTTAGAAGTATCTATATTTTGGATAACTTCACTGATCTTTTCAATTTCTTCATCGGAAAAAATCTGATCGATAACGGTAAAGCCGTTTTCTGTAATTGAGTTTTTATGATGTTGTAAATTCATTTGATTGTTTTGAATCTTATTTAACACAAAGATCGCAAAGATTATATTTAAAAGGATTGAAAATATTCTTCGTTCGCTAAGGCGTTTCACTCAGCAAATGATAAAAGTATCATTCTAGTTTTTATTATTGCTAATTTTTGAATTAAATTTCTTTAAATGGAGCTGTCATTCTGATCGAAGCGCAACGGAGGGAAGAATATTTTTATAAACGCTAAGATCGCGAAGATTTTATTTAATCGGATTGAAAATATTTTTCGGTCGCAATGGCGTTTCACTCAGCAAATGATAAAAGTATCATTTTAATTTTTATCATTGTTAGTTTTTGAATTAAATTTCTTTAAATAGAATTTGTCATTCTGATCGAAGCGCAGCGGAGTGAAGAATCTATTTCTTAAAACAAAGATCGCAAAGATTTTATTTAATCGGATTGAAAATATTTTTCGGTCGCAATGGCGTTTCACTCAGCAAATGATAGCAAGATAACAAATCCTTTTCCGTTTATAAATATCTCAATTTCCTAAAAAATAAATGGTCAATAATGAAAATTAATAATTCACATTTCACAAACGACGTGAAATTGACTTTTCAACCATTAATTACAAATTCCCGCCATGATTTTCCAACTGTCCTTCCCACTTAGAAACCGCTGAGGTTGCCAAAGCATTTCCGAGAACGTTGGTCATACTTCTTCCCATATCGCAGAAATGGTCGATTGGCAGAATTAAAGCAATTCCTTCCGGCGGAATGCCGAACATGGAACAGGTTGCTACAATGATTACCAAAGAAGCTCTCGGAACTCCCGCAATTCCTTTTGAAGTTAGCATTAATACCAGAAGCATCGTAATCTGCTGTCCTACAGTCATTTCAATTCCGTAGATCTGAGCGATGAAAATTGATGCAAACGTCATGTACATCATGCTTCCGTCCAGATTGAAAGAGTATCCTAAAGGTAAAATAAACGACACTACTCTGTTATTACAGCCAAATCTTTCCAGTTCTTCCACCAGTTTCGGGAAAACGGCTTCCGAACTTGTTGTGGAAAAAGCAATCAGCAAAGGTTCTTTTATTCTTCTTAACAATTCTAAAAGACGGTTGCCTAAAATTAAATATCCAACCAGTAAAAGTACGAGCCAGAGTATTCCTAATGCAAAGAAAAAATCTCTTAAATAAATAGCATAGACTTTAAAAATCTCAAAACCGTTGGTGGCAACCACCGCTGCAATGGCTCCCAAAACTCCAAGCGGCGCAAACCACATGATATATCCTACCATTTTCAGGATTCCGTGTGCTATAATATCGAATAGTTTGATTACAGGCTGAGAATATTCTTCGCCTAAATTCGCAAGGGCAATTCCGAACATGATGGAAAATACCACGATCTGCAATACTTCATTGGTCGCAAACGCTTCGAAAATACTTTTAGGAATAATATGTTTTACAAAGTCTTCCATGGAAAATCCTTTGCTTGTTTTCAATAATTCTTCTGCGGAAGCTGCATCCTGAATCGGAAGCTTGGTTACGTGTCCCGGTTCAAGCCAGTTGACCAGAATCAACCCGATGAATAATGAAATTAATGACGCAGAAATAAACCACAACATGGCTTTCGTTCCTACTCTTCCGATCATTTTAATATCGCTCATTTTGGCAATTCCCACCACCAGAGTTGTGAAAACCAACGGAGCGATAATCATCTGAACAAGACGGATGAAAACTGTTCCCAGCAGTTTTATATTTTTAGAAAAAGATTCTGCACTTTCCGGAGCCTGTGTATGCACAACTCCACCGATTCCCACACCGATAACCAGTGCGATAATAATTGCTATAAAAAGTTTATTCTGTCCTTTCATATATATGTTTCAAGATTCGCAAATATAATATTTTTACAATTGGCGGAAAGATTTCATTTTCCCCAGAGATAATATTATGTTAAATTAAACGTGATTTAAAATTAATTATCTGATTAATAAAATATTGTATAAAAATTTACAAAAATTTATTTGAATTTTATCCTTTTGGTACAAATTTTATTATTACATTTACTTGTATTAACAACATTAAAAAATATACAACTATGAAAAAAACGATCGCAATGGCTGCATTAGCTATAGCTGTATCTTTCGGAGCTGTTTCTTGTAAAAAGAAAGTTTCTGATGCCGATCTTCAAACGCAGGCTACTACGGTAGTAACAGCAAATCCTAGTGCTTCTGTAGAGGTGAAGGACGGCGTTGCACACCTGAGCGGGACTTTCGAAACCCAGGAGGCAAAAGATGCAATGATTAAGCAACTGAAAGCCATTACCGGTGTTAAAGAAGTAATGGATATGGCGACTGTAGCTCCTGCTGCACCTGCTGTAGCTCCTGTGGAAACTAAAAGCGCAGTAGATCCGATGGTACAGCAAAAAGTACAGGATGCTGTAAAAGATATTCCGGGGGTAAAAGTTGAGGTAGTAAACGGAGAACTTACTCTTACAGGAAGCGTATCTTCTGCTGATGCAAGAAAAGTAAAAGAATCTGTAGATGCTTTGAAAGTGGGTAAAGTAAATTATAAGTATACTGTAAAATAATCCGGAGATGAGCACATTACAAGATAAATATTCAAGTGTAGTTTCTGCAGCTCAGTCTGCAGGGATTTCTAATCTTCAGGTTCAGGAACAGGACGGAATTCTTTACGTTTCAGGAAGTGCTTCCAACACAGCAGCGAAAGATGCGGTTTGGAATGCTTTAGGAGCAATTGATTCTACGTATTCTGCTTCAGACATCAATATTGATGTACAGGTTTCAGGTTTGGCAGCAGGTGCAGCTCTTACGGTTGCAACGGACGAATCTAATCTTAACATCAGACAGGAACCTTCTACGGATGCCGCAGTTGTAGGTAAAGCAGCAAAAGGTTCTTCCGTAACTTTGGTTGAGCAAACATCAGACGACTGGTGGAAAGTAAAAACTGAAGACGGACAGGAAGGTTATGCATACTCAAGATATTTGAGAGCTTAATTGTAAAGATTTAACAATATTTAAAATAGGAACATCCCTTTTCGGGGATGTTTTTTTTATATTTTAGCGCGTTCAAAAACATTCAATGAAGAAAATCTTATGGTTGCTGCTTTTTTTGTTTAGCTTTTTTATGCTGAATGGACAAAAGTACGTCATTAAAGGAAAAATTACAGATTTTGAAAAAAAACCTGTGGAGAATGCAACCATTTATCTTTTAAAACAGAAAGACTCTTCATTAGTCGATTATACAGCTTCTAACAGGGAAGGTCTGTTTACAATAAAAACCAAAGAACTTAATGAACCTACAATTCTACAGATTGACGCAGAAAAATTAATTTCTTACTCCACAAAATTCGATACCATCGACAAATCTATTAATCTGGGAGACATCCAGTTAGAAAAAAATCAGATTTCGGATATTGAAGAGGTAAAAATTACGGTTTCGCCGATAAAAATAAAGAAAGACACGATTGAATATAAAGCAAATGCCATCAAAGTACGTCCCGACAGTAATATTGAAGAACTACTCAAAAATATTAATGGCGTAGAGATCGACAACGATGGAAAAATTACCGTCAACGGAAAAGAAGCTGACCAGATCATGGTGAACGGAAAGCCTTTTTTCGATAAGGACGGAAAAATTGCCCTGAAAAACATTCCTGCGGACATCATCAAAAACATTCAGTTTACCACGACAAAAACCAAGGAAGAGGAACTTACGGGAAAAACGCCTAAATCGCAGAACAAAACCATTAATTTCAATATTGATGAGAAGAAAAACAAAGGCTGGGTTTCGAGAATTTCGGCTGGTTACGGCTCAGATAAACGGTATGACGAAAAAGGGCTGATTAATTATTTCAAGGATAAAACCAAGATCAGTTTGCTGGGTTATACCAATAATATCAATTCGCAGGGTGTTTCTATGGATGATGACAATGGTAAAAATTCAAAGCTGGGAATTCAGAAATCTTCGATGATCGGGGTGAATTACAGTGATAAACTGGGCAAGGAAGTCGAAATTGAGGAACTGGGAATCAAACGCAATACGACCAATCTTGAAACGGCATCAAAAGTTTCTAAAACCACTTTTCTTCCCGATTCCAACTTAAAAACAGATTCTGAAAACCAAGCTGAAAATGACAAAGAGCAATACACGCTGAATTCTACGCTGCGAATAAAGCCGGATACAATCAGTACGATTTCTTTTTCGCCGTCGTTTTCTTTTACAAAATCAAATAATTTCAGAACGGGAAATTCAGCGACTTTTAAGAATGATGAACTTTTAAATAAAAGCCAGTCTTCTACCGTAACGGATTCTGAAAACAACAGTTTCTCGCCTAATCTTCATTACGCAAGAAAATTCAGAAAGAAAAACCGAAGCTTTTATGCCGATTTAATTACTTCGATTCAGCAGAATAAAAACAATAACCTCAGCAATTCCGGTACTTTATTTTTTGAAAACGGAGTGGAAAATGTTGCCAAAAGAGATGTAAGAAATCAGTTGAGCCAAAGTAAAAATCAGAATAACAATTATTCATTTAATGCAAAATATACGGAGCCTGTTTCGGATTCTGCAAGTGTGACGATGAGTATGGAGTATAATTCGAGAAATTCGGTGAATGAAAGAATTGTTAATGATTTTGATACCGCTACCGGAAAATATACGGTGTACAATCTGGCTTTATCCAACAGTTCGGATGAAAAAAACAATCAGCTTTCGCCGGAGATCAGTTTTAATTTAGATAAAAAAATGCTGAAAATGTGGACTTCTTTAGGTTTAAATCTTACGGATCTGAACTATCATTCCACTTTCAACGGACAAAATTATGAGCTTCAGAGAAATTTTGCGCTTCCGAAATACAATTTCGGACTGATTTACAACTTCAGCCAGACTTCAAATGTAAGTATTACCAATGTATCCTATTTCACCCTCCCATCTTCCGCAAACCTGATTCCTTATGTAGATGAATCCAATCCTCTGGTAACGTATAAAGGAAATCCTGATTTGAAAAACTCATGGATGAATTCTACGAATGTTTATTTCAACAATTATAATATTCAGAAAAATTTAAACTATTATTTCAATTTCAGTTTTGTGTACAATAACAACAACACAACCAATTATTCATATTACGATGATTCCGGAAAGCAGTTTGTGACTTACGCGAACATCAGCGGAAATAAAAGCGTCAATTTCATTGCAGGTTTAGGAAAAACGTATAAATGGGAAGATCATAAACTGAATGTAAGACCAAGATCAGGATTTAGTTACAGTTTTAACAGAGGTTTTATCAACGGACAGCAATTCACAGGAAACTCTTACAATTTCAGCCCGGGAATTAATCTTACCTATGAAAAAAAAGATAAAATTACGATCAAACCATCTTACAGCATCAATTATAATTTTTCTGAATATAAAAATTACAGCATTGAAAGCATCAAAAATACGTCCCAGAATTTTAGTCTGGAACTCACCAATTATTTCTTTCAGACTAATCTTGTTTTCGAAAATGATTTTGAATATAATACGAGTTCGAATATCGCACCCGGTTTCAAGAGAGATTTTTACTTTTTAAATTCAAGTGTAAGTTATACTTTTTTTAAAAAACAGCTTACTGCGCGTATAAAAGTGTATGATGTTCTCAACCAAAACCAAAGTGTCAACAGAACAATTTCCGCTTCCGGCGTGGAAGACCGGGAAGATTTGATATTGAAAAGATATGTGATGTTTTCTCTGGTGATGAAACTGAATAAATTTGGAGGGAAGAAGAAGTAATTTTATTTGAATTTTTTTGTTAAAATTTTTGATTAAATATTAAACTTAAAAAACCAAAGTGTTTAAATCTTTTGCATCTTTTGTGGTAAAGTTTAAAATAAAAGATCCATAAAATAATATTTAATTTAGATTCTTCCTTCGTCAGAATGACAACCTGTTGTTAAAACTTTATGCTAAAAACCATTTTATGATTAAATTAGCTGCAAATTTTAAACAATGAAGATTCACTTTTCGATTTTGTTTGTTTTTCTGTTTGTTTTTGGAAATTCTCAGACTAAACAGCAACCCGATACTTTTGTAAAGGACAATTTTATTAAAAAGGAAATGTATATCCCGATGCGTGATGGCGTAAAACTGTTTACTTCGGTGTACATTCCAAAGGACATTTCCAACAAAAACAAATATCCGTTTCTGATGCAGAGAACCTGCTACAGCGTTGCTCCTTATGGTGAAAACGAATATAAAACCAAACTGGGACCGAACCAATACCTGATGAAAGACAAATATATTTTTGTGTTTCAGGACGTTCGCGGAAGATACATGAGTGAAGGAACGTTCACCAATATGACGCCGCAGGTTGAAAGAAAAACAAAGAAAGATGTTGATGAAAGTACAGATACGTACGACACAATCGAGTGGTTATTGAAAAACATCAAAGACAACAACGGAAAAGTAGGACAATACGGAACTTCTTATCCCGGATTTTATACCGCAGTCGGAATTTTAGCTGAACATCCTGCTTTGGTAGCTTCTTCTCCACAGGCGCCGATTTCAGATTTCTGGAATGACGATTTTCTTCACAACGGAAGATTTATGATGGGCTATTTCAGAACTTTCCCTGTTTTCGGCGTTCAGAAAACGAAGCCGGAAAATAAAGCGTGGTATTCTGATTCTATGATTAAAGCTACTTCTGAAGACGGTCTGAAATTTTACAGAGACATGGGAACCTTGAAAGACGGTTATGAAAAATACTACAAGGATAATTTCTTCATGACGGAAATAATGAATCATACGAATTACGATGAATTCTGGCAGAAAAGAAGTCTTCTGCCTCATCTTAAAAACGTAAATCATGCGGTAATGACTGTGGGAGGATGGTTTGATGCGGAAGATCTTTCAGGACCTTTAAATATTTATAAAACCATTGAAAAAACAAGCCCGAAAGCGAAAAACACGATTGTAATGGGACCTTTCTCTCACGGAGCCTGGGCGTATGAACAGGGAAAACATTTCCACAACCAGATTTATTTCGGAGACAGCATTGCAACGTATTACCAAAAGAATGTGGAAACAAAATTCTTTAATCATTATCTGAAAGGAAATACAAAACAGGATGCAGGTTTACCGGAAGCATTAATGTACGACACCGGTGCAAAACAATGGAGAGAATTTGCAACCTATCCGCCAAAAGAAGCGCAGAAAGTGAATTTCTATTTATCGAAAGGAACTTTGAAAAACACAGCAGGACAAGGTTCTTCAGAATATTACAGCGATCCTAATAATCCGGTTTTAAGCTCTGATAATTTAAGAGATTTCAACGGTTTTACGCCAAGAAATTATATGTCGGAAGACCAGAGATTTGCAGAAGGAAGACCTGATGTTTTAACGTTTACAACGGATGTTCTAACGGATGACATTACGTTTGCAGGAGATATTATGGCAAAATTAAATATTGCTTCCACTTCTACGGATGCAGATTTTGCGGTAAAATTAATTGATGTTTATCCTGAAGATTTTAAACCTGCTGAGAAAAAAGACGGGGTGATCTATGGAAATTATCATCAGATGGTAAGAAGTGAAATTATGCCGGCAAGATTCAGAAATTCGAGAGAAAAAGCGGAAGCATTGGTTCCGAACCAGAAAACAGCGGTGAATTTCAGATTGCAGGATGTGGTGCATACTTTTAAAAAGGGACATAAAATCCAGATTCAGATTTCTTCAACGTGGTTCCCGCTTTTTGCGATCAACCCGCAGAAATTTATGGAAAACCCGAATTTTGCAACGAAGGAAGACTACACGAAAGCGTTTATCAAAGTTTTTGATGATAGTGCAATTGAAGTTGAGGTTTTGAAATAAATTTAAAAGCTGTTCGGTTTGAACAGCTTTTTTTATGTTTTTAGTTTCTCGCGGATTTAACAGATTGTGCAGATTTTTTTAACTCAATAATCCACTCAATTTACTTAATCTGCGGGAGATAATTATTCATCCAATTTGTCATCCTGAAAGGATCTCAACGATACATTAAAAAACTTTGTTTAGATGCTTTCAGCATGACAAACGTACTGTAAATCACCATTCAATTGTTCTGAAAGTTAAGTTTGAATAGCTTTTATTTTTTGGTCTCTCGCTGACTTAGCAGATTGTGCAGATTTTTCCACTCAATCATCTGCTAAATTTGCTTAATCTGCGGGAGATAATTATCCATCCAATGTCATTTTGAAAGGATCTCAACGATACATTGAAAACTTTGTTTAGATGCTTTCAGCATGACAAACATAGTGGAAATAAATCATCATTCAATTGTTCTGAAAGTTATTTTATTTTTTGGTTCTCGCTGACTTAGCAGGTTGTGCGGATTTTTTTAAACTTAATCATCTGCTAAACTTGCTTAATCTGCGGGAGATGATAATCATGCAACTTATCATCATAAAAAGATCTCAACGATACATTGAAAACTTTGTTTAGTTAATTTCAGCATGACAAATATACCGTAGATTAATGTAAATAAATCATTCTACAATGGTACGGAACGTAAGATTCACTCGCGGTGTTTTTACTTTTGTGGTTGGAGGAAGCCGGTGCAGCCAATTGTCCTGAGTTGTTCCTTTCATCACCAACAGACTTCCGTTTTCCAGAAATATTTCGGCTTTATCTTTTGTTGTTTTATGTTTAAATAAGAACTTTCTTTCCGCTCCGAAAGTCAGGGAAGCAATTGCTCCGTGTTTTTTTAAATCTTTTTCGGCATCACTGTGATACGCCATTCCTTCGCTTCCATCGTGGTATAAATTCAGAAGGCAGGAGTTGTAGGTTTCGCCAGTAATTTCTTCACATTTTTTCTTTAATTCCAATAATTCGGGCGTCCAGAATTTAGCATATTTTGTCCGTTTGGAATAGGTGTATTCGAAAGGTTTTTCACCGAACCATGCTACTTTTCTTTTGGTCAAAATTAATTTTCCGAAAATAACGGCTTCATCATTTTCCCACGGAATTTCATTAAACAGGTAATCGAAATAAAAATCAGCCTTTTCTTTGGATAACACTTTTCCGTAATAATGAACGGTTCCGTCTTTGGGAAGGATATTTAAAGGATAATCTGATACGTCTTCGAATAAACTCATCATGAAATTTAATGTTTTGTGATTAATGTTTCAAGTTCTTTGTCATTCCGTAGGAATCTAAGCTAAGTATTTTTAAATTTTAACCTCTAATAAATGATCCCAGATTCCTACAGAATGACAATATTTCGTTGATTTTTTTATTAAAATAAGTTTTAGGCTAAAGCCAATTTGGTCAATTGATTATTTTAAACGGGCTAAAGCCCGTTTCTATTGATGGAATAGTTTTATTTTTAAAATTTCAATCAAAATTATTAACTATTCGTAAAAAATTAGTGCAATTTGTGTTTGAAATCAAGAGTATATTTTTGAACTTTCCCAGCCGATAATCAGTTGTTTTCTCTCGCTTCCCCACATATAACCGCCGATTTTTCCGGTTGACTGAATTACTCTGTGACACGGAATTAAAAACGCAACAGGATTGCTGCCAATCGCGGTTCCGACAGCTCTTGAAGCATTTGGATTTCCAATTTTATCCGCCAGATTTCCATAGGTTGATAATTTCCCCATCGGAATGGTGAGAAGACTTTCCCAGACTTTTAACTGAAAATCTGTTCCTTTCAGATGGAGTTTTATGGTGTTCAGTTCCGACCAGTCTTTACTGAAAATAGAAAGGGCATTGTTCTGAAAATCATCCTTTCTTTCAAAAAAAGAAGCATTGGGAAATTTAGCCTGTAAATCTCCCAATGCTTTATGATGATCGGTTTCAAAAGCCATGTAGCAGATTCCTTTTTCTGTGGAAGCTGCAATTACTTTTCCAAAAGGACTTTCGGAAAAACTGTAATTGATGTTAAGGCTTTTTCCTCCGTTTTTATATTCTGCCGGAGACATTCCTTCTATTTTCACAAACAGATCGTGCAGTCTGCTTGTACTCGATAATCCTGTCTCGTAAGCCGTATCAAATAAACTCGCTTTTTCTTCCTTCAGCAAACTTTTGGCATGTTCCAGACTGATGAACTGCAAAAATTTCTTCGGACTTGTTCCTGCCCAGTCAGAAAACATCTTCTGAAAATGAGCCGGGCTCAAATGAATTTTCTCCGCCACTTCCTCCAGACTTGGCTGAAGCTTAAAATTGCTCCGGATATAGTCTATCGCTTTGGCAATTCTTTCGTAATCTATCTGATTCTGTGTAGACATAACATTGAATTTACCTCACAAATTTCCAAAGAATCTACGGCAGAAAAAATCCGTTTCCTGCGGAATTTAGTTGTTGTTATAGATATGATAGTAAGCAAGCATTTTGTAATATAACTTCGCCGCCAAGAACGCGCTTGGTTTTGCCATTGGAGAATCCATTAATTCTACAATATCAAAAGCGACAACGTTACATTTTTCGAATACTTTTCTTAATAATTCCAAAGTCGGATACCACTGTAAACCTCCCGGTTCCGGAGTTCCTGTTGACGGACAAAGTGAAGGATCGAAAGCATCAAGATCAATGGTGATGTACACATTTCCTGAAACTTTTTCCAAAACGTCGTTTACCCAGTTTTCGTTGTTGGCAATTTCATGAGCGAAAAATACTCTTCCTTCCGGTAAATATTCAACCTCTTCCACATCCATAGAACGGATTCCCACCTGTACCAGATTATGCTTCTGATTGGCTTCAAAAACCGCACATGCGTGGTTGGAAGTAGAACCGTGGAATTCCGGACGAAGATCTGTGTGAGCGTCCAACTGAAGAACGGTTAAATTCTCAAACTTCTCTCCTACCGCACGAATCGAACCGATAGAAACAGAGTGTTCTCCTCCGAAAAGGGTGAATAGTTTTCCGTCATTATTCAAAAGCTCTTTTGTTTTCTTGTAAACGGCTTCTGTCATGGCTTCCGGTGAAGAGTTTTCAGAAACTTCTCCTGCTAAATATACTCCTTCTAAATATGGTTCTGTCTGGGTTTCGATGTCATACAGCTCCATGTTTTCGGAAGCATCAAGGAATAATTCAGGACCTTTATCAGCTCCTTTTCCCCACGTTGAAGTTCCGTCGTAAGGAACAGTCACCAACATTACTTTCGAGTTTTCTAACGATGCATTTTCCTCTGGAATTCCTGCGTATGTTTTCATGTTTTATGTAAAAATTAAATGATTTCGGCAAAGATACAAAGAAGTTTGGAGAAGTTGGCGGGTGATGAATGGAACAACTTCATGAAGTCATCTGATAAATTTTAAAGTATGATAAATATAATTCGCAGATTATAATGTCGACACGAGTAATTCCCGAATATCCACTTTCAAAAATTTCGAGATTTCATAAAGGGTTTCAACAGAAGGCTGAACTTCATTCGTACACCAGCGAGAAACTGTTGACTCGGTTTTTCCCAAATGACGGGCTAACTCTTTACTGGTTTTGTTTTTTTCAACCAGAACAGATTTTATTCTATTTAAGTTCACTTTCGACACGATGACAATTTATTGACTTCTCCTGCAAATATCGTTAAAATTTAAACACTTGAAAATCAATGTAAAAAAGCAATAAATTATATTTTTACGATAATTTATTTTTACTAAAATATAATTTATTATACTTTTACAACAATAAACAACCATCATGAAGCAAGAAAAAAAATTTCAAAAATCGGGAATAAGACAATTAAAAGTGCATCAGAAATACATTTTAAGACCGTATCATCGGTATGTTGTATTTCCTGAAATCCGACTTTGCGGAAAATGGCTTCAGGAAACGGGTTTCAACTGTGGACAATCTGTGCTTGTTTGTCACAAGAAAAATAAAATTATCATCACTCTGAATAAGAAAATGAATTCTGATCGGTAAAAAGGTTTAGCACGGCTTTGAGAAAGTAAGAATGATAAAAAAATTACAAAATTATCTTCTAAATTTTATGAAATAACAAATTCCAATTTACGGAAAACCGTAATTATTAACAGGTTAGTTTTTTTATATTTGATATCATAATTTGTATTGGCGTAATGTGTTTATACTTGAGTTTACCACATCCAAAATTCGCTAAAACAAAGACACAGAAAAAAATATGGAATTAAAAGAAATCCGTGAAATTGTTAAGGAAATCATTTTTGACATTGAGAAAAATAAACTCAATCTGACTTATAGAAATTATGAAACTTTCTTAGAAAGGATTGGAATGGGCAAAAAGCGGAATTTCAAAATTCTAACCAAATTTGACTATCAATTCAAAAAACAAAATATTACACTTTGGTGCAGAAAAGAAGAAGTCAAAAAAATATCTTGGTTTAAAAAGGGTGAAACGGTAACTTTTAGAATGGCGGAAATTTCAGGAGCAACAAGTACAATGGAGAAAAAAGAGAAAAGTGTAAAATATGATTTTGCAGGAAAAATAAACATTGCAGATGCCGAAAGTGGAATTGTTCCTTACGATCACCAAGAAAAAGCATTTTATAATCTGAATCAAAAAATAATTAAGACCAATAAAAATCCTTTTGCAGGTTTGTTAGTTTTGCCAACCGGTGGCGGAAAAACTTTGACCGCTGCACATTGGATTGTAAAAAATTATTTAGATAAAGGTAAAAAAGTGCTTTGGTTGGCTCACAGACATGAACTTTTGGAACAAGCAAAAAGTACATTTGCCGACAAATTGGCTTTTAACGATATTTTTGAGAACAAAACATCTTTCAATTATCGTATCATTTCAGGCATTCACGATAAACCTATAAACATTAGAACTTCGGATGATTTAATTATTTCTAGCAAAGACAGTCTGAATGCAGGCTTCAACCATTTATATAAAAATTGGATTAAAGAAAACACTGAAGAAATATTTTTGGTTATTGACGAAGCACATCATTCAACTGCAAAAACCTATAGAAAATTAATTCAAAATATTCAAGAAAGTGTTTCGCATTTTCAAATGCTTGGATTAACTGCAACTCCTTTCAGAACGTCGGAAAGCGAACAAGGTTTATTGAAAAAAGTTTTTCCAGACGACATCGTTTATAAAATAGATTTACGGACTTTAATTCGTTTAGGTATTTTATCGGAACCACATTTTGAAGAAGTTGCTACCGGACTTAATTTCATCAAAGACTTATCCGAAGAACAAATTGAACAACTGAATTATTTTGACATTGACAGTATCGGAACAGGTATCGCCAAAACAATTGCAGAAAATGACGAGAGAAATTTAACGATTGTCAACAAATATTTACTCAACAAAGAAAAGTACAAGCAGACCATTGTTTTTGCATTAAACGTAGATAACGCAATTGCTTTAAATGCATTATTCAAAGATGCAGGTGTGAAATCTGACTATGTAATTTCCACCGTAAAAGACCAAGCAACCGGCGTAATCATTTCGAGCAAAGACAACAAAAATAAAATAGCCAAATTTAGAAACGAAGAAATTCAGGTTTTAATCAACGTAAATATTTTGACCGAAGGAACTGATGTTCCTAACGTTCAATCTATATTTTTAGCAAGACCTACAATTTCGTCCATTTTGATGACACAAATGATTGGACGTGGTTTGCGTGGTTTGAAAGCTGGTGGAACAAAGGAAGCTTATATCGTAAGTTTCATAGACGATTGGCAAAACCGAGTTTCTTGGGTTAATCCTGAAAAATTATTTATTGAAGATAATATTGACTTCAAGGATGTTGACAGAGAAACAAAAAAACAAATTTTGCGATTGGTTGCTATTAATAAAGTTGAAGAATTTGCAATTTTAACCAACAAAATTATTGACCCAGAAAAACGTGAAGAACTCGAAAAACTAAACTTTATCGAGCGTTTTCCAATGGGAATTTATCAGTTTAGATTTTTAGAACAATACAATGACGAAGAACCGATAGAAAGAAATTGTGAGGTTTTGGTTTATGATAATATCTTACAATCGTACACGGATTTCATAAACGCTTTACCAAGTTTCTTCGAGCACAATAATTTAACTGAAAGAGATGTTTTGGACGAAGACGAATTGGAAGAATTTGCAGAACAAATTGAAGAAGAATTTTTCAACGGAACCTTAAAATATCCTGCTTATCATTTGCAGGACATCAAAGATATTTTGCAGTATTACACTATTCAAGACGAAGTTCCTGTTTTCATTGAACTCAAAGACAGAGAAAAATATGATATTGACAAAATTGCTTCGGAAATTATTGACAAAGACCTTGGTGAAAAATCGCAAACAGAACTTATCAACACAATTTGGGACAGCAACGAATTGGAATGGCAAACGTTTTTCAACTTCGACAAACGCGGATTTTTAAGAGAAATTAATTTAGCAAAATCGAGAATAAATCATCCTGACCTTTTTCAACGAAAAGGTATTAAACCTACCGAAGAAAAAGAATTGAGAAGTTACGAAAAATTGAAACTTCACGAATTGAGAGAACAGGACCCGATTTATGAAAAATGGTTGCGTGATGAAGTCTTTAAGAAATTTACAGATAAAGACGGTTTTTATTTTAGTGCAGAAAGTGGTTACAAAAGCAAAAGCAAACTGGATTTTCAAGTTGACCATATCAAATCTATGCACAATGGCGGACTGACAATTTTAGAAAATTTACAATTATTAACAAGAAGCGAAAACGCTAAAAAAGGAAATAAAGATTAAACCCAATCAATGAAACAAAAATTTCAGAACGGAGGAAATTCCCGGATTGAATCATTTGTTTCAGGAAGCTACAACCGGAGCATTTTCAGAATATTCGGAAATTGAGCAGACGATTTCCCCGAAAGTGCTGACTGAAATGGTAGACTGGATTGCAAAACTTAAAAAGTAATCGAAAAATAGTTTCATCATTTCTGAAACGTTTATTATTTTAGTGAAAAAATTCAGATATGCCTTTAAAAGCTGTGCTGTTCGATATGGATGGCGTAATTGTGGATACGGAACCTCTGCACAGAAAAGCCTATTTTAAAACTTTTAATGATCTTGGAATCGACGTTTCGGAAGAGTTATACGCTTCATTTACCGGAGCTTCTACCAAAAGAGTCTGCGAAACTCTGATTCAAGAATTTAATCTAAAACAGACGTACGAAGACATTGCAAAAACCAAAAGAGATTATTTTAAGGAATACTTTTATAATGATGAAGAGTTTGACCTGATTTCAGGCGTAAGAGAACTGATCCAGCATTATTACGACAACGGGATCAGACTGATTCTCGCTTCTTCCGCAACGATGGCAACCATCAACATGGTTTTTGAAAAATTTGAACTTGAACCCTATTTTAGCGGAAAAATAAGCGGAGCCGACCTGAAGGAATCCAAACCTCATCCTGAAGTTTTTCTTCTTGCCGCAGAAATGGCCAATGAACCTGTAGAAAACTGTATGGTGATTGAAGATTCCACGAACGGGATTTTAGCATCGCATCGGGCAAATATTTTCTGTGCTGCGTACAGAAGTCCGCATTCTAAAAATCAGGATTATACGTTGGCAAATATTGTGGTTTCGGATTATGCCGAACTGGAACTGGATAAGATTTCAAAATATTTTTAAATAGAAAAAGCTCTCAGATATTGAGAGCTTTGTTTTATTATTAAACACCAATTACACAAATAATTTTCACAAATTTCACAATTATTACTTGTGTTTTTAGCGCAAAAATTTGTGCTGTTTGTGTTTAAATATTTATTTGTAACCCAAAAGTTTCAGTACATCTTCCGGTTCCTGCTTTTCACGGAAAATTTCATACTGCAACTCACCGTTTTCGTCTTTCTGAATCAAAACGTGTCTCGGCTGTGGCATTAAGCAGTGATGAACTCCGCCGTATCCTCCGATGGTTTCCTGATACGCTCCTGTATGGAAAAATCCGATGTACAAAGGTTTTGTATCGCTGAAAACAGGCAGGTAAATCGCGTTGGTATGCTGTTCAGAATTATAATAATCATCCGAATCACAAGTTAATCCACCCAAGAAAACTCTTTCGTAAGTATCATCCCAACGATTCAACGGAAGCATGATAAAGTGTCTGGAAATCGCCCATGTATCGGGAAGCGTCGTCATGAAAGAAGAATCGATCATATTCCATTTTTCTCTGTCGTTCTGGCGTTTCTGGGAAATGATTTTATAAATATTCGCACCGCTTTCACCAACGGTAAAACTTCCGAATTCTGTATAAATATTCGGTTCTTCCACTCCTTCCTCTTCACAGAATTTTTTGATCTGAGAAACGATCTCTTCCACCATGTACTGATAATCGTAATCGAACTGCAAAGATGTTTTGATCGGGAAACCTCCTCCGATGTTCAGAGAATTGACTTCCGGAGCAATTTTCTTCAGACGCGCGTACACACGAAGACATTTATACAGTTCGTTCCAGTAATATGCCGTGTCTTTGATTCCGGTATTGATGAAGAAATGAAGCATTTTCAGTCTTGCATTCGGATGCTCTGCAATTTTCTGGCTGTAGTAAGGAATGATATCTTTATATCCGATTCCTAATCTTGAGGTATAAAATTCGAACTTCGGTTCTTCCTCAGAAGCGATTCTGATTCCGATATCGAAAGTGGTATCAATGCTTTCTGTAAGTTTATCCAGCTCGCGGTAATTATCCAGAATCGGGGTAATATTTTCAAAACCGCTGTTAATCATCTCCGAAATTTTCGCCAGATAATCGTCTGTTTTGAAACCGTTGCAGATTACTTCTATATCTTTCGTTACTTTTCCTTCTTTGTAAAGAGATTTTACGATATCCATGTCATAGGCTGAAGAAGTTTCTATGGAAATGTCGTTTCTTAAAGCCTCTTCCAATACAAATTTAAAATGACTGGATTTTGTACAATAGCAATATCTATAATTCTTTTTATAATCGGTTTTCTCAAAGGCTTCCCTGAACCAGCTTTTGGCCTTCTGGATATTTTGAGAAATTCTCGGCAGGTAGCTAATTTTTAGCGGGGTGCCAAATTTTTCAACAACATCCATTAAAGGAATGTCGTGAAACAACAAATTGTTCTCAGAAACATTGAATTCCTCGGTAGGGAAATACAACGTCTGATCAATAAGTTCCGAGTACTTTATTTTCATTTCTAAACAAGTGAATTAAGAATGCAAAATTGCTAAAAAAGTTTGGTTTTTTAGCGTTAAAATTATTATAAATTTTAATGGATTTTATTGAAGAAAATAAAGCTAGATTATCAATATGTAAACTTGAGAATATATTCCTGCCTTTTATTTTCAGAAATTTTTAAAACCTCTTGAATATATCGGTCTATAGAACCGTATTTGTTGTTAATTTCATTAAAAGCGGCATCCAGATAAGCGGTTTCTATCCAGCTTAATTTCTCGAGAACTGTAATGTCCATTTTCGGGTAGAGAAAATGCAGGTTATCGGCGAGATGAAGTCTTTTATCGATTAATTTTTTCCTATAATTATTGGATAAAAGATAATCGTTGTAAATGGTTTCTTTATCGAATTTTAAAATCGTAAGAATGAGAGCGGTGGTGATTCCGGTTCTGTCTTTCCCTGCGGTGCAGTGATATAAAACCGGCTGATCTGATTCTAAAATTTCTGTGATAATTTTTCTTATGATTTCTGGGTTTTCCGTGACGTAGTCTTTATAAAAGTCATGCATTCTTTTGTCTGCATCTGCACCGTTGACTTTTCCTTTTAAGACCAATTTCTTTGCCTGATCCAACTGATCGCCTTTGTCTTCAAACGCTGAATAATTTTTGTAAACAATTCCTTCCGGAAAATGATCGGGCTTCTTTGCAATTTCCTTTGAATTCCGAAGATCGATAATTTCTCTGATGCCTAAGTTTTCAAGTTGTTTAAAAGAAGAATTTTTCAGTTTATATAAATTTCCGCTTCTGTACAGTTTTCCTTCTTTGAGGGTTCTTCCATCGATATTTTTTATACTTCCAACCGTTCTGAAATTGTTGACTTTTTTAATCTGGATATCTTTTCCTGCTTCTCTTTTTCCAAATTCGGGTGCGGAAAATTGTTGTGTTTTGCAGGAGAAAACACAAAGTAATATGATGGCAAGGAATGATATTTTGATGAGGTTTTTCATTTTTATTTTCTCACATATTTCACGAATCTACACCGATGTTCGTGTTTGATTTTTTATGTTTTGGCTAAAGCCAGTTGATGTTTTTTAATTTTAAAACGGGCTAAAGCCCGTTTCTATTGATGCGGATAACTTTATTATTTATTTCTATAAAACCAAGCTTGTGCAATTTGTGAAAACATTAGCAATTAAAAATGGACTAAAATAGTTCCTGTTGATCCGTTGTTCTGCATATTTTTACAATATAAAATCAAATTTGTGAAATTTGTGAAAATATTCGTGCAATTAGTGTTTACACTACAAATAGTTTTTCCCAACAAACAAAAGCAAATCTCCTTTTTCGTATTCAATGGAAACTTCATCTTCCACAGCAAAATTTCTCGTTCCGATTCTGGAAGTAATATCTAAATTTCCGTTTGTCAAAACCCAGTTTAATCCTTTGGTCGTAATATTTTCAGCTGCCGGAAACGGATACAAAGAAATCATTTTGTCTTTCACTCCTGTTACAACAAATTCTTTCGGGATAAAATAATATTCTGAAAATTCATCATAAAATTTGATGTCGAGTTGATCTTTAAAACCAAAAGCCACGGTAAGATTTCCGAGAAAATGATCCTGCTCTCCTCCGCTTCCTCCGAAAACATCTACTTTTTTAAAGTCTTTTTCTGCAATAATTTCCAAAGCTTTCTGAAAATCCGTTTTATCCTGATCGGGCGTGTAAATGAATTTGTTTTCATATACATTTTCATCCGAACCGGAATGCGAATCGAAATCTCCGGAAATAAAATCCAGCTTATCTAAAGGGAAATTCAGATTTTTAAGATAATGAAAAGCACCGTCTGTACAGGCAATGAGACGGTATTCTTCAATGTTGGGAAAAGATTTGGGAGGATCTCCGTTGATGAAAAGCAGTACTTTATCTTTCATTCGGGTTCCAGTATTCTTCCGGTTCGTTGTTGATTTTTGAAATGTATCTTGCCAGAACGAAAAGATAGTCGGAAAGTCTGTTGAGATATTTAATGAGTTCCGGACGCACTTCTTCCGATTCGTTTAAGAAAACCAGAGATCGTTCTGCTCTTCTGCAGATGGTACGTGCTGCATGTAAAAATGTTGCTGCTTTTCCGCCTCCGGGAAGGATAAAATACTGAAGCGGTTCGCATTTTTCGTCAAAAGCATCCATCCAGTTTTCGAGTTCTTCGATTTCGGCTTCTGAAATGATTAAAGGAAGGCGCGATTTTCCGTTTGCCAACATGAGTTTATCCACCGGAGTTGCCGCTTCGGAACCTACAGTAAATAAATCGAACTGGATTTTTTTCAGTTGTCTTAACACTTCTTCATCTTCAATATGGCTTTTGGCGATTCCGATGAAGGAATTTAGCTCGTCTATATTTCCGTAACTGTCGACTCTCGCACTTGCTTTTGAAACTCTTGTTCCGCCGTACAAAGCGGTCTGACCTTTATCTCCTGTTTTCGTATAAATTTTCATAGGACTAAATTAGTTTTTTAAAATTAGGTTTACAAATTTTGAGTTTAAGGAACTTTACATTTGTGATTCCGGCTGCGACCTAGCCCAGATTGAAGCATTTGTCTGAGCTCATTTATCTTTTCGGCGGCAGCTTTGCTGCCGCCGAAAAGATAAATAGCGAGTGCGGAAAGCTGGAAACAGCTTCTTAAAAAAAATAAACACATGTGATTGAGTAAGATCCTTCGACTGCTTCGCGCTCAGGATGACATCGCTAATACTAACTGTTATATTAACCTGGATTTTTTGTCTTTTAATAAAAAATGACCGATTAAAAACCGGTCACCCTCAAATTATTTATCTACCTAACATTGCTTTAAGTATGATTATCTAACGGAGAAATATTAAAAATTATTTTAAAAAGAAAAAATTTTTTATCCTGAAAATCCTACTGACAAACTGTTGTCACCACCCCGGTTTATCTTTGTATCAACAATAACAAACAACATTAAAACTATGACAACTACAGCAACCATTACAAAACAGTTTATGACTTCGGAACAATTACTAGAACATTGGCAGGGTCACAGAAATTTAACAAGAAGAGTGATCGAAGCATTTCCTGAAAAGGATTTATTTGAATTTTCGATTGCGGGAATGAGACCGTTCGCAAAGTTAGCGGTTGAATTAATCAGCATTGGCGGACCTGCTTTGAAGGGAATTGTCGACAAGAATATGGAAGCTTACAATGAAGAAGGTTTTGTGCCGAAAACGAAGGAGGAGCTTCTGAAAAAGTGGGACGAAGAAACGGAAACGATCAATCATTATTTTGCGCAGATTTCGGAGAAGCGTTTTCAGGAGACTTTTAATTTATTCGGACAGTATGAATTCCCTGTGTATCAGAATATTCTGTATTTCGTTGATAATGAAATCCATCACCGTGGACAAGGGTATGTTTATTTAAGAGCTTTGGGAATTGAACCGCCTTTTTTTTGGGAGAGATTTTCGGTTTGTTAATGCCTTTGTTCAAGCTGAAATCATTGATTCTCTCACGAAACCGCAGTAAGGAAAAAGAGCGGAGATGCATCTCATAGATTAAATTTTAACGTACTTTTATGATCTGCGGATCCGCTCTTCTTTAAACATGAAGTTTGTTTAAGCTAATTTTAAATTTAACCGCAAAAGAAGCAAAAGACTTTATAGAATTTATTAAGATATTTCAAAAGGTTTGCAAAAGGAACCTTTGATTTTTGTTAACTTATGTGTTCTTTTTATATTAATCATTAAACTTAAAATAACTAAAATGTTAATCTTTTGCTTCTTTTGCGGTAAAAAATAAAAGTTTAAACATTATCATTTTATATTGAATTATTCAGAAACCTCAACAGCAATTTTTGGGGTTTTTATTGATGTTTGTCTGCAATCTTTGACAACAAATCATTGAGTTGTACTTTGAGGGTTTCAGGTTCTAAAATCGTTGCATAATCTGCAAAAGTAATCAGCCAGCGCGGAAATCCGTCTTTGATGGATTCTGTTTCGAAGGTGAGTTCTACCATTCCGTTTTCTGCCTCAATTTCTTTGGTTAGACCATAATATTTTTTGGAATTGACCAGAAAAGTCATGATTTTTTTCTCTACCAAAAGTCTTACGCGTGTTTTATTGCCGTTGCTGCTTTGTCGGTAATCATTAATCTGCCCGTATTCTCCTAAAAACGGATTCTGGGTTTTTGAAATCTTTAAAATCCGGTCGACACGAAATTGCCGGAAGTCGTTTCTCAGGGTACAGTAAGCCATGATGTACCAATAATTGAATTCAAAGAAAACGCCGACTGCTTCAATGGTTCTTGTGGAAATTTCCTCATCAACGGTTTTATATTGCATGATTAACTGCCGTTTTTCGGCTATACTTTCCAGAATCATAGGAAGAACGTCTTTAATGGTATCTTCGGTTTCGGCATGATACTGAAAAATATCAATCTGATTTTCAATATTCTGAATTAGATTTCTGTCGGAAAATTTTAAAACGGAACGCACTTTTTCCATCGCGGTCTGATAATGATTTCCCAAACTCTGATGTGAAAATTTCTGCATCAGTTTCTCGGCGGTGATGAAACTCAGAACTTCTTCTTTGGTAAACATGACAGGCGGCAATTTGTAGCCATCCATCAGAGAATAACCGCTTCCTGCTTCACCAATGATCGGAATTCCGGCATTTTCCAGTGTTTTTACATCGCGGTAAATGGTTCTTACACTCACATCAAATTTGGCAGCCAGATCCTGCGCTCTTACAAGCGGTTTCGACTGTAATTGAGTGAGAATTGCCGTGACGCGGTCGAGTTTTTTGAGGTAATGGTCGTTCATTGGGTATGAAGGTCGGAGTGTTTTAGTGTTTTAGTGTTTTAGTGTTTTAGTGTTTTAGTGTTTTAGTGTTTTAGTGTTTTAGTGTTTTAGCAAAGTTATCTTTTATCTTTTATCTTTTATCTTTTATCATTATAAGTATTAACCAATTTATCCAGATTTAAACTTCTTGCAGAGGCATCAAAAATTTCTCTGTAGGTTCCGTTGATCTGTACCAGCTCATCATGCGTTCCACTTTCTACTACTCTGCCTTTTTTCATTACATAAATTTTATCTGAATCTAAAATCTGTGATAATGAATGAGAAATAATAATCACGGTTCTGCCTTCTTTTATCGCATCCAGAGAATTTTTGATCTGTTCTGTTGCAATGGCATCAAGGCTCGCCGTTGGTTCATCAAGGAAAATAATCGGTGGATTTTTTAAGAATAATCTGGCGATGGCAATTCTCTGCTGTTGTCCTCCCGAAAGTTGCGTAGCATCATGGTTATATTTTTCCGGTAAATCTAAAATCTGTTCGTGGAGATAGGCTTTTTTGGCAGCTTCCTCAATTTCTTCGAATGTCGCATTCATATTTCCGTATCGGATGTTGTCTTCGATACTTCCCTGAAAAATATGGTTCTTCTGAAGTACCAATCCCAGATCGTTTCTCAGAAAAGTATTGTCGAAATAATTGAGATCTACCCCGTCCAAAAGAATTTCTCCGGAATCGGGAAGATAAAATTTACACAGTAAATTGATAATCGTTGATTTTCCGGCTCCGCTTAAGCCTACTAAAGCTGTTGTTTTTCCGTTTTCAATTTTCATGGAAACATCGTGAAGCGCTTTAGTTCCGTTCGGATACGAAAAGTTGATGTTTTTCAGTTCAAAATTTCCTTTGATATCTTTTTCTACAAAATTACCGTTCGGTTCTTTTTCGTCGTCTGCATTTAAAATATCAAAATAACCTTCTGCATAGATCATCGCGTCATTCATGTCATCATAAATTCTGTGCAGTTGTCTAATCGGAGCCGAAACATTATTGAAAAGCATGATGTGAAGCATAATCGCTCCGATGGTCATCTGCTGATCCAGAACTAGGTAAACCGTCAGAAGGATAATTAAAACCACTCCGAACTGTTCGATAAACGTTTTTAAGCCATCGTAAATAAAATTTGTTTTTCTGGTGAACATCTGGCTTTCCATCAACTGCATCTGCAAGTCGTACTGTTTTTTTCCTTCAAATTTTTCACGGACAAAACTCTTAATTACCATAATGGAATTAATTAGATTTAAAAGTCCTGAAGTTTTCTGTTCACGCTGATTACGCAGAGTTCTTCGTACTCCACTTAACTTCTTCGCCTGTAATGAGCTTACATAAAAATAGATGGGAACAATGATGGTGGAAACAATTCCGACGTACACATTTTGCAGATACATGATGATTAAAGCGATAATTGCATTGGAAAACAAAGGCAGCATATCTATAAAAAAGTTCTGCACCAGTCGTGTTAGACTTTCAATTCCTCTGTCTATTCTGATCTGTAGTTTTCCGGATTCGTGGTTTTCATCATTAAAATAGGCAACTCTGTAGGTTAAAATTTTATCGATGGCAGATTGTGCGAGAATAGAACTTACATTAATCCTGATCTTTTCGCCATAGAATTTCTGTCCGAAATTGATGAAAATATTCAGCAGTTCTTTTCCCAATAATATAACGGAGATGATAACGAGAATATGAATTCCTTCCGACATCGGATGCGGAAGATGCGTAAGTTTGGTTACCTCATCCACCGTATATTTTAAAACCAAAGGATTGACCTGCGCCGCCAAAGCTCCTAAAAAAGTAAGAAAAAGCGTTCCGTAGATCATCAAACGATACGGTCTGATAAAAGGAACAAGCTGTTTATAAATTCCGAATAAGGTGACAGTTCTGTTGAATGGTTTTGCCATACGATGATTTTAAATAAAAAACGTACCGTTTTACAGAGAAAAAGGTACGTTTTATTCTATTTTTCAGCAAATAATTGCCTTATTTAATTTTCGAATACGTAAGTTGTAAGGTAATGCAACTCAGCTTTACTGGCGGCTTTTGAGTCTGATTCTGCCTGTTCTAAAGAATACATTGAATTAATTTCTTTCTTCTGAAACACAAAAGAATTATTGGCATTTTTATCGACCACCTCATTAAAAATATGCTGAATTTCGGAATTTCCCAATGAGGCAAAACTGATGTCTTCAAAGCCATACAGCAATCTGAGATCATCAAACTGCGCAAAATTTTCGTCCACAAAATTCTGAAACTGGGTTTTAGAATCGAAATTTCCAGCCCAGATATTATATCCGTAACTTTTCTTTTGTGGTTTATCGAAAATGCTTTGGTAAACGAAGTTTTCTCCTAAATAAGCTTCTCTTACCTGCGGATCGTTTGCCAGTTCTTCCGGAAGTCCTTCTTTCAGTATTCTTCCTTCAAACATGATGTATGTTTTGTTGGTAATTGCCAGAGTCTGCTGTACGTTGTGGTCGGTAATGAGGATTCCGATGTTTTTATCGGTCAGACTTCTTACGATTTTTTGGATATCTTCTACCGCAATCGGGTCTACTCCGGCGAAAGGTTCATCCAGAAGAATAAAACTCGGATCGGTGGCAAGACATCTTGCGATCTCTGTTCTACGTCTTTCCCCACCGGACAAAAGGTCTCCACGGTTTTTACGGACGTGCTGTAAGGAAAATTCTTCAATCAGCTCATCGCATTTCATCTGCTGTTCGCGTTTTGAAAGCTTAGTTAACTGTAAAACGCCCATGATATTGTCTTCTACCGAAAGTTTACGGAACACAGAGGCTTCCTGAGCCAAATAACCGATACCTTTCTGAGCTCTGCGATACATGGCATCGGTTGTAATTTCCTGTTTATCGAGGAAAATTTTTCCGGAAGTAGGCTTAACCAAACCGACAATCATATAAAACGAAGTGGTTTTTCCTGCTCCGTTCGGACCAAGCAAACCCACAATTTCTCCCTGCTGAACCTGTACAGAAACGCCTTTTACTACTTTTTTAGGACCGTATTCTTTGATTAAGTTTTCTCCACGTAAAATCATAAGGGCAAAGATAAAGTTTTTTTGAATTCAAATTTTAGATTAAAAAATGGACTTGAAAGTTTTGTGAAATTTTAATACATCGTTTAAAGATTCTACGAATAATATTTAACTCAAAATTTTTAAAAACTTTATTTTATTTCCATAATTTTAAGCTTTCATCAACACTTATTATTACTATGGAAAATAATCAACAGCTTACTGAGCTTTTAGCTTTAGATCTTGGTGTAAACATCATCAACCGAAGACCTTACGCGAAAGAAGTTTTCAAATGGCAGGATATGGATCTGCTTCCGCATTCTTCCACTGATACTTTGCTTTGCGAAATCTACGAATGGAACGGAAGAAACTGGAGAACCACGAATAATAATCTTATAGGCTATTTATTTGGCAGCCACCAGTTAAGTACGGTTAAAAATCAACTGATGAATGTTCAGAAATTTCCGGCTCTGATTCCTGATTTTGAATTTACGAAAGACAGCATGATTGAATTCGGACTTGCTCTTCCCTCTCTTTTCAATATCGGAATTAAAGGCGACATTAAAAGTGCCAAAGATTTCTCTGTAAAAGTAAACGGCGTTACAAAATCCAGAATCACCAACATAGATTCTCCGGGAATAGAAATCCTTAGAAAATATTCTGAATTTACGCAAAACGAATCCAGATCATACAGAAAGAACATCAAATTTAATTATCTGAGTACTTCTTTATTTTATGCAGAAAGTGTGGAAATTAATCTTGAAAAAGACGCAGGCGTGAATCTTGATGTGAGTTTCCAGACGCAGAATGTTGAAGTGAAAGCCAATGTTGATACAGATACAAAAAAGAATTTCGTTCTGAAATATACAGGAAACCAAGCTCCTTTTGCTGCAAAATTTACGAAAGGAAAAGATTTTAATATTTCCTGATATTTTTAGGAATGGGTTTTAGCCAAAGCTTACAATCATCAATCATTTTCTTTGGTTTCAAAATAAGTTTTGGCTAAAGCCTAATTTAGAGTTCATCAGTAAAAAACGGGCTAAAGCCCGTTTCTATTGATAAAAACATTTCGGATCGAAATGTTTTTTATTTAAAATATAATGAGAAAAAATTATCTGTTCAAAATCATTGCAGCTTCTTTCGCGAAATAGGTGAAAATCATATCAGCACCGGCTCTTTTAAAGCAGGTTAAGCTTTCGATAATGGTTTTGTCATTATCCAGCCATCCGTTTTGTGCAGCCGCTTTTACCATTGCATATTCTCCACTCACGTTGTAAACCGCAATCGGAAGATCAATCGCTTCACGAACTTTAGAAACAATATCCAGATACGGAAGTCCCGGTTTAATCATGATAATGTCGGCTCCTTCTTCAATATCCTTAAAAACTTCGTTCAACGCTTCTCTGGAATTGTGAAAATCCATCTGATATGTTTTTTTATCCTTCGGAATTTCCATATTATCTTTTGGTGCACTGTCTAATGCGCTTCTGAAAGGTCCGTAAAAAGAACTTGCATATTTTGCAGCATAGCTTAAAATACCCACATCGGTAAATCCGCTGTCTTCCAACGCTTCGCGAATGACCTGAACCCTGCCATCCATCATGTCACTTGGAGCCACAATGTCTGCTCCGGCTTCTGCGTGTGACACCGACATTCTTGCCAAAGCATCGTTTGTAGCATCATTTACAATTTTTCCGTTTTCGATAATTCCGTCGTGACCGTAAATAGAATACGGATCTAAAGCAACATCGGGCATTACCACCATTTCGGGAAGCGCATCTTTGATCGCTCTGATCGTGTTCTGCATCAGTCCGTTTTTATTCCATGCTTCTTTTCCGGTATTGTCTTTCAGGTCTTCTGAAACCTTCATATAAAGATTAACCGCTTTTACGCCTAAAGAAAATAATTCCTTACATTCTTTCACCGTCAGATCAATACTCCTTCTGAAAATTCCCGGCATCGACGGGATCGGTTCTTCTTTATTTTCGCCCTCCATTACGAAGATCGGCATTACAAAATCATTGGTTGTAAGAGAACATTCTCTTACCAGACTTCTTACAGATTCGTTTACTCTCAGCCTTCTATTTCTTGAATGTATCATTTTGGAATACTTTTTGAATGAAATTTAATGCAAATTTACTACAACTTATATAAAAAACTATTGCGTAGAATTGCAGAATTAATTATTTTTGTTAAAATATCCCTTAGAAATTATAATTTGATGAGAAAACTTTTACTTTTGTTTATCTTTTTAGGCGCATTTGTTGGATTTTCCAACAATATGAAAGCGCAGATTAAAGAGCCGGCTTCCTTCTCTCAGAAGTCTGACGACGGAGTGCTTGTTGCTTATCCTAATCCGGCAAAGGATTTCCTTATTGTAAAGGCTAAAGATCCTAACCTGAAAATCAGAAGCGTGATTTTCTATTCGATTTTAGGTACACAGGTTGCAAGTTATTCAGTCAACATGAATTCCGGAGAGATTAATATTGAAAAACTAAAGCCCGGTAAATATCTAATCCGATATATTCTGAGTGACAATACGATGAAAGTCACACAGATTATGAAACAATAATTTAAATCCTGATAATCATCAGGATTTTTTCTTTTAGCTTAATTATTCCGTAACTTTCGGAACATTTTTATACTAATTATAAAAACAATTTAATGCTAAAAGCTGAACATATTAGAAAGACCTATAACGCAGGTAAAAAGGTAGCTTTGGATGATTTCAGCATCCATGTTCCGAAAGGAAGTGTTTATGGTCTTTTAGGTCCTAACGGAGCCGGAAAAACTTCTTTTATCCGGATCATCAATCAGATTACACAGGCAGATTCCGGAGAAATACAGATCAACGGACAAAAGCTTAATCCGGATCATATTAAAGATATCGGATACATGCCTGAAGAACGCGGGCTGTATAAAAACATGACCGTAGGAGATCAGCTTCTCTACTTCGGAGAGCTGAAAGGCATGAAAAAGAATGATGCTTTAACTGAGGCAAAAAAATGGTTTGATAAACTTCACATCGACCAATGGTGGAAGAAAAAGCTGTCTGAGCTGTCAAAAGGAATGGCGCAGAAAATCCAGTTTGTGGTTACCGTTCTTCACAGACCGCATTTATTGATTCTTGATGAACCTTTTTCGGGTTTTGATCCTGTGAATGCCAATTTAATTAAAGACCAGATTATTGATCTTAAGAATAACGGAACTACCATCATCCTTTCTACTCACCGAATGGAAAGTGTGGAGGAAATGTGCGATTATGTGGCTTTGATTAATAACTCAAAAAAGATTATCGACGGAAGAGTTTTCGATGTACGCGAGAAATTCAAGAAAAATATTTTTGGGATCACGCTTTCTGATGTAAAAAACGATCAACTGGAAAGTTTTCAAAATAAATATGAAATTTTCAATATCAATCATGAAAATAATCTGGTTTCTTTTGATCTGAAAAATGAGACTGACCAGAATAATATTCTTCTGGATCTGATAAAAGTAGGAAAAGTAAGGTCATTCGACGAAAAAATTCCGAGTATGAACGAGGTGTTTATTAATGCGGTAAGCAATAATTCTTAATTATGAATAACATTTTTTTAATTACAAAAAGAGAATTTCTTACGCAGGTTAAGAAAAAATCTTTCATCATATTAACGCTTTTAGCTCCGATCCTTTTATTGGGTTTTGGCGCTGTTATCGGCTTGATGTTTAAGGCAAATGAATCTCACAGCATTATTGAAGTGGTGGATAAAAACGGTTTGTTTAAAAATCAACTGAAATCGAATGATAAACTTAACTATGTTTTTGTTTCTGCGGCAGATGAAAAGTCAAAAATCAATAATCTTAAGAACAATGAATCTTTAGACGGGATTTTGGTTCTGCCTGAACTGAAAGATCAGAATTTTGACGAACTGGAAAAGAATACGAGGCTTGTTATCAACAATAAAATCGGGTTCGATACGAAGCAGAAAATTGTTTCGGATATTAATGAAGTCATCAAAAAAGAAAAAATAAAGAAACTGGGCATTGCTGAGCTACAGCTTGATAATCTGGATAAAAGTTTCAATTTAAAAACGATTAACGTATCGGAAAATAACAAAGAAGATTCTGATCTTGCTTTCGGCGTAAAAAGCGTTCTGAGTATGCTTTTAATGTACGTGACATTCATGTTTATTATTATTTACGGAGTTAGGGTGATGAGAAGCGTATTGGAAGAGAAAAACAACCGTGTTGTGGAAATTATTATTTCTTCGGTAAAACCTTTTGAACTGATGATGGGTAAAATTCTGGGGGTAACCATGGTTGCACTTACTCAATTTATCGTTTGGATCACCATGTCGGTTATCGGAGCTTTGGTGCTGAATACAGGATTTTCTGCCATTCCAAAAAACATTCCGGGAAATGAAGATGTCGCAGGTAAATTTGATATTTTACAAATCGGAACCCAGATTTCACACAGTTTACTGGAGCTGAACTTTCCGCTGATTATTTTTGTGTTTATAACATTTTTCCTTTTGGGATACATCTTCTACAGTTCCATTTACGCAGCGATCGGCTCTGCAGTAGATAACGAAACAGAAACGCAGCAATTCACCTTATTTGCGGTTCTGCCTTTAATGCTTGGAATGTATGGAAGTTTTACGTTAATGAATAATCCGGATGGTCCTTTAGGTTTCTGGCTTTCTATTATTCCGTTTACGTCTCCTGTTGCCATGATCGCAAGAATTCCTTACGGAGTTCCGGCGTGGCAGATTGCGTTTTCTATTGGCTTGCTTTTAGGAACGACTCTTTTCATGATATTTTTAGCCGGGAAAATTTACCGTGTAGGAATTTTAATGTACGGAAATAAAGCGACTCTGAAGGAAATCTGGAAATGGATTAAAGGATAAGTTTTAAACAGAATTTTTAAATAAAAAAACTCCCGAAACATTCAGTTTCGGGAGTTTTTTATGTTTTGATTAGAATCAATTTTTATTTGAAGATGTAGCTTAAGCTTACGCTAAGAACCTGTTCAGACTTACCTTTATCAGTTCCTTTCGGCTCCTGATCAAGGCCGGGATATGTATTCGTAACTCCGAAATCATATCTTGCCGTAAGTTCAAGCTGTCTTTTATAGCTATATCCTACTCCTAGTCCTATTCCAAAGTTAAATGAACTCGCCTTTCCGTTTACATTAGGATAATTCGGATCAATCTGATCTTTTGTGTAGTAGATTTTAGGCGCGTTTTTAACGTTCTGACTTAATAAAAAATTAAATCTGGGACCTATTAACCCAAAAAATTCAGATTCAGATTCAGAAAAATATCCTTTAAACGAGATCGGTACACTCAGATAGTTATTTGCGTATACCGCGTCATAACCGGGATAGTTTTTAGCATCCTTATCTTTTCCTGTTTCTCCTGCTCCAAAGTAAACTACTTCAGGCTGTATGAAAAACTGGTTGGCTGAACCTATCGGTATTAAAGCCAATACTCCTGCCTGAACGGTATATCTCGGTCCGGAAGGGTTATGAGCATTCTTCACTCGGGAATAGTTTCCTCCTACAGTAACACCGAATCTTGTGCTGCCAAAATCGATCTGTGCGAAAGACATGGTAGAAAGTGCCAATGCAGAGGCTAATAAAAATTTTTTCATATCGTTATGTTTTATGTTATCCTAGAATTTTTGCAACAGTAGCACCGATGTCTGCAGGAGAGTCTACCACGTTGATTCCGTTTTCTCTCATGATTTCCATCTTAGCCTGAGCTGTATCTTCTGCTCCGCCTACGATTGCACCTGCGTGACCCATTGTTCTACCTTTTGGAGCAGTCTGTCCTGCGATGAAACCTACAACCGGCTTCGTAGAACCACTTGCTTTGTACCATCTTGCTGCTTCCGCTTCAAGACCTCCACCGATTTCTCCGATCATTACAACCGCTTCAGTTTCAGGATCGTTGATGAATAATTCCAAAGCTTCTCTTGTAGTTGTTCCGATGATCGGGTCTCCACCGATACCGATTGCTGTAGAGATACCGTAACCCGCTCTTACTACCTGATCTGCAGCTTCGTAAGTAAGAGTTCCTGATTTAGAAACGATACCTACTTTACCTTTTTTGAAAACGAAACCTGGCATAATCCCAATTTTAGCTTCTTCAGAAGTAATGATTCCCGGGCAGTTCGGACCGATTAATCTGCAGTCTCTGTCAGCAATGTAAGATTTTACTTTCACCATATCCGCTACAGGAATACCTTCAGTAATACATACAATAACTTTGATCCCAGCTTCAGCAGCTTCCATAATAGCGTCAGCAGCAAATGCAGGCGGTACGAAAATGATACTTACGTTAGCTCCGGCTTTTTCTACAGCATCTGCTACCGTATTGAATACAGGCTTCCCTAAGTGCTCGCTTCCTCCTTTTCCCGGAGTAACACCACCTACTACGTTAGTTCCGTATTCGATCATCTGGCTTGCGTGGAAAGTACCTTCGTTCCCTGTAAATCCTTGTACAATTACTTTAGAATCTTTGTTTACTAAAATTGACATTTTATTATTTATTTAATTTATTTATTACTTTTTAAATGCACACAAATTTAATTAAATTTCTTTGATTAAAGATAAATCTAACTAATTTGTTTATTTGAGATTTCTCAGTTTAACTTCTTTTTTCAGATAGGTTTTGAAATCTTCTGCAAACATCCCGATATAGGTTCCTTTTTCGAGGTCTCTGTTTACTCCGGTTTTCCCTAATAATACAGCTCCGCTCTCGATTTTATTTCCTGAAGCAATGCCGACCTGTCCCCATAAGGTAACCTCATCACCGATAACGCAGCATCCTGCAATACCGACCTGAGAAGCGATAAGACATTTTTTTCCGATAACGGTATCGTGCCCGATCTGAATCTGGTTATCCAGAACGGAACCCTCACCAATAATGGTAGAATCTGTAACTCCTCTGTCGATGGTACAACCGTTTCCGATTTCTACATTGTTTTCGATCACTACATTTCCTACCGAAATGAGACGGTCGAAATTGCCGTTCAGTTTTCTGTAGTAAAAAGCGTCACCGCCTAAAACAGTGTTGGACTGGATCACTACATTATCTCCGATTACCGTTCTGTCGCCAATGACAACATTAGGAAAAATTAAGGTGTTTTTTCCTATTTTTACGTTATTTCCGATGACCGCAGAAGCATGAATTTTTGTTCCCTCTCCTATTTCGACATCATGAAGCTCTTCCGTGAAGTTATAGATTCTTGTAAAATGGGTATTGATTTTATTGAAATCCCTGAATGGATCTTCCGAAACCAACAGTGCTTTTCCTTCCGGACATTCTACTTCTTTATCAATTAAAATAATGGTCGCAGCAGAATTTAATGCTTTATCATAATATTTCGGATGGTTAACGAAAACGATTTCACCGGCTTTTACCATGTGAATTTCGTTCGTTCCCAACACTTCGAAGTCTTCTGAACCTACAAATTTTGCCCCGATAAGTTCGGCAATGGTTTTCAGTTTTTGTGGCTGATGAAACGTCATATTTTTTTTAAATGATGTTTTAAATTTTCAACGGTGTCTTAAAATCCAGACACGGCTTTGTTTTTCCAACTTTAATCGCAGCCCGACCTGAGTGGAGCTCTTTTTGTTTCGTTTGAAAAAACGAGACAAAAAAGCGGGAACGGAGGGCGGAAATAGCTGCCATAAAAAATGAAAGCTGAAAGTTGTTATACTTCCAGCCTCATATTATTTGTGAATAATTATTCTTTTACTCTTTCTAAGTAAGAACCGTCTTCTGTGCTTACTTTGATTTTGTCTCCCGGCTCAATGAACAGAGGAACCATTACTCTTGCTCCTGTTTCTACAATTGCATTTTTAAGAGCGTTGGTTGCCGTGTTTCCTTTTACTCCCGGATCTGCTTCTATTACATCAAGGTAAACAGATTGCGGAAGTTCTGCAGAAAGCGGAGTTTCGTCCACTTCTTTCAAAATGATGGTTACTTCTTCACCTGCTTTCATAAGGTTTGAGTTTTCAATCATTTCTTTATTTAAATATAATTGAGAGAAGTCATCATTATTCATGAAGTGAAATCCGTTCTCATCATCATAAAGATACTGGAATTTTCTGGTAATTACCTTTACTTCTTCAATTTTGTGACCTGCAGAGAAAGTATTGTCGATTACTTTACCGTTGGTTACAGATTTTAATTTTGTTCTAACGAAAGCAGGACCTTTTCCCGGTTTTACGTGAAGGAATTCGATAACTTTGTAAATATCGTTGCTATATTCGATGCAAAGTCCTTTTCTGATATCGTTACTTGTTGCCATTAATTTATTATATATTTTTTATTTTCTTTTGTTAAATTGTATTCCTTCTCCCTGAGTTGGCAGTCTGTTGAAAACATTATTATTGAATGAATTCACATTATTATTCAGCCTGTTCACATTCGTCTGGATCTCGGAATGATAGGGATTTGCGGTTCCAAAAATTGAATTTCCCCCGGAATTATTCTGTTTAAGAAGATCATTAAGATTATGTTTAGCAATGCTGTCATTAGATTTTGAAGGAAGTCTTCTTTCCAAAATAGAAGTCTTGGCTGTTTTCTCCGTTTTCAATCCTTCTGTCTGTTGTCCGGACAAAAAAGATGCTATAAAACACATTAAAACAAAAATCAGACTTTTCATTGATAACTGAGCTAAACTTTTCTTTATTATTCTCTTTCCTTCCCTGTTCCGTATCCTTTTACGATCCCTCTTGGAGAGTTCTGGATAAACTGAAGGATTTCATCTCTTTCAGCCGTCGGAAGCATTTCTTTTTCGATGTAAAGCAAAGCCTGAGAAACATTCATCTTCATCTGGAAAATAGCTCTGTAAATTTTCTGAATTTCAAAGATTTTCTCATTGGTAAATCCTCTTCTTCTTAAACCTACGGAATTAATTCCTGCATAAGACATTGGTTCTCTTGCCACTTTTACATAAGGCGGAATGTCTTTTCTTACCAGAGTACCTCCCGAAATCATCACGTGCTTTCCGATCTTCCCGAACTGATGAACAGCCGACAGACCACCCATCACGGTATAATCCCCAATTTCCACATGACCTGCAATACCACAACCGTTTACGATGATCACATGATCTCCGATTACGCAATCATGAGCAATGTGGGAAGTTGCCATAATAAGGCAGTTTTTTCCGATTTTGGTGAAACCGAGAGCTTTTGTTCCTCTGTTTACCGTTACACATTCTCTGATTGTTGTTTCATCGCCGATAATGACCTGCGTATCTTCACCATCAAATTTCAAATCCTGAGGAATCGCAGAAATTACCGTTCCCGGAAAAATTCTGCAATTTTTACCGATTCTTGCACCATCCATGATGGTAACATTGGGACCAATCCATGTTCCTTCGCCAATTTCCACGTCCCCTGCAATTGTAGTAAAAGGCTCTACGATTACATTTTTGCTGATTTTCGCACGTTTATCTACGGCTGCTAATTGATGAATCATTTAATCAACTTTATTTTTTGCAACTTGGGCCATAAGTTCTGCTTCTACCGCTACTGTATCTCCTACGTAACCATAACCCTGCATATGAACAATTCCTCTTCTGATAGGCTCTATTAATTCAATCTTGAAAATAAGCGTATCTCCGGGAATTACTTTTCTCTTGAATTTTACTTTATCTATTTTAATAAAATACGTAGAGTAATTTTCGGGATCCGGAACACTTGCCAAAACAAGAATCCCCCCTGTCTGAGCCAAAGCTTCTACCTGTAAAACTCCCGGCATTACGGGTTCTTTCGGGAAATGTCCAACGAAGAAAGGTTCGTTCATTGTAACATTTTTAAGACCTACCACATGAGAATCTGAAAGTTCAAGAATTTTATCAATCAATAAGAACGGCGGTCTGTGAGGCATCAGTCTCATGATTCCGTTGATATCGAAAACCGGTTCTTTTGTTAAATCAAAATCTGGAACATTTTTCTTTTTCTGCAGTTTCCACTGGCGGTTCAGTTTTTTTGCA
Source organism: Chryseobacterium sp. C3 (assembly GCF_014218905.1). Taxonomy (NCBI): domain Bacteria; kingdom Pseudomonadati; phylum Bacteroidota; class Flavobacteriia; order Flavobacteriales; family Weeksellaceae; genus Chryseobacterium; species Chryseobacterium sp. C3. Next base: position 44,565 of record NZ_JACLCU010000002.1, on the reverse strand, counting down.
AACTGTGTGTTTACGTAATGTCCCGGTTTGTTGGCAATTACTTTCCCTTTTATTTTCACTCCTGCCAAAGCCAGATCACCAATCACATCGAGTAATTTATGTCTTGCAGCTTCGTTGGGATAGTTTAAGTTCAAATTATCAAGAATTCCGTTTGGTCTTATCGATACATTATCTTTACCAAAGGCTTTCTTTAGTTTTTCTGTAGTTTCCGGTGTAAGATCTTTATCTACATAAACAATCGCGTTGGAAATATCTCCCCCTTTGATCAAACCGTGATCCAAAAGCATTTCCAGCTCGTGTAAGAAGCTGAATGTTCTTGCCGATGAAATTTCTTCTTTAAATTCAGAAATATTTTTAAGCGTTGCATTTTGAGTTCCTAAAACTTTGGTCCCGAAATCTACCATTGTTGTTACTTCATAAGTATCTGAAGGAATAATAGTGATCTCTGATCCTGTAGCCGGATCGCTGTAGGTAAGAACTTCTTTTACCACAAGATATTCTCTTGCTATATTTTGCTCCACTACTCCTACGCTTTCGATTGCTTCTACAAAGAATTTTGAAGAACCGTCTAAGATCGGCGGCTCAGAAGCATCCATTTCAAGAATGGCATTATCAATATCACATCCTATCAAAGCCGCTAAAAGGTGCTCGCAAGTTGTAATCTTTACTCCCAGTTTTTCTAATGTTGTTCCTCTTTCTGTAGCTACAACGTAATTAACGTCTGCTTCGACTTGAGGATGCCCTTCCAAATCTGTTCTTACGAATACGAAACCTGTATTTTCTTTTGCAGGTTTCATGGTTAATTTTACTTCTTTACCAGTATGAAGTCCGATTCCGGAAAGTGTCACTTCCTGCTGAAGTGTTTTTTGCATATCACTCATTAGTTTAATCTTTTGAGTTATTCTCGAGATTATTTATTCTTTTTACCACTTCAGGTAAGTTTCTGAAATGTACATAACTTCTAAGGTAGTCGTTGTAGCTGATCGCCGGAGAACCGTAGATGGTTTCTCTGTCATTTACGCTGGAATTTACACCACTCTGAGCCTGTATTTTTACCTGATTTCCTATTTTGATGTGTCCTACAACACCTACCTGACCTCCAATCTGGTTCCAGTCTCCGATGGTTGTAGATCCTGCAATTCCGGCTTGTGCGGCAATTACATTGTTTTTTCCGATTTTTACGTTGTGTGCGATCTGGATCAGGTTATCAATTTTAGTACCTTTTCCGATTACGGTAGAACCGATGGTTGCTCTGTCTATACTGCAGTTGGAACCAATTTCCACATCGTCTTCAATGATAACGTTTCCTAACTGCGGAATTTTTTTGAATCCGTCCGGAGTCGGCTGAAACCCGAAACCATCACCTCCGATTACGGTATTGGAATGAATAACACAATTGTCTCCGATGATGCAGTAATCATAAATTCTCGCACCACTGTCAATTTTACAGTTTTTCCCGATCTTCACACCTTTTCCGATGTAAACCTGCGGATAAATCTGGCTTCCCTCTCCCACTTTTGCTTTTTCCGAAACGTAGGTAAAAGCTCCGATATACACATCTTCTCCGATTACGGCAGTTTCATGAATGGATGAGCCATTTTCGATTCCTTTTCTTCTTCCCTGCATTTCCTGATATAAATTCATGAGAACCTGAAAAGAAAGATAAGCATCCTTTACTGCAATAACAGTAGGAAGATAAGAATCTTTTGAGATAAGCTTTTCCGAAACAATGATAACGGAACATTTTGAAGTCTCTAAATAATGCGAAAATCTATCTTGCGCGATGAAAGAAAGATGTCCTGTTTCCCCGCTTTCTATGGGCGAAACTCCAGTAATAAGTGCATTCTCGTCACCTATTATTTTTCCGTCGATAAAACTTGCAATTTGCGAAGCTGTAAATTCCATATTCTGCAAAGATAAGAAATTCTGTAATTCGCAAACATTTTTTAGTTTTCGGAACGTAAATTTTAATATTCTTTAAGAAATAATGTGTGAAATATTTCTTGGAAATGTAAGAATATACCTTGTGGTTTTGTTTCTCATGAGACCTGATAAAAGCTGGTCTTCCGATTCGTCAAGACGTATTTTTTTTCCATTTTTCTGCAACAGATAAATGGGTTGTTTTTCGGTGTCATAAGGAAGAAGTTTTCTTTTAATTTCATGTACAAGTTCTTTCCCATTATCAATTCCGAAAAATTCATTCACATTCTTTATTTTTTCTTCAATAAAACTTTGCTCAAAAGGATGTGAAGAAATTATGGTTTTCGGAAGGTTTCTCTGGATCACACATTTACACCAGTAAGACAAGATCATGTCATCTGTATTCTGCCAGTTTTTCATTGCCTGAATAATATCATTGTCGTCCAACTGCGTAAATCTTTCAATATCTTCATCTGTAGCAGCACTTTTCCCGCGATGAAGAAAATATTTCAGATTTTCCGCTGCCGGTAAATCGATTCCTTGCGACACCAAAAGTTTGGCTCTTTCTAAAATTTTAACGAGAAGAAATTCTGCCAGGGCAGACGTTTTATGGTAATATACCTGCCAATACATAAACATTCTTGCGGTAAGGAAATTCTCAATAGAATAAACGCCTTTTGCATCTATTACCAATTCGCCCTCATCACAGACGTTCATCATGGAAATGATTCTTTGCGTATTGATGCTTCCTTCGGAAACTCCCGTAAAAAAGCTGTCCCGTTTCAGATAATCCAACCGATCAACATCGAGCTGTGAAGAAATAAGCTGGTTGAAAAACTTTCGGTGGTATTTTCCCTGAAACATTTCGATAGCGCAGGACAATTCTCCGTTAAATTCATCATTCAGACGATTCATGAGTAATAAAGACAGTTTTTCATGATGCCAATCGTCCATCAGCATACTTTCCAACGCGTGGGAAAACGGTCCATGACCAATATCATGCATTAAAATCGCCAACATTGCCCCTTTTTCTTCCTCTTCTGAAATTTTCACGCCTTTCTGCTTCAATGTTTCCAAAGCGGTAAACATCAGATGCATGGCTCCTAAAGCGTGGTGAAATCTTGTATGTGTCGCGCCCGGAAAAATAAGATTCAAAAGTCCGGTCTGCCCGATTCTTCTTAATCTCTGGAAATAAGGATGCTCGATGATGTCGAATAAAATTTCATGGGGAATTTTGATGAATCCGTGAACGGGATCGTTGATGATTTTTAGCTTGTTCTGCATTGGAAAACGTCAGTATTTGTAACAAATTTAGGAATTTTATATTTTAGAGGTCATTAATTTTCAATAAACTGTTTGTTGTTTTAAAAGTAACTTTCTTTGTTGAATTTGTTTTTAGCACAAAGTCCGCAAAGATTTTGTTTACAGTTGTGCGGCATATTTTCGTTCGCAAAGGCGTTTCACTTAGCAAAGGCTGGATAAAAATCTTCTTTGAATAAATAGTTGTGCTATTAGTGTTTAAAAGCTATCTTTGACTGAATAACCTTTTCATGAGAAAATTCTCCCTTTTCATCATCTTATTTTTAAACTTACATTTTTCGGCGCAGACTTTATCGGAAAACCAAAAGCTTGAATCGTTATGCAAAGTATGGGGATTTTTAAAGTATTATCATCCGAATGTATCGAAAGGACAGTTCAACTGGGATCAACAATTATTTCAGAAAATTGATGAACTAGAAAATATTAATGATAAAGATCAATTGAATGAATTGTATTCTAACTGGATTGAAAGTCTCGGAAAAATTGAAGATTGTAAAAATTGTGTAAATGATAACGATAAAGTTTATTTCTTAAAAAATTTTGATCCCGGATGGATGGATGATCGGCAATTTTTTTCTGAAAATGTAAGCCAAAAGTTGAAATTTATTGAGAATAACAGGAATATCGGTGAAAATTATTATTTCGGGTTAAACGGAAGAAAGGTTTATTTCAGGAATGAAAATTCTTACGGCTCGAAATTTACTTCAAAACAAATTGCTCTTCTTGAATTGTTCAGATACTGGAATTATGCAGAATATTTTTTTGCATACAAATACAAAACCGATCAAAACTGGAATGATGTTTTACGGGAAATGATTCCAAAATTTCTCGCTGTTGACAATGATGAAAACTATCATTTAAGTTTAGCGGAACTTGTGACCAAAACGGATGATTCGCACGCTTTTTTATTTTCAAAGCTGACTAGTTTAAACCAATATGGAAGAAAAAATGTTCCGGTACAGTATTCTTATGCGGAAGGAAAGCTAGTTGTAACAAAAATATATCCGACTATTTTTAATGAAGAAAATCCGCTCAAAATTGGTGATGTGATCTACGATGTTGAAGGATTAACGATTCCGCAGAAGATTAATTCGTTTGGGAAATATCTTCCGACTTCGAATTCGTGGGGAAAGATCAACAAGTCGAAATATCTTTTTCTGTACACCAATAAAGATTCTTTGGAGCTTAAAATTGAAAGAGACGGAATTAATTTAGCCATAAAAGTAAAAACATATTTGCAGAAAGAAATTATCCGCGAAAATCCTACGGTTCCTGAAAAATGGAAGTTTCTCGATGATGAAAAAAAGATGGGTTATGTAAACATGGGATTAATCAAAAGATCGGATCTGAATGATATGTTCGAAAATCTGAAAAATACAGAATCAATCATTTTTGACTCCCGAAATTATCCGAATATGACGATTTTGCCTTTAAGCAGGTTGCTTCTTCCTGAAAATAAAATTTATTATGAATTTATTTTTCCAGAAACCAATTATTTAAGCAAATTTTACCGCCGCAAAAACAATATCGGAAGAAATAATCCGGATTATTATAAGGGAAATGTGGTCATTCTGGTGAATGAGGTAACACAAAGTCAGGCTGAAACCACCGTAATGATGCTTAAGCAGCATCCAAAAGCAAAAGTAATCGGTGGGTACACTTCAGGAGCAAACGGTGATGTCATTTCATTTAATATTGCCGGTCTTAAAACTTGTTTTACGGGTTTGGGAGCGTATTATCCGAACGGAAAAGAAACGCAGAGAATCGGCATTATTCCGGACATTATCGTACGACCTACAGTTAAAGGAATACAGCAGGGAAAAGACGAAATTATGGAAAGAGCTCTGGAATATTTAAAAAGTGGAAATTAAATAAAAGAAAAACGTAATTATTGCGTTATTTCATTTAACTTATATTTAACTTTACCTCTGCGGATTTTGGCAGATTTTAGAATTAATTGGTCAGCAATTTGATACAATAACCATGTAAAAAAATAATTATGTCGGAAAAGATATTATGGATAGATGATGAAATAGATCTACTTAAACCACACATCGTTTTTCTTGAAAAAAAGGGATATCATGTAACTCCTGTTAACAACGTTAATGAAGCGCTTGAGCTTATGGATTCTGAGAAGTTTGCACTAACGCTGATTGATGAGAATATGCCCGGAATTTCGGGACTGGAAGCTATTCCGATGATTAAGGATAAAGACAACTCACTGAAAATTGTTATGGTAACAAAAAGTGAGGAAGAGCATATTATGGAAGAAGCAATCGGATCACAGATTGCAGATTACATCCTGAAACCGGTGAATCCGAACCAGATTTTACTTTCGCTGAAGAAAAATCTCCAAGAGGATAATCTTGTGGAGCAAAAGACGATTTTGCAGTATCAGCAGGAATTCAGAAATCTTTCTATGGAACTTTCTTATCTAAGAACGTATCAGGATTGGGCGGAATATTATAAGAAAATCCTGAACTGGGAAATTAAATTTGATAAAGTAACGGATAATGAGTTTGCAGATCTTCTTCAGTCACAGAAAGAAGAAGCAAATATTCAGTTTGCCAAATTTATTGAAAAGAATTATGAGGACTGGCTACACGACTCGGATAAGCCGATTATGAGCCACACGCTTTTCAAGGATAAAGTAAAACCTGAAATTGAAAAGGATAAAGTTTTGCTTCTGATGGTCGATAATCTTCGTTATGACCAATGGAAGATGATCGAGCCTTTGTTTACAAAATATTATAACAAGGTTTCTGAGGATTATTATTACAGTATTCTTCCGACTGCAACTCAGTATGCTAGAAATTCTTTTTTTGCGGGTTTAATGCCTTCTGAGATTGAAAAACGTTTTCCAGATAAATGGTTCAATGATAATGAGGAAGGAAATAAAAATGAATTTGAGCGTGATTTCTTAGAAGATCAAATGAAAAGAATAGGTCTAAGCTCAAAATCCATGAAGTATCTTAAAGTTCTGAATGCTGATTTTGAAAGAAAGATTTATGATGATTTTAATCAGCACAAAAACAATGACCTGTTGGTAATTGTTTATAATTTTATTGATATTCTTTCTCATGCAAAAACGGATAATCATATTGTTGACCAACTGATTCGTGATGATAAAACGTTCAGATCTTTAACATTGAACTGGTTTGAGAATTCTTCTTTACTGAAAATTATTAAAGTAGCCGCTGAAAGTGGTTTCAAATTAGTAATCACCACTGATCACGGAACGGTTTACGTTAAAAAACCGAGCAAAGTTGTGGGAGACAGAGAAACTTCCACGAATATCCGTTACAAGACCGGAAAAAGCTTAACCTATGACGACAGCGATGTTTGGGCAATTACAAATCCTGAAAAGCTGTTTTTACCGAAAGGAAATTTAAGCTCTAAATATATTTTTGCAAAGAATAATATTTTCCTTGCTTATCCAAAGAACTATAATCATTTTGTGAATTATTATAAAGAAACGTACCAACATGGAGGGATTTCTCTGGAAGAGTGTATCATTCCATTCAGTATTTTAGAGCCCAAGTAGTTTTCATAGTTTGACTTCGGGTTATGAGGGGCGGAAAAAATCTTTGATTTTTTCCGCTTCTTTTTTATTAATACTTTTGAATTATGAAATTAATCACTTATAACGTTAACGGAATCCGTGCTGCTTTTACCAAAGATTTTTTGGGCTGGCTGAAAACGGCGGATCCGGATATTATCTGTATTCAGGAAAGTAAGGCAGGAAACGACCAAATTGATATTGAAAGTTTAGAAAAACTGGGATATCACAGTTATTGGCATTCCGCGGTGAGAAAAGGCTACAGTGGCGTCGGAATTGCGTCTAAAATAAAGCCCAATCATATAGAATATGGCTGCGGTATTGAAAGCTATGATAACGAGGGAAGAATCCTTCGTGCAGATTTTGACGGATTTTCTGCCATTTCTGTATATGTTCCTTCTGCTTCAAATATCGAAAGGCTGGATTTTAAAATGCAGTTCTGCCATGATTTTTTAGAGTATATTAAAAATTTAAAAAAGGAAATTCCGAATCTTATTATTTCCGGAGACTTTAATATCTGTCATGAAGCGATAGATATCCATAATCCGAAAGGTTTACAAAATGTTTCCGGCTTTTTACCGATGGAAAGAGAATGGATGACGAATTTTATCAACGAATGCGAACTGATCGACAGTTTCAGGTTTTTTAATAATGAACCCGACCACTATACATGGTGGAGTTACAGACAGAATTCAAGGGAAAGAAATAAGGGATGGAGACTGGATTATAATTTCACTTCCTACAGTTTGAAAGATAAGCTCACAAGAGCTGTTATTCTGAAAGAAGCATTACATTCTGATCATTGCCCTGCTTTGGTAGAATTAAGCCTTTAAAACAAAGCAAAAAGCCAACTGAATCAGTTGGCTTTTTAAAATTTAAAATCATAAATTTTAGTCGACAATTTCATATTCCACCGGAATTGTACCTCTGTCGGTATCTCCGATTTCATCGAACGCTGCTTTAGACATATCTAAAGCTCTTGATGAATGGTAAGGTCCTCTATCATTTACTTTCACTATTACCTCTTTACCATTGTTAAGGTTGGTTACCTTAATGTTTGTTCCAAACGGAAGCGTTCTGTTGGCTGCGGTGAACTTTGCATTATCAAAGATCTCTCCGCTTGCTGTTTTTCTACCGTTAAATTTATCGTGGTAGTACGATGCATAACTTGTTTTTTTCGCATCTATGGCATTCATTTTGAAAGAATAAATACCAAGGGTTGAAATCATCATTATGATTACGAGAATGAATCTTTTCATCATTTTGAAATTTTATTGGTTTTGACTGGGGCAAATCTATAAGGAATCTTTTAATACACCTATTTTATTTGTTAACAAGTGTTAATGAAAATAAAATTTTATGTTAATATTTTTCTTAACTCCCTATAAACAGGCGATTTAGATGCTATTGTTAAAAAGTGTTAAAAAACAATGTTAAAAGTTAACAATTTTAACTAAATTATTCAGATTAAGATATTTTTAACACAAACATTTCTCTATTAATCAATAAGTTAATGAATTTTATGATTTAAATTTTTTAGCCCCAATTTATAGGAGTTCTTAGCTTACAACTAATTTGTCTGATATTAATAAAGAAGGTTATAAGTTACGTTTAAAATAGCTCGGATTTTAATGTAAAAGATCAAAAACCAAATAAAAAACAACCTATTGTATTAGAATTTAGCTGAATATAGGGATTAGACAAATCAAAATTGATAATGACCAATATTTTATATGTGTATTAGTTAAGTCAATTATTTCTTTTATGTAAAATGTCTTAAAGATTATTCGTTTATATTTTCGTATGGCTTAGGCTTCTGCATCAACTTTACATTATATAAATAAAAACACATACGAAAGCAAGATTAAATTATCCTTGTTAAAAGAAATAAACTTTACAAAAATTAAAAAACCAATGAGAATACTCTCATTGGTTTTATATATTGTTGTTATTCAAATGTTATTTGAAATATTCTAATACATAGTCATAAGTATCTGCCGGATAAACTACAGACATACTTTGAGAACCGGTAATTGCAGCACCTGTAGTAACATCATAAGAATATAATTCTTTAGAATAAACCACTTTATTTCCAGTTCCTGATTTCTTATAGATTGTAATTCCATATAAAGAAGTCATTCCGGAAGGAGCAGGAATTGTAACTGAAGTAGAAGTACCTGTAGTCGTAAACTGACCTTTAATACCGTAAACCTGAGCTCCATCTACTTGTGTATTGGTAACAGTTTCAGTTGTTGCAAAATTTACTCTTGTATTAGGAGTTAAAGGCTTCCATGTACCACCAGTTACTGTGGTTGATTTATTATCATAATACCAAAAGCCAGGAAATAATGTTTCTGAGGTAGATCCAACACCAGCTACACCACCAGAAGCTGTGTTATAAACTATCATACCATCAAAACGAGTAGGAAATGACGTTCCGATTCCAACAGGACTTCCACTAAATGCATTAAAAGTAGTTAAATCTGTTCTTGGAAATATTAATCCTTTTCCAACATTTACTGTCGCATTTGTTGTAGAATTAGACGAAGCATCAATAAAAGCAGAGCTATTATTTACTGCGGTATTAGTAGTAGAATTAACAATTCTAACCTGTGCCATAGAAAAGTTTGTTACACTTAAAAAAACAGCTACAGCTAAATATTTAAATTTATTATTATTCATCATCTTAAAAATTAAAGAGGTTATTAATATCCTGAAATAATAGACCAAGGCTTAGTTGCATCACCAGTATACATAAGTATATTTCCCTGACCAGTAATTAAATTCTGATTAGCAGTTTCTCTAGGAGTAGGAGAAAGAGCAACATCATTAGTTCCTATTACAGAAACATAGATTCTTTTACCAATTGTAACGCCAGTGGTTGGTAAAGTTAATGTAACCGGTCCAGTAGTTGTAAATAGAATAATGTCATCAGTAGCTAAAGCTGTGTAACTAGCTGTTTGATTTGTAACATTCAAAGCAGTAGGAGTAACTACTCCTCCTAATCCTTTCCAAACAGAGTTTGGTGCATCATAGTAATAGAATCCGGTAGCCGTAATGTTTACTGCTTTTCCGGTAGCAGACCCATCAGCAATTGAGGAAACAAATGCCAATGCTCCGTTTTGGGTGGCAGTATACACTGCATCTTTTCCCTGTAACTGACCTCTTGTTAAACGAGGGACCAATAATGCGTCCGGCTTTGTTGCGTCAGCAGGAGCACCTACAACATCCAAAGTCGCAGCGGGAGTAGTTGTATTAATCCCCACTCTTCCTTGCTGAGCCTGAGCGATCGCTACAAATCCGACTAACATAGTCGCTGTTAATAAAAATTTTTTCATAAGTTTTTAAAGATTTTAAATTACATTTTAACCAATGAGTGCATTGTTAAATCAGGATACCATACCCAATTTGTGCATTCATTAATATAAATAAATATTTTTAATTATATAATTTCAAAAAATTATTTTCACATTTCACAAGAGTCTAATTTTTAACTCAATAGTTATGTAAAATCTCTTTATTTCGCAAAGTTAATATTTTTAAAATTAATTTTCATAACAATACATAAAAAAGTTTTAACATTTTAATTTTCAAAAATAAAATAATATTGAAAATCAAACAATTAAATTCTATGCAAGCAATGTTTTATTAATGTTAATTTTTATTAATCATTGAATAACATTGTATTAATGAAAACAATATACGATTTTTTTTACTAAAAAATCAAACAATTGGGAATAATTTTAAATTAATTCGCCATACAGATCAAATTCCTCAGCAGAAGTAATTTTTACTTGTGCAAAATCACCGATGGAAATGTATGTATTTTCAGCAGAAACCAATACTGTGTTGTCTACATCGGGAGAATCATATTCGGTTCTTCCGATGAAATAATTTCCTTCTTTTCTGTCGAATATACATTTATATATATTGCCAATTTTCTCCTGATTTTTCTCCCATGAAATCTGAGACTGGATTTCCATGATTTCTTCCACTCTGGCTTCTTTCACTTCCTGCGGAACATCATCTTCCAGAACATATGCTCCAGTATTTTCTTCGTGAGAATAAGTAAAACAACCCAGTCTGTCAAATCTCTGTTCTCTTACCCAGTCTTTCAGCTCATTGAAAATTTCCTGAGTTTCTCCGGGATAACCAACGATAAGCGTTGTTCTGATTGCCATATCCGGAACTTTTTCTCTGAATTTTCCAAGAAGGGCATCCGTTTTTTCGTGAGTAGTCCCTCTTTTCATTGATTTTAGTAAATCTGAATTGATGTGCTGAAGAGGAATATCTATATAGTTGCAAACTTTCGGTTCTTCTCTGATGATATCTAGAACATCTTCCGGAAATCCGCTCGGAAATGCATAATGAAGACGAATCCATTCAATTCCTTCCACTTTTACCAATTCCTTTAAAAGCTCTCCAAGCGCACGTTTTTTATAAATATCTAAACCATAATAAGTAAGATCTTGCGCAATAAGAATTAATTCTTTGGTTCCTTTTTTTGCCAATTTTTGGGCTTCCGTAACCAATTTTTCGATAGGTGTAGAAACGTGACCTCCTCTCATGAGAGGAATTGCACAGAATGAACAAGGTCTGTCGCAGCCTTCGGAAATTTTTAAGTATGCGTAATGTTTTGGAGTGGTGGTAAGTCTTTCCCCAACCAATTCGTGTTTATAATCTGCTCCTAAATGTTTTAATAAAACAGGAAGATCTCTAGTCCCGAAATATTGATCTACATCCGGAATTTCTCTTACCAGATCCGGCTTATATCTTTCCGAAAGACACCCTGTTACAAAAACTTTTTCAACCTCTCCCCTGTTTTTTGCCTCAACATAGTCGAGAATCGTGTTGATGGATTCTTCTTTTGCATTGTCTATAAATCCGCAGGTATTAATTACAACGATGTCTCCTTTGTCTTCATGTACCACTTCTTTGCCATTGGCTTTAAGCTGGCTCATTAAAACTTCAGAATCATATACATTTTTGGAACAACCCAACGTTACTACATTTATTTTTTTCTTCCCTACAGATTTTGTACGCATCTTTTTGATTTTGAGTTTGCAAAGATACAAAATATTGAAGAGTCTGTATTAAAAAAATAAAAACCACTTCAATAAGTGGCTTTTAGTATATTTAAAAATTCTTTTCTTTAAAGCTTGCTGCATTTTCATCTTTTTCTGAAAGAACAGCTTCACTGTCGGAAATTTTCCAGTCGATATTCAGATCCGGATCGTTGTATTTTACACTTCCTTCTGATTCTTTGTTATAAAAGTTGTCGCATTTATAAGAAAAAACGGCAGTTTCGCTTAAAACAGAAAATCCATGTCCAAAACCTCTTGGAATATAAAGCTGTGTTTTATTTTCCGCTGTAAGCTCAATCCCAAACCATTTTCCAAATGTAGGTGAATCTTCTCTAAGATCTACGGCTACATCCCAAACTTTTCCCTCAAGACAGGATACCAGTTTTGCCTGTGCGTGTTCTCCTTTCTGTAAATGAAGACCTCTCAAAACGCCGTAAGAAGATTTAGAAATGTTATCCTGAACAAAATGACCGTTCATTCCGGTAAGTTCCTCGAATTTCTTTTCATTGAATTTTTCGAAAAAATAACCTCTGTCGTCTTCGAAAATTGTAGGCTCTATAATGTAACAGTCCATTAAAGGGGTTTCTTTTATTTTCATTCTTTAAATTATATGCAATGTAAATTATAATACTAATCTTATCTGGTAAAAATTTTAAAAAAAGTCTGAAATAAAATCCGGACATCAGTCATTAAAGACATATTATCCAAATATTGAAGATTCATTTTTACCTTATCCGGAAACAATACTTCATCATTGTACTTTAAAGGATTTTCATACTGTCTAAGTATCTGTTCTTCATTACTATACTTAATACTAGCTTCGGATGTTAGTCCTGGTTTCAGTTCCAGAATTCTTCTCAAATCTCCTTTTAAATTATCATAATATCCTTCTATATCAGGACGCGGTCCAACAAAACTCATCTCTCCCTTTAGAATATTGAAAAGTTGCGGAAACTCGTCAAGTTTATATTTCCTAAGTAACAATCCTGTATTGGAAGATACTTTTTTACGATCATGAATTGTCTTGAATTTATAAATGGTAAATATTTTACCGTACTGTCCAACTCTTTTCTGAAAAAAAATCCCATTAGAATGTGTATCTACACTCGCTATAATAAATAATATAATTAATAAAGGTAAAAAAAGAACGATTAAAAAAATCGATAAAATAAAATCGATATACTTCTTTAAATACCTATACCTCCTATTCATTATTCAATATTATTCTCCGAAAAAACTATGAATTACCCCGGCAATTCTTTCTCTCTCTTCTGTGGTAAGATTGGATCCTGAAGGGAGACAAAGTCCGTCATTAAATAACTTTTCAGAAGTACTACCACCATAAAATGGGCAGCTTTCAAATACAGGCTGAAGATGCATTGGCTTCCAGAGTGGTCTGGATTCTATATTATCTTCCAGAAATGCCATTCTAAGATCCTCTCTGCTCTTCCCTGTTATCTGTTTATTCACTGTAATTGCAGAGAGCCAGTGATTAGAATAAAAATCTGAAGATGGTTCTGAAAATACCTTTATCCCGTCAATATTTTTAAAAATTTCTTTATAGAATTCGTGCATAGAACGTCGTGCCGCCACTCTCTGCTTCAAAACTTCCATCTGTCCTCTTCCTATTCCCGCAACAATATTACTCATCCTATAGTTATAACCTATGTATGAATGCTGATAATGAGGAGCATTATCTCTTGCCTGTGTAGAAAGAAATACAGCTTTATCTTTATCTTCCTGACTGTTGCAGACCAAAGCTCCTCCTCCGGAAGTAGTAATAATTTTATTTCCATTAAAGCTTAAAATACCGAAACGTCCAAACGTACCACAAGCCTGCCCTTTATACACAGAGCCTAAAGCTTCCGCAGCATCTTCGATAACATCAATTTCAAATTCATTGGCAATGGAAATAATACCATCCATTTTTGCGGGCATTCCGTATAGATGTACAATGATGATGGCCTTTGGTTTTTTTCCTTTCTGAATTCTTTCGCTAATAGTTTGCCTAAGACCTGCGGGACACATATTCCAGGTTTCAGGTTCACTGTCTACGAATACAGGAGTTGCTCCGCAATACGCAATCGGATTTGCTGAAGCAGAAAACGTCATTGATTGACAGATAACTTCATCGCCAGGTTGAACACCACATTGGATGAGAGCCAGATGTAGCGCAGCCGTTCCGGATGATAATGCTGCAACTTTAACATCTTCTCCCAAAAAATTTTCAAGATCTTCTTCAAAACCATTTACATTCGGTCCTAAAGGAGCTACCCAGTTTTCGGCAAAAGCCTCACTAATATATTTTTGCTCATTACCTCCCATATGCGGAGAAGAAAGCCAGATTTTACTATTCATAATTTATTCATGAAATTTTATTGGTTTTGCAGGAATTCCAACTGCCGTACAGTTTGCAGGGATATTTTTTGCTACAACGGCTCCTGCTCCTATAATCGAGTTTTCACCAATTTCCAAAAGATTAATGATTTTAGCTCCAGTTCCAACATAAACATTTTCATTGATAACAACTTCTCCAGAAATATTTACTGTCGGCATAAAAGAGCAAAAATTTTTAATTTGCGTATCGTGCCCGACGGTACAAGCCAGATTCAGAATCACAAAATCTTCAATAATTATGTCGACTGTAATAATAGACCCTGCACAGATGATATTTCCTTTTCCCAACACTACATTATCCTTCCCTATTATTACAGAAGGATGGATTAAATTAGGAAATTCAATATTTTGATTTTTAATTGTATTCAGTATTTTTTTCTTTGTTAATGGATCTCCTATTGCGATTGCTAAGGATAAGTGTTGAGTAAAAGAATTTATATTTTCTATTTTTCCCAAATACGGAATGCCATTAATGAATTCCTGATGTTCTTTATCATCATAAAAACCTATGATTTCATATTCAGGGCTTTTTTCATTAATTTGATCAATAAGCATTTTTACTTCTCTACCAAAACCTCCTGCACCTATTATTGCTATCTTTTTCATATATTTTTTATTGAATTGTTACAAAATAATTTGACGCTCAACAATGAACGCTTCAGCCCTTTCCACTCCGATTGTAGCTCCTCTATACATCGCAAGAGCTCGGAAAGTTTCCAATGAACGTGAATGCGGAAACTGCTTAATTTGCGATTTAAAAAATTTCATTGCTTCAGTCTTTTTATCAAATACATCAGTAACATCTACAAAATGATTTGGGACAAATGCTTTTTCCTGCATAGGAGTCCATTCGGTTTCAGAAAGAGTTTCATAACAATAAATGTTTAAAACTTTATGATCTTCTCCCTGAGGTCTTGCAGAAACCAGTGATGCTCTATAGACCGCTTTATGGTCCTGATGCATATCACCTGGGTGAGGAAGATACAGATGGGTGGGTCTTATCTTCTGAATTATCATTGAAATTTCTAAAGATATTTTAAATTCGGGGAAGGCATTTAAAGCGGGAGCTGGAAATTCAAGAAAAATAGTTTCTTTCACCCCTAAAAAATGATGTGCAGAAACGGCTTCTTCTCTTACTTTATCAATCAATGACTGAGCATAAAATTCAGGTGCACCTACTGCTGCATTAGTTACCACTACGATTGTTACCTCATCACCCGACTCTATATGCTTTGCGATCGTAGCACCACAACCAATGATCTCATCATCAGGATGGGGGGCTATTACAATAACTCTATTCATTTGTAATCTCTTTTAGTTTTATTTTCATTCTGAATATTTCGTCTTCAATAATATAGCCTAATTTAGAACCAACACATATCTCCTTCGGAGAATCATTGGTAAATTCATATTCTTCAATCCACAAAAGACCATCACCAGTCTGTATAAGCAGATGATTATTGTTATTCTTCAACAAAACCCTTCCAATCACTCCTTTAAAATTAAGCTCCCTTTCTATCCTACAGGTCCATATTCTCAATTTCTTATCGTTCCAGTAGGTATATGCTCCAGGATGGGGTTTATCAGACGCTTTAATAAGACGATTAATATAAACCGCATGATCATTCCAGTTAATATGCCCGTCTTCTTCTTTTCTCACCCCGTAATAGGAAGCGAGATGCTCTGTCTGAGGAACCGGATTCCACAATCCTTTTTTCAGATCCGGAAGCCATTGGTCTAAAGCAATATCTATATGATCTAGAATTTTACGCTCAACCGTTTGTGCAGAATCATCTTCTTCCACTTTAAAAATAGACTGGATAAATACAGGACCATCATCTGCACCGCTTCCCATGAGAAAAAAAGTTGCAGATCCGTAGGACTGTTCAAGCGTAATCCATGACAAAGGTGCCCTGCCTCTCCCCAGAGGTAACTGTGTGGGATGAAAACCTATACAGCCTAATTTACCGACCGAAAACCAGATATCACTTAACAATTGAGAAAATCCGACAGCAAAAATAACATCCGGCTTTTTTTCAGATGCCCAGCTTAGGTTTTCCTCATCATTTATTTTGGTAAAGCCCTTATAATGAAGATTAAACTGTGCCGACAGATCCTGCAAATCTGCCCATCCCGAAACCTTATCTTTATTCTTGGGCTCATGTCCTAAAATGCCGACTACTTCCATATCGTGCTTCATAAGACTTTTTATGATGTGTACGGTAGAATTTACGGCTCCTATAACCAGTATTTTATACATTGGGTTTTTTTAAATATTTATCTTCTCCATAAAGAAGTATCAAAAATGTTTTGCCTATGATTTTTAAATCCAGAATAAAACTTTGATTTTCCCCATATTCTCTGTCGTATTTCCATCGTTCCTCCCACGATAAATGAATGTTTCCGTTTACCTGTGACAATCCAGTTAACCCCGGAACAACTTCAATACGTTTCTTACCGTCTTCGTTAAAATCTTTCAACTGTGACGGAAGACAAGGACGGGGGCCAACGATAGACATATCTCCTTTCAGAACATTGATGATCTGGGGCAGTTCGTCTATCTTGAAACGCCTGAGATAAAATCCCACTTTTGTAACATCCACATCATTTTTAAAGATCTCTCTGTCCGGAACTCTCTTCCTGTCGTACATGGTTCTTATCTTATAAATTCTGAATATCTTTCCCTTATAGCCAAGCCTTTCCTGAAAAAAGAAAAAATTTCCTGAACTATCTATTTTAACTAAAACATAAATAATCAAAAATAACGGCAGCAGAAATATGATGATGCTTAAAGCTACCAGAATATCTAAAAATCTTTTAAAAAATAATTTATACATGTATATGCAAATCAACAATTTGTATGTTACAAAAGAAATAAGATCCTTTCATTTCTATTTTTTTACTTCACCAAATTTATAATTTTACGATAAGAATCACTCACCAGAAAATCCTTTTTCAGAAATTTCCGGCTGTTTTCTCTCATTTCTTCGAATATTTCTTCATCCATTGATACAAATTCATCTATTTTCAGAACCATTTCCTCGATATTGTCTGAATAGACCGAAGCACCGCAGCTGTTATTAACAATATCTGTACCTATATCTGTATTTTTATCTGTTGCTGCGAGAACTGGCATTTTGTTTTCTAGATAAGAAAGAAGCCTTGAAGGATAATTGGGAATTGTGAAATCTTTATGCAAAAATATCATTCCGACATCACATGCCTTAATGAGAATATCGTAATCATGCTTAGGCAAAACGGAGAGCAATAGTACATTTTCAGGCTTTACTGTTTCCATCCAGTTTTTTATTTTCATATATTCTGTACCAGAGCCCACAATAATGAAAAATATCCGGTTATCTTCTTTTTTTGCGTCCAGAGTTTGTATAAGGAAATCGATTCCCTGTGGTTTTCCCAAGTTTCCGCCATAAATAAAAACCTTCCTTCCGACAGGGATGTTGTATTTCTTTTTTATTCCGTTATTTTCTTTAGCCGATAATTCTTTAAAACCCCTCAATTCGATGGAATTAGCATTGATTTCCACTTTTGATTCCGGAATAAAAGTATTGTGTTTCAGGAGAAAATTGATATTGGCTTTAGACATACATCCTATTTTATCCGAAATGCTGTATAGATCTTTTTCCTTTTTCCTGAAATATCTGTATAGTATTCCTTTATTAGAAATAAGCTTCATATCTACGGCATTTTGGGGAAAAATATCTTTCAGCAAAAGGTATGTTTTTGCTCCGTCTCTATTTTTAATGAATTTTATAATTTTTGTAAAAGTAATGGGTGGTGTTGAATAAATAATCAAATCAAACTTTACGTCTGAAAAATATTTATTAATCGCTTTAAAAAAAAGTCTTTCAATCAATAAAGTTGAAATTCCTTTTTCAACAAAGTTAGTTTTTTGAATATTAAGAGTTCTTACATTCAGAAATTTTGTATTGCCTTCATTTTTTACAATAGTCTTCAAATTTTCACGCCTTTCAGAAGGAGAAACAATATAAAGAAGATGATCGTGAACCGAAAATTCGCGCATCAGATCATGATAAATACCACTTTTATTTAGTGTATCTATTTTAGCTAATGTAAGAAATAGTATATTCATTATTTTTTGCTCCAAACAACTCTGTTAACGTAATCCGTATAACTCAGAATAATTCTTACCATTTTCTCTGAAACATTCGGCATTGAATAATCTGAAACCTGTCTGTAATTTCTTTCTGTTCCTACTTTCTGCTGCTGAAGCTGCGTTAATCCCTGTAAGATTCTTTCCGGGGATAAACCTACCATCATTACGGACGCTTCTTCCATTGCTTCTGGTCTTTCGTGGGCATCTCTGATATTCAAAGCGCGGAAATTTAAGATGGAAGATTCCTCTGAAATAGTTCCTGAATCTGATAAAACAGCATAACTTCTCATCTGTAACGCATTATAATCGTGGAATCCAAGCGGTTTTAAGAACTGAATTTCCGGTCTTACCTCAACTTGTTTTTTATCGATCATATTTCTGGTTCTCGGGTGTGTGGAAACGATGATCGGATAGCCAAATTTCTCTGCAATGGCATTTAAACTTTCTATTAATCCGTTGAAGTTTTTCTCAGAATTAATATTTTCCTCTCTGTGGGATGATACCACAAAATATTTTCCTTCTTCTAAATTCAGACGGCTTAAAACATCTGAACTTTCGATCTGAGGAAGATAATGATTCAGCACTTCAAACATAGGAGAACCCGTTTTGATGATTCTGTCTGCAGGAAGACCTTCTCTTAAAAGATATTCTCTTGCGATGTCTGAATAGGTTAAATTAATATCTGCAGTGTGATCTACAATTTTCCTGTTGGTTTCTTCCGGAACTCGCTGATCGAAACATCTGTTTCCTGCTTCCATGTGGAAAATCGGAATCTGTCTTTTCTTAGCAGGAATGGCACAAAGACAAGAATTGGTATCTCCTAAAACCAAAAATGCTTCAGGCTGCAATTCTTCCAGCAAAGGATCTATTTTAATTAAAATATTCCCCACTGTTTCTGTTGCCGTTTTACCTGCTGCTTCCAGAAAATAATCCGGTTTGCGAAGTCCTAAATCTTCAAAAAAGATCTGGTTCAGCTCGTAATCGTAGTTTTGACCTGTATGGACGATAATATGTTCAACGGCTTCGGAAGCATCCAAAGCTGATAATACTCTTGATAGTCTAATGATTTCCGGTCGTGTTCCTACAACCGTCATTACTTTTAGTTTTTTCATTGTATTTTTTTGCCTTTGCAAAGATAAATTTTTAATGTCTGTTTATTGGAGAAGCCCGTGAAGTTTATAATTAAAGATTATTAAACTTCTACAAAATAGGTATCTGAATCTTCCGGATTAAAGGGTTCATTGATCCAGAAAATGGTGTACAGTTCTTCTTCTCCGATGTTTTTAATATTGTGAGTATACCAAATCGGCATATCTACATAAGCGGGTTCGTTTCCGTCTAAATAAAAATCCAGAACCTCATCGCTGTCTATTTTTCTTAATTGAATAAGGGCTTTGCCTTTAATTACCGCAAATCTTTCGATTTTTCTTGTATGAAAATGGTTTCCTCTGGTAATTCCCGGAACGGTAGTGGAAAAAGAACATTGTCCGCCGATTCCCAAACGAATTACTTCCACGAAAGCTCCTCTCGGATCAGTGTGCTGTGTAAATTTTACGGGATAATGATCTTTAATATCAAAATAGCAACGGAATGTATTGAAAAGATTGAGATCGAATTTCGTTTCCAACACCGGAATTTCTCCGCTATCAAAATAAAGTTTTTTGTAATTTTCAAGTTTAGCTAAAACTTCAGATACTTTATTTACGGATGTGTGAGGAACTTCGTATAATTCATTAGTTTCTGCAACTTCAATCTGATTGATGATTTCCTGCACAAGTTCTCCGACGTAGATCAGTTTTACTTCTCCATCATTATCAATCACAGGATTTTCGCCGTGGGTAAGTTTATGACAAAACGTTGCGATGAAAGAATTGTAATTCGGTTTTCCAAAAGGTCCGAAAACGTTCGGAATAATCATTCCCGTAAATTTGCCTCCGTTATTTTTTGCCCAGTCTGCAAATAATTCCCTGCCTTCTTTTTTAGATTTACCGTACAGATTATCCTTTTCTTCCTGAGAAGATGAAGAGAAAAGAACGTGTGCTTTTGATCCCGTTCTCTGTAAAGAGTCTGTCAGTTTTTTAACAAGCTCTACATTATTATTGAAGATTACTTCCGGATCGGGATGACGATTCATGGCTGCAAGATGTACAATGACATCACATTGCTTCACAAAGTCGTCCAGTTTTTCAGGAGAGTCGAAAAAATCTCTTTCGAAAGAAATTCTTTCAAATTTTTCTGGCTGTAAGCCCAAAGTGTTATATAAATGCGAACCAACGAAGCCGTTTTGTCCGGTAATTCCTACTTTTTTCATTGTTATATTTTTTCAAAATACTCTGAGGGAAAGCGATAATCGTCCTGTAATTCTCCAAAATAATGATCTACCATAACCAAAAGTTTTGATCCTATTTCTTTTGATTGAATACTGCTTATATATCCTTTAGGCATATGCAAAATATCAAGTTTATCCGAGGTGAGTTCAAATTCTTTAGTTTCAAGTGATTTTGATGGATTTTTCCAATTGTCAACTTTTATTAACTTTACTGTAAAGCTTCCCTGAACAGATGAAAACCAACGCTGTTCAATTTTATGACCTATCCAACCGCGTATAAAATATGTTTCATTATTTTCAATAATATAGATTCTCTTCACTAATGAAGCATCAAAAGTATTATTGAAAAAGAGATTTCCTCTCTCATCCGAATATTTTTCTCCTGCAATGATTTGCGGTGAATTCATATTTTAATCGGGATATTGCATTATATCTTCTCCTAAAACCTCTTTTCTGATTAAAGGAAGTTTTAATAACAGCTTTTTCATTCCTTCAACATCTTCCTGTTTTGTATTATGAGAATGGTAGTCTTCTATTTTGGAAATATCTTCTACCCCTTCTGAAAAATACTGTGCGTAATTAAGATCTCGGTTATCGGCAGGAATTCTGTAAAAATCGCCCATATCTTCTGCTTTGAGCATTTCCTCACGCGTACAAAGGGTTTCGTATAGTTTTTCACCATGTCTCGTCCCGATTACTTTTACCGGATTATCGACCTTAAACATTTCTTTTAAAGCCTGAGCAAGGTCTCCAATGGTTCCTGCAGGAGCTTTATTAACAAAAAGGTCTCCGGAATTTCCGTGTTCAAAAGCAAAAAGAACCAAATCTACTGCTTCCTCCAATGACATTAAGAATCTTGTCATACTCGGATCTGTAATGGTAATGGATTCACCATTTTTAATCTGTTTTACAAATAATGGAATTACCGATCCTCTGGAAGCCATTACGTTTCCATATCTGGTAAGGCAAACCGTTGTATTTTCCAGATTACGTGATGCGGCAACTGCTACTTTTTCCATCATTGCTTTGGAAATTCCCATTGCATTGATAGGATATGCTGCTTTGTCTGTACTTAGACAGATTACTTTTTTCACATTATTTTTTGCAGCGGCATCAATTACGTTTTGGGTTCCTTCCACATTGGTTTTTACAGCCTGCATCGGGAAAAATTCACAGGAAGGAACCTGCTTAAGTGCAGCGGCATGAAATACATAGTTTACTCCTCTCATTGCAGGTTCTACACTTCTGTAATCTCTTACATCCCCGATATAGAATTTCAGTTTATCGCTTCTAAACTGATTTCTCATATCATCCTGCTTTTTCTCGTCACGGGAAAAAATACGGATTTCTCTAAAGTGATCTGTATTGATGAATTTTCTTAAAACAGCCGTTCCGAATGAACCTGTTCCACCTGTGATAAGAAGGACTTTATTCTGTATTTCCATAATTTATATTTTTAATGAAGTAAAGAAATTAATGTATTGATTTCATTCTTTACTTTAGACTCTGAGTTTATTGTATTTTTTTGCAAAGATAGTGATAATGCTTCAGTAATTGAATCTACTTCCAAAGGATTAAAAACAAAACTGGGTTTGCAGACGGCATAAGTATAAGGTAAATCTGCACCAATAACCTTACATCCATTTTCTATAGCTTCTACCAAGCCTAAACCAAAGCTTTCTGTAAGTGAAGGATATATATGATATTCTGATTCTTTGTATAACTTGCGCAACGCATTCCGATCTATAAACCCAATATTTTCTATAGGATATCCTTTATCTTTTTTTATATTAATTAAATTTAATATGTCAGCAGCATGGTCAGGAATGGTTAAAATTAGTTTTCCTTTTTTGTGTTGATCATAAAATTTTGTGAATGCATCCATTAATCTCAGATGATTTTTGTGCCGGGTTACATTACTCACATAAATATACTGATGCTCTTTTCTGATATTTTGCTTGATCTGCATACCAAAGGGCGGATAAAATGGCATCACCAGAATGTTATTTTCCCGGATGTCATATTTTTTTGAAAGTTTTTCTTTAACTAAATCTGTCTGGACAATCCAGTAGTCCGTATTTTTTCTGAAAGCATTCAGAACACGGGTTTTGATATAGTATATTTTTTTGCTGATAAAAGGTATTTCTTTCGGAAGCTCAAGAAATAAGAGCTGATGAAAATAGGTATATACTTTGGCTGAAGTTCTGATATTAGGTGGAAGATTTCCAAAACACAGTATCGCTGAAAATTTATTTTTATTTTCTCTATAGAATTTTCTTCTTTTGAATAACGAAGCTTGTAGATAAGTTACTTTATTCTTAAGTTTCAGACTATGGTTTTCATTCTGGATACGCTCATCCAAAAGATAAAAAATTTCTTTGCTGGTTTTTTCCAATTCTTCAATAAGATAGTCCAGTAAAACTTTCCCACCGCTGTTGTTAATATATAATGCGTCAATAAGAATCATTTATTTGCAAGGATTTTTTTATATAATTCTGTATATTGTTCCACCACCCAATCAGGAGTATAATTTTTTACATTTTCCTGCCCCCTGATGACTAATTCTCTACGTAGATCCTCTTCATTGGCAATTCTTAACACTGCATTTCTTATTTCTTCTGCATGATGAGGATTTACTAATAAGGCTCCTTTTCCTGCAACATCTTTCATAGGTGAAAGATCTGAAGTGATAACCATGCAGTTCCTTGCTTGGGCTTCAAGAATTGGCAGACCAAATCCTTCGTAGGTAGACGGGAAGCATAATACATTGCTTTCATCATACAGTTCTCGAAGTTTTTCATCTGAAATATTGATATAATTGCTGAAATCATACTGGTAGTCCTCTAATAACCTACTCTGTCTTTCGTTCAGTCTTCCCACTATGGATAAGGCAATGTTGAGATCTTTACAAGCTTCTAAAACTTTTTCAATATTCTTATTTTCCCTCGTCCCTACAATAAGGAGTTTCATTTTACTGAAATACTTAAATTTTATGGGTAAGATATCTACCGTAATACAGTTAGGAATAACCTTAATTTTACTTGCCACAGAAGGCAGAAGCCAAGAAATTTCCTTTTTGGTTTTTTCAGAAATAACGGTAATGTATCTTAATTTTTTTAAAGGCAGATAAATCCAAAGTAAATAATATAAAATTTTTTTCAATCCGGTATGCTGATAATATCCTGAAAGATCATGAACCGTTAAAAGAGTTTTTCTAGAATCTAAAGCTAATGAAGACCAGTGTATGTCTCCTGTGATATGATTAATTTCTCCCTGATTTTTTTTAAAATACATCAGAGTCTTTAGCATCTCTGAAAGTTTAAAAGGATTTACAAACACACTGTATGCAACTCCTTTCCTTGATAATTCCTTTTTTATTACGGAAAAAAGCTTCTCTATACTTACTTGCCCATCTGCGGGATTTCTTTCAAAAAAGTGAATTTTCATAATTAAAATGTGAAGAATATAGTCTTGTAAGGCAAAAATAATTCCGGATAGTTTATAATACCTTTATAAGCTAAAATAAAAAAAAGAATGAACAAAGCTGAAACATATGTATACTTTTTTTCTTTAACAAAGATTGTTATTAAAATTGAATAAAAAAACACTTCAAAGATAATAAAATAAATACTTATCCTTGAAATTATAAAGGTAAAATCGAATGACAGTATGATGTAAGCAAAAAGGGAGAAGAATAGTACATTCAGAATAAATTCCAGATGATTGGTTTTTACTGAGCGGTTTAATACATCCCGGTATAAGAAAAATAAAACAACTGGCAAAATCCTTCTACAAATCCCTGAAATAAAAACGATTACTGAAATACTGTTCTGATGAGCAATAGATAGATACCCAAAGTACCTTTCAGAAAAGGCTTTGGGTAAAAGCAATATTACTTTTTCACTAAGTAAAGAATTCATACCGCTGAGTTGGGCAAAAACTGCAAATCCAATTAAATAAAGCCAATATTTATATCTAATATTATTGGTAAATATGATATAAATAAGACAGACGATTATTGTACGGTGAAACATTGATGCTAAAAACACAAACAAAATAAACCACAATTTCTTGTGCTCTAAAAAATATACTGTTGCAAAAAACATAATGGATAATGCCATTAATTGCCGTGTACTTCCCATTAACCCGATACTTAAACAAAAGAAAATAAATATAAACAGTATAGAATCCAGAGATGCTTTCTTAATAGAGAAATAATATAGTAAAAAGACTATTGCATAATAAACTGCATTGAAAGTATAAAAGGAAAGATGCATATAGTCTCTAAAAAAAATAATCAAAAGGTTGTAACCAAGCTCAAATCTGTTGGTCTCGATCTTACTCTCTTTAATATTACTAAAGTTACTATAGTAAATATAAAAATCTGTCCCGCTTTCCCATCTGAAACTCTCTAAAAACCACCAAAAGACTAATAAGAAAATAAATACAAGGTTTTTCTGCATTAAGCTGAGTTTATTTTCTGTCAGGAAAAAAAACAATACCATGAATACAAAAAGAAGTATCATTTGTCCTTATTTAATTTATTAAAAATCTACTCTTCGATATTCTTCATTATAAAATATCCCTTTATACGGATTAAAGATATCTTTATATACACTTATAGATTGGTTAAAATTGATGATAGCAATTACAAATAAAGGAAAAATCATCATCATTCTTTTTTTCTTATCATCTACTAATAATAAAAGAAAGCCTAGAAGCAAAGGTTCCATTGCATTAAAGTACATACTTCCCCGGCTTACCATTACCAACAAAGATTTACCAAAGATAAAATAGAAAAGTATTCCTAGGAAGTATCCGTTAAAAATTAAGTTATATTGGGGTATTTTCTTTTGCAGATGTTTTCTGGCAATAAAGAAAATAAGTACAAAAGACAATCTTTTAATAAGTCCGAAAGTAGAAAGAATTGCTGTTTCTTCCTGTGCCTGCCTCAGATACATCCCTGCTTTAGTGCTAACATTTTCATTAAAACCTCCTACTAAGCCAAAGAAGTATACAGGCAATGGAGAGTAAGATATTGCAATAGAAGCCACAAGTAAAATTAATAATACACGATCTTTAATTTCACGGTTTATAAAAAAATAAAGGAAAAAAAGTAAAGAAGTAGAATGAAAAAAGTATCCTATTATTACTAATAAAAAATAATAAATATACCTCTTTTCCAATAAAAATTTCAGTGAATATAAACCAAATGCTAATGCTAATAATTGGCGGTTGGTTCCCCAATTTCCCATAAATAAGCAGTAGAATATGAGCAGCGTAATAAAAAAATATTTGGAAAGAAACTCTAACGATTTGAATGTGATAGCATAAAAAACAAATGCATTAAAGAACAAAAAGAGAGAGTATCCGTAAAAATATTTGTAAAAAAAGTGTGTCAACAGGTTATATCCCAAGTCCATTTGGTTGGAATAGCTGAACCATTTATTCTCATTCCTGAAACTTTCATAGTGATCATAATATGAAGGCCAATCCGTACCCGTTTCCCAACGAAGTCCCATCTGCCCAACCAATACTGTAAAACTTAAAAACTTGAGAGTATTTAATATTGTGTGAGCACCCTTTACATCTTTAATATTGAGTTCTATTAAAGAGAAGAATGCTAAGAAAAATATAGTAAAAAAATAAATTTCCATACCTGTCTGTTACTTCGAATCTTTTTTTGGTTCTTCTCTGCCAGCATCTCTAATATTTATATGCACATCCATTTCTTACAACTTCTAAATAATATTAAAATATAACGCGTTATTCACTTCAATATTTGAGAATATTTTAAACAAAATCCTCAGCGAGCAACTTAGCCCTGTTAATATAATTATTGCTGGTATCAATAGTCCTCCTGAATTCTTTTGCTCCTTTTAAGGCTTCCTCATAATTATTTACGATCCAATGCGCTTTTTCTATCATTTCATTTAAAGTTTTGAAATAATAAACATCTTTTTTATCTGCGAACTGATTTTCAAATTCCGGTATAAAAGTTGATAGCTGGGGAACTCCTGAAAGAGCAATTTCAAAAAATCTTAAATTAGATGAAGGATAATTCAGATGGTCAATTGCATTTAATGCTATTTTACTGTTTGCAGTATAATTTAAAAAAGTATTTAAATCTACCATCTGTTCTACAAGTGTAAGATTTTTTTTATTGTGAAAAGACAGCTTTTTCCAGCCGGTTCCTGCCAGAAAGAATCTGCTTTCGGGAAATTCTTTTAATAACCCGTTGATGGCTTCATAACGTTCTGGTCTGAAAGCTCCCACAAAAGAAAAATCGTATTCTGTTTTCTTTTCCGAGTAAGCATCAAAATCTGCGGATGAAATGGTATCTCCTGCAAAAGGAAGCCATGTGGATTCGATGTCGTTTCTTTTAAAAATATCTACATTTTCTTTTGAATGGGCATATACTTTTGTATAATGTTTTAAATTGGAGAAAACGTTATTCGACATATTTACGATAGAATCTGGCCAATAGAAAATAACATTTTTGCAGATCCTTTTAAAATATTCAATGGTTCCGGGATAAAGCTTCACATTAGTAAATACCATAATTGCAAAAGGAGGTTCTTTAAAAAATTTTTTTGCAACAAAATGGTTAGCTTTTACAATGGCCGGAGTATAATCGGAGTTGAATTTCTGAAGAATTATGAAAGGATAGTATGAATTTATAAGATTCGCAAAATCGATAATCTCCACCTCAAACCCCAGTTTTTCCAAAGCATATTTATAGCTCCTTTCCATACCAAACTTACTCGCTGATCCTATTATATATATTTTTCTCATAAACCATTTTTTTGTATTAAAAATTACATTTTCCGTTAGAAGATATTTCGACTACATCTGTTTTCCAAGCCTGTATCTTCATAAACAAATCTTCGTGCTTATATCTTGTTATCCAAGAAGTAATTGTAAGTTAGGGATAGATTGTTTGAAAAATTGTTTGTGGTAATTATCTTGTCAAAATCAGACTCTATTTTATTGATACTTTCGAACAGTTTAATTACTGATATTTCTACGGTCTCAGGAAAATAATTTACCAGATCAAAGCCATTTTCTTTTCTGTTGACGATTTTATTACTGATATTTTTTACCAGATCATCAATAAATAACAGCTGCAATACCTTATCTCCATCAATAATTTTACTTTCTTTTCCATGGATAACGTTATGGCAGAATGTTGCCACTACAGATACATAATTCGGTTTCATCCCCGGTCCGAATATACTCGGAATTCTAAGGCATAAGAAGTAGTTTTTTTTCTCAAATCCAAGCTTCGTAAGCAAAAATTCATTATATCTTTTGCTGATACCGTAGATGGTTTCTACATAATAATGAATGGAAGAAAAATAAATAAACATCTTATTTTCAAACTTATTTACAAGTAAAAATAATTTCTGAGCATAATAAATATTATACATAAAAAAATCATTCTCAGAATCTGATCTGGACACTCCTGCAGCATTTATAATGATATCGGCTTGTTCTATTTTTTTTAACAAAACAGTTTCATCTTCATTAATTTTTGCAGTATCAACTTCACTATTTACCGAAAAAAAATTAACTAAATTTTTTCCAATAAAACCAGTAGCTCCGAATATTAAAATTTTCATGTCTCCTTTAATATGTTTTTATTATTTCAGTAAAATACTTCCAATTCTCTTTAAAAGTATATTTAAAATTAAAAAAATTCAAAATTAAAAATAAATAGTCCGTTATCACAAACGTAGAGAACCTTTTGCGATCATTTCTTTTTAAGTAAAGCACTCTGCTGGTATGAGTCATTATTCTTTTTTTATTGGAATAGTTTATAATCGTCTTACTGCTCGCCTCTTCCAGGTGGATGATATTGGTCTTTGTATAAATATACTGTTTATATCCAAGGTTACTGATTCTTTTCTGCAGATCTGTCTCTTCATAATACATAAAGAACTTGTGAAAGAAGCCATCTAACTTTTCAAACAAAGATTTTCTCATAAACATATCGGCTCCTATAACATAATCTATTTCAAAATACGTTTTGCTGAAATCGTAAACTTTTTCTTCCTGCAAAAGTATAAAAGATGAAACGAAAGGAATTTGTTTCCATACTTTATTTTTTTCGTTAGAACACGTCGGAAAACTGTTTCCGTATCCGTTGATCGTATGGTTCTTATCAATCAGCGGGCATCCCAATACCCCTATATTCAACTGATCTTCATTATTCACAAAAAAAGAATGAAGCTTGGTAATAGAATCTTCAATTAGGAGTGTATCTGAATTCAAAAAGAATAAAAACTCTCCTTCTGCTTGCTGAACCCCTAAATTATTTGCTCTCCCGAAACCTAAATTGGTATCGGAATAAATATATTTAATTCCCTCAAAGTTTTCAAAATGCTCTTTTGATCCATCTGTTGAAGCATTATCAACGAGAATAATTTCGTGGCTTATATCTTCTGTATATTTCTTGACAGAATGTATACAATCAGTCGTTAGCTGTTTTGTATTATAATTTATTATGATAATTGAGCAAGTCATTTATTACGTAATTTTAGTAATCTATAGTTTTAAAAGCTTATTATTCAGCTTATCGATTATTATAGGCCAATAGTATTTGGAATAAACATATTCCGCCCCTTCCCGACTTAATTTTTCTAAATCATCTTTAGCGATTGTCTCTTTAATTTTCACGGCAAGGTCATCCGGATTCTGGTAATTGAAAACAGCAGCATACTTCCAGTTATCTGTAATTTCCTTACATGGATTCAGTGGAGTTGAAATGATAAAACATTTATTGGAAAGAGCCTCCAGATAAACAAAACCGAAAGATTCTGACAGCGATGCAAATAAAAATAGTGCTGATTCTTCGTAAAGCTTTGCCAGTTCCATCCGGTCATAGACTGCACCGGCAAGGATAATCCTATCTGCAAACCCAGCATATTTATCTGTAATATTCCTGATAGCTGATAAGAATTTTTCACTGTACGCTCCTACCAAAACAAAATCCCATTCGTTATCCGGATTTTGTTTACAAAATGTCAAAAACCCTTCAATAAGCGTTAGATTAGATTTTCCGGGATCATCCAGCCTTGAAACAGTAATACATCTCTTTTTCTTTTTATCATAAGAAACATTGGAGATCTTTTGAGAATAAAAACCATTGGAGATCAAAAAAACTTCTTTTCCGAAAATATTTTTTTTATTTAATGCGTTTACTATACTCTCTATCTCAGCAGAAATGATGTCCACATACTTTACCAGATAGCCGATGAGTTTCCTTTTTAAGCCTGTATACTCCTGATCGAGTATGGAATCGTTGGCATCCAGTTTTATATAACTTTTACCTCTTCCGAAAGTAAGTACCTTAAATATAAAGCATAGCAGTACTTTCTGTAAAGAAAAGTGGTAAAAATTGATAACATCAATTTTTCTCAGATGTAACAATAGGAAAAATAAGATGTTTAGTGTTTCATTTCCAGAGAATATTTTTTTAATTTTTAAAGTTTTCAGTCCTCTAACGTCAGATTCCAGATAAGGAAAAGGACCGTCTGAATATCCTGCAATATAGGAGTCATAATGATGATTTTTATAAAGCAGATAGGGTATCATGCCCACATCTTTGATGAGATGGATATTTTCGCAATTCGGAAAAATTGTTACAAAAGTCTTTTTCTTCTTTGAAAACATCATTTTCTAAGTTGTTTTATTTTTTGACTTATCAGTTTTAAAATTATCTGTCTTTCTTCAAGCCTGAAAATATAGCTCAGAATAAACAGCAAAATCGCCAGAACGCCTGCCTGAAATATCACTTCCGGATATGGACTTGTAAAACTGACTGAATGGCGCATTCCAAAATACATAATGGAAACGATAATGATTACAAGAAGAAAGTATCTTGGCTCAATATTAAGATCTTTTCTAAACGGATATTTCAAATACATAAAGTAGGCGAATATGCTATGAGAAAAAAATATGGAGATAGGAAATATATAAATTCCACCTAATTTTACGAACAGAAAATTTATGGTAATAACAGCAATCTGTGTAGCCATTCCTATAAACGCATAATACTTTTGATTTTCAGAGGATAATAAACTCATACCGAAAATAACATATCCGAATATTCCTAAAAGTGAAATCCCATACAGTATGGAAAGATCTGCAATGCTTATAAGTTCTTCCGTAGAAATACTTCCTCTATCATAAAGAATCTTCACCATAGGTAAAGAGGCTCCCGCAATAAAAGCAGTGATAAAAGAAATAATAAGCAATCCAAGCTGAAACATTTTTCTGAACTCATCATTATAAAGATCTTTATCTCCTTTTATATAATACTTTGATAATACAGGTACCAAGATGGTTGTAATGATACTTACCACAATTCCGTACATCAAGGTAGGTATCCTGTTAGCATAATCAAGTGAGGAAATAACCCCTTCTCTTATTCCTGATGCTAAAATTTTCTCTACCAATGAATTGATCTGTCCGAAAAAATACGGTAAAAAAAAGGGAATGGCAAAAAGGAAAAAAGTTTTAAAGCCATCGAATGAAAAATTCCAGTTTGCTTTAAATAAGGGAATTTTTTTCTTTATGATAAAAAAGACGATAAATGCAATAAGCAGCAGTGTAGAAATATAATATGACAGAGGCAGAGAAAGAATGCCCATTCTTTCCACGAAAAAATAGATCAGTGCAATATTAATAATTGTGCTGAAAAATCCTGAAACCTCGGCGATAAAAAAAATTTCATACGCATTCAAAATACTGATTCCTATCGACATCAATTGGTTAAAAAGCAGTACCGGAGCTACATAATAGATCATTTTAACCAATACCAGACGCTGGGAAACATCGTAGTCAGGAGCTATTAAATATGTAAAATAATCCGGAAAGGCCAAAATACCCCCTACCAGTAATACTGAAAAAAGAATGAAATATGTGAGCAAAGACTGTGTCTTTACCAATGCAGTTTCTTCAGAATTGTTTTCTTTGAGAAAAATAAACTTTGTTCTGAACGTTTCATTTATAGGTCCCCATAGTGCAGCATCTATTGTAGACATTGTAGTAAATGCCAAAATCCATACATCTTTTTCCAAAGACACCCCAAAATATTTGGCAGTCATAGAAAGAAGAATAATATTTAAGGGTATTTTTATTAACTTTAAAATGAAAAGTAAAACTGCTTTTTTTCTCATTAAGTATTCTTTGAAACAATAGAATTATTTTCGAAAAATCTGAAAAATCATTTTATTATTTCTTATTTTAATTGATATAATTTTTAACAAAATTCTTTAAATCTTTATGATTAATTCCATAATATGGAATATAAATTAAAGATTCTTTATTTGCTAAAATCATGTATACGCCGATAATTATGCTTATAGTCTTGCATCAACAGTATCTCTTTCCAAGAATGCTTTTACATCAAATAAAACTGATTTCTCAGTTTTTAATGAAATAATATCTAAATTCTTAAACTCTTTATGAGAAACTGCCAAAATAATAACTTCATACTTTTTATCTTCTATAAAATCTTCAAGAGTTTGAATATTATATTCAGATTTTACTTCATCCTGATCTGCCCAAGGATCATAAATATCTACATTAAGATTATATTGCTTAAGTTCGGAATAGATATTTACAACTTTGGTATTCCTTATATCCGGACAGTTTTCTTTAAACGTAATTCCTAAGATTAAAGCATTTGCATTTTTAATCTGAATCCCTTTTTGAATCATTAACTTAATAACTTTTCCAGCAATAAATTCAGGCATCATGTCGTTTACTCTTCTTCCACTTAAAATTACCTGTGGATGATAACCAAGTTGCCCAGCTTTATGTGCAAGATAGTAAGGATCTACAGAAATACAGTGCCCTCCCACCAAACCCGGACGGTATTTTAAAAAATTAAATTTCGTACCTGCTGCCTCTAAAACATCATGAGTATCAATACCTATTCTATCAAATATCAAAGCTAATTCATTAACAAAAGATATATTTACATCCCTTTGGGCATTCTCAATTGCTTTAGAAGCTTCTGCAACTTTAATACTAGGAGCCTTGTGGGTTCCTGCTTTAATGATTAATTTGTATAGCTGATCTATATCTT
This sequence comes from Chryseobacterium sp. C3, assembly GCF_014218905.1. Taxonomy (NCBI): domain Bacteria; kingdom Pseudomonadati; phylum Bacteroidota; class Flavobacteriia; order Flavobacteriales; family Weeksellaceae; genus Chryseobacterium; species Chryseobacterium sp. C3. Next base: position 11,724 of record NZ_JACLCU010000002.1, on the reverse strand, counting down.
CTGCAATTTCAGTAGTAGATCCTGATGTAACTTTTTTAATTGTCACTAAAGTGTTTACTTTATCTCCGGGAACGATTCTTTCTGGAGAATAACCAACAAAAAAATCTTCATTCAGTTTTAATTTTGATTCTTTTTCTAATATAGGAATACATTCTTCTTCTGTACATCCTGGATAAACTGTAGATTCATAAATAATAATGTCTTGTTTCTTAATAATTCCCCCCAACATCTTACTTGCCTTAATTAAAAGACTAAGATCCGGAGAGTTAAATCTATCTATAGGTGTAGGAACTGTTACTATATATATATTTGCCTCTGCAATTTCTTCCAGAGAACTGGAAGGAATATAACCTTTCTGAAAATTACTCTCTGAAGCAATTTTTAACTGTTCTTTTATTTCATCAGAATCGGCTTCTAGGGTATGGTCTTCACCATTATTGAGCTCTTTAACTCTCTGCTCATTAATATCAAATCCATAAACTGGTAAAAATTTAGAAAACTCAAGAGCTAGAGGCAGGCCTACATATCCCTGGCCGATTACAGCAATTTTATAGTGTTTGGGTAAATTCATCATTCTTTATTAAAAATACCTTTTATTTTATCTAAAAAGTTTTTGTTCTCTGTTGCCTTGTATCCGTACCCATATTTATTTCCGTAGGCAAAATACTCTTTACTTACATCATTAAGTACGAAAGCAACATTTTTTATTTTATGTGTTTCTATTTGTTTGTTTGCAAAATCTATTAACGTTTTTTCTGTATGTCTAGATCGGGTTACATACAGTGTAACGTCTGCCATATTAGCAATGAGTAAAGTATCCGTCACCAGCATAAGCGGTGCTGTATCAATAATGATATAATCATACGTTCCCTGCAGGTCTGCAAGAAGATCCTCGTATCTTCCGTTAGACAGCAATTCCGTAGGATTTGGAGGTATGCTTCCAGAAAATATAACATCCAGATAAGGATTAAATGCACTCTGATGCACAATGTCTTCTACAGAAATTTGGTCATCATAAAGAAACTCCGTAAGTCCGGCAAGCCCTTTTCTTGTAGTATTGTATCTCTGTAACTGAGGGTTTCTGATATCCGAACCGATGATGATGATCTTCTTTTTAGGTGTAGCCATCGTTAACGCAAGGTTTACAGAAACGTGTGTTTTACCTTCTCCTTTTACAGTGGAAGTAACAAATACCGTTCTTCCTTTTTTAATGTTCTTAGGAAACATAAAATTCATATTGGTAATTAAAATCCTGAATGATTCAGCCATAGGAGATAGATCGTTCATTCTTACCAACTCATCCTGGCCTCTTTCCATACTGGGAATTTCGCCGATGATAGGTTTTCTGTTGGTAAGTTTTTCCAGATCATGTTTTGTTTTTACCTTATCGTTAAAAAGCTGTTGAAGATAAATAAAAACAATCGGAAGCAAAAGACCTGCTACAAGTCCGGAAAGTAAAATTACCCCAGATTTTGGTGAAACTTTCATTCCAACATAAGCTTTGTCCACAATTCTTGCTTTTGCTGATGTAACAGCCATCGATATTGCAGTTTCTTCTCTCTTCTGTAACAATAGAAGATACAATGATTCTTTGATCTGCTGCTGACGTTCAATACTTCTGAATAGTTTTTCCTGAGCCGGTACTTGGGATATTCTGCCAGAAATATTATTCTGTTCGGCAGAAAGACCATTTCTTGCTAACTGAAGTGCCGTTCTGTTCTTCTGTAAACTCTGCATTACAGAAGTCCTAATATTATTTATCTGTTTTGTAATATCAACAACAAGAGGGTTTTCTGGTGTAGCGTTCTGAAGAAGTTTATTTCTTTCCAAAACCAACTGATTATACGCTGAAATATTGGCAGTAGCGCCTGGATTATTCAGACCAAGATTACTCGGAAGGGTCTGGTTAGAGTTCTGATTAGAAACATATCCTAGCAAAATATCCGTAAGTTCCAACTGTGCATTAATTTCAAGTTCTTTACTTTTTGCCTCAGTATTAGTCTTAAGCCCCAATTGAACTTCGGTTTCTATATCAGATATTCTATTGGACTTTTTAAACTGTTCTTTCTGGTTTTCTACATCGCCCAAATCTCGTCCAACCTGATCTATTCTTTCATTGATAAACTTAGCTGTATTTCTGAACTCTGTATTTTTATCCTCAACAGCATCTTCATTATACACCTGAACAAGCTTATTGATAAATGCTTTCGCTTTATCCACTTCGGCATAATTCATTGATAATTTGATAACAGTAGCATCTTTATTAATCAGACTAACATTAAGAGCAGACTGAAAGGCATTTGTTCTGTCATCTAAAGTAGAAATATCCAATAAAAGATCCGTAATACTTTTTTTAGACCTGTAATTCGCATTTCTCAATATCATTATATTGGCAAAAGGTAAACTGATTACTTTATTATATGAGGATTTTACAGGGGACATTCCTTCAGCAGAAAGTGTAAGCTCATTTCCGTTAATCTTTAAATTGATCAAACGGGAAGCATTGCCTGAAAATTCTTTTTCCTGAACAATAACGACTCTTATTGGAGAAGTCTCTTCGAAAAGTTCGTTTTTCAGATCGCCATTATAAATATTTGTTTCTAAACCTAAAACTCTTACTACTTCACGTACAAGTTTTTTGGATTTAAAAATTTCCATCTCGTTCTCCACCCCATTACTCCCTATCTTTCCTATACCCGAGATATCTCTTAACGTTGCAAAGTCCTGTGTTCCGCCGCTGTTCGCTTTTGAATCTTTAATTAAAACTGTTGATGCAACTTCATATACAGCCACTTGTTTTTTTAAATATAAATATGCTATTAAAAGTGAAACTGCAGCCCCAATTAAGAACCAAAACCATCTTTTTAGATAAGGATGTATTATTTCTCGTATATGTAATTCTATCTCTTTTGTCTCCACAAAATTATTTTTTTCTTCCATTCTTTTTATTTCTTAAATAAACCTACGACTACCGCAATAGCAGTAACACCAATTGAAATTGCAGATAAAATAAGTGGAGTATTTGGGTTTTGCTTTGAAGCAATATCTTTTGTATTATTTGCAGAAACTATAATAGCATCTCCTTGCCTCAGATTATAATAAGGAGAATTAATTAGGTTAGCATCTTGCAGGTTTATCCTCCCATGAGTAATTTGCCCATTTTCCGTTCTTATTATTAATATATCATTTCTTTTTCCATATATAGTAAGATCTCCAGCCATGGCCAATGCATTCAATATTGTAGCCTGTCCATTTGCCACAACATAATCACCTTGCCTGTTTACTTCACCCAAAATTGAAATTTTGAAATTTGAGAGTCTCACAGAAACACTAGGATTAATAACAAATTCTTTTATTTTGTCTCTTAGTTCATCTTTAAATTGAACTAAAGTTTTATTTTTTGTATTTAACTTTCCTAAGATAGGAAAATCTATATCACCATCAGAATCTACAATATAAGTTGGTCCAGAAATATTTGCCGATCCCTGACCTGGAGTATTTCCACCTGCGAATGTATTATTCTGAATAAACTCTGAGGATGAAAAATTTTGATTAAATGGTTTAACAACATCTAAATCTTTAGCCGTAATAAGAATAACAAGCTGATCTCCCGATTGAATTGTATTTTGAGAATTTTTAGCAGAAGCTTCTATGGCAACATTTTCTATATTCTGCATATAATTCAGATCGTTGTGTGCGTTGGGATTTGTTTTGCACGAAACTAATGTAACTGCCAGTAATACAGCCAGTATTTTACCTTTCATCATATTTTAAAATTGTACAAATATACATTTATTATTTTTCTATTTATCCAGTATTTCATAAATAGAATTGTTACTTCTAAATTCAGGAACTATAGTTTTCAAAATTCTTACGACTTCTACCTTATCTCTTTTGATAGCAGCTTTGGTAACCAAATTCACCATAGATTCAATTTCAGAAAATACCATACTCGGATCTTTTGAGATCATAATCTTTTCGTTATGAGTCGGCAATGTTTTTGCATCATCACTCAAAAGCTCTTCATATAATTTTTCTCCGGGCCTTAAACCTGTATAAATAATTTTAATATCTATATTAGGCTCAAATCCTGATAATTTTATCATTCTTCTCGCGAGATCCAAAATTTTTACGGGTTCTCCCATATCAAAAACGAAAATTTCCCCGCCGTGTCCCATGGTTCCGGCCTGAAGAACAAGTTCACAAGCCTCCGGAATCGTCATAAAATATCTTACAATATCAGGATGCGTAATCGTAACGGGACCTCCTGCTTCAATTTGCTTTTTAAAATGAGGAATTACCGATCCGTTAGATCCTAAAACGTTTCCGAATCTTGTTGTAATAAATTTGGTTTTGTTTCCTTCCACATTTTGTAAAGACTGAACAAATAATTCCGCAGCTCTTTTTGAAGCTCCCATCACATTGGTAGGATTTACAGCTTTATCTGTTGATACCATTACAAACCTGTTCACATTATACTTACTGGAAAGTGTTGCAATGATTCTTGAACCTAATACATTCACTATAATACCTTCGTGTGGATTTTCTTCAACCAATGGCACGTGTTTATATGCCGCAGCATGATAAACCATAGAAAAATTATAGGTTTGAAACAATGGTTCTATTCTATGCTTATTGGAAACATCTGCCAATACAAATTTAAAGGTGATATGAGGAAATTTTTCTCTCATTTCAAGCTCTATATCATACAGAGGTGTTTCAGCCTGATCTAATACAACGATAAGAGAAGGATTAAATTGTGCAACCTGTCTGACAATTTCGCTCCCAATAGAACCTGCACCTCCGGTTACTAAAATTGTCTTGTTAAAATGTCTGCTTCGCACATCTTCACTTTCAATTTTAATTGGTTTTCTGTTCAACAAATCTTCGATCTGAAGATTTCTGATGGAACCTCCAAGATCACTGTCTCTAAGTTTCTGAACCGAAGGAGCTTTAAAGATGTTGAAATCTTTTTCAAGAAATAAATTTACCCAGGAATTCATTTCATCTTTAGACATCATTTCTTTTATAATGATGACTCCGTCTACTAAAAGTTCTTCTTTCGAATGTTTTTCAATTTTTTCCTTTGAAAGGATTGGCTTTCCTAGCAACGATGCTCTTTTAGAATCTGTTCTCTGGGTTAAAAAACCTACTACATGATAAGGAAGGCTTGGATTGTCTAAAATAGCTCTCGCAATGGCAATAGACTGCTCATCGATTCCTAAAACAAGAATTCTCTTCTTAAGTGTACTTCTTCTATATTCTCTCACGATATGAAAAAATTCTTTTACATACAATCTGAAAAGAAATAATCCCATAAACGAGATGATGAAATATAAAATAAGATAAGGTGTTAAAATAAATTTTCCGCCGGTGATCCAGAAATAAAAAATGTTAATTGTAGCTACTGTAACCATTGTACAGAAGCAGGACGTCAAAAGTTTAAAAAGATCTGTAAAAGTAGAATGCCTTATAATTCCTGCATATGTTTTAAAAACATACATGAATAAGGCGTTGATAACGATAATAGATAAAAATACAAGACTTTTATCATCATAGATAAATTCACGCTGGGTAATTTTTTCTATAATATAGGTAGATAAAAATAACGATACTACCAGAATAATAATATCAATTACTAATATTATCCATCTTGGCAGATATCTTACATCCGAGAGACTGACAACATTATCTCCTCCAAAAATCTTCTTCCTAAGAGAATTGTACATTGTCTATATTTGTGTTCATAAATATTAAAGGTATAAGACCCGGATTATTGAAATAATAACCTTAAGGCTGTCATGCAAAATTAAAATAAAATTTTATCTATACTTTAAATTTAAAAAATAAATTTAGTTTGAATTTTCACTAACCGTTTTTAAAATTTGGTTAACAACAGTTCCAAAAATAGTACCATAAAATTTCATATCGTAAAAATACGTTTTATTTCAACATTAATAGAAATATACGTTCTTTAAACATAGTATTTTATTCTAATCAATTCATTTACAATCTATATATTTTGTTACAAATCTTAATAAAAAAAACTTTTACCATAGAATTAATTCTAATCAAAAATATCATTTATCTTCTCATATTCAAAGCCTCTGCTTATTAAATATTTGATTGTTTTTGCTTTTCTTTGATAATCCTTCAATCCACTCTGCTTATCATAGTAATCCTGATAAATTTTACGGATCGTTTTTTCATAATCATCCTCATGAATTTCATCAAAACATGTACTGATTAATTTATCGGAAATCTGTTTTTGTTTCAGATGAATTTTAATTTTCGCCTTTCCCCAGTGTTTGATGTAAAACTTACCTCTGATGTAGCTTCGCGTAAACCGTTCTTCATTCAGATAGTTTTCTTTCATCAGATAAAGCATAATTTCTTCCTTCGCTTCATCAATTAAAAGAAATTCTCTCATTTTCTGCTCAACTTCTGCATGACAGCGATCCTGATACACACAATAGTTTACCAGTTTCAGTTTAATCTCATCAAAAGTGAAAGACTTCTTCTCCATATATTTTTTACACAAAAAAGAATGAGCAAAAGCCCATTCTTTATTATTTATTTCTTTGAAAATTAATAGTTGAATAAAGCTTTACCTTCCATTAATTCATTTACTTTTTTTCTTACCGAAGAAATTACTTCTTCATTTTTGATGTTATCTACCACATCAGAAATTAATCCTGCAATGGTATCCATATCATTCTCCTTCAGACCTCTTGTCGTAATAGCAGCCGTTCCTAATCTGATTCCTGAAGTGGTGAATGGTGATTTATCATCAAAAGGAACCATATTTTTGTTACAGGTAATGTCTGCAAGAACCAAAGCTTTCTCTGTTTCCTTACCGTTTACATTTTTATTTCTAAGATCTACCAACATTAAGTGGTTGTCTGTTCCACCGCTTACGATATCAAATCCTCTGTCGATCATTGCTTTTGCCAAAGCCTGTGCATTAGCCTGAACCTGCTTCGCATATGTTAAGAACTGATCGTCCAAAGCTTCTCCGAAAGCAACTGCTTTACCCGCAATAACGTGTTCCAGCGGACCTCCCTGAATTCCCGGGAAAACAGCTCCGTCCAGAACCTGACTCATCATCTTAGTTTCTCCTTTTGGCGTTTTATGACCATAAGTATTTTCGAAATCTTTCCCCATCATGATCATCCCTCCTCTTGGTCCTCTCAGCGTTTTGTGAGTGGTTGTGGTTACTACATGACAGTGTTCAAAAGGATTATTTAAAAGACCTTTTGCCACCAAACCGGCAGGATGAGCAATATCTGCCCAAAGTGTAGCTCCGATTTCGTCTGCAACTTCTCTGAATTTTGCATAATCCAGATCTCTTGAATATGCAGAGAAACCGGCAATAAGCATTTTAGGTTTTTCTCTTAAAGCCACTTCTCTCATCTGATCGTAATCAATAAGACCTGTTTCTTTCTGAACTCCGTAAGAAACCACATTATACTGAATTCCTGAGAAATTAACCGAAGAACCGTGCGTAAGGTGACCTCCCATGGAAAGATCCATCCCCATTATTTTATCTCCGGGTTTTAAAACTGCCAAGTAAACTGCCGCATTCGCCTGAGATCCGGAATGGGGCTGAACATTTGCATACTCTACACCGAAAAGCTCTTTAGCTCTATTGATCGCCAGAGTTTCAACCTCGTCTACGACTTCACAACCTCCGTAATATCTTTTTCCGGGATATCCTTCAGCATATTTATTAGTCAATACGCTTCCCATAGCTTTCATTACATTATCAGAAACAAAGTTTTCCGATGCAATCATCTCAATGCCATGAGTTTGTCTTTGTCTTTCTTTTTCAATCAGGTCGAAAATAATGTCCATTTTACTTTTAGTTTTAGAAATTTTTCATGCCAAAAGTACGAAATTTTCACCGAGATTTCAGCATCCGGAATAATGATTTTAAAACTGATTTTCAACTACAGATTACTCTATTTTTGTTTTAAATATAAACTTGCCTTCACCAAAAGAATAAGAACCGGAACTTCTACCAAAGGACCGATAACTCCTACAAAAGCCTGCGCAGAATGAATTCCGAAAACAGCAATGCTTACTGCGATAGCCAGTTCGAAATTATTTCCGGTAGCTGTAAAAGCAATTGCAACATTCTTATCATAAGGAACTTTCATCATTTTATTCATCAGAAAACTGATAAAAAACATAATAATAAAGTAAAAAATCAGCGGAACCGCCACTTTCACCACATCCATCGGAAGCTCCAGAATCTGATCTCCTTTAAGACTGAACATCAGCACAATCGTAAATAACAAAGCATACAAAGTAATCGGAGAAATTGCCGGAATAAATTTCCTGTTGTACCAGTCTTTTCCTTTAAATGAAATAAGAAGATAGCGAGATAAAAATCCGGCCAGAAACGGAATTCCGAGATAGATCAGTACACTTTCCGTGACTTCACGCATTGGCACAGAAATACTGAAATTTCCAAGACCTAATTTCTGAGGAAGCACATTAATGAAAAGCCATGCAAAAAAACTGTAGGAAAAAATCTGAAAAATACTGTTCAATGCCACCAAAAGAGCAGCATATTCGCGATTTCCTCTTGCGAGATCGTTCCAGACAATTACCATGGCAATGCATCTTGCCAAACCAATCAGGATAAGACCGATCATGTAATCCGGTTCGTTTTTAAGAAAAATTACTGCCAGAACAAACATTAAAACAGGTCCCACAATCCAGTTTAAAAACAGAGAAACCGAGATTACTTTTTTATCTTTAAAAGCCTGTGGAAGGAGACTGTAATCTACTTTGGCCAAAGGAGGATACATCATGAGAATTAATCCGAGAGCCAAAGGAATATTTGTAGTTCCCGAAGAAACAGATTGCGTAACCCGGGAAATTTCAGGAAAAAAGTAACCCAAAGAAACGCCGACAATCATTGCCAGAAAGATCCAGAGCGTTAAATATCTGTCTAAAAACTTTAATTTTGGATTCATCTACAATCTATTTGAGAAAATACATAAAACATTTCTGAAGCAATCTCCAGACTTCTTTTTTCATACACCTCAGTTTGTTGGGGAGTGTTATCCGAAACTTTAGGATCTTCGAAAGTAAGCGGAACTCTTTTTTCGGCTCCGGGAATAAACGGGCAGCCTTCATCGGCAGAAGAACAGGTCATTACAGCGGCAAAACTACGTTCAGGGTTAAACGGATCATCATATTTTTTGGAAAAACCAATCAAAGGCAATGTATTTTCATCAAATTTCATGGCATATACAGGATTTTTAGTTTCACTTAATTTCCAGACCTCAAAACCTGCATCAGATAAAGTTTCCGTAATTTTCGGAAACAGTTCGGTACCTTCCGTTCCTCCCGAATAACATTGTACATTCGGGATTTCATAATAATGTGCCGCAACCTGTGCCCAAATCTGTGACAAATGGCTTCTGCGCGAATTGTGAGTACAGATAAAATTGAGGCGCACTTCTTTATTCTCTCGTTTTTTTTGCTGAATATAGTCAGTGAGACTTTTTAAAACCACTTTTCGCTCTTCGCTGATTTTTTGCTGAAGAACTTTTTCTAGGTAAACAGATAATTTCGGATTCATACAGTTACTTTAATTAACAGCATCCCGAGTTCGGAGCGCATTGAGATGTTTTATGACCAAGCTCTTTCAGACTTAATTTTTCCTTTTCCTGCGGAATTCCACATGAATCCTGCGCAAGACAGGCAGTCTTTTTATTTTTAAGGATAAAATGTTTTCCATTAAATTCAAGGTCATACTTACCAATCGTTGTATCCTGATATTCCACTTCAATCTCTGAATTTCTAATTCCCAGTTTCTCTTCCGAAAGCTGAATAATATGAAGAAGTTTCCCCGGCTTCAGACGATGCTCATCATCTTCTGCATTCCAAAGCTGAAAATTAACTTTTTCTTCTTTTCTGATGGTTCCACCACAATCGATAAAATTTTTGCTTACCATCCCTATTTCTGTTACATGAAAATGTTCCGGTACAAAAGTTCCGTTTTCCAACTGAAATTCAACATTATCCAACGTTGGAAGGATATTTTTGATCTGTTCAAGGGTCATATTTCTCTTTTTAATTGTTTAAAAAATTATAATTAATCATATATTACAATATCGCAATATTACGATAATTGAAGACAAAAAAATTCAACAGCACTTTTGCTTTTTAACAGTAGAAATTACTTTTGAAAAAAATACATTCAGTACCTCAAATGCATTCTCATTAATACAGTAACAGATAGAATTTCCTTCAATATTTCCTTTGATGAGTCCGGCATTTTTTAATTCCTTCAGATGTTGGGAAACTGTAGGCTGTGCCAAAGGAAGCTCATTGACAATATCTCCGCAGATGCACTCATTTACCTTCAGCAAATATTCAATGATAGCGATTCTCGCAGGATGTCCTAAAGCTTTTGCAATGGTAGCAATTCTGTTTTGTTCATCTGTAAAAAAATCTGTTTTTGTAGCTCCCATATTAAACTATATCGCAATATTACGATAAATAATTTTCATTGACAATATTTTTAAAAAAAATTCTAAAAATCTGAGGAGAATTATTAATTATATGAGACTTATTTGATATTCTGAAAGTCATAGGGTTTTATAATGAAATCAACGAATGTTAAATCCATGACGAAGAATTTCATCTTGTAATCGAATTATTTTTTGAGACCAATAAATGACTCTTTCCATTTTATCAGGAAAATCCTCTTCAGATGAATTTTGATAAACACTCTGATAATTCTTATACATTTCCAACCTATCGATTAAATATTCTTCATAATCTTTCAGATTTTGAGGAATATAACCAGGCCCTTCACAACCACAAGAATGGAAAACTTTCCCGATTCTGTAAAGACTTTCAACAATTTTCCATTCTTTAGCAGTGCTTTTCTTTGGTGCTTTAAAATCCAGTCCTAAATCTGCCATCAAACTTGAACATTCAGGACATTTTATCACGCGGTTTTTTATTTCTGAAATTACTTTTTCTAACTGATTTTGCTCTTTTTTTACAAAAATTGATGAGACATTTCGAACATTGAATCCATTAATCTTATGAAAATTTTTATCTTCTCTGATCCTTTCTAAAATATCAAAAGAATGAGTCTGCTTAAAAGACTTTCTACATTTGAAACATACAAAATGAGATTTATATGTTTTTCCTGCGTATCTGCACATATACACTGGTTTAATTCTACTCAAATATATTGTTAGTTAGCCAAATCAACAAGTAAGATTCTATAAAAATATATACACTTATAATAATTCGTTCTCAAACGCAGATCATATTTTCAGGAGCTTTATCCCGCTATCCACTCTTACTCCTCGCGCCCTGCTTTCCGAGCTAATGCCTTCTTTCCCACATCACGCTGCGGGGTATCCGTTTCTATCGGGGCTAGGAGATGGCAAACAATATTGATAATTGATGAGTAATGAGTAATGGGTAATGAGTAATAAAGATGAATGATGATTGATGATTGATTATATCCTCGGGTTTCTTTACTTTTCTCTTGTTACTTCTTACTTTTTACTTTGTTCTATTTCCTTTTCTCTTGTTTCTTTCCTTTGATAAGGGAATAGATTAAGATGAGAGATGGAGAGTTATACGCAAAAAAAAAGTCTCATAGAAATTAATCTATGAGACTTTTAAATAAAAACTGGCGGCGACCTACTCTCCCGCTTGTCGCAGTACCATCGGCGCTGGTGG
>NZ_JACLCU010000029.1:0-677 GCF_014218905.1 Chryseobacterium sp. C3 | reverse complement strand
GATTCCGCAGCGGTATTGGTGCTTCTTTGATGAAAATAGTTTAAAATATCCCTGTAATGATTCATTATTGTTTTTCTTAAGGTAGAAAAAGATTTAAAATCTGCTTCTTCCACCTCTTTGAACCAATGCGCCAGTTTAGTCATCGCCAATGATTTTGGAATATTCTGATTATAAATCTTTCGCAGTCCATCGGTCAATTGATATGCTTTCTCCAGATCGGGATACTGAGCAAAAAGAATAGCAGCTCTTTGTTTTTGGGAAAGTGTCCATTTTTCACGGCTTTTATAAAGCAAATACCGGCTTCTTGCTAAAAGCTGTTTGCGTGAATCACCGTTTTCAAATATTTCTGTGCCTAAGTTTTTTTCTTCCCCCAGTCCTTGCGTTACCTTATTTTCCATTTCAATAGCATCCCAACGATGTCTGATCCTGATTTCCTGAAGGGCTTCTGTAGCCAGCTTCTGAACATGAAAGCGGTCAATTACCGGTGTTGCACCAGGGAAGCAGCGTTGGGCAATACGCTTCATGGAACCCGCCATATCCAAAGTAATTTCATTTACCTTCATCCGAAGTTTTCTGCTGATCTTTAAAAGATGCGTGATGACAAAATCACTCCGGGTACCTTTTATGATGGCAACAATGCTTCCTTTCCTGCCTCGTGCAGTCTTGGAGGTAAGCAC
>NZ_JACLCU010000028.1:0-692 GCF_014218905.1 Chryseobacterium sp. C3 | reverse complement strand
TTTATTTTAACGGACACAACCATCAAAGCATGTCAGTACAACGGAAAAGGATTCTTTGATCTTACCGCAGCCAATGTAACGACATATTCACCGGTGGTGAAGAAGTTCTATCCTACCCTTGCTGATCTGAACGCAGCAACCAACGAAATTACAACTCCTGCGAATTATCTTTCCGCAGCAGGAATTGTCTATGTAAAAGTAACAACCAACGAAGGATGTACAGGAAACGCTAAAATTACTCTGGCATACCTTCCGACTCCGGTGGTAACTGAAGCCACCATCAGCGAATGTTATCTTGAAAATAATGAAACAAAAGCAGCATTCAACCTTTCGCTTGCCAATGTTTCCACAGAAACGCCGATTACAAAAAAATACTACCCTACTTTTGTCGATGCAAGCAACGGAACAAATGAAATTTTAAATCCTTTAGCGTACGTTTCAGGAAACGCAGCGGTTTACATCAGAGTATACAACTCAAACGGATGTTATGCAATTGCCAAAGTAAACTTAGTGGTAATTCCTCCGAAAAGATCTACGGTTCTCGTGGATAAGATCATCTGTATCGACGGAAGAACGAATCTTGATGCAGGACCGGGATATCAGTCTTACCTGTGGAGCACAGGAGCAACCACTCAGGTATTATCAGGAGTTCCGGTAGGAGATTACTGGGTTATTCTTAAAGACAACGGATG
>NZ_JACLCU010000027.1:0-704 GCF_014218905.1 Chryseobacterium sp. C3 | reverse complement strand
ACCATCAACTATCAACCAAAAACAAGCAACAATTTTGGTGAAGGCGATTACTGGATCGTTAAGCTTTCGAAAGACGGAAAAGTGGAATGGGAAAAGAATTTCGGAGGAAAAGGCGATGATCATGTAAGAACACTGGCGCTGACTTCAACCGGCTACCTGATCGGTGGGGAGTCCAGATCGGAAAGATCGGGAAATAAATCAGTCGGTATTGAAGAAGGTACAGACCTCTGGTTAATCTCCATTGATGAAAGAAGCGAAGAAATCTGGCAGAAATCCTACAGCTTTAAAAACAGGGATGTTCTGATGGGAATGAGTGTCATTGCCGGGAAGCAGGAAGACGGAGGCGGGAAGTCTAAGGGAATTCTCTTAGGCGGTTACACACAGGCGGAAGGCAGGATTGAAAATGATGATGAGACTTTCTGGATGCTGTATCTTGACCAGAACGGAAATGAGCAGTGGAGAAAGCACGTAAAGGGAGAATCCCGAAAAAAAGAAGAACGGTTATCTGATATTAAGCTGAACCGTGACGGATCGATTGTACTCGCAGGAACCAGCGCAGAAGAATTAGGCAAAGAAAACTGGAAGATCGTGAAGCTGGGTGACAAACAGGTTGACCAGCTGATCGAAAAGCAGGATATTAGGATCTACCCGAACCCGGTAACGGATTATGTGTATGTGGAGCTTGGGTTTGAGGGCTTGAGAGA
>NZ_JACLCU010000026.1:0-1170 GCF_014218905.1 Chryseobacterium sp. C3 | reverse complement strand
GGTTTAATAGTCAAAAATAGTTGGTAAAATTCATCGTACTGCCGATTGTTACTGATGATATATAAAGTTTATTGAACTTTGTTTCAATAAACTTTTTTTATGGCTGAAAATTCAAAAAAAATCGTTGCTGGAGTTGCAAAAGTCTGGATGTGATTTCTTGGGGAAAGCAAAACGGAAAGCGTCGTTTTAAATGTAAAAACTGTGGAATTTATTTTACTTCGGAGAATAAGTCTGTGGGGCTAAAAAACAAAGAAATTTGGTTCAAAAAATGGATTGTTGGGAAACAGACTTATGAGCAGATTTCAGCAGAATCTGCGGTAAGTACTCTTCAACGGTATTTTAACGTGATGCTTAGTAAAGCTCCAAAACTCAGTTACAACCAGAACAAGGAGGTTTATTTACTGATTGACGGCACTTATTTCTCCAATGAAATCTGTTTGGTGATTTACAGAGATAATGTTTTTAAGCAAACCCAGCTTTACAGAATTACGGACGGTGAGCATTATGAGGAACTGAAAGAGGATTTGGAAAACATCTTGAATTTAGGAATAAAAATTGGCGGGATAACCTGCGATGGCGACAAATCTCTACTGAAAGCTATCCGTAAAGTTTGTCCGAAAGTTCCTGTCCAGAGATGTTTGGTGCATATTCAGAGAATGTGCAAAATATGGCTTTCGGCTTATCCAAAGTCTGCAGCGGGTTTTGAGTTGCGAGAAATTGTCTGCAAGATTCATTTTATCGACAATGAAGTTAAAAAGCAGTATTGGATCAAAGAATTTTTAGATTGGTCTGAGAAGCATCACGAATTTTTGAATGAAAAATCATACAGTCAGGAAACCGGAAGATATTGGCACACGCACAAGATGGTAAGAAGATGTTTTTCGGCTATCAGGAAGGCTTTACCCAATATGTTTATGTTTCTGCAAAATCCTAAAATACCTAAAACAACCAACGGCATAGAGTCTTTTTTCGGTCATCTGAAAGGCAATCTCAATATTCATCGGGGACTTACCAAAAGCCGAAGAAAGAAGTTCATCCAATGGTATCTTTTCTATAAAAATCTAAAGTCGTAAAAGTTTTTTTAAGCCATAGAGCTGTTCCAATAATTTGCAAAAAAGGATGGCAAAGCCATCCTCTAAACTATTGTTTACAGCGTTGATTGTATTGCTG
>NZ_JACLCU010000025.1:0-1431 GCF_014218905.1 Chryseobacterium sp. C3 | reverse complement strand
GATCAACTCTCGTTTTCAGTGGGGCAAAGATAACAACTTATTGTAACGCAAAACAAGTTTTGTTAACTTTAATTTCACTTTTAATTCATATTTAAACGTAACACTCTGATACACTGTAATAATATTTTTTGGAAAATTTAAACTAATGTTTATTTTTTGATACTGAAGTATTGTTGAAGGGAAAGTTGATAGAGGTTTGTTTTAAGAGTATTAAATAATTGAGGAAGATAAAATGAGTTCAAAGAAAGAAAGAAAGAAAGAAAGAAACAAACAAAAATAATCTTCACTAATTCAGTTTTGATTTTTTAGGATAGTGATTTAAATAAAAAAATAATTGAAGGTATTTCATTTTTAAAATACCGGAATATGATCTTTTTTAAGAGTAATTAAATTAATTGACTTATCCCTTTATTAATAAAGGCTTCGACAGGTTTAGTCTGGCAATATTAAATATTACGCTCAATTCGGGAGTTTTCTCTGAGCTTGCCGAGGGATTTCTGTTAGAAAACCGTTTAAAAATCGTAGTTCACAATGAGTTTGTTTAAACTTTTTTTAAATAAAAATATTCTTGTTGGAAAACGTAAAGATGCAAGATTTTTATTAATATCAAATCTTTAAGGCGCAAGAAAATCAAAGGATTGATGCTTATTTTATCGTAAAATCTTTGTACCTTAAGATAAGGCTATATTTAATGAATATTTTGCACCTTTTCGATGGTTATAGCTATTAAGTTTAAACATTTAAGTCAATAAATAATCACGAGGCAAGCCTCAAGGTATTCTCTTCGAATAAATTGATTTGTTAGATTCTAAAAATAACGGGATAAATAAAATTAAGAACTGAGAATATTTGTTAGATCTGTTATTCATTAACATCTTAAAGGTTTTCAAGATGTTTAAGATTTGTTGGGGCAAAATAATTACTGATACTGTTATTAAAAGAGAGTTTCTGTTTGCCCGGGCATTCTATACATTTTTAATGTATGAAGTAATTTTGCTTCTAGATTAATATTTAACCAGAATATTTTAAGATCGATCCATGACTTCATTGTTCTGGATCAGTGCCAAAACATTATTTTCTGTTTACTGCAATTGATGAGTAATGGGTAATGAATGATAATTGATGAATGATGAATGATTAGATTCTCCGGCTTCTTTACTTTTCTCTTGTTACTTCTTACTTTTTACTTTGTTCTATTTCCTTTTCTCCTGGTTCTTTTTACTTTTTACTTTTACCTTGGTTCTTTTTACTTTTTACTTTTCTCTTTTTCCATTGTTTCTTTCCTTTGATAAGGGAGAGATTAAGAGGAGAGATGGAGAGGAGTTGTTGGCAAAAAAAAAAAGTCTCATAGAATTTAATCTATGAGACTTTTAAATAAAAACTGGCGGCGACCTACTCTCCCGCTTGTCGCAGTACCATCGGCGCTGGTGG
>NZ_JACLCU010000024.1:0-1906 GCF_014218905.1 Chryseobacterium sp. C3 | reverse complement strand
GTACTCTTTTTGCACAGAGGGATACGGAGCACTGGATTGCACCTTACTATGCATCCACAACAGGATATACCAATGCGGTATATCTTTCTACTGACTCTACTACCCCGTTTGATGTGAAAATCTACAGCAACAATGCACTGCTTACTACTGTTACCATCAGCAAAGGAAATCCTCAAACGTATTCGGTTCCTCTTGTAAACATAACAGCTACAGCTACAACAGATGCTTTTACTGTAATCAATAAAGGGCTTTATCTGAAAGGTGATAAGCCATTTTACTGTACTCTAAGATCTGCTCAGACCGCTCATGGTGAAATCATAACCTCGAAAGGCAAAGCAGGAATCGGGAAATTATTCTTTGCAGCTAATGCACCCAATACAACCGCAGGAACCGGATCGGGCAACAATTTTACAGCAGGAGTTCTCGCTACAGAAGACAATACATCAGTTACAGTAACCTGGACAACCTCAGGAATTCAATTCATAGGTGCTCCAGCCACTTTTACAGGAAATACTCAAACCTTTACTTTAAATAAAGGGCAATCTTATATTTTAGCCGGGAATAATAGTACTCCAGCAAACCTTACGGGATTTATCGGAGCCAAAATAGTTTCAGATAAGCCCATTAGTTTAACCAACGGAAGCGCCAACGGAAACTTTGGAGCAGGAGGTTCGGGCGGTTCAGATTTAATTATGGATCAGTCGGTTCCCGTGGAAAGACTGGGGAACACATTTGCCATGGTAAAAACAAGATCTACCGCTCCTGCCGAAAACATGGAGGGTGGAATTGTGATAGCCACAGAAGACAATACCCAGATATTTGTGAATGGAGGAACGACTCCACTAGCAACAATCAATGCCGGAGAGTGGTTTAGAATTAATGAAACGAATTACATTCAGCAGGGAACAAGCGGACATTTCAATATGTTAGTCTCTACTTCTAAAAATGTATATTTGTATCAATTAGTAGGAGTAGGTACTTCAAACAATACAGGAGGATACAATTATATCCCGCCTTTAAACTGCTTCCTTCCAAGAAAAATCGATGAGATCGGAAAGATCAACGAAATGCCTGGTATTTCAGGCATCACTTTAAAATTAAATATTTTAACAGAGACAGGAGCCGCTGTTACGTACAGCATCGACGGTGGACCGGCAACCACTCCAACCGCCGCTCAGGGACCTTATCCTTTAACAGGAAACACCAACTGGGTAACCTATGCTATTGATAACCCGACAGGAAACGTTACAGTAACCTCAACGAAAGCAGTAACAGCCGGAGTAAACGGAGGTTACAGCACCGCAGGATACGGTGGGTATTTTGCAGGATTCTCTTCTATTCCTTTAATTGCAAAACAGACAGGAGACTGTATTCCGGGGATTATTCTTGAGGTTGATGACAGCTATGAAAGCTACCAGTGGTATCTGAACGGAAACCCGATCACCGGAGCAACACAAAACGTTTATACGCCTACCGTAGCAGGAAACTATACCGTGAAAGTAACCATGGGAACATGTCCGCCGGTTACCACTCCCATCTATAAAGTTTTTGCCTGTGTAAGAAATACAACAGCAGCTCTTAATGCCTGTGCAACGAAAGTCATTACTCCCGCTTTCTCGTTCACCACAACACAGACGCCTGTTGCAAGTACGGTAACCATTCTTACCTATCCGACAAACGGAACGGCAACGGTAAACGGTGCAGGACAGATTACCTATATTCCGAATCCGGGATATTTAGGTCCTGATACTATTGTTTATCAGTTCTGCGGAAATGCACCCGAATTTATTGACTGTGAAAAGGTAACTTTAAATCTTACGGTGGTTCCATTTATTTTAACGGACACAACCATCAAAGCATGTCAGTACAACGGAAAAGGATTCTTTGATCTTACCGCAGCCAATGT
>NZ_JACLCU010000023.1:0-2244 GCF_014218905.1 Chryseobacterium sp. C3 | reverse complement strand
GTATTCTCTTTACTGTTGGGGTTTTGGGGATTCTGGTAAAACCCTGCCGTTAACCTGTTAATTTTATCATAGGCATACCCGTATCTTTTCGGGGAACAAAACCCACCACAATTGCGGTGGGTTTTTATTATTGCTCACGGATTAAAAAGCCGCGAGAGCGGGTCTAAAAACTAATATTTGATTTACTGAAATATTTTTTACTCCTAAAATTTAAAAAAAGGTCCAAAAAATTCCACATAAATCCTTATAAAGCACAACAATGATATTGGAGAAGATGTAATTAAAAAAAAATTGTTGTAAAAAATATTTTTTTTATAAAATTCTCTTCTATAAAAAAATATTAAAGTTAAAACAATACTAAAAGTTAATGATAATCCTAATGCCTTAAATTCATACTCGTAATTAATAGAATAATCTGATATTTTAGCAAGATAGATTAAGTACCATACTAGCATTGTTATTACAAAAATAAAAATACGGTAATAAAAAGATAGTTTCATAATATTAATTATTAGGTAAAGCCTTATCAATTGCCTTCTTATTAGAATCTAATGCTTTCTCGTCAATATTTAGATGATTAGTTTCTTTAGAAGTTAGATTAGTATTTGTAATGGTTGTTTTATTTTTATTATCTGCTGTTAAAGGTTCTCCTTTTGCAGTTGTTGTTGGGTCGGGTGTTGTTTGATATGTATTTAATACGGTTTTGGTATTATCCGAAACATTTGTTTTAAGTGTAGAGTTTTTAAAGAATCCATCTGAGGAATCAACAATCATAGATAATTCGACAGGAATATTTTCATCTTTAAGTTCTGAACCAAGTCTCATTGCACTATCAGCACCATAGCTGTATCCATATGTAATCACTAGATCTCCCTTTTCATAATTAGTTTTGATAAAATCCATACCTTTAGAAACGCTAGGTTCGTAAACTATTCCTGGAGCAATAATAGCTCCTTTAAATTCATAGCCTTTATTTTTTGCATTAGATGATGCATAATCAAATAATTTCCCCGC
This sequence comes from Chryseobacterium sp. C3, assembly GCF_014218905.1. Lineage (NCBI taxonomy): Bacteria > Pseudomonadati > Bacteroidota > Flavobacteriia > Flavobacteriales > Weeksellaceae > Chryseobacterium > Chryseobacterium sp. C3. The sequence goes on along the minus strand of NZ_JACLCU010000023.1, from coordinate 1,230 downwards.
AGTTCCTGCAAGCGAAGAATTGGGAATAGTTGTTCCTCCACCTTGAAAACCTCCTGTATAAAATATGGCTAAAACTTTTTCAAGTCCTTCTAATTCCCTATATGAGATAACAGCATTCTCAGAAAAATTATAATGCGATTGATAACTATACTTTTCACTCAATGGATCTATATTAAAAAACCTTCCTACATCCGGCATATAGTTTCTCCACTTAAAACTGTAAAAACCTGTTTCCTGAAGTTCTTGTTCCTGATACTTGTAGTTTTTGTAGGAACCTCCTCCAAAATACGCATTCCCAGTTTTCAGATGATTCATCCCAAATGGGTAGAAATCATTATTGTCGACAATCTCAAGAGCTCCTGCGCTGTTTCTTGCGTAAGAAAGCCTTACATTTCCCTGTAAATCTTTATACTGGTAAATATATTGATTTTTTACATAATCATAAAATCCTTCTGCTGTCGGGAAGAATTGTAAGTCGGGAGTCTTTATGGTAAGCAGTGTATTGGTACCTGTAGGATCAACCAAGCTAAAAGCCTGCGGCTCAAAAGCTCTTGAAGCCATCATCATTTCCGTGCTTCCGCCACCGCCTGTATTTCCGCCTGTTGTACTGAAATACTGGAAACCGTCCAGATAATCCGTTGTTTCCTTACTGGTAGTCGTTCCTATAATTCCTATCGAAATTTTCGTAGTTTCTTTTCTTACTTTGCTTCCGTCTGCTCTATATTTTGTAGCAATATCAGTGGTAAGCTGTCCCAGATTAATCGTTAACGAGTTGGGCAGATTCAGATAATTATAACCGATGGCTGTAATGCTTTTATCAATCATATTTTTCATGTTTCCGTTCACATCATACCCAATCGTATTTCCCGCTGTTCCTTCATATCCGGTAGAGTTTCCGCTGATGTCTTTAATTTTGGTTGCTCTGTTTCCGTTGTAGTCGTAGGTAAGGTTATCAATTACCGTCGCCGTACTGCTTCCGTTTTCCATTACCGAAGTCCTGTAAAGGCTGGAAATATTCCCATTCAGGTCATACACCAGAGATTCCGTATTCTCTTTACTGTTAGGGTTTTGGGGATTCTGGTAAAACCCTGCTGTAAGCCTGTTAATTTTATCATACGCATAGCCGTATCTTTTCGGGGTTGTTGATGGATTTGCACCAATAGATTCTACGGCTCTCCAGTCTACTTCGGCAATATTCCCGTTGTATTTCGGGACAACATTCTTTCCTGA
>NZ_JACLCU010000022.1:0-4072 GCF_014218905.1 Chryseobacterium sp. C3 | reverse complement strand
GCCTGGGAAACGCTTCAAACGTTTGGTGAAAATCGAGGTTTAAAAATGGGAATGATTGCTGTTTTGCACACTTGGGGACAGAATCTGAGCCTTCATCCGCATTTGCACTGCATTGTTCCGGGCGGTGGTGTGGATGAAAGCGGAACTTGGAAAAATCTCCATTCAGATGGGAAATTTTTGTTTCCGGTAAAGGCTTTGAGTAAAGTTTTCAGGGCTAAATTTTGTGAGAAACTGAAGCATCAATTATCATTAAAATTGAATGAAAATCAACGAGAAAAATTTACTGAAAATGAGGCTGGGAATTACGAAAAATTAAGGCAAAGTCTGTGGGAAAAACCTTGGGTAGTTTATGCTAAAAAGCCTTTTGGAAGCCCAAAATCTGTGGTAGAATATTTGGGCAGATACACGCATAAAATCGCCATCAGTAACCAGAGAATCAGAAAAATTGACGCGAAAACGGTCACTTTTTCTTACAAAGATTACCGCCAAAAAGGTATCAAAAAGCAGATGGTTTTGAGCCACGAGGAGTTTATCCGCCGTTTTGCGATGCATATTTTGCCCAAAAGGTTTGTGAAAATCCGTCATTACGGTTTTTTGAGCAGCACTTGGAAACGAATTAAGCTTAAAAATCTGCAACAAAAATTAGGCATCCAGCCCAAAGAAAAACCTTTGCCAAAGCCGTTTCAACCGAAATGTAGTTGTTGTAAAGTTGGAAATTTGGTAACGATTGCCACGTTCGATCTTCGAGGTCCGCCGCAATGGTTTTTGGAGATGAGCCAAAATTTACCTGCTCCTAAATCTGCATTTTAAAAGATTTGGGTAAGGGAAATTATGCCCCAACGTGAAGGAAAACACGATAAAACCAAGAAAAACTCGCCAAAATCACCCACAAAAAAAGAGACTCTTCTCAAAGTCTCTTGTATCTCTAAAAATCTTTTGTCGATAACCCCATAGTGTGGGAAAATACCCAACCAAAAGCTCCCGAAGGTTCCATTCAACAGGGTTTTCATTGTTCGTGCTGCGCACGCAACGAAAACTTAGCTATTAGCAGAAGTTCTTTTATTTATGTAAGTAATATTCATAGGTTGTTTTTGCAATATCTGCGATTATTTCTTCTGATTTCTTAAAGTTTTCATAAGTGTCATTTATCAAAACACAAATTATGATTTTCTTTTTGTCTGAAAGTTCAATTATTCCAAAATCATTTATCGCTCCTGTCATACCGTTATCGTTAGTAAATGAAGTTCCTGTTCTGTGAGCGACTTTAATATTATTTGGCAGTTTTCCTTTAATCCTATTTCCACCTGTTGTGTTGTTAATCATTGCATTATATAACCAGGTCGTATTTTTTTTATTTAATATTTTTCCTTTATAAAATTTTAGTAAAAGTCTTGTTGATTCATTTGGTGTAATTTTATTTACAAATTGAGCATCCCAATTTTCGTGCATTTCTTCCTCGTTATTTTTTACAACTAGATTTTTACTTGGAAAATATTTTTCAACTTCTTTTGGTCCACCAATTAATCTTAAAATAATATCAGTTAAATTGTTGTCACTATAAGATATCATCCATTTCATTGCTTCTTCAAGAGTAATATAATTATTTCCTTCAGGAAATTTTTCTTTATATGGGCTCCAAGTATTTTCTAAAAGTTCTTGTTTTTTTATAAAAACTTTTTGCTGCATTTGAAGTTTACCTTCCTCAACTTTTTTAAGAACTGTTAGTGCGATTGGAAATTTAACAGTGCTTAACATTGAATAAAGACGATTACCATTTATATCCACTATTTTCTTATTGTTGGTTTCAATTATGGAAACTCCAACATTTGCATTTTTATCTTTTATTATTTTTTCAATTTTTGTTGTTAATTCATTTTTTTGGGATTGTCCAAACATCAAGAATGCAAACAACAATAAAACTAAAAGTGATATTTTTTTCATAAATTTCTTTTAGGAACGGGTTTTTGTAGAATTTCTGCTAACGGTTTCGGGCTTTGCGCAGGTGGCGATTAGCCTCGGCAAAAGCGTGGAAGCCACTTGCGTAAAACCCGTGTTAGCTGACGGTTTTTCTTTGTTTTCAAGCATTTTAGCTTTGTTCCAATCCATTTTTTATTAATTATTCGTCAAATTTAACTATTTTTTCTTAACCTACAAAAATATTTTTACTTTTTATTGATTTCACCTTGTAAATTTCGTTTAAAAGTAAATCTTACTATTGATTTTCAGCGTTTTAAGTTAAAGTTTTCAACAGTAAAAATTTTTGTTTTTATGAGTTTTATAAGAAACTTTTTATTGTTTTATGTTAATTTTCTCTGAATTTTATTAGTTTTGATTACTATTTATGGTGATTTTCACCTTAAAACCTTGTTTTTCAAATGCATTTTTTCATCCATCAAAGTAGTTTCAAACTGTCAGCTAACGTTTTCGGGCTTTGCGTTCGGGCGGGTTTCGGAGCACAAAACTGTCAACCTGCACTGAACTTGAATAGAAGCACAAAGCTCCAAGTGATACGTCACCCCGCCTGACGCAAAACCCGTGTTAGCGGGTCGTTGTTCTTGTTTACTTTTCACTGTCAAGAGTTAATTTGTAATAGAAATGTCGCACTTTCTCTTCTTCTGTCGGATTTGTAAGACGGTAGAAATCAAGAGCATAATTGTCAACTTCATCTGCTTGCACAAAAACTTCTTCAAATCCCTTTTCTTTGAAATATTGATTTGTAAACGCTATTAACTTTCGCCCCACGCCTTTTCTTTGGTAATTCGTCAATACTGCAAGGTCATATATATAGGCTAATGGTTTATCTGAATAGTACTGGTCAAGCACATAAACTGTCAGCCCACCTATAACTTTGTTGTTTGCCCTAGCCGTAACTACATAAAAGGTTTCTTGGTTTAATAGTTTCTGTAAGTGCAATTCACTTGGCAAATTGAAATTTTTCATTTCAAATACATTTTCAAAAATAACTATTAAGTCCTTGAACTCTTTAATATTGTCAGATTGTAGTATTTGCAATTCTAAGTTCATACATTTCTCAGTTTTCTTTTTTAGAGGTAGTCCTTTACAATGCCCGCTAACGGTTTCGGGCTTTGCGCAGGTGGCGATTAGCCTCGGCAAAAGCGTGGAAGCCACTTGCGTAAAACCCGTGTTGAACTAAACCTTCGGTAGCTTTACCGTTGGCATAAATTAGTTACTTTGTAAAGATAATTAAAATTCAATACAATGACAACAAAAAAAAGAGTGTAGAAGAGCTTAGAGAAAACAAAATCATCAATCAGGCAAAGCGCGAAGTTCCAGGTTTTACAGAACTTTTAGGTCGATTTGAACGTACCGTTTCGGTTTTGGGGCGTAGTCAAAGTACGTTCAACAATTACTCTAGACACGTCGCGTCGGTGTCGCTACATTTCGGGAAAATTCCTACAGAATTGGATTCAGAGCAAATTCATGATTACCTTTTTTACCTTCAGAAAAAATCAAAATCACCTTCACAGTCGTATTTTAAACATACCGTTTACGGACTTCGATTTTTACTGAAATCGGAAGGTTTGAGCTACGATTATCTGAGTCTTCCGGAAATTAAAAGAGAGAAAAAACTGCCTGTAGTTCTCAGTAAACAAGAGGTTTGGCAAATGCTTTCAGGATGTAAACTTCTGAAACATAAAATTTTAATCGGGATTCTTTACGGCTGCGGATTGCGATGTATGGAAGTTCGAAATCTCCGTTTATGCGACTTAGATTTCGACCGAAAACAACTCAAAGTGGTTCAGGGAAAAGGCAAAAAAGACCGCTATTTACCACTTTCCGAACATCTGATTCGTGGACTCAAAAAGTATATCGAAGCGGAAAAACCGGAAGATTATCTCTTTGGAATGCCACGAGAAGGAAGAGCTGGCGGAGAGTTTGATTCCCGCTACTCACAACGAGGCGTTCAGTGGGCGGTAAAGCAGGCATCAAAAACGGCAAACATCTTGAAAGAAGTGAGTGTTCATACGCTTCGTCACAGTTTTGCGACGCATCTTCTGGAAGATGGGATGGATATTTTGAGCATCAAAAATCTTCTCGGTCACGAAAGTAT
>NZ_JACLCU010000021.1:0-4076 GCF_014218905.1 Chryseobacterium sp. C3 | reverse complement strand
TTCCATGGCTCTCCCGGGCTTGCCTGCTGCAATACCCTGTCCAGCGGGGAGTTTTCCATTTCCTTTTCAGAATATGCGTTGGAAACGCCGTAATAGGAGTTGGCAGCCGTTTCATCGGTAATTCCGGTATGGATAGAGGAGTTCTGGGTGATGGCGGGAACGGGAAGGATGTTTTTCACCTGTCTTCCGAAGCCGTCATAGGTAACGGGCGTTACCAGGTCTTTTCCGCCGGGTGTCGCTTTTACACTGATGATCTGCTTGGATCTTCCCAGACCGTCAAAGTAAGTGATGGTCTCGGATTTCCGGCTGCAGTCGTCATTCAGACAGCTCCGGGACTGTACGTAGTTCTCGTTCTGGGACTGCGCAAAGGACATCGCGGCAATGCTCAGCCCCAACAGGGAGAATGTTTTGGTTGTACTGTATTTTCTCATGTTTGTGTTATGGTTTGTAGTTGTACTTGTTTTCAGACATTTTTTTGTTGATATAGCTTCCTGCGCTGTTTTTTCCTCTTACTCCTGTTTCTTTCAGCCTGTTTGCCGGATCGTAGGTGTAGGTCTGTCTTACCCCGGACGGAGGCGTGATGCTGGTTACCCCGATCAGCGGATCATAAGTGTAGGTGGAGATCAGCTTTCCTGAAAGAGCCGACTGTTTTCTGAAGCTGTTCAGGGCATCGAGAAGAAGGCTTTCCTGTGAAGGATCTGCGGCATCATTGTCGGAAGCCGTTACAATCCCTGAAACCGGAACTGAGGAAGTCAGTTGGTCGTAAGTGATTCCTTCCACCTTGGCAATGGGCTGGGTTTTGTTATATCCCCATACAATGGCTACCGGAATTCCGTCTTTAGTGGTGTACTGAAGGATGTTTCCTTTTTCATCGTATTTGTCGTAGGTAACATCAGTAGATGAAGTACTGTTAAGTTTATCGTACGATTTCTGGGATAACGGAAGCACGAGGTTTCCTGCCTGAGCTGTAGGAAGGGAAGCCGGGTACACCGTTTCTGTTTTGCCCAGTGTTTTGGTAACACCGCCAACGGTTTGCGTAACGGTGGTTTCCAAAGGGATGCCGATCATGTTTTTACTGATCATTAACTGGTTGTTTTTTTCGTGGGCGTACTGGTAATTTGTCTCTGTGATGCTGTTATCAGGATTAGTTATTATTTGTTTGGTTATTTGATGATGATTAGCTGAGGTACTGAACGTTTTTGTACCTGATACCATGTTTTGAGATCCCAAATGTTCCGTTGTTGTTTTTATAAAATCTCCGTTTTCATCAAAATTCTGAAAAGAATAATAATAAGTATCAAATGGATAACCTGTTCCCCATGTAACAAAATCTGTCAGATTTTTAGGTTTAAAAATCATATCGTAATCAATACCATACACCGTTTTAGGCTTTATACCGTGTCCATCATTTACATAATACTCATAAGTTTCCTCCTGTCTGTCACCTAACTTATTGAATAAAATTTTTCCATTTTTAGGATAATCATAACAAGGCAGTGTAGATGAAGCTTTTAAAAAATTTCCGTCTGTATTGTTATAAAAACATGATCCAAGGTAATCTCCCAATGTTGTTTTGTTTTCAAATACAGAACTAATTGTAATTTTCTCATTGGTTAATAAATTAATTTTAGTTTCTTTTGCAGCAGTATAGGAGATTATTTTTCCACTTCCGGTTTGCATTGGAAATCTGCTTTGGGAGTTGACAAAGTTTTTTCCGGGAATTTGCTGAAGAAAATCAAGTTCGAAATTACTGATGCCGGATTCTACATCATTGTCATTTCTGTAATTGTAATTTTTAGAAAGAACCAGTATATTATTTTCGTTATAATTTTCAATTTTGTTAATTCTCAATCCTCCGAAGGGAACTTCAACGCCATACGCTGTATTTCTTGTGGTATTAGGATCAATCTCTTTCCATTTTATATTTAATGTTGCTTCATCAGCATTGTAATCAAAAAGCTGACTTTCCGGTGCATTCGGGTTTCCTGCATACACTTTTACCTGAATGGTGTTTGAAGCTGTTAATTGGTTGTATGGGATCTCAATAACTCTTGTTGTATTGGTTAAAAGCTTTTGAGATAAAAGCTCCTGATTATTTGCATTTAGTATTTTATAATATATAGAACAACTTCCGTTAGTGGGTAGTGAAAGATCAGGGTAGATGCATTTTGTAGTGGTGGTATTAAGCTCAAACCTTACACTGCTCTGGCTTGTCAGCTTATTGGCATCAATAGTTAGGGGAATATTATAGGTTTTATTAATTTGTTGTAAAGGGTTTTCTGAAGTAGAAAAATAGGTATCAGACAAAACATAAGGAATAATATCATGTATTTTATAAGTTCTTTTTATATCCTGCTGAAAAAATATTCCTTTATTGCTTTCAGAATAAAATTTAGTTTTTCCTCCTGTAGGCATAATAATTTCTTCCAGCTGACCTGCTTTAGCAAAATCAGTATTCACATTCCTGTTATTTTCTTCTTCCATGACAACATCTATACTTGGCGTTAAACCAAGATTATTTGTTTTCCCATTATAGTAACCCCACCAGTCTCTTGCATAAGAAAACCGATGTGGCAAAATCTGGTTATTATAATTAAACTGATAAGAATTATGTAAGTTAACATCTCCATATATTACTTTTTTTAGCATTAATCTTTTCGTAATATTATCATTGTTTTCAAAATAATTGCAGGAGTAAACAGGAGCTGCAGGAGGCAGAGAGTTCATATAATCATATTGGAAAGAAACTTTATCAATATTTCTTCCATAATAATCTTTTATATCAACAGATTCCAGTTTTTTACTTGCTACATCATCAAAACGGGCAGACTTGTTAAATACAACTTCTCCGAAATTTCCGTAAATTCTTTTAATCTGATAATTGTAACCTTTGGTTCTGGAAAAGTTGTTATACACAGTACCCCTTGGATCATCAGGATTAAAGGAGTCGACCGTTTTCGTTTGTCCTGCCATCTCACAGGTATCATAAAACAAACCTTGTTCGTATTCGAAATTCAGTTCGCTGTTCTGAGGACTAATAATTTTTTCCAGTATCCATGTCTGATTATACGATGACTGAGAACCCATGGGTTCAGTCCCGATGGATGTTCCTCCGTGAGTATAAGTATGAGAAAAACTTAATGTATTTCCCTTCTTATAAATATACTGAAATCCTGTAGGACTTATAAATGTCCATTTTCCCGAAGTAGTATCATAATTAATTGTATAGTCTGAATCTGGAAACTGTACAAACTGTCCCACTGGATTTTGAGAATTCCGTTCCTGATTAACCATAAATGATAACGTTTGTCCATCGGGTAAAAATACTTTGTAATCATCAGACTCCAAATCCAGAGTTCCGCTTCTGTATCTTTCATCTATATTATAAGCTGCACTTGCAGGAAGTATACCCTGACTTATTTTACGCATTATGTCGGCTGCAATAGCAACTGTATATTGTGTTTCATAGAAGAATCCATTAGGCAAATCATCAGGAAGCTGCCGTACTGTCCTTATTAAAGAGGGAGCAGATAATGACCAACCCAGCCCTACCCAGGAGGATTTCTCATTTACAGGAATCCCACTGTAATTATACGATAATCTAATATCATAGATAATATCAGAGTTTTTGATGGTATAAATAGGAATTCCAATGTCGGGATTCCCTGAATTTAATGATACAGGATTTTCAAAGCTTTTTAATAATGAGTTGACTTCTGGCGTATGAGGAATAATTTTCTGATAATTATCTGCCACCGACTGACTCACATAAAAATTACTTACAAACAGCCCTGTAAAATAATATATATACTTTTTCATTTGTCTTATTTTTTAATCAATTTGGCATTCGCCGTTTTATCATTAGTCTTCACCGTCACCAGATACGCCCCCTGAATCAAAGGCTGGGTATTGATCTTGGTGATCTTGTTTTTCGTTTTTACCGTTTCAAGCTTTCTTCCGCCCATGTCGTACACTGCAATTTCAGCTTCAAACGCTCCCTCTCTCAAGCCCTCAAACCCAAGCTCCACATACACATAATCCGTTACCGGGTTCGGGTAGATCCTAATATCCTGCTT
>NZ_JACLCU010000020.1:0-4541 GCF_014218905.1 Chryseobacterium sp. C3 | reverse complement strand
AAGCAGGATATTAGGATCTACCCGAACCCGGTAACGGATTATGTGTATGTGGAGCTTGGGTTTGAGGGCTTGAGAGAAGGAACGTTTGAGGCTGAAATTGCGGTGTACGACATGGGCGGAAGAAAGCTTGAAACGGTAAAAACGAAAAACAAGATCACCAAGATCAATACCCAGCCGCTGATTCAGGGGGCGTATCTGGTGGTGGTGAAAACCAGTGATAAAACGGCGAATGCTAAAATGATTAAAAAATAAATATGATGAAGAAAATAATAACCATACTTATTACAAATATATTTTTAAATATTTACGGGCAAAAAATGGATCATATCCAAAATATTACGCCACAGCCACCAGAAGTAAACGCAATTTTAAAGTCATTTGAAACACCAGTTTCATTATACACAGGAAGTCCGGATATTTCAATTCCTGTTTACAATATACAAGAAGGTGATATCAATTTTGATATTAAATTATCTTATAACAGTACCGGAATAACAGTAGGTGAAAGAGCTTCCTGGGTTGGATTAGGATGGAATTTATCTGTTCCAACCTTAATTAGAAATGTAAGACAAGTTCCTGATGATTTTCCGCAAGGTTTTTTCTATGAAACAAATTATAAAGTCGAAAATGTTTATAATATAGAAAGTACTGTTGGTCCAAATATTCCGCTTACTGAAATTACTAACGTTTGTCCACAATGTAGCATTATAGGAAATCTGTATAAAGATGGTCAGTTGGATTTAGAATCAGATGATTATAGAATAACACTTCCCGATGGTAAAAGTATTTCGTTTATGGTTAATCAGGAGAGAGATGTAGAACATCCCATTGGTCACATTGTACAATTTCCTGATTCGGATTATAAGATTGATTATATTTCTTCTACCGGAAATTGGGAAATTATAACTCCTCAAGGATTTAAATACATATACATTGCAGGAAATAAAATAATTGCACAACATACTTATACCATCGGAGGAACATCTATTGGAACAGAAACCTCAATTAAAGATCAAATTTATAACAGTACATGGATATTATCAAAAATTATTAGTCCAAGTAATCATATTCTTAATTTTGAATATGACTCTGTTCTTTATGAAGATTGTGACCTAATTAACCAAATAAAAACAGTTGCGTATGATGAAACTGCTTTTCCTGATGATGGAAGGAATATTGTTTATACAAACTATTCAAAAACTAAAGGAACAAATTTATATATAAGTAGAATTTGGGGAAATTTTGGAGAAGTAACTTTCAATAAAAATGAACGTTTAGATTATACTATATATGGTAAAAAATTAAATGGTATTGATATAAAAAGTAAATCGGGTTTAGTCAACAGAATATCTTTTGATTATGATTATATGATAAGTACTTCTGTATCTCCAAAATATACTTGCAATAGATTTGAAAATGAAAACGACATTTCCAAGAGGCTTATGCTGAGGAAAGTCATATTCAATTCTCAAACTCCCAAACCTGTATCATATCAATTCAGTTATAATAATCTTCCTTTACCCAACAGGCTGTCTTATGCAAGGGATTGGTGGGGATATTATAACGGACAAGATAATAATCTGGGATTAACACCCAGTATTGATCTAGTTATGGAAGAAGACAATAACAGAGATGTAAAACCAGCTTTTGCAAAAGCTGGAATTTTAGAAGAAATTCTCTATCCAACAGGAGGGAAAACAAAATTTCAATTTGAAAGTAATAGAGGTGTTTTTCATGAATATAATACTTCGCAACAGCAAAAAATTCATGATATTATTCCGTTTGTTCTGCAAGATCATCTCTTTTCAACAAATGAGAATATAACTCCGATGCTAAATAAGGTATATCAGTATCCTTTAAATATTTCAGCGGATCAGGTAACTACTAAAGCAATGCAGACAGTTGAATTATTTACAACAACTAATCAATGTATTTATCCTGATGACTCTCTCCCCTTAAGCAACAGTTGCTCCATTTATTATTCCGTTATTGATAACAATAATGAAATCATTATACCTAAATCATTACTGAGAAATAATGTAACAAGAACTTTAGAAATACCTAGAAATAAACTATCTAATGGACTACAATTAAAGGTAGAACTATATGCAGGAAAAAACCTTCCTTATACTCAGGTTTTCGATTATAATCAGCATGAAGCTACGATCAGTTTTAAAAATAAGGTAATTGATACAACTTTAGCTAAAATGACTCAATATGGTACCGAGGTTCCTTTTGGAGGATTAAGAATTAAGAAAATTGAGAATTATGAAAATAATATTAATCCAACTATAAAAGAATATGATTACAAATCTGAAGGTATAGAAAGTGGGTTGTCATTATTTGAATTAGACTTTCTTCAGACAACTCCAGGAAGATTGTTTGTAACATCACAAAGCAGATTTCCTATGCAGACAGGGAACGGATCGCTAATAGCCTATACTGAAGCAAGGGAATTCAGAGTAAATCCTGCTACCGGTGAACGCAATAGTATTTCGCATGGTTTTGATAATAAATATTTGTGGGGAAGCTATGTTGGTTCATGCTTTTTTAATAGCGGAATAGGAGATGGATTACAGTCAGGTTCTGTACCTTGTTACGAAAACCCTATGAATGGTAAGTCTATTTTTGTTAATTATTCAGACAAAAAAATAGAAGTTTATGATTACCAAAATGTAATGACTGCTGGCAAAAATTTAAAAAGAGTCTATGGCTTAGATTATGACAGAGTAATAAAGCCTAAAGATTTTACTTATATGATGACAGGACCAAATCAAGTTTATTTAGGGGCACATTTTTTCTATTATAATTTTAAAAACTTTGATGAACCGGATTATTCTAAAGAGTCTAAAGATATCTTTAATGGAAATGAAGTAATTACAAAAGCAGAATATAAAAGCTTGTATCCAACTCATCATCAGATAACAAAACAAATAATAACTAATCCTGATAACAGCATCACAGAGACAAATTACCAGTACGCCCACGAAAAAAACAACCAGTTAATGATCAGTAAAAACATGATCGGCATCCCTTTGGAAACCACCGTTACGCAAACCGTTGGCGGTGTTACCAAAACACTGGGCAAAACAGAAACGGTTTACCCGGCTTCCCTTCCTACGCTTCAGGCAGGAAATCTCGTGCTTCCGTTATCCCAGAAATCGTATGATAAACTCAGCGGTACTTCATCCACCGATGTTACCTACGACAGATACGATGAAAAAGGAAACATCCTTCAGTACACCACCAAAGAAGGAATTCCGGTAGCCATTGTCTGGGGATATAACAAAACCCAACCCATTGCCAAGGTGGAGGGAATCACTTACGACCAACTGACTTCCGCAGTTCCGGTTTCAGGGATTGTAACGGCGTCCGACAATGATGCCGCAGATCCTGCACAGGAAAGCCTTCTTCTCGATGCCCTGAACAGCTTCAGGAAACAGCCGGCTCTTTCAGGAAAGCTGATCTCCACCTACACTTATGATCCGCTGATCGGGGTAACCAGCATCACCCCTCCGTCCGGGGTAAGACAGACTTACACCTACGATCCGGCAAACAGGCTGAAAGAAACAGGAGTAAGAGGAAAAAACAGCGCAGGAAGCTATATCAACAAAAAAGTGTCTGAAAACAAGTACAACTACAAACCATAACACAAACATGAGAAAATACAGTACAACCAAAGCATTCTCCCTGTTGGGGCTGAGCATTGCCGCGATGTCCTTTGCACAGTCCCAGAACGAGAACTACATACAGTCCCAAAGCTGTCTGAATGACGACTGCAGCCGGAAATCCGAGACCATCACTTACTTTGACGGTCTGGGAAGACCTAAGCAAATCATCAGTGTAAAATCGGCACCCGGCGGAAAAGACCTGGTAACGCCCGTTACCTATGACGGCTTCGGAAGACAGGTGAAAACCATCCTTCCCGTGCCTGCCGCCACCCAGAACTCCTCCATCCATACCGGAATTACCGATGAAACGGCTGCCAACTCCTATTACGGGGTTTCCAATGCATATTCTGAAAAGGAAATGGAAAACTCCCCGCTGGACAGGGTATTGCAGCAGGCAAGCCCGGGAGAGCCATGGAAGATGAGCTCGGGACACACCCAGAAGCTGAAGTACGAAACCAACCTGGGAACAGAGGTGAAGAAATTTATCACCAGTACAACCACCAGTACCGTGAACAATGTTTCCACCACGGTTTCCACGCTTTCGGTTTCTTCAGATAATTCAGGATATTATTCTGCCGCAACACTGTACAAAAATACCGTTACCGATGAGGACGGAAATCCTGTAACGGAATTTAAAAACGGACAGGGACAGACGATTCTGGTGCGCAGAAACGACGGGGCACAGAATGTGGACACGTATTACGTGTACAACGAGTACAACCAGCTGGCTTTCGTCCTTTCCCCGAAAGCGGTAAAACAGATTTCAGATAACAGTAACCTGATTACGGATGCCATTTTAAACGAGCTCTGCTACCAGTACCGGTACGACGGAAGAGACCGTCTGGTTGAAAAAAGACTGCCCGGAAAAGA